>NZ_RCWE01000002.1 GCF_018448925.1 Photorhabdus akhurstii | reverse complement strand
AAACCGACCTGACGATAGATGGACAGCAATTGCGCTATTTTAACCAGATGGAAAGCTGGCAGAGTTTTCGCTGGCCGGGCGAGACCGATGAACCGGGGGTGACGCTGATGTGGACCAGTGTCAATACCGGGGCGCGGTTGTTCGGTGATTACCAGGGAAACTGGGGGCTGATCCGTTGGCTGGCGCGGGCGAAAGCGGAAAGGCTGGATGAAAGCCGTTACCGCCTGATATTTACTGCCCCGGATGGATTACCGTTGACCTGGATTTTACGCACAGAACTGGGCGAAGGGCCGCTGGCATTATTAAAACTGCGCGGATTTAAATTACCGAAAAATATCTTTGCGGTAAAGCCGGGTAGTCACAGGACAATATCAGCGGTAAATGACGATGACCTGATAACGGAATAATGCATGCGATTGGAGATAAATGAGGAAATAGCGTAACTGTTAACTGTTTTCGTTAACAGACTAGCTGTCAGGATAAATATCACTACAGATATTCCGATGAAGATGTTTGGCTATATGGGTGAGAGCCGTGATTATACTTTTCTCAGTGAGGAAGGAATGTTGCTATGGTTTTATTGATGTTATTGGCTGTCTTATTATTCGTATGGCATGAATGAGAATTATTCTTCTTTATCGTGATGGGATAATTGAGATTTAAAAAGGAGTGATGAGATTGGAACAGCGATAATCTATTGGATAACATGAGAATAGTAATTATTATCATAGTGACCTGATTATAACAACATATTCAGGTCGCCTTCTAAAGTGATCCCAGTAATTTTCCTGCCGGGAGTGATGGGGAGTAATTTAAAACCGGAAGATAATGTCCCGGTTTGGCTGGTAAATTCTAAGTTTGGTGTTGCAAGTTGAATGGCAAAGAATGCTTCTTATAGGAAAGAGACGTTAGATCCTAGTAAATCTGATTGTGCTTTGATAAGCAAGGATGCAGAATAAATGTAAGGTAGTGCGGAAAGCGATGTGTATACTGTACTCCTATATATTTATCCCACAGATAGATCAAAGGGGGTTCACATGACAGTAGGAATGACAACGTTAGTAACGTTGCTAACTCCACTTCCAGACATTAATCAGTTAGCAAAATTGCCAGAGTATCTTTCTGCTCCGATTACGCAATTGGTGCAAGACAGAGCAGAGCAAAAAATGCTGACTGCTCAAGAGGTGATGTCATATTTTTCTGAATCTAAAATGGCGCTTGCCTACCTGAAAGAGAATACCCAAATTGGTATTGAATTACTTGAAACCATTGACCGTGACGGGATCGAACCAGGTATAGATATTCGTGATGTAGTCGAGCGCTACGAATCCGCTGCAAAAATCGCCACGAGCCAACTCCATCTCTTGAAATTAAGTTATATTCTTGCGGAGTCTTCGCCTGCATGGGGACCGCATGTCAAGCTATTCCAAACGCATTCTCAGAGAGCGCTGAGGGTTTTTGCAAATAATAGAAACGTTTTATTGCGTATTGCAACAACGTTAAAGCAGTACTTGCCAGTTAATGCAGGTGAATATACACCGAAAGCCGACGCGGAAAGTTATAAAGAGTTGGTGAATCTCTCGCATAAAAAGCTCGGTATTCCATTACCTGTGTGGGGTTAGGTATATGGTTTACGTCAGCGTGGCGGAAGATCTACTTTTCAATGCGGCTGCTCATGATTACGCAACCATGTTGGCTAAATATTTGAGTGGGGCAGAAGAGGTGTCTGGTTGGCTTGGATGCCAAGGGCGTTTTGAGCGCAACATGCAGGCTATGGAATCAGGAATATGGAAGTTACATATTCTTCCTCTGAATGAAAAACCGTGGCCGGCAAATATGATGCTACACAACAGGAAAAGTGACAATTATCTGGTTTATGCCCAACATTGGTATTATGAAAATCATTATCAGGTCGTGGCCGTGGTGATACCAGATGCACACTCGCGTATTGATAGGCTCTTGGATAAACTTGTTCATATCGTAGAAGACTCTTTTCAGTGTCTAAATGAGCGGGAATTAAGACTGCTTAATCATGTAAGCGTATGAACCCATTTACTAAGAAAAACAATAGACCTGCTCCGACAGGTTTTTTTATGGAGTTTTCACAATGCCAATCTATTGGAGATAAATGAGGAAATATCATAATCACTAGCCATTCTTATTAATAGTTTACGCTTAGTACTCGCGGTGCTTTACCGTCTATGAAGTAGTAAACTTAAGAATATTCGGTTGAAGTAAGAATCTAATTTGAATAATATCTTATGGCTATTTGGCAGTAAGATGAAATTACCTTTATTAATAAATAATTAAGTGAGGTGTTTATGTCTGAAATTAATAAGCCAGAAGTTACTGAAATAGAAAATAAACTCCCTGAGCATAAATCATTAAACCCTGATCAATACAAATGTAATCATGTTGTTGCCCCAGAAAATTCTTGTCCGTGGGCGATTATTCAAGTGTATCTAGGAAATCAAGCACGTCGTGGTGATTGGGATTCTCCTAATGAATGCATACGCCTTATTCCTGAATCGATTGCTAACAGTGAAGGCAACTTAATTTATATTGAGAAGTGCGATAAGCATGGGCATTGGTTACCCTGGCAACCAACGCCGGAAGATATAATGGGTAGTGATTGGTCATTGAGCTAGATAACAATATGTTGGTTTTTGATGTTACCTTGGGGACTAGTAAGTATGATACTGGGCAGGATTGGGGATATATGAGTGACAAGGGAATCTTTGGTAAGGGAGAATCTACTTTCGGTACTTTAAATATAACCCAAAATAAAATAGATATTAAAAGCATTTTAATGCTCTACTATAATAGCGGCGGATTGTGTTTGAGAGTATATTTTGATAAAGCTAATTATCAGAAAGTTAAAGAAGTATTCAAGAAGAATTTTTATGTCTCAGTTGATAATGTAACTTATGATTTTGGAACTTTCTTGTATGATCATGATGCAGATAACGATAATTATGAATACGATGTCTACTATTATGCATCGGAAAACCCAACCGTAGAAAAACTAGGTGCCATAATGAAAAAAACAGGTGAAACCAAGCGTTTTTACTGTAACTGGCGTTAACTATATTATGTTGAATTCCAAGCCTCTCACTTGCGGGGTTTTTCATATATAAAGTCCACTTCCACGTTCTCAGATAATGTTTAATGTAGCATTCAATTTCAACTACCGAGTAATCCTCGGTAGTTGATAAGTATTTAGCAGAGAATGAAGATGTTACTTTCTGCGTAGTGAAGTTTGAGCTATATATTGAACTAAATTTTTATATACGAGAGACATATAGCTAACTCTTAAGAATTTTTATACCCAATTAAATTCAGCTTCGGTAGTCAGGGTTGCGTCTAAATTGACGGCTGTAATTCTATAGTAATAAATAGCGTTAGGAGGCGCGTTGAGTATTTTAGTTTCTCCAGGCCAGACATCAATAGAATTATAGAATTCATACTCCCCAAATGGGGACGCCCAGAAATTTAAAACCCTCATTGCTGCTTGGCCTTTGTTTTTTATTGCTATATTTCTCCATCGAATAGGAATGGTTATATTCCCATTTTTATAAGCTTCGATAGCTTGGTTAGGGTTTAGGAATATTTTGAAATCTGTTAATGTCATATTGGTTTCCTTATTATTACTGTTATTTGTTGGCATATATAATCAGGTGATTTGACCTGTGAAATTTAACTTAACACTTTCCATGAGCAGTTAAATATTGAAATTTATCAGTGACGTAAAAGGAATAAGGTAAACATAAAAGCGGTTAATACACATTCCATGCTACGCATTGCGTGGCCTTTTCTTTTTTCACACACGTTTAACAGGATCTTAATTTCTAGTGGGGGTGGAAATATGAAATTCATGGATAAGCCGCCTGACATCTGGATGCAGCTATGGTTATGGCTGTTATTAGTCAAAGAGATACGAAAATCCTGACAGTGGCGAGGACATATATTCCTGACGGATTTATTGCCGATAGCGGTAGTCGTAATTAATGACTAAGGAGTTACACCGACAAAAAAAGATATTATGAATAATGATTTTTTCTTATTAAAGCGGCTCATAAGTTGCTGAAATGAGCCGCAAAGAAGAAGTGAATAACTCGTGTATGCTGTTTAATTTAATGGACCTCCATTGACCGGAATTTAATTGTTTTGTAAATAAAAATCATCATTATCTCTTAGCCAGAAAGGGGGCGGTATATAGGAGAGTTGATATCCAGATAATTGCAGTGATAAACATAACAATCATCTTGGTGAAACGCCAGTAAAATGGCTTTGGGAGTGTAGCGATGGGAATAGGTAATTTGGTATTTTGGGGCTGATTATTATCTTGTTCGTTATCTTGAGATGGCAGGATAAAACGATAGCCTTGTCGGTATACCGTGTGTATGGCTTCGTCGAGATTACAATAGCGTAACGTTCGGCGTAACTTACAGATTAATTGCAATAAATTAGTTTCTGCTACGCCGTTTTTGCGTTCGGGCCAAACCAGAGGAATCAATTGTTCCCGATTTAATGTCTTCCCTTGTGATGCATGTTCCCACAGTGCGAGTAGCAGGCGTTTCTCTTTTTCAGTAATGATAAATACATTTTTACCATAAATTATTTTGTTTGAGTCACAGTCTAAATAAACATCTCTAGTTATTTTCAACATAACGCATTCTCTGCCTCTGTTTAATGTTTGTCTATTCGCTATAGCCAAGATGGCTCAATTAGGCTTATGCCCGATAGAACTTATATAGTTTTCCCATGAGTAATGCAAGAAAATAAATTATTTAAAATTTTTTATTTTATTTTGTCATATGAGTTATTTTTCTGTTTTTTATTTATAAATAAATTTAATGATAATTAATTATTAGTTTTATTTATATTGTGATGATTGTGCCTTTATTGTTTATGAAGTGATGGAAGTGTTGTAAATATAGATAAAATATTTTCAGGTATCATTTGTTGTTTATAAATTCATTTTGTAAAAATAAGTGAATAGATATCCATGAGAAATAATGCTGTGAATTGAGGGTAATTTCCATATGTAATTGAATTAATAGATAAAAAATTGATAAAAATAATTATTTTTTATTTTTAACTTTTATTTGGCGGTGTTTGAGTGATTACTGTTCAACAAGTAGTTTAAAGCTCCAACAGTGTGATGTTTATCACGTATTAACTTACGTTAATCAGTAGTCAGGTCGCCTCATTCCCTTGAATGAGGGTTTGGATATTAAAGCACGGTGAATACACAAGTCAGGCATTAGGCATGATACCTAAGGGCGGTAGCGTACCTAAAATGATGTGTGTTTTAACCTAGTTATGAATTTAACTCTTAAGGAAATAACAATGTCTACAACTGCCGATCAAATTGCTGTTCAATACCCCATTCCAACTTATCGTTTTGTCGTGACTGTTGGTGATGAGCAAATGTCTTTTCAAAGTGTATCGGGATTAGATATTAGCTATGACACGATTGAATATCGTGATGGAATTGGTAATTGGTTACAAATGCCCGGTCAACGCCAGAGACCAACCATTACCTTAAAGCGCGGTATTTTTAAAGGGCAATCTAAATTGTACGATTGGATTAACTCTATTTCGCTTAATCAGATAGAGAAGAAAGATATTTCTATTAGTCTCACCGATGAAACAGGTTCAAACCTGCTGATTACTTGGAATATTGCTAATGCTTTCCCAGAAAAACTAACCGCCCCCAGTTTTGATGCCACCAGTAATGAAGTTGCGGTGCAGGAAATAAGTTTGAAAGCCGATCGGGTGACTGTTGAATTCCATTAATACATTGTTTGGCGTCAGGACTGTTTGTTGTCAGGAATAGTCTGGCACGTCAATGCAGTGCTTTTTAAAGGCGAATATTATGACAATTGATACATCTTATCCGGGTGTCTATATTGAAGAAGATGCTTCATTGGCACTCTCTGTCCGTTCCAGTGCAACGGCGGTACCTGTTTTTGCAGTTGCAAATGATAATAAATTTTTATCCGCAGATTATATCCGTATCAGTAGTTGGCTGGACTATTTGACACGAAAAGATGGGCAATTTGATCCTGATGATAAGCTTGATGTTTCACTACGTGCCTATTTTATTAATGGCGGTGGATATTGTTATCTTATTAAAACCGAAGAGTTAGTAAACCAAGTTCCGAAGCTGGATGATGTTACATTGCTGGTTGCTGCCGGAGAGAATATTACTACTGCTGTAGATACACTTTGCCAACCGGGTAAAAGCTTATTTACCATTTTTGATGGCCCAGTCACTCAAATAGATTCGAACCAAAAACCCGACGAAGTACTTAAGATTTATACCGTCACCGCCTATGGCGCAGTTTATTATCCTTGGTTGACCGCTGAGTGGGGAGAAAAAGATAAAGAAGGGAAAAGAGCTAGCGTTAATATTCCACCCAGCGCAGTAATGGCCGGTATTTATGCCAGTGTCGATAATAGTCGGGGTGTTTGGAAAGCACCGGCTAACGTCCCTATTCAAGGAGGATTACAACCTAAATATCCGGTGACTGATGACCTGCAAGGACAATATAACAAAGATAACGCTAAAGCGTTGAATATGATTCGTACCTTTCCTAAGAGTGGCACATTGGTGTGGGGGGCTCGTACGCTTGAGGGCAGTGATAACTGGTGTTATATCCCGGTTCGCCGTCTGTTTAACAGTGTAGAGCGAGATATTAAAAATGCCATGAGTTTCGCGGTCTTTGAACCGAACAGTCAACCCACTTGGGAAGCGGTGCGTCGAGCTATCGATAATTATCTCTATTCCCTCTGGCAACAAGGGGGATTGGTGGGTAATAAAGCTGAACAGGCTTATTTTGTTCATATTGGTAAAGGTATCACCATGACTGATGACAAGATTAAACGTGGTGAAATGATCGTTAAAGTGGGTATGGCGGCAGTTCGTCCAGCCGAATTTATTATCTTGCAGTTTACACAGAATATGAACCAATAGAAGGGAAGGAATATGGCCACACAAACTTCTACTCCTGGCGTCTATATTGAAGAAGATGCTTCACTGGCGCTTTCTGTTAGTCAAGGAAGCACGGCAATCCCGGTTTTTATTGGGCGTTTCTTTCCGAAAGAAACGAGTACGATGCCAAAAATAACACGTGTTAATAGCTGGTTGGATTTCACTAATCTGTTTCATGTGGGTTGTGTTAAGTCAATAGCCATCAAATCAACTCCTCCGTCTACCACCGCTAAAAAAACTAAAAAAGTTGAAGGGGATATATCGGCTAAAAACAATGACAATGGAGAGGCTAGTAGCGATACAATAAATGAAAACGAAAATGAAAAAAACGAAAGTGAAAACGAAAACGGAAAAAAAACCGATTACACTTACGAGGTGACAGTTAATTACACAATAAGCGGTGATGCCTTAAAACTTTATTTTCAAAATGGCGGTGGACCTTGTTATATCCTACCGATTGCTAAGTCGGAAGATTCTAATATGCTGGCCTTAATCCCTGAGTTAATTAAGCAAGCTTTAGAAATTACTTTAATCGTCTGTCCTGAACAAGATTCTAATTACCAGAGCAGGATATATAACAGTCTGACACCTTCATTATTGGATGAGGGCTATTTCCTTATCGCTGATAATCAGAATAAAACATCCACTATCAGCACTAACGTATCCTCACAAACCGCAACATATTATCCTGCGATAAAAGTCTCACAGCTTATGCAAACGGAAGAGAGCCTTATAGCTGTTTCAGGTTATCAGGATGCAAAAGCAGCTAATGTTACCAATCTGACGGAACTCAAAGAGAAAAACCCGGATGTCTATCGAAAAGCGATTGATGAAATACAGCACATAAGCAAAATGATTCCTGTCAGTGCAGTCATGGCCGGTGTCTATTGTGCCACTGATGCCAACCGTGGCGTTTGGAAAGCACCGGCTAACATTGTGCTGAATGGGATTAGCGATGTGGCCGAGCGACTCACTGACGATGATCAAAAAGAGATGAATCCGAAAGGCATTAATGCCATCCGTTATTTCAGCAACAAAGGTTTTGTTGTCTGGGGCGCACGTACCCTGAAAAAAGATGATGACAACTGGTGTTACATTCCGGTGCGGCGTTTATTTAATGCGGCGGAACGGGATATCAAACAGGCAATGCGAATTGCCGTCTTTGAACCTAATAGTCAACCGACTTGGGAACGAGTACGGTCAGCCATTGACAATTATCTCCATCAACTTTGGCAACAAGGGGCGCTGGTCGGTAGTAACCCTAAAGAAGCCTATTTTGTGCAAATTGGTCAAGGTGTCACTATGTCTGACGACGACATTACACGTGGAAGAATGATCGTCAAGGTTGGCATGGCGGCAGTCCGTCCGGCTGAATTTATTATCCTGCAATTTACGCAAAAAGTAGCACAGTAACTGTACTAGGGCGCGGTTTGTCGCGCCTGTCCTGTAGAGGAAGCGATAATGGAAATAAAACAGCCGGGTGTAACAATCGCGGAGAAGCTGATATCCCAAACGCCAGATGATGCATTTATTGGTATACCGGTTTTTATTGGTGATATTCCAAAAATTTCAGCCAATAAAACCAGTTCGGGCAGTAAAACCATAGTCAAATTAAACAGCCTGACCGACTTTACCCTAAAATTTCGTGAGTCAGGATTAATGTACTACTCCGTGCGTCATTTTTTTGAAAATGGCGGTCAACAAGCTTATGTACTGCCGCTGAACCTTGATGAACCACTGAACGATTTTCAATCATTGGTCACTGCGCTGCAACAAGATTGGCTTAAGCAGGCTATTGCCGCGGAAAGTACAATCACCCTGATTGTCGTTCCTGATGTTGTCCTGTTTAATCAAATGGGAGAGCTAGGTGCTGACATCGATCTTTGGCTACAGTTTTGGCAGTCAGTACTCGACCTTTGCAAGAGCCGACGTGGCATCATGGGATTGCTGGATGCCCCGGATGATCCGGTACCGGCCGCTACATGTTTAGAGCAGTTTTCCTCAAGCGATCGGCAATGGGGCGCGGTATATTGGCCGGGATTGAAAACCACATATCAAGAAAATGGTCAACATATCATCCTTTCGCCTACCGCGGCGGTGGCTGCGGTTATCCAAAGTAATGATAATCAGCAAGGTATCTGGACCGCTCCGGCCAACGTGGCTTTAGCTAAGGTGGTCAGCCCAATACGCTCCTTTATTGAAGCTGATGCGCTCTTTAATCAGAATGGCACTTCGTTGAATCTGGTTCGCAGCTTCCCCGGTAAAGGAATTAAAGTCTGGGGATGCCGAACTCTGGACAACCTCCCCGATTCTCCCTGGCGCTATATCCAAACTCGCCGCTTGGTCTCCTATATCGAAGCGCATATCACCCGATTAGGCCGGGCTTTAGTTTTCGAACCCAACAACGCCATCACCTGGATGAAACTTAAGGGCCAAACCTACAACTGGTTGCATCAATTATGGTTAAAAGGTGGGCTGCTAGGTACCCACGAAGAACAGGCATTTGACATATTACTCGGCATTGACGAATCAATGAGTGAAGCGGATCTGCGAGCCGGGAAAATGATCATGAAAATCAAACTGGCTCTACTCATTCCGGCGGAATTTATTGAACTGAGTTTGACGTTTGATACACGTACCGGGATAACGAGATTAAATTAAACAGGGGCAAAATATGCACAATCTATACACCCCGTCAGTGTCACATCGTTTTATCGCCAGTTTTCTGTTTAACAACATTCCCAGTCCGCTTGATATTGCCTTTCAGCGTATATCGGGACTTAGCCGTGAACTGCAAACCACGCAACACAGCCAGGGCGGGGAAAATGCCAGAAACGTTTGGCTGGCCGAGAAGATCCAGCACGGTAGTTTGGTATTGGAGCGTGGTGTTATGACGGTTACACCGCTTACTCTGATATTTGATCGTGTCTTGCGTGGAGAAAAAGCGGTTTATGCTGATGTGGTCATCATGTTGCTGAATGAAAATTTTTTACCGGTGGCAAGTTGGACTGTGAGTAACGCGTTACCGGTTCGTTGGTCTACCGGTGACTTTGATGCTAATAGCAATGCTGTTTTGGTGAACTCCCTGGAGTTACGTTATCAGGATATGCGCTGGTTAGGAGTGAAAGCATGACTGTAGAAATTAAGGAACTGATTATTCAGGCTAAAGTCACCGATTCTGCGAGTGATTTAGCATCTCCGCGAACATTAGCCCAAGAAGCGTTAGATGACGCTCTCCTGATTGAAAGGATTAAACGGGAGGTGTTAGAGGCATTACGTGAAACAGGGGGCCAGTATGAGCTTAATTGAACGCAGCCTATCTAAACTCACGCTGACCGCTTTTAAAGATCGGGAAGGTAAAATATTGGTGGGAAGTTTACCGGTGATGTATAACCCTGATGCGATCCAGTTCAATTATCAAGCCAATTATAAAAACGATGAAAGCATTACCCATATTCACCAAAGTAACCACCATGTGTCGTCTCAGCCTGCGGGCCTGTCATTAGATCTACTGTTTGATGCATCGATGCCCGGCAACAGTACGCCGATAGAAACCCAACTGTCGACGCTGAAAACCCTCTGCGCCGTTGATGCCGGTACCAAAGTCCCGCATTTTCTTAAAATCAAATGGGGCAAAATGCGTTGGGAAAATAAAGGTTATTTTGCCTGCCGGGCCAGTGGTCTCAATATTCATTACACCTTGTTTGACCGGGACGCCATGCCATTACGGGCAATGGCTACCTTATCGCTGGTGGCGGATGAGAGCTTTGTTATTCAGTCCACTGAGCAGCAGTTAAAATCGCCACCGGCTACCGCGGTTAGCGTCACCGATATGCTCTCTCTACCATTGATTGCACTGGGCGCGGGTGCGGCTCTGGCGGGGGGTATCGATTATCTTTCGCTGGCTTGGCAAAACGATCTGGATAATCTTGATGATTTTACGCCGGGACAAACGCTGCAAGCACGGAGGGAAGCATGAAGATACCCACGCTCGCGATTAAGATAGGCGGCAAAACGCTCAATCAGTTTACGGTTATCAGTTTGTCAGTCAATTACCCTATCAATGGCATTCCTTCGGCTAACGTCACTTTGGCTATTATTGGTGATACCAGTCATATTTTTGATGCTAAAGCGCAGGCAGAGTTGGCAAATTGTCGCCCGAATCATGAAATTATTGTGCAGATGCAAACAAATGTGTTGTTTAAAGGGATCATTGTTCAGCAGACATTGAAGATTAAAGGTCAGGACAGTTTAATGATTCTGACAGCAAAGCATCCACTGCAAAAATTAACCCATAGTTTCCACTCTCAACTATTCAATAAGCAGAGTGATGAGGCGATTATCAAAAAGCTATTCAGCCAGGCCGGTGTATCTGTCACGATAAAACAAGCGCCTCAACTTAAAACGGTACATGAGCAAATGGTGCAGTTTCGTTGCAATGATTGGACATTCTTAAAGAGCCGACTGAGTGCTACCAATATCTGGCTGATCCCCGGCCATGATGCCATTACATTGGTAACACCGGAATCACTTAGTCAGTCAACCGTACACACCATTCGTCAGCGCGGCGATATTCGGGACATTGTGCTGTTTGAAGCGAATCTGCAATGGGATAATCAGCGCAGCCCCAAAGCGGTAAGTGTACAGTCTTGGGACATTAACCAGCAAAAGCTGTCTCAGGCAGTTCAGGCGAAGCATAGTGGGTTTGGCGGCGGTCAACTTGCTACCGACACGCTGAAACCGTTGACCGATCAGGAGTGGCAATGGATTTTCAGCAGTCCATTGGATAATGAACAAACTAAGCAGTTTACTCAAAGCATCATGGGCAACCGACGTAGCCGTAATATATCCGGCAGTTTTGAGGTTGCAGGCAATGATCGCTATCAGCCGGGTGATGTTTTGGCATTAACTGGCTTCGGGCAGGGAATGGATGGTCAGGCGATTATCACCGGCGTCAGCCAGACCATCAACCAGCGTCAAGGTTGGCGTACCCGGTTAACGTTAGGTATGCAATCAGATGTAGAACAGGTTGTACCTCAGGTTAAAGAGCTGCATATCGGGATCGTAGAGAAATACCAACAGGATAGCCAATCGCTAGGTCGTATTCCGGTCAAAATACCGGCTTTAAACTTAACCAATGGCACGCTATTTGCCCGCTTAGGTAAACCTTACGCCAGCCATGACAGTGGATTTTGCTTCTACCCGGAACCGGGGGATGAGGTGATTATCGGTTTCTTTGAATGTGATCCTCGTTTTCCGGTGATATTAGGCGCCATGCATAACCCTAAAAATAGATCACCGTTAGAACCGAGTGAAAAGAATTTGGTGAAAACATTAGTGATTAAACAGGGAGAGAATCAGCAAGCATTAATATTCGATAATAAAGATAATACGCTCGCATTTAATAGTGGAAAAAATACCTTATCTTTGCAACAGGATAAAGATATCACCATTAATTCCGCTAAAAATCTCATTACTCAGGCGCAGGACATTAATATTCAGGCCGAAAAATCCCTATCAGCCGCTGGAAAATCTGGGGTTGATATTAAAGGGGCGAAAATTAATTTAACACAATAATAGGTTAAATAAGATGGCAGATAAAATATTAGCCGATATTTATGGTCGGGGCTGGACATTTCCGCCACAGTTTTCTAATCAGACCGGAATCATCATGGCAGAAGGAGCAGAACATGTTCGCCAGAGTATGAAAGTTCTTTTTCTGACGGAACCTGGCGAGCGGATTATGCGTGAAGATTACGGTTGTGGCCTAAATGATTATATGTTTGAAAATATCAGTGATGAGCTGATGGCTCATATTCAAACGCGTATTGAAGAGCGAGTATTACGTTATGAACCCCGTGCAGAAATTACTGAAATTCAGGTGAATCAAAAAATAAATTTGCCTAATACCCTGCATATACAGGTGAGCTATGCCCTGAGAGGTAGCGACATTAGCCAGCAAATTGAAGGTATTCTTGAAATTGGCGAAGGAGAAGTGATTTTATGAGTAAACAACTGGTGGTTGATGGCGACACTTTGCTGTTCGAACCCTTGTTCGGTAACCGGCAGGTCACCATTCTGGGGCCGGCAATCATCCGGGGCAGCGGTCATGCCAAAATCCAAGGTAAAAAGATTGTGATGATGGGTGATGAAAAAAAGGTCCAATTTCAGGCGCAATATATTACCCCTAGCCATCCGGTACCCGGGATGGGCATGGTTACCATTGCTCAATTGGATACTAGCCAGCAGGTAAGCTTTTGTCGTAGCCCTGTCACGGTAATTGTTGTCGGGCAGCAATTTATTGCCCGTTTTACCCCATCGCAGCCGGCAAATAACCCATCGAGTGGCCCGGATATAACCGCACCCAGTATGGGAAAAGGCCGTTTTATTGCCGGTCAATACGCTGTCAGTGCCGGATAAATAATGCTTTAATTTATTTTTAAATAATAACGATCTCCTGAAAACATATTAAAGTTATATGCAAATAACGGGTGGTATAAATATGGGACAGACCGGATTAAATAATAAACTTACCGCTATTGTATCTGAGACGGATTTTAAACTTGATGAAAGAAGTACATTAGATATTTTAAACTGGCTTAAAGAATACGCCGAAAAAATCCCTTTTGGTCAAGAAAAAGAGCAGTTTTGGAGTAGCTTCTATTTTATTCAGGAAAACACGCCGCAGCAATTAGCGGATATTTACCAAGAAGCGAATAGAGCAAATGGTACTTTACCCTCTCATCAGGCTTTTTTATTGGCTTTTTTAAAACTCTTAGAAACGACGAAAATATTATTCAATACCTTGCCGGCACGTCATCGTGATCTTTATTACCGGGAATTATTGGGTTTGAAACCGAGAGATGCTCAAGCGGATCGGGTGGCGATAGGAATTACCTTGAATTCTGATCGTGTTGAATATCTTATTCCGAAAGGAACTCTCTTTGATGCCGGACATGATAGCGCTGGCAATCCATTACAATATGTATCCGAGTTGAATATATTGGCAAACCAAGGGGAATTGACTGACCTGTGTTGGTATCGAAAAGAGGGGAATGGCTGGAAATCGGCAATACCGCTGAATCTTGCAGATGACATTGAATTTCCTGAAAACGGTATTCGGCTTTTTAGCACAACGCCTGATGATGTTTCGGTTCTGTCCGGTTACTTAATTACTTCGCCTTTATTTGCGATGCCGGCAGGAGAGCGCACGATTAAAGTCACATTAGACAGCGAGTGGACGGGTAAATCTGAGCATATCACGGCTAATATCAGCGCGGAAAATCGCTGGATTTCCTTGAAGGTAAAACTTGTCAACAAAACAACGCTTGAACTTGGATTGTCTGCCAGTGATGCGCCGATCACTCCTCCTGATGTCCTGGATAATATGGCGTTTGACGTACCGGTACTAAAACTGAGCACCAAACAGGAACCGATGTTGCCGAAGATTAAAGACATCGAGATCAACATCAACATTAACGACAATCGCAATGTGTACTATGTCTCTGATGGAGGTATTGAACAGACGAATGCGACTAGTTTTCCTTTTGGTCAATCACCGTTATTAGGCTCCGGTTTTAATCTGATTGCCCCTGAATGGTATGGTACTGAAAACGCAACAGTGACGATTACTCCTCAATGGGTTGGCTTGCCTACCATAAGTTTTAAAGAGTGGTATAAAGGTTATAGTCCTGATCCCGATAATAGTGCATTTGAAGTACAGGGTTACTTAGTCACGCCTCAAAAGAGAGAAATACTTAAGGGAAAAATACTTAATAAAGAAATACTTAATAAAGCTGAATCTCAGTCATTATTCAGTGGAGATAATAATAAACCACAAGGACGAAGCTTAGAATTTACCTTGCCAACGATGAATTTTCCCCTTGCGGACAGCTTAAATCCCAATGATTGGCCTGCGTCGGTGCGTATAGAACTGGCCGGACAGGATTTTATGCATACCCAATATTGGAAAGATCCGAAAGATAAAAATTTACCTTATATCCCACAAATCAGTGCATTGCAGATTCAATTCAGCGCTAAAGTTAAATCTAAGCAATTTACTGTTTACCCCCTGACGCCTTTTGGCCGGGGCGAAGCAGCAGAAAAACCGACATTGACTCATGATGCATTCTATTTGGGCTTTACGGGGGTACTACCGGGGCAAACTTTATCTCTCTATTGGCAACTAGAAGGGGTCAAAGCACTCGATTTATCTTGGTTTTACCTCGACGAGCACAATACTTGGAGTAAATTGGATAAATTATTTGATGATCAAACCGGCAGCCTGTTTGACCGGGGTATCTGGCGCATCTTATTGCCACAGGATGCATCAAATCAGGCCGCTTTGATGCCAACGGGGCGGTACTGGTTGAAAGCTGAGATAGTTGGAAAAACTGATCCCCAAGATTACCCACGTATTAAAGGTTTGCTGTATAACGCCACCATCGCCACATTAGCCAACGCAGAAACTGTTGAACAGGAGCATTTTATTAATGGATTGGCCGCTGACAGCATAAAACAGCCGGTGGCCACGATTGCCGCAATCAACAGCGTCACGCAACCTTGGGCTTCTTGGAATGGTCGTTCTCGAGAAACGGAGCAAGCCTTCTTAAAAAGAATCCCTGTCCGATTGTCCCACCGTAATCGAGTACTGAGTTGGGGAAACATGGTTACATTACTAAAAGATCATTTTGTTAGCCTATTTGATGTCAGATACCATTCAGGCAGCCAATTAACCACCATTCCGGCGCCAGAAAAACAACAACTGATAGTTATCCCGGATAACCGTTACAAGGATAACGATGATGCATTACGCCCAACACTAAACCCGGCGCGATTGAAAGAGATGATCTCATGGCTAAGTCAGTTAAGTAGCCCTTGGACAGCTATTGAAATCAACAATCCTACTTATATTGACGTTAGTGTGAGTTATCAAGTGACCTTTATTTCAGACGTTAATTCTGACTACGGCCATCACCAATTACAGCAACAATTAAGCCGAATATATATGCCGTGGGCAGAGAATCCTGTTATCGGCGTAACAACCGGTAACTGCATTGACTACTATCAGTTATTAGCCACCATCCAACAATCCCCACTGGTAGAACGAGTCACTAATTTAAGCCTAACCACAGCTAACCAAACTAAGGGGGCCGTGGGTGAAAGTATCGAAGCTAACGATAATGAAGTACTGATTTTAGTTTGGACAGATAAGCGTCTTTCAAGCCAAGGAGTTGATAATGAATAATCAGGATGCTCTGTTTCCCATCATTAAAGACGATATTGCCTTTGATACCTTACTTGCTCAGGCTAAGGCTATTATTGAGCGATATTCGGGTCAATATTGGAGTGATATGAGTGAAAATGATCCCGGTATCACCTTATTGGAAGCCTGTTGTTATAGCGCGTCTGATTTAGCTTATCGTCACTCATTACCACTGAAAGATCTGCTGACGCCCACCTCAGAGGAACAGACCGCAGGAGAGGGTATTTTCCCGCAGGAGTTTGGTCCGCAACAGATGCTGACTTGTGGGCCTATTACTGCGGAAGATTATCGCCGGGTATTATTGGACTTGCACAGCAGCGATCCGATGAATGATACCAAGGAGGGTTACTTTTTATTTAATGATGCACGGCTGATATGCGAACCTAAAGATCAACGCTATACATACTGGTATAGCAAAAAGGAGCGTAAATACAGTTTTACTCAAATCCCCAATTCAGATAGCGAACGATTAACATTAAGAGGAAATTATTGGCTTTATTTGCTGCCTGGTCGGGAAACTCAGGCCGATAATAAGTTGGCTCAAGAGAAACTTAATGCTTTCCTGAAAGATAATCGTAATTTGGGAGAATGGGTGAGTAAAATTATCTGGCTACAACCCGTTGATTTACCATTGAAGATCGATATTCAGCTTGATGATGATGTTAAAGATATCGCTGACATATTCGCCCAAATTTATATGACAGCGGAACAAACGATAATTGAAAAACCGCTACGTTATACCACCCAAGCAATGAAAGAGATGGGTTACAGTAATGAAGAAATTTTTGATGGGCCTTATTTGCATCACGGTTGGATGCCTCAATTACCGCCCATCAGAGATTACAACGGCGCTATGGTATTAAACTTAAGCCATTTGGTTAACCAATTATTGGCGATTAAAGGTGTTCAAGGTGTAACCCGGTTGGAACTAGATAAGGAGAAATATGATGCTAGTATTATTTCTCCGCTATCGGGTGATAATTGGTCTTGGAAAATTATTAAAGAACATTATTATCCCAGATTATGGGGCGAAGATCCTTTAGCATTGATGGCTTCATCAGACAGCCCATTGACTATTATCGCCAAAGGTGGTGTGAAAGTTACAGTTTCTAGGGAAGATATAGAGAAAAAGCTCATCACAGAACCGTTGATTAATACGAAACCAGAATTATTGAACTGGGGTAAACATCGTAAAGTGCGGGATTATTACCCGGCAAGCAATAAATTACCCGCTTGTTATGGATTGCAGACTAATAAACATACCTTACAACAACTACAGTTACACCAATTTATGCTGCCTTTTGAACAACTGTTAGCTAATGGCTGTGCTGAACTTGCCTTATTGCCAAAACTATTGGCGTTTAAACAACGGGGAAATAGGGTATATGGTGTACAATGGCCTTTTAAGGCGAATACGGTCAGCCATAGAGTTCATCAACAGATCATTCCTGACTTAATCGCAAAACTAAGCCGCGATTCACAAATCGATATTGGTAATGATATTCAGAAGCCAAATTATATAAAAGAGCTGACAATCTTGGATCACCTATTAGGTTATTTTGGCGCTGAACTTGCTGCCAGACCCCTCACTCTTGATTTTCGGGATTTTCTGAACACTCAACGCGGTTATTTAGCCCAACAACCGGAACTGAACTATCAACGTAATAATATTCGGATTGATAAAGTATCAGCATTGCAAAAACGGATTGCTGCTCGATTGGGTTTGGGCGGGGAATGTTTCAGTGATATTCCCAATCTGGCTAATTTGCCTTTCTATTTAATTGAACATCGTCAATTACTGCCGGTAAAACCTGATATCCAATTCGATACTCCGCAAAAGCCCGATTCTTTGGTGGTTGAAGATGAACAGTTAAGAATTACACAAAAAGATACAACAGGCCGGTTATTGCAAGGCCAGGTGATCAATTTAATTATCATTGAAGGTGATAGGGAATTTACATTGCGAGGCCAGATGATCACAGAGGTGTCAGGGGAGATATTTTCCCTTAGCATGCGTAACAGCACGGATCTGAAACATAATTTGGCAAGAGTATTAGTCGCATTTGAACAAGATAAACTGCGCTGGCAAAACAGCCCAATATGGTTGGAAGATATGGATTATCAATTGGTTTATGCCGACGCAGCATACCAAAATAATACGGAAGATGAACGTTGGATCACTTCCAGTGCTCAAAGCCCTTTCCCTGCCATGATTGAAGAAAATGACGAAATAACTCTGAAATATGCCATTACACCTTCCAGGCCATTCAAAAAAGCGTTAATTCGTACAGTTGGTAAAAAAACGCGATCCGAATATGAACTTAAAGCGCGCGTAATTAAATTTGATCGCATCCAAGGCAAGATATTAATTAAACGGAATGAAGATTCACGGGATAATTTTCCAACTGAGGCAGAAGCCTGGCGCTATCGCTGGTATTTCTCCAGTGAAAAATATGCTTTGGCTGATCGTTTTTCATTTGTGGTCAGCGTGGTAGTGAATCATCAATTAATTGAGAATAACAGAGTTGACTCTTACAAACTGGAATCTTGGGTAAAATCGGAGATTCTCGCTGAATTTCCCGCGCATATTTCGATGGTTATTCATTGGTTATCACCAAAACATTTTGAAGATTTTGCCAATACCTATAAACGCTGGCAAAACAATGATGCTCCTTTAGGGGATGAGGCATACCATATTCTAGAAACTTTAACTCTGGGAAGATTGCCTTCCGTTGCAACAGGTATTGGCAGTATGCGAATTGCCACGGAAAAGCAACGTATTGAAGTGATTGGTGAATCAGGCGATCAATGGAGCGAAGAGGTTATAAAAAATAATCAGTTATTATATGTGCCTTATACTAAAAGGGCAGTACGGGTAGATGTTGACCTTATTAAAGAGAATGATAAAGCCATTGCTGTCTCAGAATTTTTATGTCAACCCGTGGATAATAAAGGCAAGCTGGTATTTTTAACTGATAACAACCAAATAGGGCCTGAATGTACAGTACTAGAGTCCAATAATGCATGGACAGATTACTACGTTAAAGTGAAAAAGAATAAGAATGGTGTTATTACCGATGAAATATTGCATATTAAAGGAAGAAAAAAAGTAGGAATTAACTTATCATGGAAAGCGATGAATTTATATGACCCTCCAGCAGGCAATAGCTGGTCATTTTATTATGGATTTATATTAGGTGATAATCAGGATCTTTCTGGCGCATTATTTTACACCGAAGAACCACTCATTTTATCACTAAATTACATATCTGATATTCAAGATATTAAAGGGGAAATACGTGCAAAATTTGGTTTTTATTTTACTTATGATGGAAGATAATTTTAACAACATAAAATAGATGTTTCATCTATTCATACATTATGGTGTTTTTAAAATTTCACTATTGTTTAGATATACCATTAATATAATGGTGCTCATAATATAAGGTGATAAAAATGGAAAAAGAATATAATCTGCAAAATTCAGAAGTTAATTTAGAAAATACTAAGATTGAATCAAAGGGGCCATCAACCGATGATTTGAAAAGCCGCTTTAAAGAAGGCAGTATTCCTTTACAAGCTGATTATGCAGACCTGATTAATATTGCTGATATTGGCCGTAAAGCAACTGGGCAAGCTCCTCAACAAAATGGACCAGGAGCAGGATTGAAACTGGATGATAATGGTACGCTTAATTTAAAAATGGGTACTATTCCCAGTAAAGACTTTTCTCCGCTAATACTAGAAAAAGATATTTTATCTGTAGACCTTGGTAGTGGTCTGATTAATAAAGACAATGGAATATCTGTTGGTGAAGGTAAAGGTATTGTTGTAAATACAGATGACGTGGCTGTCAAGGCTGCGGCTGATGGTGGTATTAAGGTGGATGATAAAGGTGTTTCGGTTAAATATGGTGATGGTATTTCGGTTAATGGAAATGGAGTAGAAGTTAAGGCCAAAGATAAAGGCAGTATTTCTGTTGAGCCAGATGGTATAGCTGTTAAGTGTTGGGATGGTGGAGGTATTGTAGTAACTGATAATACCGGTCTCTATTTGAAATTAGAGGGAGGAAATTCAAGTAATGCTTGGAGTGGTGTAAGTGGTTTAAGCTTGAGTACGAAAGGCGTAAAAGTTAAAGCGGGTAATGGTATTAAGGTTGATGATAAAGGTGTCAGTATTGATCCTAACAAAGTACTCCCCAGAGGAATAATTGTGATGTTTTCTGGTAGTAGTGTTCCTGAGGGATGGGCATTGTGTGATGGTAATAATGGTACGCCAAATTTGATCGATCGATTTATTTTAGGCGGGGATTTTTCTGGTGTTAAAGGGCAAAGTAATACTAAAGTTTCAGGACCTAAAGATGGTAAATCATTTAGTTTTAATTCTGATGAAGCTACATTAAATATCAATGGCAGAACAAATGAGAGATCGTTATCTATTGGTCAAATACCTAATCACAATCATCTTAGTGGAATAATAATTGACACAGAGATAATGGCCCAGCATGGTTATTATAAGATCGATTCAAACAAGAGAGCGGTAGCTTCTTCGAATAATACCAACAATAGATATCTCTATTACTCAACAGGGATGACCACATCTAAAGGTGTTGTAAATGGAAACAGTCCAGAGACACACAATCATGATATTGATGTGAAAAACACAGGCAAACATTCCCATAGTAATAAAATAACAGTTCCTTATTATATTCTTGCTTTCATTATGAAGCTTTAATTTGTTCATTAATCGTAAAGGGAGTGCTATTTATGACTTCGGAGCTAAATTTATTAAATCGAATTGCTATTACTATTGAAGCTAATAATCAACAGGCGGCTAAAAAAGTATTACATGGTTCCATATTTAATCAGAACAGTGTAAGTAAATTACTTAATCTATACTTTAATAAACATGCGACTAGTCAGGATATCTATTTAGATAAATTAACGCTGAATCTTGGTGAAATTAATTCAAACAGTTTTAATTCTCTGTTTCCTATTCGGCTTAATGCTGAACTAAATAAAGCATTGGGCCAATATCGCGAAAATAATAAGGAAAAAACCATTTCGGAAAATTCAATAATATCCCAGAATACTGGTAAATCCTCTTTATTACATAGTAATGATTTATCTGATATTGAGGGATTTATCCAGTATTTATATCAAAAAGAGGTTAAATTAAATTCTGAAAAAGTAATAGCAGATAAAAGAAATATTGACGTTAATATTAAAGTTTTAATTAATCAATTAATGCAAATAGAGAAAAATTTAGCATTATTATTGGCAAAAAGTTGCTTATCTGAGCACAGTTTGCAACGGCTTTTAGCTATCAGTCAACCAGATTTATTAACCGCGATTAATTGCAAATTATCGGAGAATATAGATAGATCTCAGCATCAAGGAAAGGTAGTTACCTCTTGGCAATTGGTATTGAATGGATTGGGATATATCTATCGATATAATACTCAGGAAATACCTAAACCAGATATGAAAGTGATATCATATATCATGGCTGAATTTGATAGCAGTATGCTTGATATTGTGCCTATTATTACGTTATTTCGCCAGAATATCGTCGCTGAAAATACCTTATTAAATGAATGGTTGAAGCCGATTTGGCAAATAGAATGGATTCCAAGACTGTGTAAGACACACCTCTCTATTCAGGAATATAGAAATTTAGTCAATCGTTTTGGTTGTGAAACACAAACTCCTAGAGAACAATCTTTACAGCAAATAGATCCGGTTAATTCAATGATTACCGAGCTATTACAGAAATTACCTACAGAGCATCGGAAAAGCTTACTACAATTAAATCAGTATCAAGCTTTTCAAGAACAACCAATGTTATCAACACCAGATAATTTTCGCCCTAAAGATAATAATTGTAATCAACCTCGGGCTATTAACAGGCCATATCCTGAATCAGATTTAACTTCTCCATATCAGGTAAATAATGCGGGAATATTAATTCTATGGCCGATGTTACCCGCTTTATTTAATCAATTAGATTTACTTGAGGAGAAAAAATTTATTCATCGTCAAGCTCAATTTATGGCGGTTGATTTCCTGGACTATCTTATTTGGGGGAATGAAGAGGGGAAGGTAGAGAGAAAAATATTGAATAAAGTTTTATGCGGATTAACGATTGATGAAGATATGCCATCAATCCCTGTTGAGTCAGAAGAAGAGTTGATAATAGAGCAATGGTTAGATGCGATTATCACTCAACTTCCGGGCTGGAAAAAACTGAGCCGTAATGATGCCCGCCAACTGTTTTTACAACGACCGGGTGAATTGCTGATAGATGAACAGGAAATCAAAATTACGCTACAACATCAGCCATTTGATCTGTTATTAGCCGACTGGCCGTGGCCGTTAAATATCGCTAAACTTTCCTGGCTAAATCGTCCTTTACAGATTGACTGGAAAAATATTTAAAAGGTTTATATGAACTCTTTACTTAAAAATAGTCACTATGTGGTGGCTGAATTACATTGGATTTATCCCCATTTGGAACGTATCGATCTGTTATTACAGCGCTACTATTATCAAAAGAGGGAAAGGTACGATTTATTACCGGAGAGTTTTTTACTTACTGAGGATAAGGTAGAGGAATATTTGGCACAACCGCAGGGTTTTCCTCATTGGCTATTTGAGGAAGGTGACATTATTATTCATCCGAAAACCGAAGAACACTTTACCTCTGATTTATTGTCTTTATTGGTTGAACGTTTTGAACTCACAGAATTTGAGCGTGATGCTTTATTACTCGGTTTATTGCCACATTTTGACAGTCGTTATCATGCATTATTTGCCGCTCTGAATGGTAACAGTAAAAAACAGTGGCCCAATTTTGCTTTAGCAATTGAATTATTTAGTCAACGCCAAAGTGACTGGCAATTCCTGCAAAACAGTTTTTTACCACACGCACCGTTAATCAATAACCAATTATTACGGCTCAATAACCACGAAGAACCTATTTGGTTACAAACGCAATTTTTAACCCACAGCGCCGTTTGGCATTTTTTATCAGGACAACAGGTAATTTTGCCTCCCCTAATAACTTGTGCTTATTGGTATTATCCTGTTTCACGCCTTTGGTATCCACCAACCCTTTGTCATTCACTTGAAAAGATATTATTGAAAGAAACTGATGAAATTCGTCCGCTGGTGATACTGAAAGGAAAACAGGGCAGTGCCAGAGAGTTAGCAGTCAGCAGTATTATGGAGTTTCACAGAATCAGCACTTTAATCTTGAATTTAGCTCGATTACCAGAGGAAGAGAACTCAACTGTAATAGTTAATTTGTTAGCAGATGCAGTGAGAGAAGCACGGTTACATAATGCTTGTTTATTAATTCGCAATTTTTCTTTGCTTGCAGAGGAAAAGAAAATATTGAATAACGCATTATCCGTTTTATTGAGTCAACCAAGGTTACGGGTGGTTTGTTTAGTGGAACCGGGAGATACATTAATATGGATTAATTATCTGCCAATAGTGCAAATTAATATGCCGGTAGCTACGCTGGTGGATAAAGAGTCTATGTTGAAAGAATATTTACCGGATAATACCTCTCAGAGAATTAATATTGCTCAATTGTGCCAGCGTTTCTCATTTACCGCAGAAACCTTGCCATTAATTCTAAAAGAAGCTTATCGATATCAAATATTACGGCAACCGGATGGTCAATTAGAGGAAATAGATTTACGTAAAGCATTAAGTTTCCGTGCTCAACAGAACTTAGGTAAACTGGCTAAACGAATAACGCCAACGCGTAATTTTAATGACTTAGTAGTTTCTGATGAATTAGCTCAACAATTGAAAGAAATTATCGCGGCAATTAATTACCGTGACCAGATTTTGAGTGCTGGCTTTCAGGAGAAAATAGGCTATGGTACCGGTATTAGCGCACTATTTTACGGTGAATCGGGAACGGGAAAAACAATGGCCGCAGAAGTGATTGCCGGGCATCTTGGTGTTGATTTGATTAAAGTCGATCTCTCTACCGTGGTGAATAAATATATTGGTGAAACGGAAAAAAATATTGCTCGTATTTTCGACCTGGCTGAGACGGATTCCGGGGTACTGTTTTTCGATGAAGCCGATGCACTATTTGGCAAACGTAGTGAAACCAAAGAGGCTCAGGACAGACATGCCAATATTGAAGTTTCTTATTTGTTACAACGGCTGGAGGATTATCCGGGATTGGTGATTTTAGCCACTAATAACCGTAGCCATTTGGATAGCGCTTTTAATCGCCGTTTTACCTTTATTACCCATTTTACTTATCCTGACGAAACATTACGTAGAAAAATGTGGCAAACCATCTGGCCTGAACAATTGAAATTATCCGACGAAATTGATTTTGCCCATTTGGCTAAACGGGCTGATTTGACTGGGGCTAATATTAGAAATATTGCTTTATTAGCATCAATATTAGCCGTAGACAATAATAGTGAAAAAATTGAGCATCAACATATAGAGCGGGCGGTTATTCTCGAATTAAATAAAACAGGTAGACTAATTTTTTAAATATTTATTAAATTTGGAGTCGATATGAAAGATATCATTGAACCTAATAATGCTATTGTGGAAGTTAATAACGCATTAAAAGATATTCTATCTCAATATTTAAATAATATTGATATTCGTTTTGATTTACCGGAGATAAATTCGATTCCATCGAAGCCGACAATAAGTGTATTTCTCTATGATGTACATGAAGATTTGCAATTACGCTCTGCTGAACCAAAGCGTTATAACCCTGTAACTAATTTATTGTTACCTGGGTGGGTCAATATTAATTATAATTATTTGATTACTTACTGGCATTCGAATAAACCCTCAGTTGATGGCAGTAACCCAGATAGCCAACCTGATAATCAAGCCGCAAAAATAATGACTTCTGTTTTGAACGCATTGATTAATCATCGTCAATTACCAAAAATTCCTGGTGCTTACACCAGAGTTATTCCGCCGCAGGAGAATTTAAATAGCTTGGGGAATTTTTGGCAAGCTCTTGGTAATCGTCCAAGACTCTCTCTATTATATTCAGTTACCGCACCGGTAGAACTTCAAGATATTAAAAATACAATAGAGCCAGTTATGGAGATTTCCCATTCTGTGAATCAAAAATTGAATCCTACTAGTTCACAAATAAGCCAAGCTTTGTTAGCAGAATTATGTACTGATTTAGGTGGTACAGAAGATGTGCGTTTGGCGCTAACTAAAGTGAATCTAATAACTAAACCAGTCTTATCGGTTGTAGACAATAATGATAAGCAAGAAAATGAAAAAATTATTCTTGAGATTTCAGGCATTACTTTTTCAATCTATTGTTCTGAAATAAAGGAGATTCTTTCAAGATGGGTAAGCAGCCGTAAAGCGGTTGTTAAGATAAATGGCATAGGTATTATTGTTGATAAAGTAGATTCTAATAAATTAATTAGCATTTAAAAATAATCACTTAATTAATTACCCATAATAAAATGGTAAGTAATAGAAGATAACAATATTTTTATTGATTGCTTTATATAAAAACATCTTGTTGCTAGGAGTGTTTTAGCCTATATATTACTTACTTATAACTCTTGGGTGATAATATTATGCCAATCAGCGACCTTGCAAAAAAAATTGAAACTCGTGCCGGAAAAGATAAAACATGTGAAAATATAGAAACCGGTAATCATCTGGAAATAGGGCTTTCTACTGGCTTATCGAGAACAAAGGATAGATCAAAGTTAAAAAAACATAATATAAATGCCGTAAAATTGATAGATGATATTATCGCATTACATAATGATCCAAAAGGAAATAAATTACTTTGGAATGATAATTGGCAGGATAAAATCACTGATCGGGATTTGGCAACTATATTTAAGGCAATTGATGAAATTGTTTCTGAATTCGGTGGTATTGAATCCTATCAAGAAATAGTTGGGGTAAATCCTTATGATCCTACTGAGCCCGTTTGTGGTTTATCTGCCCAAAATATATTTAAATTGATGATTGAGGGGGAACATGCTGTTGATCCAGTAAAAGCGGCCCAGACAGGAAAAATAGATGGCAATGAATTTGCTGAAAGAGTTGATCAATTCAGTAGTGCAAAAAATTATGTTGCATTGGTTAATGATCGTCGACTAGGGCATATGTTTTTAATTGATCTCCCATCCAATGACCAGGAAACAGTGGGATATATCTATCAATCAGATTTAGGAGAAGGGGCATTGCCTCCCCTTAAAATAGCAGATTGGTTAAATTCCAGAGGAAAAGATCCCGTTAATCTTAATAAACTAAAAATATTGTTAAGTCATGAATTTAATCTATTATCTGACGATGAAAAGAAAGCGTTAATTTCAGAGATGCTTGATATACATAAAGATGTATCTAATGTTAAGTTAGATAGAATGAAGAGAGATCAAGGCGTGGACATTTATTTAACCGAATATGATGTTAATGATTTTTATGAAAATATTGAAAAATTAAAATCTAAACTTGATAACTAAACTTGATAATTATGACAGAAAATTTAGTAAACCAGAGTGAATTGTATTATTCAGATGTTTATATTAGGATTGCGAAAATAATATTAGGTAAATCAAAATCTTAGATGTAATAAATTTAACCAATTTAACCAATTTAACCAATTTAACCAATATAGTGGAGTGGGCCTATTAATGTTAAAACATGCTAATCCTCAAACAATATCCACACAACGTACTAGAAATAGTGCCACGCAGTCGCCATTATCAAGTTCTTCTGGTGGACATCTTGAGCTTTTA
This sequence comes from Photorhabdus akhurstii, assembly GCF_018448925.1. Classification (GTDB taxonomy): domain Bacteria; phylum Pseudomonadota; class Gammaproteobacteria; order Enterobacterales; family Enterobacteriaceae; genus Photorhabdus; species Photorhabdus akhurstii. The sequence continues at coordinate 443,949 of NZ_RCWE01000002.1, read as the reverse complement.
AATAATGAGAGTGAGTCTGGGGAAGGTTATAAAAGCAGGCAAACCAAAGGATTGAAGCAATTTCTTGCGGATAGAAGCCTTAATAAGGGATATATTTCCCCGTTGAGGAATAAAGGGTTATTGGTGGGGAGTGAAGAGGCGCCAATTAACGTGCCTGTCGTGGCCCATCGTTATGACAGTAATCGGGAACTTGCACAGGCAATACCTTTGAGAAATAACGTTCCCCGTCAGGAAAATCCTTTTCATGATGTTGTGATGGGATTTCTTGGTGATCAAGTTACATCATCAGAATCGGGTTCAGGAGCGATAGGAGTGCATTGGGGAAAAAATACGCTGGACCCCAATATTACCGGGATTAATGTGGTGAATGGCGCATCGGGAACCGTGGGGATTAGAATTGCTTTGAAGGATATTCAAGCGGGACATCCGGTTATTGTTACGTCTGGCGCATTGAGTGGTTGTACTATGATATATGCCGTGAAGGATGGCTATTTTTTTGCTTATCATACGGGACAGAGACCCGGAGATAATGAATGGAAAACAGGTCGGCAGGGTGTTGTTGCTACTTATGAGAGCCATAAAGCCCTTTCGCCGGACAGCGAGCCGATGACGGTTGGCGAACAGAATAACGATCTGGTGAATATATTTGCAAAGTATGATCAGAGTGTCATTACCTATATGGGTAAACCGGGCGTGGTGATTGATAATGAGGCAGAGAATGTTGGCGTTTTTAACTATGACGAAATGAAGCCTGAAAAACCTGCTATTAGGGCTGGCTATAGTTATGCGCTGTTGGCTAGGGATGATAAAGGAAAGATGAATGTCAAAGTATTGTCGGAAGATGCTACTGTTTCACCCGGCAAGAAAGGTAATACTATTGAGGTCATTAATTCACTCAAAAAACGGTTGTTATAATATAGTAGATTTGTTTAACAGCTTTTTTATTTAAATTTAGCAATATTTTTTACTATCTGATTTGTCAGAAATTGATTGATTTATTTTGTAGATCGAAAAAAAACATGGCAATGTTGTTTGGCATAAAATAATAATATCAGGTATCACAAGTTCAGCTATTATAGAGAGCGTAGAAATGTTCAAGAATGATATTCGCGAAAAAGCAGTTAAATTTGGTAAAAGTAAAGCTCCAAATGAAGGATTGTTGGACGCATTACATTTGGAATTACCTAATGTAAAAGCAGTTATGTCAGCTTATAAGAAACAGACTCCTGAATTTGGTGATTTTAAGAGTAAAACGCGATTAATTCTCAATGCTTCGCAAGAGTTTGGGCAATTGAAACCTGCAAAGCAGCGTAAATTCTCTAAACCGGGTTTAAAAAAGGATGGTGTTTCTGGTGGAAATTTTATTTATTCAAAAAAATCTCTGCAAGATTTCGCTGCTCATGCAGGATATGTGCATAATGGCGATTATGACGATGAATTTGTCAATTTTAAGGATAATGATAGAAACTTAGCGTATGGAAGATTATTCCCGGGTATTAGCTTGATTAAACGTCCGAAATTATCAATAGTAAAAGATAAAGAAGAATGGAAAATGCAACAAAGTGACGAGGCCGAAGCTTATAAGATCACTGATATTGAAGCCTTTATTTCAGGGATAAGAGAGATGTATGGTAAGGAAAACCCTTTGCACCCTGTAGTAGAATCTTTGATCAGAAATCATATTATTAATAATCAATATATATTACCGACGATGGCGGGTATTGCTGGTTTGCATGCAGAGGTACAAGCACTGAATAATTTATTGACTTTAGAAGATGAAAGGGCAGGGGAAGCTGTTGGGAGTCGGAAAATAGGGGAGTATATGCGGGATATGTTGAAATCATCTATTTTTACTCAGCGATTAACAACAAAACAAGCTGGAGATGATTTTGCCGCTTGTCATAACTGTTCGGGGATATTGTCATCACCGGTCAATGTTATTACAGGAAAAGTGCAAAGTGCAGGAAGTAATTTTTCATCAACATTATCTCGATATAAAAAATCGCAAGAGTCACCAATATAAAATAAGATCTTTTTTATGCCTGAGTATTTCACTTCTCAGGCATATTACTTGCTTCTTATTGAACTTTTTATGCTAAGATTGGTTTAATAGGAATTAATTATTTTTCATGGTTTCGAGTATCCAATTATTGAAAAAACTGACCTTAGTAAACTGTTCTGCTGGTTTTAACAGTGACCGAGAGACTAATCCAGAAACTAAATAGTCGTTGTTATTTGTTTTAACCATTAATGGCCCGCCTGAATCTCCGCCGCCGACACCGCCATTTGGATTGCCAGAACAAATATTTATCTTGGGATCATAATTTGTATCAGGATATCCTGGCGGAACTTCGATACATTTCTTATCATCAAGAATATGTTCATTGGTTTTCATTAATATATCTGGAGTTAATACGCTTTCCGTCCTGCCAAAACCAATAACCGTTAATTCTGTACCAACGGGTAGTTCAATGTTTTCGTTTATTCCATTGAGTTTCGCAAATGCGTTACTATGAGTATCTCGGTTGAGCTTAATTAGCGCTATATCATATTGTCCTCGTTTTCGTGCTTCTTTTTTTGTTCCCGTTTTATGCTGAATATTCTCTGGCGATGTAAACCAGTTTGGATGAATAATTATTTTATCAATATCAACTTTATCTTTATATATTGGTGTCGGTTTATACCTTTCTAATCCTACATAGATTGTGGATTTAATATTATCATCTTCAACACAGTGAGCTGCTGTTAAAACCCAACGTTTATTGATTAATATAGAGCCACAATGATGCCCTTCAATGTTTCCATCTTTTGTATTAAGTGCCGAATAGAATGGGAATTCATTCGATGCGGCAGGCTCACCGTTTATTATCTCTATTTCTTCGGCGCTATATGCCATCGATGAGAATGAGATCGTGCTGATAAAAGCCATAATGAAAAGCAATTTTTCTTTCATAATATAATCCTTGTATAATATGATGATAGAGATAAAATTCCATCATATACTATATCAATACGGCCTGGTAGAATAACAATTATGTGCATATTTATACCTCATTTATAGTTAATGGGGTTTTATTATTTAAAATCGAATTAAATAAATGTTTGTTATTGAGTGACTTGGGGTTTTACAATATGGATAAGGTTATTTTAATATTATTAATAAGCAAGTGTGGGTAATCTTATATCTTATTGTTTAATTGGATTGTATTAAATGCATGATTTATTTTTGGTAATTAAAAATATTATTGAAATTAATAGTGTCAAGAAGAATAGAAAAATATTAAATATATAATATTATATTGCAATTTTATTGAATGATATTATGAAGATATATAATAATGGTATCATTTAATCGATCTGAAGGATATTAACGCCATTTTGTTGCACAAGAAACTTGATTTACTTGATTTATGTAACTATCATTAGTTACATCCTTGAGAGAAAGGACGAATATATAAGTAAAGCGGAGAAACTGATAAAAAAGTTTCTTAATAGCCAAAAAACTTTTGAATGGTCTAAACTTGTTGTGTTATTAAGTCTATTAAATTATGAGAAACAAGAAAAGCAAGGTTCAAAGGTACGATTCTTCAATCAATCATTGATTCACACAATTTTAATGCACCGCCCTCATCCTGAAAATTACATTAAAGGTAGCACATTAAAAGCGGTGAAACAGACTCTAAAAGAAGTGGGGTTGATATGAAATATTTAAAATATAAAGGTTATTTAGGTACAATTGAATTTGACCTGGAAAACAATACTCTTTTTGGTAAATTGGAATATATCCGCGATTTGGTGACTTATGAAGCCAAAACAATTGCAGAATTGGAAAATGAATTTAAGATCTCAATTGATTTGTATTTGCAAGACTGCAAGGAATTAAATAAAAACCCTGATGTGCCATACAAAGGGGTTTTTGATGTTAGAGTTAATCCAGAATTGCATAGAAAAATTGCAGAATTAGCACTTGAAGAAGATGTGACGGTTAATGCTTTCGTGAATCAAGCGCTAGAAAATGAAGTCAGTAAACGTCATGTGGGATCTTAATAGCCCCATTAGATTAATGACAAAGATCTAATCATCGGGCCAGGTTTTTGATCTAATAGAAGCACTGGAAAATGGATACCTCGATAATTGATAAATGAAATTTTATAATAGGTTATAGTATGATCAATGTATTAATTTAGCCTCTTATTTTTAAAGAGGCTAAATGGTAATTTAGCTAATGATTTGGTGTTTATAACACCAGATCCAGAATGATGACGCCACATAAGCCAATTGCCCATGCAATAGTGGTTGGTATTGACCAAACTATCATCTGTTGTTTGGCATCTTTGATTCCCATCATACGGTTAACGACCCAGAATAGGCTGTCATTAAAATAACCGAAGAATAACGAGCCCATTGTTGCTGCTTGTGCGGCAACCAGCATGTTGATCCCCGGAATTTGACTAATAATTGGCGCGGAAATAGAAGCAGCGGTAATCATTGCCACAGTGCCGGAACCTTGAATTAAGCGAACCAGTGTCGCAATGATAAATGGAATCAATACCGGTGTTAGGGGGAGATTGGCTATATATTGCGCTAGAATGGTGCCGGTACCACTTTCACGCAGTACCGCACCTAACGCACCGCCCGCTCCTGTCACCAACAAAATAATACCGGCAGCCTGTAAACCCTCTTCCAGACGATCAATCACTTCATGTTTATTGACTTTTGGCATCAAGGTATAAACCGCCAACAATACACTGATGGCTAAGGCAATAACCGGTGCGCCAAGGAAATCAAATGCTTGGAAATAGAAGTTGTTTTCTTGTCCAGTAAAAGTTTCAGTGTTTAATAACAGGCCATTAATGGCTTTAATGAAGATTAAAGCGATAGGAACGATAATCGGCAACAGGGAGAAAAATAGGCTCGGTAGCGGTTTGCTCGCCTTTTCTTCCATGTAGCGTTGGTGGATTGTTTGTAGATCTTGCGCTTCTTCTGCTTCATCAATGGGTTGAAATTCAGGATATTTTACTGCTAACCATTTGGCATAAAATACAATGCCAATAACGCAAGGCACTGCCAGAACCATACCGGTTAACATCATGGCGCCGACATCTACACCAAAAATGCCGGCAACCCCCAGTGGCCCCGGTGTTGGCGGAACAGTATGGTGGGTAACAACCAACCCTCCGGCCAGCGCCACGCCAAGTGTTAGAAGATGACGTTTTCCCTTTTTAGCGAGTGCCTTTGCCAGTGGGTAGAGAATAACAAAGGCAGAGTCGACAAAAATCGGAATACTGACAATATAGCCGGTGATCGCTAATGCCCACTCTTCGCGTTTTTTACCTAACCATTTGATAAAGCTGTAGGCTATCTGTTCCGCGGCGCCGGAAACTTCCAGCACTCGTCCCATCATGACTCCCAGACCGATAACAATGCCGATACTGCCCAGTGTGGAGCCAAAGCCTTTAGTCATAACATCAATGGTATTTGCTGCGGTTAAGCCACCAGATAGCCCGGCGATCGCCGCTGCGATGAGCATTGCTAATAAAGCATGAACACGGGTACGTAGCACCAGAAAGATCAACGTAAATACGGCTACACCCAGACCAATGACCGGAATGTAGAGTTCCATAATTAGCCTCCAGATAGGGACAAGTTATTGGTGATAAAAGCCCGGATTGCATCACTGAAAGTATTATCAGCATGAAAACCCAGTGATAAGCCACGACTGATATCGAAGTGACCCGGCCAACTGGCAACAATACGGTTAATGTTTTCGTCTGGTTCGAAGCGGATGAGTTCCACTGTTTTCTGCCCGGCAACTTCTGCCAATGCGTCAATCATGCCCTGAACCGTGATACTCATACCCGGTAAATTAACTGTACGGGAAAGACCAAATTTTTCCGCCGGAATTTGAACCGCATGGATAAAGTTGCGGATCACGGTTTCAGGGCTGGAAAGCCATAAAGTAAGATCGCGGGAAACCGGGCAGATGCTGCTTTCTCCGTGCAGAGGTTCACGGATGATAGCACTGGCAAAAGAGGAGGCTGCTTTATTTGGTTTCCCGGGACGGATACTGATTGTCGGTAGACGGAGAACTCGGCCATCGACATATCCTTTGCGGGAGTAGTCGTTAATCATCAATTCACACATGGCTTTCTGTGCGCCATAGGATGATTGAGGATTAACCGCACACTGTTCGGTAATGGTTGCGGGTAATTCTCCGCCGAATACAGCCAAAGAGCTGGTGAAAATAAATTTCAATTGTGGATTTTTGACCCGTGCAACGTTTAATAAGTTGCGAGTAGCATCAAAGTTAACTTGCAAACCGAGATCAAAATCGCTTTCAGCGTGGCTACTGACAATGGCAGCGAGATGGAATAGTACCGCACTGTTTTCATCGATCAGTTTTTCCGCGGCTCCTGATTGAGTTAAATCCAGTGCCAGACATTGGACGCGGGGATCGTTAACCGGTGATACAGGACATTGAATATCGGTCAATATGAGTTGGTCGAAATTTAATGTTTGATGGTTGTTTAGTAAAGCGCTGGCTAGTTGCTGACCCAGAAAACCGGCTCCACCAGTGATGATTACTTTCATTGCGACTCTCCTTGTTTAATAGCTTTGGTTATATAGGGTTCTTATACCCGTTATCCTTCAAGTTGGCTCTTTGTTGGCCGCACTCACTCACCCCGGTCACATAGTTTTCTATTCTCCCGGGGATTCGTTCCCTTGCCGTCGCGATGCATCTTGAAATCCATAGGGTATATCCTTATACGTTGACGGTATGCAATATCAGATTGTGTTCTCGTAATTGTTGCTGCACTTTCGGTGGAAGCTGGCTGTCACAGACAATATCATCCAAACTTGAAAGCGGGCAGACGCGAAACATGCCGTATTTGCCATATTTACTGCTATCAGATACCAAAACACGTCGGCGGGCGATTTCCAATACTGCTTGTTTGACTAAAACTTTTTCTTCATGCGGCGTGGAGACTCCATGCTCCAGATCCCATGAGCTGGTGCTAATAAAGGCAATATCCACATTTAAGTTGCGAAGCAACATAGCGGCGATAGGGCCAACACAGGAATGATTTCTCTTATCTACCTGTCCCCCGGTATGGAACAGATTTAATTGGGGTTTGTTCATCAGGTATTGGGTAATGGAAAAATCGTTCGTGATGATAGTGAGGTTAAAACGCTCAGCCAGAACCCTGGCAATTTCAAACGTGGTGGTGCCGGCGTCAAGATAGACCACTTGTCCATCTTCAACCATAGATACCGCATAGTGACCAATTTCCCGCTTATGACGATGATTAAGCCGGGCTTTTTCATTCCAGGGCAACTCTTGACGTAAAACATCACTAAGTTGCACGCCGCCACTGACGCTAACGACCTTTCCTTCCTCCTCCAGAGTGTGAATATCCCGCCGTACTGTCATATGTGAGACATTCATCAGTTTAACCAGCGCACTGATGGAAATTGTCTGATATTCATGTACGTAACGATAAATAAAGTCTCTACGCTCTGATGGAAGCATATTTTCTCCTGATTATTTCTGTACTTTGGTCAACCAATTCAGACCATCTTCTGTGTGACCAGCGGGGTGATATTCACAGCCAAACCACCCTTGATAGCCCATTTCATCTAGTTTGTTAAATAGCCACGGATAGTTCACCTCGCCGCTATCCGGCTCATGGCGGTCGGGCACGGAGGCAATCTGGATGTGATTGAACTTACCCCATAGACGCTCAATGGTGCGGAGCAAATCTCCTTCCATAATCTGGCAGTGATAAAGATCTAGCTGGATAAAAACATTTTGACGGTCAATGGCTTTAAGTAATGTTTCAGCCTGATGTTGAGTCGTCAGAAAGTAACCTGGCATATCACGAGTATTAATCGGTTCAATTAATACGTTGATGTTATGTTCTGCCATCACATCAGCGGCATGTTGAATGTTGCTGATATAACACTCGCGTTGTTGTATCAGAAATTGGGCATCCAGTTTTCCTGCCATCGCATGAACTTGCTTGCAGTTCAGCGCCAGTGCATATTTCAGCGCGGTTTGTACACCTTCGACAAATTCTTTTTCACGACCAGGAATAGAGGCGATCCCTCTTTCTCCCGCGGCCCAGTTTCCGGCGGGCATGTTGAACAGAACTTGGGTTAATTGATGCTGTTTTAATAGGGCAGCCAGTTCTTCCGCTGCCACTTCATAAGGAAACAGGTATTCAACGCCTTTAAATCCAGCTTTAGCTGCACGGGCAAAACGTTCTGTGAAAGGTACGTCGTTGAACATCATGCTCAAGTTTGCCGCAAATTTAGCCATGATGAATTCCTTGTTTGTTTACTCAGTTCTTGGGGTAACGAGTTTCAAGTTCTTGTACTTGCTCTTCATTTAATGTGGTGAAGCCATGTGGCAGTAACGTTAAATAGAGCCGTGCGGTATCTTCCAATTCTTCTGCATTGAAAAAAGCTTGCCGTAAAGTTTTGCCGCCGACAACAGGTCCGTGGTTGGATAGGAGGATTGCGTTGTGTTTTGCGGCCAGCTTCGCAATTTCTTCGCCGATTCTTTCATCTCCTGGTGGTAGGTATTTGACCAAGGGCAGTTTTCCAACTCGCATCACATAGTAGGGCGTAATGGGTGGCAGACAGTTACTTTTATCCAGATTGGGTAGGCAGGAAAGGGCGGTTAACCAAGGGGAATGTAGATGGACCACCGCATGGCATTCGGGACGGTTGCGATACATTGCCAAGTGCATGGAAACTTCTTTGGTGGGTTTGTCACCGGATAGCCAGTTGCCTTCCGCATCCAGCTTACTCAGGCGGTCGGCTTGCAAGTCGCCAAAACTGGAGTTGGTCGGTGTGATGATGATCGCGCCATCTTCCAGTTTGGCGCTGATGTTACCTGCGCCGCCGCTGCTATAACCCCGGTAGAACATTGAGCGAGCCCATTCGACTAATTCTATCCGTAGTGCTTGTTCACTCATGAAACATCTCCTGTACATGCAGGAAGAAATCAATATTGCCGAAGTTGCCTGATTTTAATGCCAGCCAATAGTTGTGTTGTCGATCGTGTACCCAAGGTACGCCCGGGGCGATTGGTGCCCCGATATTGAACTGTTTGATATCCAGACTTTGTACTATCTTACCGGCGGTTTCGCCGCCTGCGACAATAAAGGTATTGAATCCGAGCTGACACAGGCTTTTTACAACCTTGGCGAAGGTGTTTTCTATTGCTTCACTGGCAGTGGCGGCACCGTATTGTTGTTGGATTTTCTGTAATGTTTCCGGGGGTTGAGTGGCGTATAGCATGGGTGCCAGATGGTTTTGGGATTGCTGAATAACCCACGCGACCAGTTTTTCGGCATATTGTGGATCTTTGATGCATGAATCAATATTCAGGGCCTTAGCAGGGGCCAGTTTCTGGTACAGGGCAACTTGTTTGTTGGTCATGACGGAACAACTGCCGGAAAGGATCACAGTGCGTCTATTCTCGGCGGGTGGGGTTGCCCCTTCCAGTTGGCATGGCATCAATGGCTTACCGGTGTCGGTGCTGGCAAGGGCAGCGCCAAGGCCGGAACCCCCAGTGATTAATTTCAGTTCTGATGCCGCTCTGGCAATAGGCAGTAAGTCATTCATGGAGAGAGTGTCTGTTACCGCGTAACGTATGTTTTGTTGCTGTAAATGATTTATTCGTTCGCGGATTGCCTGTTCTCCCTGGTGTACACATGCCAAATCCACCAGATCTGCTTTCCCCTGAGCCTGTTGTTCCATTAGACGTAGCAGATTGGCATCTGTCATGGGTGTTACGGGATGGTGCTGCATGCCGCTTTCATTAAGTAGTTGACCATTAACAAATAGATGTCCATGTACAACTGTTCGCCCGTTAACCGGGAGGGCAGGAGAGATCAGCGTGATGTCTGTTTTCAGTTCATCCATCAGGGCATCGGTGACCGGTCCAATATTGCCTTTACTGGTGGAGTCAAAAGTTGAGCAGTACTTGAAGAATATTTGTTGACAACCGGCTTTCTGACGTAACCAACGGCAGGATTCCACCGCGTTATTTACCGCTTCGTCTATCGGGCAGGAACGGCTTTTCAGGCTGATAACAATAGCATCAATGTTCTGTGGAATGGCGGTATTTTCATCAGGCGTATCTAGTAGCTGGACGACTTGCCAGCCGCTTTGCACCATAAAACCAGCGATATCGGTTGCGCCGGTAAAGTCATCGGCGATAACGCCCAATTTAATGGTCATTATTTTTTCTCCGGCAAAGCGATGCCTTTAAATGTTTTGATCACCGCGCTGTCATCCCATTGGCCGAAACCTTCGTTACTGGCGGCAAGGAACATTTGATGGGCAGCGGCTGATAATGGTAATGGGAATTTCAGATCCTTACCTGTTTCTAATGCTAATCCCAGATCTTTGACAAAAATATCGACAGAGGATTTGGCAGTGTAATCTCCCGTCAGAATATGGGGAACGCGGTTTTCAAACATCCAAGAGTTACCGGCAGCGTGGGTTACAATATCGTACATCAATTCTAGGGAAATACCGGCTTTGGCTGCCAATGCCATACTTTCTGCGGCGGCTGCAATATGTATACCTGCAAGTAATTGATGGATTGTTTTAACGGTAGATCCTTGACCAATTTCATTTCCGACATGGTAGAGGCGTTCGGTGGTGGCATCAAATACGGGTTTTAGTTGTTCAAATAATGCTGGCTCACCAGAAGCCATAACAGTAAGTTGGCCTTGTTCGGCTTTCAGTGCGCCACCTGAAATAGGTGCGTCCAGCATGTTGAGGTTGTATTGGTTAAGACGATGGGCAAAATCTTTAGCTTGTCCTGCGGCAACGGTACTGTGAAGCACAATGATCGTACCGGGTTTTAGTTGGTTGGCTAGCGGTGTTTCGCCTTCGAACAGTATGCTTTCTATTTGAGCGCCATTGACGACGACGAGTAGGATAGCATCCAGCTCTGATGCCCAGTTTGCTGCGTTGTTTGTTGCTACTTTAGCGCCCGCTTGCAGAAGCTGGTCACAGGCTTTTGGATTTAAATCAAATCCATATGTGGGAATACCCGCGCGTATTAACGCGCGGGCAATTCCCATCCCCATAGCCCCCAATCCTATAATTCCTATTTTTTGTGTTGATTGGTTCATGATGGTTCCCTGGTGTTGTTGTTATAATTTGTTATTTTTTATAATTATTTCACACGAAATTTCACAAATACACGATGGTTATCACATTAGAATGCCTGCTGTTTGAAGATGGTTTTTATTTTAATTGTTTGATTTATATGGTTTATGTTGGGTGATTGTGGAATGTTAGGTTTCACATAATGGTGTGATAGAAAATAGGGTTGTGAGAGCACACTAAGGTGGGTAAGCGCGTTTAGTTGAGTTCTTTTAGAGGTGTTAGTTAGTCTGGGGCTGTGGATGACGATTTGAACCTTGACGAAGGTTCTCGACTTTTCCCCAAATGAGGAATGCGTTCTTATTGGGCTTGTTTGTAAGGCTTGAAGGATGTTTGTGGTGGTGGGGGAAGGATTCGAACCTTCGAAGTCTGTGACGGCAGATTTACAGTCTGCTCCCTTTGGCCGCTCGGGAACCCCACCAGATTTTGAAATGTATCACTGTTGTTGACAGCGGACGGAATCATATCAGATGAAACGCTACTGTAAAGCATATATTGAAAAATAAGTGACTATATGCTGATTTTCCAGCCTTATTGATCTTGTTGTGAGCAAATTAAGTGGTTTGTTTGCTGGTGGTGAGGGAAGGATTACTCGTCACTGCGTTCCTCGCCCTGCGGGCCAACGCGTCGCAAGCGCCGCATTGTTGTTTCGCTGCGCTCAACTCGAACCTTCAAAGTCTGTGACGGAAGATTTACCGTCTGTTCTCTTTGGCCGCTCGGGAACCCCACCTGATTTTGAGAAGTATCGCTGTTGTTAACAGCGGCCGGAATCACGTCAGATGAACCGCTACTGTAAAGCATATATTGAAAAATAAGTGACTATATGCTGATTTTCCAGCCTTATTGATCTTGTTGTGAGCAAATAAGTGGTTTGTTTGCTGGTGGCGGGGGAAGGATGACTCGTCACTGCGTTCCTCGCCCTGCGGGCCAATGCGTCGCAAGCGCCGCATTGTTGTTTCGCTGCGCTCAACTCGAACCTTCAAAGTCTGTGACGGAAGATTTACCGTCTGTTCTCTTTGGCTGTTCGGGAACCCCACCCGATTTTGAGAAGTATCACTGTTGTTAACAGCGGCCGGAATCACATCAGATGAACCGCTACTGTAAAGCATATATTGAAAAATAAGTGACTATATGCTGATTTTCCAGCCTTATTGATCTTGTTGTGAGCAAATTAAGTAGTCTGTTTGCTGGTGGTGAGGGAAGGATTACTCGTCACTGCGTTCCTCGCCCTGCGGGCCAACGCGTCGCAAGCGCCGCATTGTTGTTTCGCTGCGCTCAACTCGAACCTAATTTAAATAGGGTTATCGAGGTTATTTTTTATTGATATTTGGAGTTATTGGAGTTATTGTTATTGCCAGGTTAAACGGATAGGAGTTGATTTGAGAAGTGCAGATTTAATCAAAGAAGTTGAGAAAAAAGGGTGGGTACTGGTAAGAATCAACGGGAGTCATCATCATTTTAAACACCCTGAACGTAATGACTTGTTGACAATTCCACATCCCAAACAGGAAATCAAAGTGGGATTGCTTAGGAAAATACAGAAGCAAGTGGGGCTGTAAGCCCCCTTATCTGCATCTGCACTAATCAAATTTCTTAAAATTATTAAAGGAGTATAACGTGTTATATCCTATTGCGATTGAAATTGGTGATGAGAACCACGCTTACGGCGTGGTTGTGCCCGATATATCAGGTTGTTTCTCGGCAGGTGATTCAATGGAGGATGTAATAAAAAATGCCAAGGAAGCTATCTCTGGGCATTTAGAGTTATTGGCCGAAATGAACCAATTACCCCCTGAAGCAAAGCCATTGGATTACTGGATCAAAGATGAAGAATACTCAGGGTGGGCATGGGCTGTAATTGACATTGATGTTGAACCATATTTAGGTAAATCGACAAAATTCAACGTCACTCTGCCTGATTTGTTATCAAAGAAAATCGATGATCAAGTTAAAGCAAGTCCAAACCTGTATAAGAATCGTAGCCACTTTTTGCAAGTGGCTGCTTTGCATGAATTGCAAAACGGTATTTAGTGTTGTGAATAAATAAGCGGTCTGTTTGTGGTGGCGGGGGAAGGATGACTTGCCACTTTTGAAAAGTCACTGCTATTGCTTACAGCGGCTAGGATCACATTAAATCAATCGCCGCTGTAAAGCATGTGCTTGAAAAGTAGCTACTGTGTGCTGCTTTTGGGCCTAATTAATTCAGTTTTAAAGAATTACAGTACGGTTGCCGTAAACAAAAACCCGCTGAGCAAGAACCCAATATAGAGCATGGCTCAGAGCATTTTTTTCAACATCCCGGCCCGCTCTCATCATATCTTCAGCAGTGTATGTATGGTCTATGTTAATGACCTTCTGAGTAATAATTGGACCTTCATCCAGGTTATTATTCACATAATGCGCGGTTGCTCCGATGATTTTTACCCCTCTCTCGTAAGCCTGATGATAAGGACGCGCCCCGATAAATGCAGGTAAAAAGGAGTGGTGAATGTTAATAATCTGATTTGGATAATGCTGGACAAATTCTGGCGTCAGTACTCGCATGTATTTAGCTAATACCACGTAGTCAGGTTTGTATTGGTCAATCTGGGCAATCAGTTTTTCATCATGTTGTTCACGGGTTAAACCTTCATGACTAATCAAGTGGAAAGGAATGCCAAATTGCTCAACCAACGATTGTAATGTTGCGTGGTTGCCGATAACAGCGGCAATTTCAACGTCAAGCCCATCATAAGCGCTTTTCATGAGCAAATCCCCAAGACAATGCGCTTCTTTTGTCACCATAATGACAATACGCCGACGCCCCGCACTATTTAATTCCCGTTGAGAACCCACCGGAAGCGCATCATCTAAATCAGCAAGAAATGTCTCATCATTGAAAATTCCTTCAAGCTCAGTACGCATAAAAAAGCGGCCGGTGCGATGATCGACGAATTCATTATTCTGAACTATATTCAGTTGGTGTTTGTAGCAAATATTCGTAATTTTGGCGATCAGTCCTTTGGCGTCAGGGCAAATAGTGCGTAGAATTTTCTTTTGTATATGTTGATGTTGCATGAATGGGATTGTCCTTAAATATTTTGCGTTTTCTGTTTGTGGATCTTAACCACAACATTTTTTATACTTTTTACCTGAACCACATGGGCAGAGGCTATTACGGCCAATTTGAGGTTTTACGCCATCAATAGGTTTTATACCATCAATGGGTTTTACACCATCAATGGGTTTTACACCATCAATGGGTTTTACACCATCAATAGGTTTTACACCATCAATATAGTACCAACGCTGGTCTATACGAAGAAAACGTGAACGCTCATGAATAAGTTGCTTATCTTGGGATTTCTGATCAAGAAAGCAAGCTGAAAATTCAACATAGGCTTCGTTATCATTTTTGCCTTTTTCAGTTGTAATAACATTTAGTCCGAGCCATTGGGTAACAATAAAACTCTGTTCTAGATCTAAACGCCACTTTTCAGCCTGGCAGTCAGGATGCCAACTGGTAATAAGATAATCGGCGTTGTGCTTTACATAGGCACTGTATCGAGAACGCATCAGTGATTCGGCTGTCGGGGCAAATTTTATGTTTTGGAGATAAGGGGAACAGCAATCCGCAAAATCTATTCCACTACCACAAGGACATAGCTCTGTCAAAATAACTCCAATTGTAAAAGGTGAAATATCATTTTTATGGGTTTTCTATTGCAAAGAAACGTAAGAGAACAAATGATAGTCACTTAATTGAACTAATATGAGTGATAGTACCTAAGAAAAGGTGAAGGTCGCAATATTAAGGTAAGGGAGCGCATTTATGGAAAAGGCATTGGCAGGCAAAAAAATTCTGATTGTGGAGGACGAACCCGTTTTTTGTTCTTTGCTGGCAGGGTATTTGCAAACGTTGGGCGCTAAGGTATTAGTCGCATCTAATGGGGCTGTTGCACTACAGGTGCTAGGACGCGAAGCTCATATTGAACTTATTTTATGTGATTTGGATATGCCGGTTATGAATGGCATTGAATTTATTGCGAAATTGACGAGTGAGGGTATTAGTATTCCGGTTATTATTATTTCAGCAACTAACAAGATGGCCGAAATTGATGAGGTGCTTCGTTTGGGAGCAAAAGATGTTTTATTAAAACCTGTTTCAGATCTTAATGAGATAAAAAAATCGGTGTTGGCCTATTTACATCCTACGGTCTTTATGTCTGGCGCGATTGAGCAGAATAACTTGAATAAGGATTGGTTAACGCTAAAGCATAATTCAGATGAAGCATTAAATATGCTTAAGCAGTTACAACCTCCAGTGTCTCAAGTTATCGCTCACTGTAAAGTGAATTACCGAAAATTGAATATGATTGATAAACCAGGATTGATTCTCGATATGGCGGCGTTATCTGACAATGAATTGGCTTTTTATTGTCTAGATATTAGCCGCTCAAAAGAGTATGGTGTGATTTCGGCATTATTACTTAGAGTCGTATTTAACAGTTTGTTGCAAGAGCATATCGTTCACCATTCCCGGCGTTTACCCAGTATGGCAGGTATTCTAAATAGAATTAATAATTTGTTGGCAGGTGCGGGGTTACAAGGGCAATTTCCATTGCTGCTTGGGTATTATCATACAATCAATAAAACGGTTTTGCTCACTTCCGCAGGGTTACATGCCAGTATTAAATCGGGTAATCGTCAAATCCAATTAGATAGTGGTGTTCCTCTTGGGACGTTGAGAACGATTTGTTCGAATCAGGTTTGTTCGCATAGTGCTGAATGGCAATGTCGGATTTGGAATACAAATAGTCAAATAAATCTGATGCTTTCTTCAATGTATTCTGGGTGAATATTACCAAGGTGGAATTTTGTTTAAAATGGATTTTAAACATTAGGTCACGGTAATGTAATTAAACAGAATGGTGCTGTTTATCGGAGGGAATTAGCTGGTATACTTGGCCTATTATGCTTGGAATCTATCTAATCAGGCTATTTTATTTGCCGCTCTTTGGTACAAAGAGCGGATTTAGCGTTGCTCAGGTAAAAGTGATAACTTTTTGCGTGGTCAGAGGGGTAAACAAAGCAGTGAACTCTGTGTATGCACCGGTTTCTGCGCTCGGTTTATTGACATAAAATAATCAGTAATAATGATGCCTTATTAAAGAATCGGCACTGATTTTGAGTTGAAAACGGATTTGTTTCAGCCAAAAAACATCGGGAGAAAGATTAATGCCATCGGTAAACGAACTATCGGTAAACAAACCATCAGTAGAAAAAATAGTAAAGAAAGCCGTTATTCCAGTAGCGGGTTTGGGAACGAGGATGTTGCCTGCTACGAAAGCAATTCCTAAAGAGATGTTGCCTTTAGTGGATAAACCGCTTATTCAGTATGTCGTTAATGAATGTATTGCCGCTGGCATTAATGAAATTATCTTGGTGACCCATTCATCAAAAAATTCAATTGAAAACCATTTTGATACCAGTTTTGAGTTAGAGGCTATCCTTGAGAAAAGGGTGAAGCGTCAGTTGTTGGATGAAGTTCAATCTATTTGTCCAAGTCATGTCACCATTATGCAAACTCGTCAGGGAATTGCTAAAGGATTAGGGCATGCGGTGTTATGCGCCAAGCCTTTAATTGGTGATGAACCTTTTGCTGTGATACTCCCTGATGTTATTCTTGATGAGTTTAGTACGGATCTGACTAAATATAATCTGAGCGAAATGTTGGTCCGGTATAATGAAACGGGCGCTAGCCAAATATTAGTAGAACCTGTACCTCATGAAGAGGTCTCTAGTTATGGTATTGTCGATTGCCAGGGAGAAAATCTGCAACCCGGTGATAGCAAACCAATTAAGCGTGTAGTTGAAAAACCTGAACCGAAAGAAGCGCCATCAAATCTTTCTATTGTTGGCCGTTATGTGTTGTCCGAGAAAATTTGGCCATTATTAGCAAAAACAGCACCAGGTGCCGGTGATGAAATTCAACTTACTGATGCAATTGCGATGTTAATAGAAAAGGAGTCTGTGGAAGCCTATCACTTGCAGGGTGTAAGCCATGATTGCGGCAATAAACTTGGTTATATGCAAGCATTTGTCCGGTATGGTATGAAACATCATACTTTGGGCAAAGAGTTTACTGATTGGTTAATGGCTTTGCAGGATCGGGTTAAAGAATAATTTTACGGAAATTTAGGTATTATATGAAAGTTACGGTATTTGGTATCGGTTATGTTGGCTTAGTTCAGGCGGCGGTTTTAGCAGAAGTCGGTCATGATGTTCTTTGTATTGATATAGATGCGAATAAAGTTGAAAATTTGAAAAATGGTCAAATTCCCATTTTTGAACCTGGTTTAGCTCCACTGGTTAAAAAAAACTATGAAGAAGGCCGCCTGAATTTTAGTACGGATGCAAAGGCCGGTGTTGCGCACGGTAAATTACAATTTATTGCTGTCGGCACGCCTCCTGATGAAGATGGTTCAGCAGATTTAAAGTATGTGACAGCGGTAGCTCGTACTATTGCGGAATATATGGAGAGCTATAAGGTCATTATTGATAAGTCTACGGTTCCTGTTGGTACCGCGGATAAAGTTAATGTTGTTGTTAATGAGACTTTGCGTCAACGTAATATTGATATTCCATTTGATGTGGTTTCTAACCCTGAGTTCCTTAAAGAAGGAGCGGCCGTTGCAGATTGTATGCGCCCTGAGCGGATTATTATTGGGTGTGACAATGAAAGAGTTGTTGACCTGATGCATGAATTGTACGAACCGTTTAATCGTAATCATGATCGTATGATTGTGATGGATATCCGTAGCGCAGAACTGACGAAGTATGCTGCTAATTGTATGTTGGCAACGAAAATCAGTTTTATGAATGAGATATCTAATTTAGCAGAAATGCTTGGCGCTGATATTGAGCATGTTCGTCAAGGAATTGGTTCTGATTCCCGTATTGGCTATCATTTTATCTATCCGGGCTGTGGTTATGGTGGCTCCTGTTTCCCAAAAGATGTGCAGGCGTTGATTCGTACCGCAGAGCAAATTGGTTATCAGCCTAGAATTCTTCGTGCCGTAGAGCAAGTGAACGAACTGCAAAAGCATAAATTGCCCTCTTTTGTCACGCGCCATTTCGGTGAAGATTTATCCGGTAAGACATTTTCTGTCTGGGGATTGTCGTTCAAACCGAATACTGATGATATGCGTGAAGCGTCAAGCCGTGTTTTGATGGAAGCATTATGGCAGGCGGGAGCCAAAATACAGGCTTACGATCCGGAGGCGATGCAGGAAGCTCAGCGTATTTATGGTCAGCGCGATGATTTATTCTTGATGGGGACTAAAGAAGCGGCGCTGAAAGGGGCCGATGCCTTGATCATTTGTACTGAATGGCAAAGTTTTCGTGCGCCAGATTTTGATGTCATAAAAGAGTCTCTCAAGACGCCGGTTATCTTTGATGGCCGAAATCTCTATGATCCTGAGCGCCTGCAATCCCGGGGTTTTACTTATTATGGGATTGGTCGTGGCGCATCCATTAATCCGGTTATCTGAGTAATACAATGAAATTCTTAGTTACAGGCGCTGCTGGTTTTATTGGCTTTCATGTGAGCCAGAGATTATTGCAAATGGGGCATGAGGTTGTAGGTATCGACAACCTTAATGACTATTATGATGTGAGTCTCAAACAAGCACGGTTAGATCTATTATTTGATAAGCCAGGTTTTAAATTTGAAAAGCTGGATTTGGCTGACAGAATAGCCATTCCTGATCTTTTTTCTCGGCACCAATTCCAGCGGGTTATCCATCTAGGAGCTCAGGCGGGTGTTCGCTATTCGTTGCAAAACCCAATGGCTTACATTGATTCGAATATAATAGGGCATATCAATATTTTGGAAGGTTGCCGTCACAATAATGTTGAGCATTTATTATATTCTTCTTCTAGTTCTGTTTATGGATTAAATAGAAAGCAACCGTTTTCTACAAACGATTCAGTTGATCATCCAGTTTCACTATATGCGGCAACGAAAAAGTCAGATGAATTAATGTCTCACAGTTACTCTCATCTTTATCAGTTGCCAACGACAGGCTTGCGTTTTTTTACCGTATATGGCCCGTGGGGACGTCCTGATATGGCTTTATTTAAGTTCACCAAGGCTATGTTATCAGGACAGCCTATTGATGTTTATAACCACGGTAAGATGGTTAGAGATTTTACTTATATAGATGATATTGTTGAATCGATAATCAGATTGCAAGACATCATTCCCGTACCAAATGAGAGCTGGACGGTTGAAGATGGGCAAATATCTGCCAGCTCTGCCCCTTACTGTATTTATAATATTGGTAATGGTCAACCAACTAGACTAGGTGATTTTATTGAAGCCATAGAAGAATCATTAGGCATTCAGGCTAAGAAAAATTTTATGCCCATGCAAGATGGTGATGTTCTGTCGACCTGTGCTGATTCAAGTGACATTTTTCAAAAAATAGGGTTTGCACCGAATACACCTGTGAAGCAGGGTGTGAAGCAGTTTGTAGAGTGGTATTTGAGTTTCTATCATAAGTCTAAATAAGATAAGGAGCCATTGGCTCCTTATCTATTGAATCAACGACAGTGACCAGAGGGAAGTAAATAGTTGCGCCTGTTTGACTATTAATTTACCTAGGCATTGGCTAAACGAGTAACTAGCCTGCTTTATCGTAAAGAAATGATAGAAAAACGTGCAATCCGACTAAATCCTTCCCAAGGATACTTATACACGCTCATTCGAGAGACATTAATTCTTTTGTTATCTAAGCTGTTTAATAATAAAAACACCCTTCTATTTTAAAAGGGTGTTTTTAATTAAATTAACTTTAAAAACAATGAATTAGAGTAAGAAACTTTCCAGAGTTCTTCCTTCTTCTTCAATTGCTTTTTTGATAACAGCAGGTGTACGTCCTTGGCCAGTCCAAGTTTTAGTTTCACCGTTTGTATCAACATATTGGTATTTAGCTGGACGAGCAGGACGTTTCGTTTTACCAGCAGATTTGCCGGCGCTCATTGTCTGAAGTAATTCGCTTGGATCAATTCCTTGGTCAAGAATCATTTTACGAACTTCTTCCAATTTACGTGTACGTTCTTCTAATTCAGCTTGTACCTGACTTTCTTCTTCACGACGCTCTTCAACAACGACGGTCAGTTTTTCAAGTATTTCATCCAAGAACTCAAGTTGGCATTCTCTTGCTTGAGCTCGTAAAGTACGGATGTTATTTAGGGTTTTTAAATCGCTCATTGTCCTGGTCTCAAATTATTAATGATGATGGCTGATGTGGATATAATAATAGAATGCTATTTTATTTTCTGCAATAGTCAATTTATCATATTCGGATAAAATGGCTCTTTTTTTTAAACGTAATTTCTTTACAAAAGTTATATAGCGCTTTTTATACAGCTATTTCGATTGTCATTCCCCAATAACATGTTCAGGGTACCTTTAACAAAGGGGGGACATGATAATCTCTCTAATTTATAAACCAGGTATATACTAAATCGGTAAGTAATTTTAACTGTTTCTTATCATACCTGCTAAAGCAGAATAATACTAAGTTAAAAAAAACTTATGACTAATCCATGAGTTATCGCTGATTTACTGTTACCGTTTTCTGGAAGTCAATCACGCACATTATTAATTTGCATACGATATGCAACAAATCAGTCTGGCTTTCGTTTCTTAATTTAAACATGAACATTTGTCATTCAAATGCGCTTTATTACTTGGCTGGTGTGATGGTGGTCATGAATCATTAAGACATCACTAAGCTAAATATTTCGCTATATCAACCGGTGTAGCTTACTGGGATGGATAATCACGACGAAAGTTTATGGTAAACTCATCTGACTATATGGCTTTATAAATTTTGTTAAGGGGTAGGGCTGATGGCTCAACTTTATTTTTATTACTCCGCAATGAATGCTGGGAAATCGACATCCCTGTTGCAATCCTCTTATAACTATAATGAAAGAGGGATGAGAACGCTGGTGTTTACCGCAGAAATTGACACCCGGTTTGAAAAGGGCAAAGTTAATTCTCGGATTGGATTATCTTCTGATGCACTTCTGTTTAGTCAACAGACGGATATTGGCGTGTTGATCAGAAATGAAAATAAGCAGGCAAAAGTGCATTGTGTGCTGATTGATGAGTGCCATTTTCTCACGAAAGCACAGATTGAACAGCTATGTAAGGTGACTGACTATGATGATATTCCGGTTCTTTGTTATGGGCTGAGAACTGATTTTAGAGGCGAGCTTTTTAGCGGTAGCCAGTATCTTTTGGCGTGGGCTGATAAGTTAGTTGAGTTGAAAACTATTTGTCACTGTGGACGCAAGGCAAACCGTACATTACGTTTGGATAGCGAAGGTGTGGTCATTTATGATGGCGAACAAGTTGATATCGGCGGCAATGAAAAATATGTTTCTGTTTGCCGTAAGCACTATATGGATGCTGTCAGTGAGGCGAGGAAAAGCGAAAGAAGCAACATGTAATGGCGCTTTTCTGTGAAGCGGTCAGATGTTCTGTTTGAGAGTTTGTATTAACAATAGGGCAGAGGTAAGTTAAAGGGCGCTGATATCAGCACCCTTAAGTGATATTCAATCAGTTAATAAATTTGTTCTTATCGGCTTTCTTCTGCTGCGATGGTTTCAGTGAATTCTCGTCCATAGTATGAATCCAACAGCAATTGTTTCAGCTCAGAAATCAGTGGGTAGCGTGGGTTAGCGCCGGTACATTGGTCGTCGAAGGCATCCTCAGATAATTTATCAATTTTTGCCAGGAAGTCAGCCTCTTGAACGCCCGCTTCGCGGATAGATGTTGGAATACCTAGCTCAGATTTGAGTTTTTCTAGCCAAGCTAATAATTTTTCAATTTTTGTGACAGTCCGGTCACCAGTAGCGGATAAACCGAGATGATCGGCAATTTCAGCATAACGGCGGCGGGCCTGTGGACGGTCATATTGGCTGAATGCAGTCTGTTTGGTTGGGTTATCGTTAGCGTTATAGCGAATAACGTTACAAATTAGCAGTGCGTTAGCCAGGCCATGAGGAATATGGAACTCAGAACCTAGTTTATGCGCCATTGAGTGACATACGCCCAAGAAAGCATTAGCAAATGCAATCCCTGCGATAGTTGCTGCATTATGAACTCGTTCACGGGCAACCGGGTTAGTGGCGCCTTCGTGATAGCTGGCAGGCAGGAACTCTTTTAGTAGTTTTAGTGCTTGTAGTGCTTGTCCGTCAGAGTATTCGTTTGCTAAGACCGATACGTAAGCTTCCAGAGCATGGGTGACGGAATCCAGTCCACCAAAAGCACAGAGTGATTTCGGCATATCCATTACTAGATTGGCATCAACGATAGCTATATTGGGAGTCAATTCATAATCAGCCAGTGGATATTTCTGACCGGTTGCATCGTCAGTGACAACTGCAAATGGTGTCACTTCAGAACCGGTGCCGGAAGTTGTGGTAATAGCGACCATTTTCGCTTTAACCCCCATTTTGGGGAATCTATAGATGCGCTTACGGATATCCATAAATCGTAGAGCTAACTCCTCGAAATGAGTTTCAGGGTGTTCATACATCACCCACATGATTTTGGCCGCATCCATTGGGGAGCCTCCCCCCAAGGCGATAATAATGTCCGGTTTGAATGAGTGCATTTGTCCCGCACCTTTACGAACAGTGCTTAGAGTCGGATCTGCTTCAACTTCAAAGAAAACTTCTGTTTCTATCCCGTGGGATTTCAGCACATCAGTGACTTGATCAGCATAGCCATGATTGAATAAGAAACGGTCCGTTACGATAAAGGCGCGTTTTGCACCGTCGGTGGCAACTTCTTCTAATGCCACAGGCAGGGAACCGCGACGGAAGTAAATTGATTTCGGAAGTTTATGCCACAACATATTTTCTGCTCTTTTCGCCACGGTTTTGGTGTTGATGAGGTGTTTTGGCCCGACATTTTCAGAGATGGAATTTCCTCCCCAGGAGCCACAACCTAGTGTCAGAGATGGAGCAAGCTTGAAATTGTAGAGATCGCCGATACCTCCCTGAGAAGCAGGTGTATTCACTAGAATACGAGCCGTTTTCATTTTATCGCCGAAATACTTGATTCGTGCCGCCTGATTGTCCTGATCGGTATACAAGCAGGAAGTGTGACCAATTCCACCCATTTCAACCAATTTTTCTGCCTTTTCTACGGCATCTTCAAAACTATTACCACGATACATAGCGAGCAACGGGGATAGTTTTTCGTGAGCAAAGGGTTCTGTTTCATCAATCAAACTCACTTCGCCAATCAAGATTTTGGTCCTTTCCGGAACATGGATGCCTGCCATTTCGGCAATTTTTGTTGCAGGTTGGCCAACAATCTCCGCATTTAGAGAACCGTTTTTTAGAATGATATCTTGAACAGCTTTCAGTTCCTCGCCTTGTAACAGATAACCGCCATGTGTAAAAAATCGTTTACGGACCTGTTCATAAACAGCATCCACCACGATAACGGATTGTTCTGAAGCACAGATGACGCCGTTGTCAAAGGTTTTGGACATCAGAATAGACGCAATAGCACGTTTAATATCAGCCGATTCATCAATGACAACTGGGGTGTTGCCGGCACCGACGCCGATTGCGGGCTTGCCAGAGCTGTATGCCGCTGTGACCATCCCTGGACCACCGGTTGCCAGGATCAGATTGATATCCTGGTGATGCATCAATGCATTGGAAAGTTCAACAGAGGGTTCATCAATCCAGCCAATAATATCTTTTGGCGCCCCTGCCGCAACCGCAGCGGACAGAACCAATTCTGCTGCTTTGGTTGTTGCTTTTTTGGCACGTGGGTGTGGGGAAAAAATAATACCGTTACGGGTTTTTAGGCTGATAAGAGCCTTAAAAATAGCGGTAGATGTTGGGTTTGTGGTTGGCACAATACCGCAAATTAAGCCAATAGGTTCAGCGATAGTGATGGTGCCGAATGTTTTGTTTTCAGACAAAATGCCGCAGGTTTTTTCATCTTTATAAGCGTTATAGATATATTCGGAAGCAAAGTGGTTTTTGATCACTTTGTCTTCGACAATGCCCATACCAGATTCTGCTACAGCTAATTTTGCTAAAGGGATACGTGCGTCTGCTGCTGCAAGAGCCGCAGCGCGGAAGATTTTGTCAACTTGCTCCTGAGAAAAGTTAGCAAATTCACGTTGTGCTTTTTTTACCCTAGCAACCAGTTCGCCCAGTTCAGTAACATGAGTTACAGTCATAAAGAAGTACTCCTGAAAATATTAAAAATCTTTTAATATCAATGAATAAGTATTTTTTAGACTATTTAGCCTGGTGATTTTTTGGTAGCTACAGGTTACCATTTGGTATTAAATATATATTGATCTTAATCACATAAACCCCAAGCTGACTCCTTTCAGCTTAGGTCGGTGATAGTTATTATTGGATGGGTGTAAATTAGAGTTAATAAGGTTAAATTTCTAATCTGATGAAAATATTGGGTTAACAACTTGTTATATAAGATATTTTAAATTGTAAAATACGTTTCGGTCGATGGAAAATGGAACTTTACCAGTATAAAGTGAAGAAAAAATTAAGTTTTCTATGATTTTTGGGTGAACAATCATGAGAGTGTTTTTAATAACACAGCGTAACTTTGTAGAGGTTATTTGTGGGTGACTTACTGCTGGATCTTTCTGGTTACATTAAGTTTTTTGTTGGGTTGTTTGCACTGGTCAATCCTGTTGGTATTTTGCCGGTTTTTATCAGTATGACTCACTACCAAGCCCAGTCGGCTCGTAATAGAACTAACTTGATTGCCAATACTTCTGTTGCCATCATTTTATGGACAGCTTTACTGTTAGGTGACTCAATACTACGTATGTTCGGCATTTCCATTGACTCTTTTCGTATTGCAGGCGGAATTTTGGTGGTGACCATCGCGATGTCGATGATTAACGGCAAGCTTGGAGAGGACAAACAGAATAAGCAGGAAAAGTCGGAAACCGCCATTAGAGAAAGTGTTGGTGTTGTGCCGCTGGCATTGCCGCTAATGGCAGGCCCCGGTGCAATCAGTTCTTGTATTGTCTGGAGTTCTCGTTATCAGGGATGGCAGAATTTTCTTGGGTTGGTGCTTACCAGTGCATTGTTTGCTTTTTGCTGCTGGTTATTATTTCGGTCTGCACCTTTAGTCGTCAAATATCTGGGGCAAACAGGTATTAACGTTATCACTCGAATTATGGGGCTGCTGTTGATGTCTTTGGGAATTGAACTGATTGTGACAGGGATCAGAGCGCTATTCCCAGGGTTGCTTTGATATGATTTACGATAAAAGGTGTTAGTTTCTTTCTTGTGAAATTACAAATTATAATATTCTTATCATTTTTATTATAAAGCTTATATCATAGGCTTTTCTCACTTCTTTTACCGGTACTCCCTGAATTTTATACAAATAACCCAATATTTTTCTAAATTATTCTTTCCTGCTAGTTCAATGTGTAACTGGTTGCTTCCACCACTGTTTTGTGATGAATGTAGGTTTTTAATTTGCATTGATTGCAATTTGTTAAAATTATGTTTATTTTCATCTTTGGTCTAGCTTTGTTTACTATTTTAGTTAAGTTTAAAGTTGGTAATTTTATAAATATCAGTTAGTTATAGTGGTTATTGGCGTGTTTTATCAATTAATGTAATAGGTCGCACTAAGTTGTTTGTAAGGATGATTTTTGCAATATGGGCGCGATATTTTAACAGTTGATATGATAAGTCCGCTTTAATATTTAATCCGTTACTTTGGGCTAAATAATGTGAAGATACCGGCCTTGATGGGATATGTGGAATGAACAAGTCCATCAAATTGGAGGTAAAAAATGAAGATCAAACAATTAAAATTATATAAGTTTATTTGCTGTATATTTTTATCATCAGCATTTTCTGTTACAGCCGTGTCTGCCGCTGAACTTCCAGATGGTGTGAAACTTGCGGATAAGCAGAAAATTATTATTAATAATGGCACAGAGGTTGCTTCGCTTGATCCGCATAAAGTCGAAGGCGTACCAGAAACCAACATTATTCTTAATCTCCTGGAAGGGTTAGTAAGTACCGGCTCCGAGGGAGTAGTTGTGCCAGGCGTTGCCACCCATTGGGAAAATCAGGATTACAAGGTATGGACTTTTTATCTGCGTGATAATGCTAAATGGAGTGATGGAACGCCTGTCACTGCCCACGATTTTGTCTATAGCTGGCAGCGATTAGCTGATCCCAAAGTGGGTTCACCTTATGCCAGCTATCTTCAATATGCTTACGTTGAAAATGTTGGTGATGTTCTGAGGGGCAAAAAATCGCCTGATCAGTTGGGCGTAAAAGCGCTGGATGATCATCGTTTACAGGTGACTCTGACGCATCCCGTGCCTTATTTCGTCAGTATGCTCAGTCATACGGCAATGAAACCGGTGAAAAAGGATGTAGTTGAAAAGTTGGGTAATAAATGGACGTTGCCAGAAAATTATGTCGGTAATGGGGCGTATTCGTTGAAAGAGTGGGTGGTCAATGAGCGGATAGTGATCGAACGCAACCCTCGATATTGGAACAATGCAAAAACAGTTATTGATCAAGCGACTCTTTTACCCCTTCAATCTGAAACCAGTGATATTAACCGCTATCGCAGTGGAGAGATAAATATCACCAACAGCGCTATTCCCCCGACGCTGTATCAGAAAATGAAGAAAGAGATTCCTGATCAGGTTCGCGTCAGTCCTTACCTTTGTACGTTTTATTACGAAATTAACAATAAAAAACCGCCGTTTACTGATGTCAGAGTCCGCGAAGCCGTCAAGTTAAGTCTCGATAGGGATATTATTGCCGGAAAAATTATGGGGCAGGGGCAAATACCGGCTTATGGTTTTACGCCAACATTTATCGGTGGCGGCGATTTTGTTAAGCCAGAATGGGCTAATTGGACACAGGAACAGCGCAATAAACGCGCCAGAGAATTGTTAGCTCAGGCCGGTTTCAATCAGGCGAATCCATTGAAGTTCACATTGCTATACAACACCTCTGAGCAAAATAAACAGCAGGCTATCGCCGCCGCATCCATGTGGAAAAAGAATTTGGGAGCGGATGTGATTTTACAGAATCAGGAATGGAAAACCTCTCTTGAAAGCCGCCATCAAGGGAATTATGAGGTGACCAGAGCAACCTGGTGTGCTGATTACAATGAACCTACAGCATTTTTAAACATGTTGCTGTCAGACAGCAGTAATAACACGGCTTTCTATCAGAATAAAAATTTTGATAGCTATCTGGAACAGGCATTAATCGCTAAGGACGCTATTGAGCGTAAGAAATTATACCAACAAGCTGAGTTTCAACTGGATAAAGACTCGGTGCTGATTCCCGTTTATTACCGGGTGAGTGTACGGCTTGTTAGCCCATCAGTGGGAGGGTTTTCAGGGAAAGACCCATTGGATTATATGGATATTAAGCGACTGTATATGAAAAAAATTAAACAGTAGCTTTATTCAAAAGAGTTACTGAGATCCTGCAAACAAAATCGTTCCTTTTGGATGCGGGTAGTAATCCACCCCTTATTTCTGGGCCGTCGGCCGAACAAGTCTGACGGTATAAAATTGGAGTAGAAAAAGATGATAAACACAACGAAAAAGAGACTACTTACTGCCAGCATCAGCGCTGCACTGAGTATGGTAATGGCAAGTCAGGTCTTTGCTGCAAAAGTGCCTGATGGCGTTCAATTGGCTGATAAACAGGTTTTAGTCCGTAATAACGGCTCTGAACCGCAATCGTTAGATCCACATAAGATTGAAGGAGTGCCAGAATCACATTTGGCCCGTGATCTGTTTGAAGGTGTTGTCATCGTTGGCCCGAATGGCGAAATTTTGCCAGGTTCTGCGACCAGTTGGGAAAATAAAGACTTTACCGTCTGGACATTCCATATGCGTAAAGATTCTAAGTGGTCTAATGGTGATCCTGTCACGGCCCATGATTTTGTTTACAGTTGGCAACGTCTGGCCGATCCTAATACTGCTTCTCCCTATGAAAGTTATCTCCAGTATGCCCATATCACCAATATTGATGACATTATCGGTGGCAAAAAGAAACCAGATGCTCTGGGAGTAAAGGCGCTGGATGACTATACATTGCAGCTTACATTGAGCGAAGCGGTTCCTTATTTACCAAGGCTTTTGGCTCACTCTTCCATGTCACCGGTGCATAAAGCTACGGTAGAAAAATATGGCGAAAAATGGACT
This sequence comes from Photorhabdus akhurstii, assembly GCF_018448925.1. Taxonomy (GTDB): domain Bacteria; phylum Pseudomonadota; class Gammaproteobacteria; order Enterobacterales; family Enterobacteriaceae; genus Photorhabdus; species Photorhabdus akhurstii. The sequence continues at coordinate 415,486 of NZ_RCWE01000002.1, read as the reverse complement.
CAGCCACAGAATTTTGTCGGTAATGGGGCTTATAAACTGAAAAATTGGATAGTCAACGAACGTATTGTGATGGAGCGTAGCCCGACATACTGGGATAACAAAAATACTGTTATTGATCAGGTAACTTTCCTGCCAATTTCGTCAGAGGTTACGGATGTGAACCGTTATCGCAGTGGCGAAATTGATATGACTTATACTAATTTGCCAATTGAGCTATTCCAGAAACTGAAAAAAGAGATCCCGAACGAGTTGCATATTAACCCACATTTATGTACGTATTACTACGAAATTAATAACGAAAAACCCCCATTTAATGATCCCCGCGTCCGTACCGCACTGAAATTGGCTATGGACCGAGACATTGTGACCAATAAAGTAAAAGCACAAGGTGATATCCCGGCTTCCGGTTATACACCGCCGGTTACTGATGGTATGAAAGAGATGAAACCGGTGTGGTTTACTGGTTGGAGTCAGGAACAGCGCAACCAGGAGGCCAAAAAATTACTGGCGGAAGCAGGTTATAATAGAGATAACCCACTGAAATTTAACTTGCTTTATAACACTTCCGATCTGCATAAGAAAATTGCAATCGCGGTAGCTTCTATTTGGAAGAAAAATTTAGGTGCTGATGTTCGTTTAGAAAACCAAGAGTGGAAAACTTTCCTTGATACTCGACATCAGGGGAATTATGACGTAGCTCGTGCGGGGTGGTGTGCGGATTATAACGAACCATCTTCATTCCTGAATTCAATGCTTTCTTATAGTAGTAATAACACATCTCATTATAAGAGTGATGAGTTTGATAAACTGATGAAAGAATCTCTGAAAGTGGCAACAGATGATGAACGTGCTGCTGTTTACCAGAGAGCAGAAGCGCAGTTAGACAAAGATTCGGCTATTGTCCCGCTTTATTACTATGTGAATACCCGGTTAGTGAAGCCCTATGTTGGTGGCTATACAGGGAAAGATCCTTTGGATAATTTACACACCAAAGATTTTTATATTATCAAACACTAATCGTTGTAAAGCAGCCCGGAAAGGGCTGCTTTAGTGCCAAATTATTTTAAGGCCAGGGTTAAGGGCCAACACATAGGAACGGGCGATGCTTAAGTTTATTTTACGCCGTTGTTTAGAGGCGATCCCGACACTTTTTATTCTTATCACTATTTCGTTTTTCATGATGCGGCTGGCGCCAGGCAGCCCATTTACCGGCGAGCGGAAATTGCCGCCAGAAGTGATGGCAAACATTGAAGCGAAATATCATTTGAATGACCCAATTTATAAACAATATTTTGATTACTTAATTCAACTCACTAAAGGAGATTTCGGGCCTTCTTTTAAATATAAGGACTACTCGGTTAACGATCTCGTCGCAACAGCGTTTCCTGTATCGGCTAAATTAGGGGCTTCGGCATTTATCATGGCGGTTGTCTTGGGGGTCAGCGCCGGAGTTATTGCTGCACTTAACCAAAATACTAAGTGGGATTATACGGTGATGGGATTCGCCATGACGGGGGTTGTTATCCCAGGTTTTGTTGTAGCACCGTTGCTAGTACTGGGGTTTGCTATTCATCTTAAATGGTTGCCGGGAGGAGGTTGGAATGGCGGTGCGCCAAAATATATAATTTTACCGATGGTAGCACTCTCTTTGGCCTATATCGCCAGTATCTCCCGTATTACCCGTAGTTCGATGATAGAAGTGTTGCACTCTAACTTTATCCGTACTGCGCGTGCCAAGGGGTTGCCATTACGTGTCATCATTTTCCGCCATGCTTTAAAGCCCGCATTGTTACCGGTTATCTCTTATATGGGGCCTGCTTTTGTCGGCATTATTACCGGTTCGATGGTGATTGAAACGATCTTCGGGTTGCCGGGAATAGGGCAATTGTTTGTTAATGGCGCATTAAACCGTGACTATTCGTTAGTGTTAAGTCTGACTATTTTAGTTGGTAGCTTGACTATTTTTTTCAATGCGATTGTTGATGTGTTGTACGCTGTTATCGATCCGAAAATTCGTTATTAAGACTGGAGCACGCAATGATAGTTAACAAACAAAACAGCGAAGCTCTGGAAAATTTCTCTGAGCAATTAGAAATCGAAGGGCGGAGTTTGTGGCAGGATGCACGACGCCGTTTTATTCACAACCGGGCAGCGATTGCCAGTTTGTGTCTGTTATCTTTGATTACCTTGTTTGTGATCCTGGCGCCGATGTTGGCTCAATTCACATATGACGATACTGACTGGGCCATGATGTCGATGCCGCCTGATTTTGAATCAGGCCACTATTTTGGTACAGATTCTTCTGGACGTGATTTGCTGGTGCGTGTTGCCATTGGAGGACGCATTTCGTTGATGGTTGGGATTGCAGCCGCTTTGGTGGCGGTAGTCGTCGGAACCTTATATGGATCATTATCTGGCTATTTGGGTGGAAAAATAGACTCAGTAATGATGCGTCTGCTGGAAATCCTGAATTCATTTCCATTCATGTTCTTTGTAATTCTGTTGGTGACCTTCTTCGGACAGAATATTTTTCTGATATTTGTCGCCATCGGTATGGTGTCATGGCTGGATATGGCGCGTATTGTCCGTGGTCAGACATTGAGCCTAAAACGTAAGGAGTTTATTGAAGCGGCGCTGGTGTGTGGTGTGTCAACCCGTCATATTGTGCTGCGCCATATTGTCCCTAATGTATTGGGAGTGGTGGTGGTTTATGCATCTTTATTAGTGCCGAGTATGATTCTGTTTGAATCGTTTCTTAGCTTTCTGGGATTGGGGACTCAAGAACCATTAAGCAGTTGGGGAGCACTGTTAAGCGATGGTGCGAATTCGATGGAAGTTTCCCCGTGGTTACTGTTGTTTCCTGCCGGTTTTCTGGTGGTGACACTGTTTTGTTTTAACTTTATCGGCGATGGCTTGCGTGATGCCCTCGATCCGAAAGATCGTTAAGGAGGTAACATGGACAGCGTTAAAAACCAGAAAAGTTCTGAACCGTTGTTAATTGTTAAAGAGTTGGACGTAACTTTTAGTACCCCGGACGGGGATGTTACGGCGGTGAACAAGCTGAATTTTGATTTACGAGCAGGGGAAACACTAGGTATTGTGGGTGAATCTGGTTCTGGAAAATCACAAACTGCTTTTGCTTTGATGGGGCTGCTTGCCAGAAACGGCAAAATTGGCGGTTCCGCTATTTTTAATGGTAGGGAAATTCTTAACCTTGAAGAAAAAGCGCTTAACCGCATGAGAGCGGAAGAGATATCAATGATATTTCAAGACCCAATGACATCTCTCAATCCCTATATGCGTATCGGCGATCAACTGACAGAAGTATTGATGTTGCATAAGCATATGAGTAAAAGCGAGGCATACCTTGAATCGATTCGGATGCTGGATGCTGTCAAAATGCCGGAAGCGCTTAAACGAATGCGAATGTATCCGCATGAATTTTCTGGTGGAATGCGTCAGCGTGTGATGATCGCAATGGCGTTGTTATGTCGACCAAAATTGTTGATTGCTGACGAACCGACAACCGCACTTGATGTCACAGTTCAGGCTCAGATTATGACCCTACTGAATGAGCTGAAACGGGAATTTAATACCGCGATTATTATGATTACTCACGATTTGGGGGTAGTTGCCGGTATTTGTGACAAAGTGTTGGTGATGTATGCGGGGAGAACGATGGAATATGGCTCGGCTCGTGAAGTGTTTTATCAACCAACTCATCCTTATTCTATTGGCCTGCTTAATGCTGTTCCACGTCTTGATGGTGATGAAGCAGCATTGACGACCATTCCCGGAAATCCGCCTAACTTATTACGATTGCCGAAAGGGTGTCCGTTCCAGCCACGCTGTCAGTTTTCAGTAGGCCGTTGTGTAGATTGTGAACCGGGGTTAGAGACATTTGGCAACGGGCGTTTGCGAGCTTGCTTTAAAGCGCCGGAGGAATTGGTATGAGCCCGATTGAAGAAAGACGAGTGCTGCTGGAAGTAGCAGATCTAAAAGTTCACTTTGATATCAAAGATGGCAAACAGTGGTTCTGGCAACCAACAAAAACCTTGAAAGCGGTTGATGGCGTTACATTAAGGTTATACGAAGGGGAAACTCTTGGTGTGGTTGGTGAATCCGGTTGCGGTAAATCGACTTTTGCTCGTGCAATTATCGGATTGGTCAAGTCTTCTGGTGGTTCAGTAACTTGGTTGGGAAAAAGCCTGCTGGATATGGATGATAAACAGTGGCGGGATATTCGCAGTGATATCCAGATGATATTCCAGGATCCATTAGCATCCTTAAACCCACGAATGACGATTGGTGATATTATCGCTGAGCCACTGCGCACTTATCATCCAAAGATGAAAGAGCCGGAAATTAAAGAGCGGGTAAAAACAATGATGATGAAAGTTGGATTACTGCCGAATCTGATTAACCGTTATCCGCATGAATTCTCTGGTGGTCAGTGTCAACGTATCGGGATTGCTCGTGCGCTTATTCTTGAACCTAAGTTGGTGATTTGTGATGAGCCGGTATCCGCACTTGATGTATCTATTCAAGCTCAAGTAGTGAACCTATTGCAGGAATTACAACGGGAAATGGGACTGTCACTGATTTTTATCGCCCATGATCTGGCGGTGGTTAAGCATATCTCTGATCGCGTGTTGGTGATGTACCTTGGACATGCGGTGGAATTGGGCACTTATGATGAGGTTTATCATAATCCACAACATCCCTATACCAAAGCGTTGATGTCGGCGGTACCGGTGCCTGATCCAGATAAAGAACGAAATAAACACATTGAATTGTTGGAAGGTGAATTGCCGTCACCCATCAATCCGCCATCAGGATGTGTTTTCCGTACTCGTTGTCCAATGGCAGATCCTGAATGTGCTAAAACACGGCCATTGATGGAAGGAAGTTTCCGCCACGCAGTGTCTTGTTTAAAGGTTGACCCATTGTAGTTAAGGTTAATCGATTGTAGTTACTGAGGAATATTGTAGTTACTGAGGAATATTGTAGTTACTGAGGAATATTGTAGTTATTGAGGAATATTGTAAGGCATTAAATGTGAGAGTTACTTTTTGGGTTTTGTGTTGGGATTCAGACCTGCATCAAAACGGGTAGCTCTCACTCTTTGAATAAAAAAATAGCAGATAAAATCACTGACCTTAATTTTTCAATCTTTCCACAAAATATGGTAAATCGGGTGAGATTTTTCCCGGCAAATAAGGATGCGAGCGAAAACATCGTTGATCTCGGCATCTTCAGATTCTGCCAGCCCGATAATGACCTCGGCAAAAAAATCAGGGTTCGGATCAAAATCCACGTGCTTAACCCACTCCTCAGAAGGGATCAGTAATTCTGCGCCGCCACGTATTTCGAATTGTAAACTAAACAGTAGAATATCAGCGGGGTCGAGGTTGGATGAAGCCAGTTCAAGAAAGATGTCATAGGCTTTCTCAAGGGTTTCATCTTCTGTCATTCGATTATTGATGTCTAAATCCATAGCTTGTGAGGATCTGTTGTCCATGTTGATTTATTCGTGGGTCATGATGAAGGAATTAAAGCATGTTGAAGCGTTGATTGGTACCCCCGTCTTTACAAGACGAGGGTGTTGGTCACAGTAGTGGGCTAAAAAAGTAACAAATACGTTCAATTATACGATGCCACAAAGGGCGTTGTTCCCACTCCTTGGTTTCCAGCAATGTAGAATGGGCGATATAATCATATTGTACCAGTGTCAAATCATTACCAAAGTTTTCATCATCAATAACCACGGTAATTTCGAAATTTAGCCACAGGCTACGCATATCGAGATTCACTGAACCCACCATGCTGAGTTGACCATCAACTAAAACGCTTTTGGTATGTAGCAAGCCATCTTCAAACTGGTAAATCTTAACACCGGCATTTAACAATTCAGCAAAAAATGCACGGCTTGCCCAACGCACTAAGAAGAAATTATTTCTGCGTGGAACGATAATAATAACTTCAACCCCTCGTAAGGCTGCGGTGCAAATAGCATTTATCAGGTCATCACTGGGAACAAAATAAGGGGTAGTTAAAATCAGTTGCTTACGGGCAGAGAAAATAGCCGTCATTAAAGATTGTTGAATCAATTCCTCGGGGAATCCAGGGCCGGATGCAATAACCTGAGTTGTGTGCCCACTGGCCTGTTCAAATGGCATAATATTGCTATCCGGTGATGGCGGAAAGATACGTTGACCTGTTTCCATTTCCCAGTCACAAGCGTAAATAACCCCCATAGTCGTGGTAACTGGTCCTTCCATGCGCACCATGATATCGATCCATTGCCCAACGCCGGCATCTTGTTTAAAGAAGCGCGGATCGACCATATTCATACTACCGGCATAAGAAATATAATTATCTATCAAGATAATTTTACGATGCTGGCGCAAATCCATTCGGCGTAGAAATAGGCGGAATATGTTGACCGGCAAAGCTTCAACAAATTCAATTCCCGCCTGGCGCATGATATCCGGGTATTGGCTACGGCAATATAACCAGCTACCGGCTGAATCCACCATAATACGGCATCTGACGCCTCGGTGTGCTGCGGCCATAAGAGCATCAGTCACTTGCTCAACCAAGCCGCCGGATTGCCAGATGTAAAACACCATATCAATACTGTGTTTGGCATTCTCAATATCTTTGATAATGGTTTTCAGTGAATGGTCATAGGTTGTCAGCAATTGGATCTTATTGCCTTTAACGCCTTCAAGCCCTTGCCGTCGTTCGCAAAGCTGGAATAAAGGCGTCGCGACTTCGCTATTTTCCGTGGCGAAGATATGACGAGATTTACGTAGTTCTTCAAGCCATACGGTTGTTGAAGGCCACATGGCTTTTGCTTGTTCAACTCTGCGTTTTCCTAAATGCAGCTCACCGAACGACAGGTAAGCGATGATTCCAACTAAGGGAAGGATATAAATAATCAACAGCCAGGTCATAGCGGAGGTGACCGGCCGACGCTTTATCAGAATGCGTAGGGTGATACTGGCAACAATCAGCCAATAAAAGAAAATAGCAAGCCAACTTAGGACGGAATAAAAGGTTGTCATATTCGGCAATCAATCCTGTTTTGTTCAGATATCTTTGGTGGCGTTTGACACGGTTTCCTCAAGACACGGGATATAAACGATCTAATTAACCCGATGAATTTACCAAAAAATCGGCAAATATACTGCAAGCATCATACTTGATATTGGTCATTTCGCATTATTGATATAAAAAGTACTATCCAGATACGCCTTGGATATCTTTTTTAAAGGCTTATAATGAGCGTGATATTTTTATAGGTATGACTTTATGAAACGTAGTCGGAATGAAGTAGGGCGGTGGCGGATGTTACGCCAGAATTCTAACCGTCGGCGCCGTTGGCTGGAAGGGCAATCAAGACGTAATTTACGCATTTATTCACTACGTAAATTAAATGGTTATAAACAGCGTCGAGCTTTATTGTTTGTTCAGCATGGCGAATGGATACATTGAAAAAATAATATTTTTGGCCTTATATTCACGCTCACCTACAATCTTTATTGAATATGATTGCTATTTGCATTTAAACTAGCAGTCATTCGAGGATTGACTATTATGCTGCTAATCAAGAATTCCCTTATGCGCTGGATACGTTGGCCAATATTGCTATCAGTTTGTTTGCACATTTCTATTGCTGCCGCCCTTTTTTGTTCTGCAATGCCGGAAAAACAGTCTGATATTGCACTTATGTCTGTCGCTATGATTCAATTAGCGGCTGAAGAAGCCCCTGTTTCAGAGCCGGCAGCGCCTGAACCTGAATCAGAGCCAGAGGAGCCGGAACCTGTTCCGGAGCCGGTAATTCCAAAACCAGAGGTGAAGAAACCGGAAGTGAAGAAGAAGGTTGTTAAAAAGCAATCTGAACCCGTTGAAAAGAGAGCTGAACAACCGGAAAAACCGCAGTTTAATCAGAATGCGCTGGCTAACCGTACTGATAATAATCAGAATAAACCGGTGGTTAAACCGCAGAATGGGCCAAGGGCATTAAGTAAAGCGTTACCTATCTACCCATCCAGGGCTTCAGCATTGGGTACCGAAGGCTATGTGAAAGTCAAATATGATATTGATGAAGATGGACGGGTAAAAAATATAGAAGTGATTGGCGCTAATCCACCCAATGTTTTTGAAAGGGAGGTGAAAAAAGCGATGAGAAAATGGCGCTTTGAAAAAATACCAGCGGTTGGTTATATCACAACCGTCGAATTCAAAATTACGGGTATATCTCAATCCTGATTGTCGGGGAAATGGAAATAAAAAAGGAGCATTATTAACACGCTCCTTTTTCCATTAATAATTTGCCTTATTCGTTAGTGCTGCTAGTGAGTTGAAAGTGGGTTTTGCCTTCTGGCAATCGACGGGAGGTATTATCTTCATTAACCGCAACATAAGTGAATACCGCTTCGGTTGCACGATAGCGTTGACCAACGGGTTCAGAGGCGACTTTCTTCACCCAGACTTCGATGTTGATGGTAATCGAACTGTTACCGGTTTTGAGACAGTGTGCATAGCAGCAGACGACATCACCAACGGCGACAGGTTTCAGGAAAGTAATACCATCTACTCTGACAGTGACAACACGGCCTTCTGCAATTTCTTTTGCCAGAATTGCACCACCAATATCCATTTGTGACATTAACCATCCACCAAAAATATCTCCATTGGCGTTGGTATCAGCGGGCATAGCCAGTGTGCGGAGGACTAACTCTCCGTTAGGTAATTGTTGTTGTGTCATTGAAAACTTTACTTTATTTGATGAAAAAACAATACCTGCCTACTGACGATGGCAGGCAGGTATCCATTGGAATGGGGTTACTTCTGTTCGCGTGGCAGGTGACGGTAAATATATACTACACTGAGCACGGTGAAAACCAGAGTCAGGGCAGTCAGACCAAATACTTTAAAATTAACCCAGACATCTTGCGGTAACCAGAATGCGACATAAATATTAGCCAGCGCACAGGCAGTAAAAAACAGCGCCCATGCCATATTGAGTTTGTTCCAGACAAAATCGGGCAAAACTAACTCTTTTCCTAGCATTTTCTGAATCAGCGGTTTTTTCATAAACCATTGGCTGCCTAGCAAGGCTAATGCGAATAATGCATAGATGACTGTAACTTTCCATTTGATAAAGAGATCACTGTGGAAAGCTAAAGTTAAAGTACCGAAGACAGCCACCATGATAAAAGTGATCAGGGAAGATTTCTCTACTTTCCGGTAGATGAAATAAGTAATAGCGACAGCTAAACCGGTGGCGGCGATCAACGCTCCAGAAGCGTAAAAAATGTCATACATTTTGTATACGACAAAAAAGACGACTAAAGGTAGAAAGTCTAAAAGTTGTTTCATATTTGAACCTATCGTAATTTCGGCATCTGATTATCATCCGATTTTAGTCATTTTGAAATCCATAGGGTATATCTCTCAATAAAAAAGATTTTTATCGATCGGTTTCGCAGAATTCTATCATAAAGAGCGACGTAATTAACTTCCGGTTGTCAGTGAGCATATAACGCCGCATTATAACGAAAACCCGTTGAAAAATGAGAGGGCATAAACCAGATGCAGTGGAAAAAACTACAGCGTTGGATGCCAGGGTTGGGCAATTTTTCTCATTATCGCAAGGAATGGTTTAGTCATGATTTAAGAGCCGGGCTTTCTGTTGCCGCAGTTGCTCTGCCGGTTGCTATTGCTTACGCCGAATTGATGGGAATAAGTGCAATTATCGGTCTTTATGCATGCATTTTACCCATGTTTGCTTATGCATTATTTGGTACCTCAAGACAGTTGATTGTCGGGCCAGATGCAGCAACGTGTGCCGTTATTGCGGCGGCTGTCGCGCCATTGGTTTTTGATAATGAAGATGTACGCTGGCAGCTGACAATCGTAATGACCTTAATGACCGGAATATGGTGTGTTCTCGCCAGCCACTTCCGATTAGGCGCGTTTGCTGATTTTCTTTCCAAACCGATCCTGAAAGGATTAATGAACGGTGTTGCATTGACAATCATTGTGGATCAGTTAGCTAAAGTGTTTGGTTTTGCTGGCGTTCCGGCGGGATTGATTGAACGGGTGATCGCATTACCTGCCAAACTGATGGGTACGCATTTACCGACGCTAGCAATGTCTGTTGCTACGGTGTTGATTTTGCTCGCTGTGCGTTTCTTGCGTCCGACTTGGCCGGGGCCTTTGTTGGCAATGGTATTAGCGACTTATTTAAGCTGGCAATTTGGTCTGGAAAAATATGGCATCCAGATTGTTGGTAGTGTCAGCGGTGGGGGATTACCAGTTGTACCAGTGCCCGATTTCCAGCCAGGCATTATGCGTGAGCTAGTTATCCCATCTTTGAACCTTGCTGTTATCAGTTTTGTCAGTTTTATGATGACGGCCCGCAGCTTTGCCAGTAAAAATGGTTATCAGATTGATGCAGATTGTGAACTTAGGGCCTTAGGCATTGCGAATATCGCTTCTGCTTTATCACAAGGATTTGCTGTCAGTGCTGCCAGCAGTCGTACTGCGGTTAATGATGCGATTGGTGGGAAAACGCAATTGGTCTCGGTTATCGCAGCGACCATTATTCTGCTGATTTTGTTATTTATGACAAGTTTCCTGGCTTATATCCCGTTGTCATCGCTTGGTGTGGTGTTGATTTATTCGGCATCGTCACTGTTGGACTTACGGCGGATCTGGTCACTGAGGAAAAGAAATCATCAGGCATTTACTTTATCACTATTTACATTAATTTCCGTGCTGGTGGTTGGCTTGATTAACGGTGTTGGTTTCGCCGTTTTGCTTGGTTTATTACAGTTTTTGCGAACTATATTCCGCCCGACAGATCAGCTCTTAGGGGTGAATGACCAAGGAATGATTCATTCAATTAATCATGGCAATGATATTAAACCAATAGATGGCGTAATGATGTATCGATTTAATTCACCATTGACTTATTTCAATGTCAGCTATTTTAAAAAGCGGGTGTTGCAGCATGTTGACAGGATTCAAAAACTTAACAAAACGCAAAAACGTCCGGGTTGGCTGGTTGTCGACGCGGCTGTGAGTTTTACCCATGATGATGTCAGTGTATTTGCCGCCATTGATGAGTTGATTAATGAATTGAAAGTCAGAGATATCACATTGGTGCTCGCTGGTCGCCGGACAGAACTTACCCGTTGGATAAAACAGAATAAGCTGCAAAGTAGTGATGACGATCTGATTGTGGCGCCCGATCTCTATTTTGCGGTACGAATGATCCAAAGTAAGCCTGAATGGTACTCGAATTACATTAAAAGATAATAACTTACAGTTGGTTGTTCACTTGAAGTTCGTTGAATAAAAACATATGATTAGATCATAACAAATAAAGAGGTTTTCGTAATGCAATCTGATTCAGGTTTGGACGTCTTGCTTGGGTTGCATGGTCAGAGAGTCATTGATGAAATTATCGCTGAACGCGAAAAAAGAGGGTAATACGATGAAAGCACTCATTGGCGTGATGAATGAAGAGCTTATACGCAAGCGTACATTGGCTATTATTAAGGGTGAATATATTGTTCAACCTGATGAGCCTAAAATCTGGTTTACTTCCATGATTGCTCTTGCTCAAGTACTTAGCAGTGACAATATTGCGCTTCTGCGTCTTATCGATGAGCACAAACCAGAGACAATCGCAGAGCTGGCTAATCTGTCAGGAAGGAAACCAAGCAACTTGTCAGTCACATTAAAGACGCTTAGCCGACATGGTTTTGTCACGCTTGAAAAAAGTAATAAAAGTGTAAAACCAAAGGCACTGTTTACTGATTTTGAAATAAAAATTGAGCAGGAAATCAGTGAAAGGGTGATGTCATCTTGTGGGGCTAAAAATATAGCGGCTTGAAATAGTAAATTTAACACCATGTAAATGAATACAACGTAAACTTGTTTATAACTTTCAGCCTCATGGTTTTATCACTATGGGGTTTGATTGAATAATAATTCAACTGTAATAGCGTTATTGAGATCAGCAAGTGAATACGAGAAATAAAATAATCACATTTGATAATTATAATTGAAAAAAATAGTTATTAATTCCTGAACGTATGATTATTGAGCGTTATTCTTCTATTATCTGAGATGTCAGATCCTGAATACCTACCTTATTTTAAAATTTCTTTTTAAAAAACAATATGATTGAAGCATTAAGTATTTAATACCACGTTACATTTTGTTTTTCGATAAGTATATTTTAACAAAGCAAAATCATTATTACTTGTAAAATAACTATTTAGGACGTTCCAATGAAAAAGGCATTGATAGCCTCAGCAGTGGCAGTTGGTTTATCTGTATTCTCATTTGCAGCAAATGCTGGTGAACACACGATTTCGGGTGGTTATGCTCAGAGTCATGTGAAAGTTGATGGTGAAAAACTTGATGAAAACCCAAAAGGTTTTAACCTGAAATATCGCTACGAGTTGGATAATAATTGGGGTGTTATTAGTTCATTCACGCTGACACATCAGGGCTATGATTTCTACGATTATGGTGGCAAAGTGGGTACGGCTGATTTAGATTATTATTCTTTGATGGTTGGCCCTACATACCGTTTTAATGAGTACGTGAGTGTGTACGGTCTGGTTGGTGCAGCACACCGGAAAGTAAAGGGTGAAACTTCTGCGTTGGGTGTTGCTAATGACTATGACTTTGACTATAAAGAGAGTAAGACATCTGCTGCTTATGGTTTAGGATTGCAGTTTAACCCTATGCCAAATTGGGTTATTGATGCATCTTATGAATATTCAAAACTGGATGATTTCAAAGTAGGCACTTGGGTAATTGGTGCGGGTTATCGATTTTAAATAGTGTTTCCAGTGTAGTCGTTCCTTTAAAGGGAATTCAGTCCAACTTTTGCGCTCTGGGCAATTTTATTAAGTGACTGAAGATAATAAAGTAATGTTAGAACCGACTCTCTGTTAGTTTGTTAGATAGTTTATTTAAAGGCTATCGAAATAATGAGGATAGAGAGTACGGATTTTCATCAGGGATTATTGAAACCGGATATATGTTTTTGACTATTGGTTTAATGTCCATATATCTATTTAGTTGAAATTGTTAGTCCATGTTTAGCCATATAATCTGAAGATTATTCCTTTATTAGTTATCACTATTATTCTAGACAAAATTCCCTGTTGTAAAACAGGGAATTTTTTTGCTTTTATCTCAATAGTGATGAAACGCTATAAGTGTGAAAAATAGCCGATTGATATGGAGAGATTCCTCTGATCAAGGCGGGAAACAGTTATTATTTGATCTTGTTAAACGGAAACTTAACAACAAACAGTATTGAGTTGTTTTATATTGGTTGCTGATAAATAATTGCGGTCCGTAATTAATCTTTTCTATATTTTTATATAACATTAGGGATTTTCAATGAAAAGAACATTGGTAGCGTCAGTGGTGACAGCAAGTTTATCTGTATTTGCATTTGCGGCAAATGCCGGTGAACACACGATTTCGGGTGGTTATGCTCAGAGTCATGTAAAGTTTAATGGTGAAAAGATTGATGGTAATCCAAAGGGAAAGGGCTTCAACCTGAAGTACCGCTACGAGTTGGATAATAATTTTGGTGTTATTAGTTCATTAACATATACCCACAAGGGTTTCGATAAATTTGATGTGAATTATTATTCCCTGATGGCGGGTCCTACATATCGCTTTAATGAATATGTTAGTATATATGGTATGGTTGGTGCTGCGCGTGGAGAGTTTGAAGTTCCTGTTTTGAATGGGTCATATACCGAGGATAAGTCATCTGTCAGCTACGGACTGGGATTACAGTTTAACCCTATGCCAAATTGGACTATTGATACATCCTATGAATACGCAAAATTTAATGATGCCAGATTGGGTGACCTTAAAGTAGGCACTTGGGTAGTTGGCGTAGGTTATCGGTTCTAATAGAAATTTGCTAATTTTTACTTAATTTAGCTAACTCTTCTATAGAAATTCCCTGTTATATGACAGGGAATTTTTTGTGTTTATATCAATAGCAACGATGTGCTCATCCAGCTATAACTAGCTTATTCTGTTTACCCCATAGTTTTATCACTATGGGGTTTTGTTTGAATAGCTACTTTATATTGATTTTGGTTGTGGAGAGGCAATCAGCATATACAACCGGAACAGATAAATCAGCAAAATAGCTGAAATGAGGTTATTGAATACACCAAGAATAATCCCTGCCATCTCGCTGTGAATGAATGTTAGGCGGTCAATAATAAATACCAACAAGAGCCTTGCGGTCAGCCATAAAAGAATTGCCGGAACCAACAGACGAATATTAGCAAATGCTAGTTTCCAGCTTATTTTCATAGAAGCAAAAATGCCGCGACGTTCAGCAGTCATAATAACGGGTGATAAAGCCAGTGCGATCGACAAAATAATGCCTGGTACTAGCATCAGCATCAAGCCCAGTTGAATTAACAGGGTGCAGATAAGCAGTAATAAGAACAGTTTCGGTAACTGGCTTGCTGATAAACCAATTGCCTGTAATGAAGAAATACGGTTTCCTGCTGAAACTGCCGCGACCAGCGTCAGTACGCCACCGACCAGTAGCACGCTGCCAATCATACTTGAGAAAATGGTCCCGATTCCCGCTCGCATGATCATTGACTGTTGCTCTGGGGTCATTTGAGACACCAGCTCCTGAATACCAGCCTTGCCTGAAGTGGCAAACGTAAATTCTGCTTCTGTCAGCAACTTCATCTGTTCGCTGTCAGGAATAAACAGGTGCCCCAATAAGGTGGTAACCAGAGCCGCCAGAACGGCCAGGGTCAGGGTACTTAACAGTTGATTTTTGAAAAAGTTAAAACTGTCACGGTACAGGGTATTCGCCGTGATTGGCATGAAGACAGCTCCTATCAGGTTAAACAACAATGCATAAGGGGTGATTGTACCTTGTTATGGGGAAATGTGGATAGTAGAAACGAGATGATACGGATAAATTAATGGTTAACTGTGATTGTTGATAGTAGAAAAAAGTTCTTCACTTTATATTCTTAAGATAAAAATAAACATAAAATTAACCTTATTAAAACATAATGGAAATATAATGATAAGGAAAGATAAAACTTCGGAATGAGTATATAAATAAAGGATTTGTAACTGATTAATAATAAATGAATTTTGATCTGGATCAATTTAAAATAATTCCCAATTGAAATAATAATATTATAAATATGCGGTTTTACTGAAATTCTTTGAAAGATGTGATCTGTCTTGGATCATGATTTCTAATATATGAGTATATTTTAATTGACTTTAAATCACAGAAATGGGATGAATAATGAAAAAAATTTCTGCATTTGTATTAGCAGCGGCAACTTTAGCACCATCATTCGCTTTTGCTCATGAAGCGGGTGATTTTATTTTCCGCACAGGTACTGCGACGGTAAGACCTAATACGGGGTCTGACAATGTATTAGGGGTGGGTTCTTTGAGTGCGGATAATAATACCCAGATGGGTTTAACCTTCAGTTATATGATTACCGATAATATTGGTTTTGAATTACTGGCAGGGACACCCTTCCAGCATCGGGTAAGTTTACCGGGTGTTGGTGATATTGCTAAAGTAAAACATCTCCCGCCGACATTAATGGCGCAATACTATTTCGGTTCTAAAGAAAGTAGTTTCCGTCCTTATGTTGGTGTTGGTCTTAACTACACCACTTTCTTTAACGAAAAATTCAACGGCAATTCGGCTGTTAAAGATAATAACTTACATAGTCTGGATTTGAAGGATTCCTGGGGTGTTGCGGGGCAGGTTGGTCTGGATTATGAGTTAGATCAGAATTGGATGTTGAACGCTTCTGTGTGGTGGGTAAACATTGAAACAGATGTGAAATTTAAAGCAGGTGACCAGCAATATAAAATTGATACCCGGCTTGATCCGTGGGTATTTATGTTTGGGGTTGGTTATCACTTTTAATAAAAAAATGGGGCAGATTTTGCCCCATTTTTTGTATTAAAGTTGAGTGGCAGACTTCATTTTTGATACAAATTCAGCCAGTTTTTCCAGCATTATTTTTGGCTGGAGAAGATTTTCTTCGATAATTTTAACAACGGCAGATCCTGAAATGGCTCCTGCTGCGCCGCTTGCTAATGTTTCTTTTACCTGCTTAGGTTCTGAAATCCCAAATCCCTGTAACGGTGGCGCAGCATGATATTCCCGTAGTTTATTGACTAAATGATTTAACGGTTTTTCACCTCGCCTTTCTATACCGGTCACTCCTGATCTTGATAATAAGTAGGTATATCCGCGGCCATAAGATGCAATTTCACGTAATAGTTCATCTTCCGCGTTGGGAGGGCAGATAAAAATAGGAGCGATACCATGTTTCATCGCTGCGGTACGGAATGGTCGTGATTCTGATATGGGAACATCTGCAACTAATACTGAATCGACCTCTGCATCTTTGCAACGGCGGTAGAACTCGTCTATTCCATGATGAAAAACCAGGTTGGCATACATTAATAAACCAATAGGAATATCAGGATATTTTGCCCGAATTTTTGTTAATAGCTCAAAACAGAGTGTGGGGGTTACATTTGAGGAGAAGGCTCTAAGATTAGCGTTCTGAATAGTTGGGCCGTCAGCTAGCGGATCAGAAAAAGGAATACTTAACTCAAGAGCGTCAGCGCCACTTGCAATCAGAGTATCAATAATTTCCAGTGATAATTCCGGGTTTGGATCGCCTAGTGTGACAAAGGGGACAAAAGCACCTTGTTTACGACTTTCCAGTTGTTTAAATAGCTGCTCGTAACGTTCCATTAGATTTCCCCTCTGGATTTTAAAATATCATGGACAGTAAATATGTCTTTATCACCGCGACCGGATAGATTAACGATCAGTAATTGCTCTTTATCAGGAGCTTGATGGATCATTTTTAAAGCATAAGCCAGCGCATGAGAGGATTCGAGGGCTGGAATAATGCCTTCTTCACGGGAAAGCGTTTTGAACGCTTCTAATGCTTCATCATCGGTGATAGAAACATAGTCAGCCCGCCCAATACTGTTCAGATAGGCATGTTGAGGGCCAACGGAAGGGAAATCCAGACCAGCGGAAATAGAATAAGATTCTTCAATCTGGCCTTCATCTGTCTGCATCATTGGCGATTTCATACCAAAATAGATACCCAATTTGCCATGTTTCAGTGGAGCGCCATGTTTACCGGTTTCAATACCTAGCCCGGCAGGTTCAATACCAATGAGGCGGACTGATGTTTCGGGAATAAATTCGGCAAACATGCCAATGGCATTGGAACCTCCACCAACACAGGCCAACACGGCATCGGGCAGGCGTCCCTCTTTTGCCAGAATCTGGGATTTGGCTTCTTCGCCGATCATACGCTGGAACTCTCGAACCATCGTCGGATAGGGATGGGGTCCAGCGGCAGTCCCTAATAAGTAGTGGGCTTTATCGTAGCTGCCAGACCAATCA
This sequence comes from Photorhabdus akhurstii, assembly GCF_018448925.1. Taxonomy (GTDB): domain Bacteria; phylum Pseudomonadota; class Gammaproteobacteria; order Enterobacterales; family Enterobacteriaceae; genus Photorhabdus; species Photorhabdus akhurstii. Next base: position 397,974 of record NZ_RCWE01000002.1, on the reverse strand, counting down.
CGTAATGCTTCATTGCAGGCATCTTTTAAGGTAGCAGAGCCGCTGTGGACCGGAATGACTTCGGCTCCCATCAGACGCATGCGGAAAACATTAGGGGATTGGCGCTCCACATCTTTAGCGCCCATATAAATGCGGCATTTCATATTTAAAAGAGCACAGGTGAGGGCGGTTGCCACACCATGTTGACCAGCGCCGGTTTCCGCAATAATTTCGTTTTTGCCCATGCGTTTCGCCAATAATGCCTGACCAAGTACCTGATTGGTTTTATGAGCGCCGCCGTGTAATAGATCTTCACGTTTCAGATAAAGACGGGTTTTAGTGCCTTTCGTCAGATTACGGCATAACGTTAATGCCGTTGGCCTGCCGACATAATTTTTCAATAGATCTTGAAATTCTTGCTGGAATTCGGGATCTTGCTGAGCCGCAATAAATGCGGCTTCTAATTGTTCAAGGGCTGGAATAAGGATCTGTGGTACAAATTGTCCACCGAAATCACCAAAATAGGGGTTAAGCTTACTCATTATTCTATTTGTCCATTGTAATTAATCGGAAGATTGTAATTAACTGGGAAATTGTTGCTTATTGGTAACAGCGTAGAAGCTGAAACACTTTATTTAATTTATGACTGCTTTTAATGCCGGGTGCGCTTTCGACGCCAGAGTTAAAATCAAGTCCGCAACAGCCATATTTTGCTGCTTGTTGGCAATTTTCTTCATTTAACCCACCGGCTAGCATGACATTGGCGAGTAATTGTTTTTCAAGTAATTGCCAATCGAAACTTTGGCCGGTTCCACCTTTGCCGTTATCAAGTAAATAACGGTCAACATTTTCGGCTTGGACGTGAAATGCCTCTTTCGACATATCAATTGCTTTCCAGATTTGACAATTTTCAGGCAGGGTTTTTCGCAGCTGCGCAATATAAACTTCGCCTTCTGCGCCATGTAATTGCACCGCAGCCAGAGAAAGAGTACGGGCGGTATGACTGATGAATGCAGATGATTGATTTTGAAATACCCCTACATATTTGAGATTTGCTGCATTGATAATTTGTTGGGCTTGTTGAATATTAATATTACGTGGTGAATGTTCAGCAAATATCAAACCACCATAAACAGCACCTGCCTGTAATGCGGCTTTAGCATCTTGTGGACGCGTTAACCCACAGACTTTATTTTCACCCAAAATCAATTGACGTAATGCTAAGTCCAGATTGGATTGGGCCATTAAAGCACTGCCAATGAGAAAGCCATTAGCATAATGACTAAGATCACGAATTTGTTGATGTTGGTGAATGCCAGATTCGCTGATAACAATTGTTTCTTTTGGTAACTGCGGCGCAAGTTGCTTGGTACGGTTTAAATCGATAGAAAGATCTCTCAGATCACGGTTATTGATACCTATCGCTTTAGCTTTTAGCGCCACTGCTCTGGCTCGCTCTTCCTCTGAACTGACTTCCGTCAGTACGCCCATATTCAGGCTATGCGCAAGTTCAGACAGCGCAATATATTGCTGATCATCAAGAACAGACAGCATCAGTAAAATTGCATCGGCTTGATAATAACGGGCAAGATAAATTTGATAAGGATCGATAATAAAATCTTTGCACAATACCGGCTGGTGAACAGCATCACTGACTAAGCGAAGAAATTCATAGCTACCCTGAAAATATTTTTCATCAGTTAATACAGAGATGGCGGCCGCATAAGGCTGATAAATTTTCGCTATTTGAATGGGATCAAAATCCTGACGAATAACGCCTTTAGAAGGAGATGCCTTTTTACATTCCAGAATGAAAACCGTCTGTTCACTACTTAACGCCTGATAAAAATGACGATTGCTGGCAACAACGGCATCAATAAAACCTTCCAATGGTTGCTGTTGTTTGCGATCAATAAGATATTCGGCTTTATCATTAACAATTTTCTGTAAAATTGTGGCTTGCATGATTAACTCCTTGTTGCAAGTGCTATGACTCGTTCATAAGCTCGGCCACTGTGAATGGCTTCGAGAGCTTGTTGGGTGTTATGACGTAAATTTTCCTGTCCATGAATTTTCATTAACAGGGCAACGTTAGCCGCAACGGCATCAGCATGCGCTTTCTTGCCTCGCCCTTGTAACAATAAACTGAGCATTTCACGATTATCCTCTGGTGAACCTCCTTTTAATGCGGATATTGGATGATGTTGTAAACCAAAATCTTCAGCGTTTAATTGATAATGGATAATTTCTCCATCATTAAGTTCTGCAACTTTCGTTGGTGCATGTAGTGCGACTTCATCCATGCCGCCGCTGTGAACAACCGCCGCCCGTTGATAGCCGAGAACCTGTAAAGTGCGGGCAATAGGTTCAACGAGTTCAGGGCTGTAGACGCCAATTAAAGCCAGTGGTGGACGAGCCGGGTTAATCAGAGGACCTAATATATTGAATAGCGTCCGGGTTTTCAGTTGTTGACGTACCGGCATCGCATGACGGAATCCAAGATGATACTGCGGTGCAAATAGGAAACAGATGCCGATTTCATCTAGTGCGCTACGGGCACATTCCGCGCTGACATCAAGAGTGATACCAAACGCTGCCAGCAAATCAGAAGAACCTGATCGACTGGAAACACTGCGATTACCATGTTTGGCGACTTTAATCTGACAAGTCGCGGCGACAAAGGCACTGGCGGTTGAAATATTGATGCTGTTCGTGCCATCACCGCCTGTTCCGACGATATCGCAGAAAGTGTAATCCGGCCGTGGAAATGGCAGGGCATTTGCCAGTAATGCTTGGGCTGCGCCGGCGATCTCCTGAGGTTGTTCACCGCGTAATTTCATGCTGATAAGTACAGCAGCGAGTTGTGATTCACTTAATTCTCCTTGAATAATGGCTGCAAATAGTTGCTGGCTTTCTTGCTGTGTCAGTGTCTGCGCATTAAACAATTTATTGAAAATAGTCTGCATTTTCATCTCCCCTTTAATTTAGTGCCCAGACCAGAGTTTGTTCAAGTAATTTAGCGCCCTGAGTTGTGAGAATTGATTCTGGGTGGAATTGAAATCCACAAACCTTATGTTCGTTATGGCGAACCGCCATAACAGTATCACCACAACGGGCAGAAATAGTCAGTTCGGATGGAATTTTGTTACCCGCGAGAGAGTGATAACGGGCAACCGGTAGAGGATTTGTCAAATTAGCGAACATAGCCTGATTATCGTGTTCTGCCAGAGAAGCTTTGCCATGTAGGATTTCATCAGCAGCGGAAATTTCTCCACCATAGGCTTCAATAATGGCTTGATGCCCAAGGCAGATGCCGATCACTGGAATTTTGCCGATGATTTTTTGAAGTAATTGAGGCATACAACCGGCGTCAGATGGTTTCCCCGGCCCCGGTGAAAGCATTAATAATGGAGAAGAGAGCATGCTTAATTGCTGCATAATCATTTCAGTTGCAACGGTATTGCGATAGATAACCACCTGATGACCATGATTGCGTAATTGATCGACGAGGTTATAGGTGAATGAATCCACGTTGTCGAGTAGCAGAATATTTGCCATTAGAAAATCTCCTCTGCCTGATGAGCCTCAATAATTGCGCGAATGACTGCTTTTGCTTTGTTACGAGTCTCTTCGGATTCTGCTAAAGGTTCGGAATCCAGCACGATACCGGCGCCAACTTGAACAGTCGCTATGCCATCTTCCACGTAGGCGGAGCGAATAACGATGCAATTATCCATATCTCCTTTGCCGGTGAAATAACCGACAGCACCACCATAGCTGCCCCGGCGTTCATTTTCATAGTGAGCGATAAGCTGCATTGCGCGTACTTTCGGCGCACCAGTAAGGGTGCCCATATTCATACAAGCTTGATAAGCATGAAAGATATCCAAATCATGGCGTAATGTTCCCACTACGCGGGAAACCAGATGCATAACAAAGGAGTAGCGATCGACTTTTGTCAGGTCAGCGACATAGCGGCTGCCCGGTTCACAAATGCGAGCCAGGTCATTACGGGCCAAATCAACCAACATCAAGTGCTCGGCTAATTCTTTATGATCCGTTCGCATCTCCAGTTCGGTCCGGCTGTCCAGATCGGCATCCAGCTCGCCGGCCGCATTGCGCCCACGGGGGCGGGTACCGGCGATCGGGTAAATTTCAATCTGGCGATTGGATGCATCATATTTAAGCGCGCTTTCAGGAGAAGCGCCAAACAGACAGAAATCTTTGTCCTGCATGAAAAACATGTAGGGACTTGGATTGCGGTATTTAAGCTTTTGATAAGCATGAAGCGGTGCCGGGCAGGGCAGAAAGAAGCGTCTTGATGGCACCACCTGAAAAATATCTCCCTGACGGATGTATTGCTGCAACTGCGTCACCATTTCTGCATAGGCTTTATCATCCCGATTGTATGAAATTTTCATGGCTGGCAGAGGGATCTGTTTTACCGGCTCAATAGGTTCGGTAATGAGCGCCGCTAATGTTTTTAATCGTTGCTTAAGGCGTTGCTCTTCTGTTTGAGAATCGCTGAAAAGGGAGATTTGCAAACGTGCGTTCTTATTCTGATGGTCGATCACTAATAACGTTTCTGCGAGATAAAAACAGAAATCAGGACAGCGTTGAACGGTTTTTACGGTTGGTAATGGCTCAAATCCGGCCACCAGATCGTAGGAAAAAAGGCCGCCGACAAATATTGCGTCTGTATTGTATGGAAATGAATTGTGTGGTGATGGCTCTTCCGCCAGAGAAAGCAGGGCACGCAATGCATCAAATACGGATACCGCTTTCAGACGATTATCTTCATCTATATTGTGATTGATTGGCGGGAAGGTAACTTGAAGAGCATCATGTGTCGTTTTAGATTGGACATTGCTGGCCAATTTTTTGGCCAAAATGGGTAATAAATTTCGGCCATTTTCGGTCAACGCGTCGAAAGTAACCTGATTGCCGTTGGCGCTGATACGTAAGGCACTATCGATAATCAGCAGACTTTTTAAATTTTTTTTGCTGTTAATTTCCGCAGATTCCAGCAATAAAGTTGCTGGTCGCTCACCGCAGAGTTGGTTGAATAGTAGAGTAGGATCGGGTTGATAAGCGGTTTCCTGCTCGATTACTGTGATTTTTGGTTGTTTATCCGTCATTTTCTCGTCCTGTTAATAAGTTACGCATATAAAAAAACCCGCTGTTTAGGCGGGTTTTGGTAATTTGGCACTGTTAATTTATGTGCGTGACCATACCGCCCTTACTGGGAAGTTATGCCACCAACGGATAGACGTCATACATGCAGCCATTTTCAGTGCCTCTTTAGTATTAATAAATAGATGGTATACAAGACAATATCTTTCTCACTCTTGTACTAGTAAACTGGAACGAGATTGGTGTGTCAAGTATTTTTTGCAAAGGTTAATTGGTGCGCACATTCATTACGGTGTAACAAAAAATAGTTAGAAACCGGATAATGATAGGATTCTTAATTTTAATAAAACTATTATTTTATTGTCACAAATAACGCATATTATCATTTTATAATATAGTCATAATATATATTTAGTAATTTAGTAATGTTAAATATATAAATCATGTTTTATGAAAAAAGAATATTAGCGAAAGTAGATTTTGGTTAAGAGGCAGAATTGACTGGATTTTATTTGAGTCAATAGGCCGGAGGAAAAAAGAGATTGTTAATTTTTATATCTGTATATGAAAAAAAGAGGTTTAGCTAATATTACTGTGAGAAGTAGTATTCAGGTCTCTAACATATCGTGTTATTTAGAATTTAGATCTTTATAAGTTAAAGCTATGTAATTCTTTGTATTCAATACGTTATAGGTATTCTTGGTGAATGGTTTCTAACTCTGAATACTTATAGGACTCTACTTAATTCTGGCGTAGGTTGCCATGATTTAACTCTCTGATGTTTAAACAATTGTATCGCTAGTGGAGTGAGATATGAGTGAAAATGAACCAAAAGCAGATAGCCAATTGGTGTATGAAACTGATCCACATAAGGTTAAGGATTCAGAAGAGGGTGCGGCGCAAAAGACTTATCGGTTAAATGGTTTTGATCCTAAAACAACCGATGGCGTATTATCGTATACACCAACAAGACTTGCTAAAACAGTCTTTAATATTTACGAAGAGAAGGATGATTTTGGTGTTTTCTGTTATTTAACTGATTGGTCAATCTATGATGAACGTTTAGCACCGATAAATGACGATTCTTTTAAAATAAGAGGGGGAAGGGGGACTGATTTAATGCGCCTTAAGGGCGATAAAGAAAAAGGAAAGCCATTTAAAAGAATTATCTTTAGTTTTGCAGGTATTATTGGAGATACCGGGGATAAGAGAGCAACTATCATTGCTGCTGCGGGTAAAGATGGATGGCAAATGGGGAATGCCGAACAAGATATTTTAGAGAATCACGAAGGCAAACCTATTCCAATTGATCCTTGGGCTGATGTTGCAGCCTATCTTAATTGTGGTTTTACTAAGTGGTTGGGCAATCCTGTAGACCTATATCAGCAAGATAAAGCCCAGGGAGTATTAGGCGGTTTACGTTTACTCAAGGAGGAAAATCCAGATCTGGAAATTTCTGTCAGTGTTGGCGGTTGGTCAATGAGTGGTGCTTTTTATAAAGTTTGTCGTGATGAGAAACTGCGCCAACGGTTTGTTGAGGGGGTTAAAGATTTATACACCAGATTTCCCATGCTAACCCACATTGATCTTGACTGGGAATATCCTGGTTCTGCGGGGGAAAGTAATCAATTTGATGAAGATGATTATAAGTATTTTGCTGAGCTTATTAAGGATTTAAAAAATGCAAATATCAGTAATTTGCAAGGAATTAGTATTGCCGCTTCTGCTGATGTAGAAAAAATTAAAGCAGCACATATTCCAGAATTGATCGCCGCTGGTGTTAATGAAATTAACTTAATGACTTATGATTTCTTTACATTGGGTGACGGAAAACTTTCTCATCATACCAACCTTTATCGCAATAAAGATGATCAATATTCTAAATATTCAGTCGATGATGCAGTTAACTATCTTATCTCTTTAGGTATTAATAAGAAGTTTATCTATATCGGTTATTCTGGTTATACTCGTAATACCAGAACTGCGGAGTTAGAGAGTCAGGATAATGAACAGCTAGTTGGGAAATATACTGACGGAACATCCACAGTAGGGAGTTTCGAATACAGCGTAATTGAATGGACAGATATTATCTATAACTATGTTGATTATGAAAATCAAATAGGTCGTAATGGCTATACGGTTTTCCATGATCCAGTGGCGAAAGCTGATTATCTTTATAATAAAGAACTCAAAGTATTTATGTCATTAGATACGCCACGCTCAGTCAGAGAAAAAGGTCGTTATGTTAAAGAAAAAGGGCTAGGTGGCTTATTTATTTGGAGCGGCGATCAAGATAATGGATTATTAACAAATGCTGCTCATGAAGGATTGGGTCGTAAAGCAATTAAAGAAGTTATCAAAATGGACCCGTTCTATTTTGAAGGTGATCTTCCTTCCTACGATAAACCGAAAGAGAAACAGTGTGAAGCCTGTAAATTAAATTGAATTTATGCGTTAAAAAAATCTCATTATTTAAAGTGGTTATAGTCTCTATAACTGTGCTATTCAGGTGTTTCCGATTAATTAGGTTGGGAATAATACAATGGATAAATATAAAAGCATTTCTCGTGAAAAACAGGATATAACAAAAGTATCGCCATTATTATCTGCGGTGGCAGAGATAAAATCATCAGCAGCGCCAATATTGCCGACACGTTATATGTTGGCAAACTCAGAACAGAAGGAAGATAATTCTACTGTCACGCTACTCAATACACTCCAACGGCTGGGATATCACTCAATTTTTGATATTATTGAAGTATCAAAACAACGATTTATTAAACGCCATAACGAATCTTTATCAGGTCATGCCGAGGTAATTTTTGATAAAGCAGTGAGTGCGGCTAATCAATTGGTACAAAGTTATCGGCAAAGACAATTGAGAGATTACGATGGCGCATCATTAACAAAAGCGAGTCGTCAGGCAAGATATTCTACTTATAATAGTGACAATACTGATGAGGAAGAAAAGTTGCCTGATTATAGCAACTTATTTCCTGAACCTTGGGATGATTTCTGTCAGCCAGGCGCTATTGAGGCTCTTGATAGTCCGGTAAATTACCTGCTTGATCTTTATAAGTTTGTACAACAAATAGAGTTGGATGGTTCCAATAGTGCTGTGGGATTAGAGCAAAGGCGTGCTGATATTCCTGACTTATTACTTAATAGTGATAATCTTTACAAAGAGATTACAGCAATCTCTATTGTGAATGATGTTTTGTCGAAAAGTGCCAGGGAATATATTGATCAGACGGGCCATGCGGATAAACCGGTTAATCAGGTTTTGGGAGAGACTCGTTTTCCATTTACACTACCTTATAGTTTACCTTCCCAACAGATCAATAAAGGTTTGGCCGAAGAAGGGACAGAATTAGGCACGATTATTCAGCAAGTGGATCAGCAATTTCCCTGGCATATCTTAACTGAAAAGCGTGATCAGGCTTTGCTCGCTTATACTCAATTGAGTAAGGAGCAAATGACTTTACTGACAGAGAAAAGCCCATTTGCGCAAAATTTTTTATCACGTGAACAACTTATTAAGAGTTATTTCAGCACCAGCACAACCGAAATCTTGCCTGAACGTGATATTTCAAAACATGCTTATATTATTCTTGCTGATGGTAATGTTACTGGTCCGACATCGTTAAATGATAATGTGGATAAAGCTTATGACGAGATTATTATTACTTGCGAAAATAAAGCGAAAGAGACGATCAAAGTTAAACTTCGTGGTGAAAATATTCTGACCTATAATCGTGTAAAAGCGAGGATGGAACCATTTAATAATTCATCTCCATTTAGTCGGCAATTAAAGTTAACCTATGTAGAAGGCGATAATAGTGAAATTGGTAATTTAGATAATGGTCCTTTCTTTGGTGCAATGACAGTTTATGCTGCGGTACCCAAAGAAAGCACAAATAATACCGCTGTAAATATCGAAGGTATTAACTTCCTGACCATGACTTATCGCTTCGCGATTGCTAAACAAGGCACTACGCAAGCAGAATTATTGCCGGAAGCTGAACAATTCTTCCAGGATAATTATGGCCTTTCCGCGGATGACAGTGTGAAATTAAAAGAGGTTCTATCTTTTGGTCAACAAACAGGATCGAAAGTGACAGATCTCGAACATTTATTTAGTAGTGGTGATTTCCGGCCTTTAGTTTCGCCAAATGTGCTATTCTCTAACCCTATTTTTGATAGTGGACAAACACCGGAACACTTTCCTGCACCTTATCACTATGGTGGTGTTTATATAAATGCGGGGCAATTAGATGCATTAAGCATTGTGAGAACGGACTCTGGACGAGAAATAGACGCGGTTTCTGATTTTCGTTATGATCGAATGAATCGTTTTATTCGTTTACAGCGTTGGTTAGAGCTACCTTATCATCAGCTTGATTTATTAATAATTTCAGCAATAAAAGCTGAACCCAATAATAGCGATCTGACTATTTCCAATAATACATTAAGAGCATTAGGTTTATTCCGTCATTTATCAACACAATATAAAGTATTACCGGAAGCATTTGCTGGATGGATATATCAAATTACGCCATTTGCTATCAGCAATAATATTCCATTTTTTGATCAACTGTTTAATCAGTCTAAACTTTTTGACCAACCTTTAATTTTGGATGGGAAAGAATTTAGCTATGCAGAAAATCAAGGAGAGGGCGCGAAAACAGTTAAACAATTGTGTGCAGGGTTAGCTATTTCTTTATCCACGTTTCAAGTGATTGCACCTATCGTTGAGAAGGCATTGAAGCTCTCTTCTGGCAAATTGGTGCGTAATCTTGATGTCGTGTCCAGACTTTATTGCTTGGTAACTATTCCGCGATTATTTGGTTTTTCTGCGGAGGATGGATTAATTCTAGCCGGTATTTTGACAGGTGAAGAGGGATATTTGGCGAATATTCCGGTCTTTAAAGAAAAAGATGAGCAGAAAGATGACATTCTCAGTGTTATTGCTCAAATGGAGGTTTTGACTGCTTGGTTGGCTAAAACAAAGCTGACACCAATCAAACTTTCCTTATTATTAGGTAAAACTCAGCTTCCCGTGGTGCCAACAAGTGGCATGTTAACCTTTTATAAGGGAATTTCCGATGGTTTGACTGATAATGTGCGTTTACAACAGTCTGATTTTAATCGGCAAGAAATCAATGATATTGATTGGTGGACTATTCTATCAGATGAAAATGGTGTTTTTGATAAGAATAACGGTTTAATCAAAGATATCCCATTAGTATGGGGAAAAACAGATGAAGAATCTTTGCGGAGAAAGATTGAAGATATTTTAAATGAGAAGAAGATAAATCCAGATAATAATCAAATTAATATCGTCGTGCAGATCATATTGCAAGCTAAAACCGCGCAAGAAAGTCTATTATCTAGCGCTATTGCGGGAGAATATGGAGTATCAAGGGATATTGTTCCACTACAACTGTGCTGGTTAGGAAGTAGTGTCTATTCAGTACTGAAACTGGTATTAGATAATACGCCAGAAAAAGTTGAAGATATTAAGAAAGAGTTTCTGGACCTGACCTATAGTCTGTTAGTTTATACTCAATTAATTAATGCATTGAGCATAAGTAATAATCTGTTGTTATTGCGTCTGACGAATCCTAAATGGTTGGGTTTAAACGTGGATGAAACAACGGAAATATCATTATCATTAGATGAAATTTTCCTGCTGAATCGCTATCAGGATTTACTGGAAAATGCGAAACAGAATGAGGATAAAATTCAAGAATATTTTACCTTTGCTAACAGTGAAACTTTACCGAAGACAAGAGAAGAGGATGATGACAATTATAAATGTGCGCAATTATTGGCTGAAATTCTAGATTGGGACCCTGATGAAATTTCTCTTGCTTGTAAGAAAGGAGGATTAGATAAAGAACGTGCAATGACCTTATCCCAAATAGATTGGATACGACGATTGCAACAATTTTCTGTGAAAACTAATTTGTCCGTTGAGCCTTTATTAGGTGCTGGCGCACTTGATGTTAATTCAGATTTTGAAGCTTTCCAAAGTATCGGGGAAGCGGTAATGGCTGCATTAAAAGCGCAAGGAGATGATGAGAATGTCTAATTTAATTGAAGCAAAATTACAGGAAAATTTGCGTGATGCGTTAGTTGATTATTATCTTGGTCAGATTGTGCCGCATGATACCGCTTTTCAATCCTTGCGTGAAAGAATTCAAAATGTGGATGATTTATATGATTTTCTATTATTAGATACTCAGGTTTCTTCTAAAGTAAAAACAGCCCGTGTCGCACATGTTACTCAATCTATACAACAATATATTAATCGTATTGTTTTGAATTTAGAGTCAGGTTTATCGATGACTCAGGAAGAGGCGGATAATTGGCAGGAGTTTGCTAATCGTTATGGTTATTGGGCGGCAAATCAACAACTGGCTATTTATCCAGAAGTCTATGTTGATCCCACATTACGTTTAACCAAAACAGAATTCTTCTTTCAACTTGAAAGTGCGCTTAATCAAGGCAAGCTCACTGATGATGTTGCTCAGAAAGCGATATTGGGATATTTGAATAACTTTGAAGAGGTTAGTAATTTAGAGGTTATTGCCGGCTACGAAGATGGTATTGATATTGCCGATGATAAGGTCTATTTCATTGCTAAAACACGAACTCAACCTTACCGTTATTTTTGGCGAACTTTAGATGCCAAACAGCGTAATAATCAGACTGATGAACTTTATCCTACCGCCTGGAGTGAGTGGAAGCTGATTAATGTTCCATTAGAAAATGCATATAACGGTATTGTTCGTCCAATTATCTTAAATAACCGGTTATATATTAGTTGGTTTGAAGTTTCTGAAGAAAAACAAGGTAAAGATGAGATTATTAAATATCGTACCAAACTTAATTTGGCTCATTTAGCGTTTGATGGTACCTGGAGTACCGGCACTACCGTTCGTGAAGATTTACTTGACCACGCCATGAAAGAGTTGATTGCGGTTCTCGATCGTACCGGAGATGTTGAACGCTTGGCTTTGGTGGCATTTGTGCGCTTAAAAGGTACAGATGAGAAGACCGGGCCTTATGATTATGATGAAGTTTTCACTTATGTATGTGACAATCTATTAATGGCAGCAACGGATTTGCCTAAATCCACTTCAACGCTGTCTGATCTGGATGCATATGGAGCTGCTTTAGTTTGGTTCTATTTCCGGGAACCTGCGAATGGCGGGCCGGACGAATATAAGCAATTGGTGCTTTATCCCGTTAATAATAATATGAAATGGCCGATAGCCGAACCACCAACATTTGAAGGACAACTGGGTAAAAAAGAAGATTTCAAGCTGGATGCGACTTATGTTGACGGGACATTGAATATGTATCTTACGTCCACTTCAACGTATAAATATGATTTTAGCAGAAGTAAAAATATCCTTTATTGTATTTGGTTGGAAGATAGCAAGGGTGAACGCTGTTGGCTGAATTATAAGATACTTACTCCAGAAGATTATGATCCAAAGTTGAGTGTGACATTGAACCGTTGTGATAGAAATGATGTAACAGTTGTTACGGGTTTTAGTTTGCCGTCGGAAACTGGAGGTGATATTGCCGGTAGAATTAAAACTAAACTCAGTGTGGGAAAATTGCTCCGTGACAAGGTTCAAATTAAGCAGACTAAACAAACTCAGTATTTACAATTTCCAAAAGAAGAGCAACCAGAGGAACCATTAGAAAGTTGGTATTCTGACAAGGCAATTCGTTTAAATACCCTGTTTGCAAAAGAATTAATTAGTAAGGCGAGTCAAAAACTGGACAAAGTTCTCAGTTGGGAAACGCAAAATATTCATGAAGAGCCGATTACCGGCAATGTTTCAAAACCTATCGACCTTAAAGGGGCAAATGGTATTTATTTTTGGGAATTATTCTTCCATATGCCATTTATGGTGGCCTGGCGGTTTAATGTGGAACAGCGTTATGAGGAAGCCAGTCGCTGGATTAAGTTTATTTTTAATCCTTTTGAAAGTAATGACGAACCGGCGCTGGGACAAGATAAGCCACGTTATTGGAATAGTCGTCCGATAATTGATGAGCCAAAGAGATTACGTAGTCTGGTAGAACCGGCTGATCCTGATGCAATTTCTGCCAGTGAACCTATTCATTATCGTAAAGCGATTTTTAACTTCTACGTTAAGAATGTTATTGATCAAGGTGATATGGAATATCGCAAGCTACAGCCAACGGCCAGAACGCTGGCGCGTCTGAGCTATGCAACGGCAAGTTCATTATTAGGAGCGCGTCCTGATCTCCAATTAGCCAGTTCCTGGCAGCCAATAACTCTTGAGGATGCATCATATAAGAAGAACAGCGCGGTACGTGCATTGGAGATGATAAGTTATCCTTTGCCTTATGCCCCGGTGGTTCATGATAGAACTATTCGTGCGCTGGATAATGATCTCTTTATGAAACCAATTAATGAAGAGTTAACGGCTCTGTGGGATAAAATAGAAAACCGGATTTACAATTTACGGCATAATTTAACGCTGGATGGTAAAGAAATTTCGATGGATCTTTATGATTCGAAAATTTCGCCTCGTGGATTAATGAATCAGCGTTATCAGCGAGTGGTTGCTGCCAGAAATGCCAGCAGAATGAATTTCAGAGTACCAAATTATCGTTTTGAACCGATGTTGGCGCGGGCGAAATCGGGTGTCGATACGTTGATACAATTTGGTAGCACATTATTAAGCTTGTTGGAACGGAAAGATAATTTGAGTTTTGAATCATTCCAGATGGTTCAGAATAATGATCTCTACCGTTTTGCGGTTGACCTTCAGCAACAAGATATCAATATTAATCAGGCCAGTCTTGATGCGTTGCAGGTGAGCAAACAATCTGCTCAGGATCGGTACGAACATTATAAAAGTCTTTATGATGAAAATATTTCGTCAACGGAACAGCAGGTTATTGAATTACAGGCTCAGGCATCTTCTGCTCTGTTAGCGTCACAAGTATCAAGAACGGCTGCGGCGGCACTGGATTTAGTTCCCAATATTTATGGATTGGCAGTTGGGGGATCACATTGGGGGGCTGCTTTAAATGCGGTTGCTGAAATAGCAACGTTGAAACATCAGTCTGATAGTACTAAAGCTGATAGTCTCAGTGTTTCTGAATCTTATCGTCGTCGCCGACAGGAGTGGGAACTGCAATATAAACAAGCTGAATGGGAAGTAAAGTCTATTGATCAGCAAATTAATATTCAGCAGTTGCAGGTCGGTGCCGCGCGTAAGCGTTTGGCGCAAGTTGAAGCGCAACAACAACAATCTCAGGCACTGTTGGCTTATTTCTCCAGCCGTTTTACTAATGAAAGTTTATATACCTGGATGATTAGCCAGATCTCAAGCCTCTATTTGCAGGCTTATGATGCTGTTTCTTCATTGTGTTTATCCGCACAATCCTCTTTACAATATGAGCTTGGGCTAGGCGAGCAGAATTTTATTGATGGTGCGAGTTGGAATGATCTCTATCAAGGGCTGTTGGTCGGTGAAAATCTAAAATTGGCGTTGCAACGCATGGAACGCACTTATGTTGAGCAAAATTCACGTCAATTGGAAATTATCAAAACGATTTCGCTTAAATCTTTATTGAATGAGGAGTGGGATACAAAACTTCAAGCCTTGAAATCGCATAACCAAATTACGTTTAATTTGGATGAAACCAAACATTTTGTTCCAGATTATACTGGTTTATTTAATCGGCGGATTAAATCTGTTTCAGTGACGCTGCCTATGTTAATTGGTCCTTATGAAGATATCTGCGCCAAATTAAGTTTGTCAGGTGTGAGCAGTTATACGACCAAAGCGGATCTTAAAACCGTTGAAAAAATGTTGAAAGAGGGAACCCGTGCGGAAACACCTTATACGGCCCGCAGCATCCAGCCAAATCAACAAATCGCTTTATCTACAGGTATTAATGACAGCGGAATGTTTACGCTTAATTTCGATGATGAACGTTTCTTACCCTTTGAGGGCGTGGGGGTAGGCTCAAGTTGGAATTTCCAATTTACCAATACATCGCAGGATTTAGACAGTTTGACCGATGTGATCCTTCATATTCGATATACCGCGCAAGAAGGGTCTGCATCATTTGGCTCGGCTGTTAAAGCATTATTGAAAAAGGAATACCCAGATTTGGCGTGACGGGAATTAAGAATTAGATGAATCAGTCATCTGAATTTAAAATTCTTACTCGTTATCATTAACATTCAAATTAGCCTCTTCTATCCATGTGGAGGCTAAATATAAATTTCATTGGAGTTTATAAATGGTAAACAAATATACTTATACCTCATCGAAATCCATGTCCGACATAAGTGATATTATTGGTGAGCCATTAACCGCATGGAAAAATCAGGCAGGCGGCCAAGTTTATAATGTTATTTTTAATGGTGGTGTTTATACCAATACCTATTGGGTTGAGCGCTGGCATATTCCCGATCCTACGGCTAAAGAGGGAACACCGCATAATGCCTGGAAATATATTCGTCAAGCGACGGAAGAAGAGATAAAAGAGCACGGAAATCCTACCGATGGGCGCGTTGATCCGACAGAAGATATTCCTTCACCGGTTTTACAACCGGATGATATTACAGAAAAAACCTATCAACGGCCGGATGTTAATTTTAAACCGGATGGTTCAGCGGGCAACCTTTCTTATACTGCGACGCGTGTTTGTCGCCCGATGTTTAATGAATATGAAAGCGATAAATCCAGACCGAAACTTTCTGCTTATATTACTGATTGGTGCCAATATGATGCGCGTTTAGATGGTAAGGATGATGAAGCGGATGATCGGGGAAGAGGATTTGATTTAAGCACTATCAATGTGACTGCTTATGATAAATTAATATTCAGCTTCTTGGGTATTTACGGTGATACTGGTGTAAAAGGGAAGACGATTAAAGAAGTTGCGGATGGCTGGAATAGCCAGAGTGAAATAAAAATTACCGAAGGCCATATTGTTCCTCTTGATCCTTATGGTGATTTAGGTACTGCCCGTAATGTGGGATTACCTAAGGAAAGTGCGAATACTGATATTAATGCAGGAACATTTTTGCCTTTTTATCAACAAAAGAAAGCGTCTGGTTTATTAGGTGGATTACGCGAATTACAAAAAACGGCGCGTTTAGCGGGTCATAAACTTGAACTGGCTTTTAGTATTGGTGGCTGGAGTATGTCCGGTTATTTCTCCGTAATGGCGGCTGATGAAACAAAACGTGGCGTTTTTGTTGACAGTATTGTTGATTTTTTTGAACGCTTTCCTATGTTCAGTTGTGTCGATATTGACTGGGAATATCCCGGAAGCCCAGGTGAAGATGGCAATGTTTACGATCCGAAAGATGGGGAATATTACGCTCTGTTAATTAAAGAATTACGTGAGTCTTTGGATAGCCGATTTGGGCGAGAGGACAGAAAAGAGATCTCCATTGCTTGTAGTGGTGTAAAAACGAAATTAGAGACCTCCAATATTGCCGAATTAGTCAAGAATGGTTTGGATAATATTTATTTAATGAGTTACGACTATTTTGGTACCGGATGGGCGCCTTATATCGGCCATCATACTAATCTCTATTCGCCAAAAGATCCTGATCCATCAGGGGCGTCTGATTTATCCGCGGAAGTTGCTATCAATTACTTACATCAGGATCTTGGCATACCTTTGGAGAAAATTCATTTAGGTTATGCTAACTATGGTCGTGCAGGCAAAGGGGCAAAGCTTGAAACCCGTGAATATAATAAAACTGGCGATGCGTTAGGAACAATGGAAAAAGGCTCACCTGAATTCTTTGATATTGTTAATAATTATCTGGATAGCGAACATACCCTCGCGACCGGGAAAAATGGCTTTGTGCTAATGACGGATACCAATGCTGACGCCGATTTCTTGTTTAGTGAAACAGCAGGACACTTTATCTCATTAGATACACCACGCACGGTGAAACAGAAAGCGGAGTATGTCGCTAAGAATAAACTGGGCGGTATATTTTCTTGGTCAGGCGATCAGGATTGTGGTTTATTGGCGAACGCGGCCAGAGAAGGAATGGGTTATGTTGCTAAATCTAATGATGAGACTATCGACATGGGGCCACTCTATAATCCGGGTAAGCCCTATTATTTGAAATCTATTGGCTAGGTGAAGAAAAACGCTGATTAATTCTTCTCTGTCAATAACAAGGGATATTGCATTTCTCATCCGTGAATTTCTTCATTCTTAAAATTACTCTATTCAGCCCGATATTTTAGGGCTGAATAGGGTTCTATTCTGTAAAATGTCACCGTTTATCGCTAAGCTATACCTAGCTATTTAATCAGAGAACGGAATAATGACAAATTCAACGACTGAATGGGTGACAATTTATGATCTGCATAGCCATACGACTGCATCGGATGGTTTACTTTCACCATCAGAATTGGTTGAACGGGCAGTGGCAATGGGCGTTAATGTATTGGCTGTGACGGATCATGATACAACGGATGCTATTTTGCCCGCTAATGAACATATCAGTCGGCACAACTTGCCATTAAAACTGATATCAGGCGTTGAGATATCTACTCTGTGGCAAAATATGGAGATTCATATTGTTGGTTTAAACATTGATATTCAATCAAACGCAATGGTTACATTACTCGGTAAACAAGCTGAACTCAGAAAAGAACGAGGCATTGAAATAGGCCATAGATTGGCAAAGGTAGGTATTCCCGATGCTTGGGCAGGGGCGAATCGGTTAGCGAAGGGTGGACAAGTGACGCGAGGCCATTTCGCCCGTTATTTAATTGAAATAGGCAAAGAACCAACAATGGCGAAAGTATTTAAAAAGTATCTGGCAAAGGGAAAAATCGGATACGTTCCACCTCAATGGTGTACAATTGAACAAGCTATTGATGCCATTCATCAATCAGGTGGTCAAGCAGTCATTGCTCATCCGGGACGATATGATTTATCGACTAAATGGTTGAAGCGTCTGATTGTCTGGTTTAAACAACATGGTGGTGATGCAATGGAAGTTGCACAGTGCCAGCAGGCGCCTAACGAGCGGCAATCTCTCGGTCAATTATCGCGGGAATATGATTTGATGGCTTCGTTAGGTTCTGATTTTCACCAGCCTTGTTCATGGATAGAGTTAGGGC
Source organism: Photorhabdus akhurstii (assembly GCF_018448925.1). Classification (GTDB taxonomy): domain Bacteria; phylum Pseudomonadota; class Gammaproteobacteria; order Enterobacterales; family Enterobacteriaceae; genus Photorhabdus; species Photorhabdus akhurstii. The sequence goes on along the minus strand of NZ_RCWE01000002.1, from coordinate 379,690 downwards.
GTAAATTGTGGTTGCCCGGTGATGTGGTACCAATATGGCGTAACTGGTCACTGTAGGGGCTGCATAAAATTAAGAGGTAATTTATGAGCCAGTTTTTTTATATTCATCCTGATAATCCGCAGCCGCGTTTAATAGGGCAAAGTGTGGATGTGCTTAAAAAGGGTGGAGTGGTTGTTTATCCAACAGATTCCGGTTATGCGATTGGTTGCCATCTGGAAGATAAAGATTCGATGACTCGGATATGTCGTATCCGTCAGTTAGATAGTCATCATAATTTCACCTTAATGTGCCGGGATTTGTCAGAAATATCGACCTATGCTTATGTCGATAATTCAGCTTTTCGTCTGATTAAGAATAATACGCCGGGTAATTACACGTTTATTTTGCGTGCGACGAAAGAAGTTCCTCGTCGTTTGATGAATGATAAGCGGAAAACCATCGGGTTACGTGTTCCATCTAATCCAATTGCTTTGGCGCTGCTTGAACAAGTGGGTGAACCATTGATGTCCACTAGCCTAATTTTGCCGGGCAATGATTTTGCTGAATCTGATCCTGAAGAAATTAAAGATAATTTGGGAAAGTTGGTTGATCTGATTATTCATGGGGGTTATTTAGGGCAACAGCCTACAACCGTAATTGATTTAACTGAGGATACACCGGTTGTAATACGGGAAGGGGCTGGCAATATCACGCCATTCTTATAAGCTACGCAGTAATTATTTTCAGAATCTATATAGAGCCTGTGTATTATACGCAGGCTTTATATTTTTGATTTTTTAATGGAATCGAAATGGTTATTGTTATTTCGAATTATTGATACTGATTCAATAAAATAAAATTATCATCTATTTAATAATTAAGTTGATTTTAATAACGTGATAAGGAAATATTTACCGCACCTAAGGTAAGTATATTTGCTAATTATTTAATCATATTATTAGGTATAAAACCTTTTGGCTGGTTATTTAATATAAATAACAGCGTAAGGTTATCCATCCATTATAAAATCAAGGGATATTGAAAATGTCAGTTGTTAATTTCTCCGATCAACCAGTTGATGTCAATAATGTTCACTCCTGGCCAAAATCACCAGATAGGGATTTAAGCGCATGTGGGCGTGACGCATATGCTGAAAAATCAGTGCAAGAAGCATTGATCGGAGATCCTGATAAAGCGATAAAATTAAGCGAATTAAATGATATTCTGGCGACCTGTGAACCTTTTGACTTTAATGGAATCACTTTATATGCAAAAGATCCGGTATTAGCCTTAATTAAAGCATTATCAGAGAAGAATGGTTATTTATTGGATGATTCATATTCTCCTGAACAATGGCAAAGTGGAGGAGTTGATAAGCATAGTCGTATTAAAGATTTTATTGAATCCCCTAGCATGTTTATTAAAGGGGTAGAGATGATCGATATGGGGCAGCTTTATCTTGGCAATTGCGGCTTTGTTAGCACCATTGGAGCAATTGCGTCCCATCCAGAAGGGCATAATGTGTTATTCTCTTCCATTTATCCGCCAGTTTATAATTCAACGGGCGTTTATTCCGTTAGAATCATCAATCAATCGAAAATTGGTTATTTACTGATTGACGATGATCTGCCTCGCGTTAGTTTCTCTGCTATGGAAGATAAGAATGAATTTTGGTATTACCTAATTGAAAAAGCATTTGCGAAATTGCATGGAAGCTATGAGAATTTAGGCGGCGGTAATGAAATCTATTTTGGTATAGAATCGACAGCAAATACCGGTATTAATCAGGATAATCAGGATCGTATTTGGGATGAGAAATTTATCGATATCTTCAAAGTAAAACATCATGTGACTTATCAAGGAACGGGTTCGTCTACGGATTTGGTATCAGGTCATGCTTATTTAATATTAGATGCTCAACAATGGAATGATATTAAGTTAGTACGACTGCATAATCCGTGGAATGTCGTTAAATACAAAGGTCCATATTCTCCTGACTCTGCTGAATGGAAAAATATTCCAGAAGACGTGCAAAATGAGATATTCCAGAATAGCCGATTTGAAGGGAAATCATTCTGGATGCCATATGATCTTTATGTTAAGAATTTACCAAAAATCAGCGATATGTATCTCAGTGAAACCATCCCTGATTCACTGAAAAGTATTGCAAATCCATCTCCAATTCAAGAGTGAATAAGATATTGGTTCTGCCAAGGTTGACTTGTAATTCACTAATTTAATATTAGTACTTGGTATTAATGGCAATTTAAATAAAGCTTAATGAAATGGTGGTCTTAAATTTATAATTTATGGCCACTTTTATGTTATTAGAAAATTATATTTTATCAATTATTTGATAATTGAAACAGTGAGTGGATTCTATGATTGTAGTTATGTTTTGGTCCGGTTGGTACAGTAATATTTCTGTGTTTTTCTGACCAAATTCGGTGTTGAGTGATAAATAGGTACATTTATTAGCATCATTGACTTTAAAATTCGTGTAGAATGCGCCACCACGGAGTTAGGATTATGATGTATTTTTTGACATCCTATGCTATCAAATGTATTAAAATCAGTTTGTTATGATTGAATTCCACCATAACGTATTGATTGATATATAACACGACGCCTGTGAAGGCGACAATAGAGGTTGCTCAATGAGCGGTAAAACACAGAAATCTGAAAAGTTACAGAAAATTCTCGCGCGTTCCGGTCACGGTTCCCGCCGCGAAATAGAAGGTTATATTCAACAAGGGCGCGTCAGTGTTGACGGTAAGATTGCGACTTTAGGTGATCGCCTTGAAGTTCAGCCCGCCACAAAAATTCGCCTTGATGGCCGGATATTAAGTATCAAAGAATCTCAAAAAGCGGTTTGCCGTGTTCTGGCTTATTACAAACCAGAAGGTGAACTTTGTACTCGTCATGATCCAGAAGGGCGGCCAACGGTTTTTGATCGTCTGCCTAAATTGCTAGGTTCCCGCTGGATAGCGGTTGGGCGTCTGGATGTGAATACCTGTGGTTTGTTGCTATTTACCACGGATGGTGAACTGGCTAATCGTTTGATGCATCCAAGCCGTGAAGTTGAACGCGAATATGCAGTCCGTGTCTTTGGTGAAGTTGATGATGCTAAATTGAAGCAATTGGCTAAGGGGATTCAACTGGAAGATGGTCCCGCTTCATTCCGCACTATCGCGTTTAAAGGCGGTGAGGGGATGAATCAGTGGTATAACGTCACGTTGACAGAAGGGCGTAACCGTGAAGTTCGTCGTCTTTGGGAAGCAGTTGGCGTACAGGTGAGCCGTCTTATTCGTGTGCGTTATGGGGATATTGGCTTGCCAAAAGGCTTACCACGCGGGGGATGGACAGAACTGGGTCTGGAGCAGACTAACTATTTACGCCAATTAGTGGATTTGAATGCTGAGACGATTTCCAAAGTAGCAGTAGGGCCTGATCAACGCCGGCTTAAAGCTAACCAAATCCGCCGGGCAGTTAAACGCCATGCTCAGGTAACATCACGTCCATCGGCAGGAAAACGTCAGGGCAGTTCGCGCCAGAATGCGGGGCGAACAACCGTACCAAAAGGCCGTTAAGTTTTCTGGGTCTCGTGTCATAGCGGGACCTTTTTACCAGTCGATCCCTTTTTGTGCCTTAATACCGGCGTCAAAGGCATGTTTTACCGGACGCATCTCTGTGACGGTATCTGCCATTTCCAATAATTCACGATGACAACCGCGGCCGGTGATAATAACAGATTGGTGCTCCGGTCGGTGGTTAAGCGCAGTAATAACTTCTTCCAGAGGAAGATAGCCATAACTCACCATATAAGTCAGTTCATCCAATACGACCAGATCCAAATCGGGATCAGATAACATCTCTAACGCATGGCGCCATACTTGATGGCAGGCTACAGTATCGGTTTCCCGGCTTTGAGTTTCCCAGGTAAAACCTGTCGCCATAACATGGAAATTCACCCCATGTTGTTCTAGCAGATTTTTCTCGCCATTCTCCCATTTGCCCTTGATAAACTGGATCACACCGGCGCGAAATCCATGACCTATCGCACGGGTCACTGTGCCAAATGCAGCGGTGGTTTTGCCTTTGCCATTGCCGGTAAAAACGATGAGGATACCCCGTTCTAATTGGGCGGCTTCAATACGGGAATCCACTTTTTCTTTTAGACGTTGTTGCCTTTTCTGATGTTGGTTGTCATTGATTGTCATTATTCGGCTGGTCCTGCTTTGCGTCCGGGTTGTGCATCAAAACTGATGCCTGTTTTATGCAGACTATCTCTGCCCATAAGATAAAGATACAGTGGCATAATATCTGCCGGTGTTTTCAGTTTAGCAGAATTTTCGTTAGGGAATGCGCGGGCACGCATATTTGTGCGAGTGCCGCCGGGATTAATACAGTTAACGCGTAGAGAAGCGTGTTTATATTCTTCGGCTAAAACTTGCATCATGCCTTCGGTTGCAAATTTAGAGGCAGAATAAGCACCCCAGCCACTGCGACCTTCGCGGCCAACGCTCGAACTGGTAAAGATGAGTGATCCGTCAGGCGACGTCAATAATAGCGGCAGCAAAGCTTGAGTTAACATAAAGGTCGCATTGACGTTGACTTGCATAACGTCATGCCATAATTGGACGGGTTGCTCCGCCATCGGCGCGACAGCTCCCAGTAAACCGGCATTATGCAATACGCCATCCAGACGCGGATAATGTTGCGCTAAATTGTCAGCGAATGTCTGGCACTCTTCGGCTGTGACGGTAAGCAGATCCATTGTGTAAACAGTTGCAGGTGCGCCACCTGCTTGTTCAATCTCTTTTTGGACAGCTTCCAGTTTGTGTGTTGTTCTGCCAAGTAAGATCACTTGTGCGCCATAACGGGCGTAAGTCAAAGCCGCTTCACGGCCAATACCCTCTCCAGCGCCTGTCACCAGAATAATACGTTGTTGTAGGAGGTCATGTTTTGGTTGGTAATGTAACATTTGAAGATTTCCTATTGTTGACGGCGCGATTTGTTACCGTCGGAGGCCGTTCGGGCTATCAAAACAGAAAGTTATATATTGAGTCAAATTTGCCAAGGTTGATTGCTCAGGAGATATACCCGTCATCTTTCAAGCTGCCTCTTTGTTGGCTGCACTCGCTCACCCCGGTCACATAGTTTGCTATGCTCCCGGGGATTCACTCCCTGGCCGCCGCGATGCAACTTGAAATCCATAGGGTATAAACGGAAAATATGGCGGGTTGATAGAGGTTTGTGTAAGTTTTTATGGCGTGGAGTCTTTTGTTGTCTGATTTATTAAAGATAATGCTGTGTTGGTAGTTATTTGCTTCTGGCTAATATATAATTTTTCTTCGTCAGAGAGTGAGTATTTAATCCAATTTCATACCGGAGTGATTATGAGTCCAATACAAACGGAAAAAGCAGCCCTTCTAATTTAATCAATTTGTTAAATTTTACATTAGAAGGGGAAAATATGAATTACTCAAAGATTGAGATAGATCGCTGGGATAGGAAAGAGCATTTCTTGCATTATCGTAATGTCGTGCAATGCGGATTTAGTCTGACAACAAAGATTGATATTACCCATTTGTTATCTTCGTTGGTAGAAAAACGATATAAATTCTATCCAACCATGATTTATTTAATATCAAAAGTTGTGAACTCTTACTCTGAGTTTAGAATGGCTATAAAAGATGAAGAATTAATTGTATGGGATGATGTAAACCCTGCGTATACAATCTTTCACAAGGAAACCGAAACATTCTCAGCGATTTGGACTGAATTCAATTCCGATCTGGAAGAATTTATGAAAAACTATTCTGCTGATTATGAAACCTATAAAGATGATCTTTGCTTTTTTTCTAAACCAGAACTACCTGAAAATCACTTTCACATATCGTCAGTGCCGTGGGTAAGTTTTGATGAATTTAACTTGAACGTCGCGAATTTTACGGATTATTTTCCACCCATATTTACAATGGGAAAATTTTACCAAGATGGAAATCAAACTCGGTTGCCTTTGGCAATTCAGGTGCATCATGCTGCTTGTGACGGTTTCCATGTGGGGCGTGTTATTAATAAATTACAAGAACTATGTAATGATTTTGTTTAGTTAAATACAACCTGAATTATTTATGACCTCAATATAAAGTTGTATTGAAATACACTAATAGCCATCAGTTAATACTGGTGGTTTTTATGTCCATAATATTTATACCCTATGGATTTCAAGATGCATCGCGGCGGCAAGGGAGCGAACCATTGCATCATTTATAGCGATAACGGTCTCTTTTCCTGCTGTTCGATAATTTCCTGTTTCTCTTTCAGGTAGTCGTAGCGATCATAGTGCTTGGTTGAAACTCCGGGTTTTTTGTGATTCTGCAATTTAATCCCTCATTTTTGAATTGGTTCCCCATTTCTCGATCTAATGGTGTAGAATTGGCTACAGAGACCGATATACTGGGCGTTTTTATTTGTACATATTCGTGTTTATTGAATGCGAGTTAATTATAATATATTGTTTTTAAATGAAAAAATTAAATACATTTATTGTAAATTCATAATCTAAGAAACAAAAGGTGGATTTTGTGGAGTACTTATCTCTTTACGGGTTGTTTTTAGCCAAAGTAGTTACGCTGGTGTTGGCGGTTATTGCTCTGGCAATATTCGGTATCGGAATAGGAATGCGGAAATCCTCGCTAAAAGGAGAATTGAAACTCACCGATCTCGGTGAATCATATCGGGATAAGCAGCGTCAAATGCAGCGGGCGCGCATGACAGAGGCGGAGGGGAAAATCTGGCAGAAAGAGTTTAATAAACAACAAAAACTCGAATCCAAACAGAAGAAGAGTGACGCTAAAGCCGGTCATAAAGGATTACAGAAACCTTGCCTTTATGTGCTGGATTTTAAAGGGAGTATGGATGCTCATGAAGTTGATTCATTACGTGAAGAGATTAGCGCAATTCTGGCCGTGGCAGATGCAAAAGATGAAGTGTTGTTACGCTTGGAAAGCCCTGGAGGAATGGTGCATGGCTATGGGCTGGCAGCCTCTCAGCTTGTCCGTTTGCGTCAGAAAGGCATTCGCTTGACTATTGTCGTAGATAAAGTTGCTGCCAGTGGGGGCTATATGATGGCCTGTGTTGCTGATCGTGTGGTTGCCGCACCTTTTGCCATTATTGGTTCTATTGGCGTGGTCGCTCAGATTCCGAACATTCATAAGCTATTGAAGAAAAATGATATCGATGTGGAACTTCATACGGCTGGTGAATATAAACGTACACTGACTGTGTTGGGAGAAAATACAGAACAGGGCCGGAAAAAATTTCAGGAAGATCTGAATCAGACTCACGAACTATTCAAAGCATTTATTCATACACATCGCCCATCACTTGACGTGGAAAGTGTGGCGACAGGTGAATACTGGTACGGCTCACAAGCGAAAGAGAAGGGATTGATTGACGAAATTGGCGTCAGCGATGATCTGTTGATTGCTCAAATAGATAATTGTGAAGTTATTAGCGTGAGTTATACACGTCGTAAACGCATGGTAGAGCGTTTCACCGGCAGTGCAATGGAAAGTATTGATAAACTGTTATTGCGTTGGTGGCAAAGAGGGGAGAAGCCTCTGCTTTAATTAAAATTCCGCTATTTTAAATCAATTATCTTGGCGTATCCCAAGGCGTTCTGTTTCGACATTCAGGGGCGCCTTGATATATTGCTTAATTGTAATGTGCAATTGTACAGCGTGACGCTTATTATCATGATGTTATTCCCCTGAAAAACCCGCTATTTTGGCCCTGTTAAAATATTACAGGTATTACATAATTTGCTTTACATCCCCCTTCCTGCTTGTGAGGAGCCGCAGGCTTTTCTACACCAATAGTTGATACTCTGGCTTTGCGTTTATCTGTTCTGCCGGGCTGATCTTCAAACAAGTACAAGTCACTTTTGCACAGCGCTATTGGCGTCTTTAAACGCACTATGCAAATCCCCGAAGAATGGCAACTTACAATAATATTCATAAGGAAATAAAGTATTATGGCTATTTCACAATACGATATTCATACCAGTCATGCTGTCATCTCTGTTGCTGATACGGGAGGTGATGGATTACCGGTCCTCCTTATACACGGTAATTCAAGTTGTAAAGAAGTTTTTCGCCACCAAATTAACTGTTTTGGCGACGAATACCGGATTTTAGCGATTGATTTACCAGGACATGGTGCTTCATCAAACGCAGAGGACCCTCGCCGGACCTATTCGATATCCGGCTATGCTCTTTGCATCATCGAAGTACTGGAAAAATTAGGCATCGATAAAGTTGCTGTTTTCGGATGGTCACTGGGGGGGCATATCGGTTTGGAGCTGATCTCGCGATTCTCTGGGATTGTTGGGCTAATGATTTGTGGTACGCCGCCAGTTAGCCCAGGTGCTGAGAATGTCAGGCTTGGATTTAAACCAAGCCGGTTTATGGCAATATCTGGTAAGGCTTTGCTGACAGAAGAAGAGATTACAGATTATACCCTGGCGTTGTATGGAAAAGACGCACTTTGTGAGCCATTTCTAAGAGCCGCAGTAGCGCGGACCGATGGTTTGGCTCGGCAATATATGTCTGAAGCGTCGGTTTCACCGGACGTTATGGATCAACGGTTATTGGTTGAAACAAACCCAACACCACTTGCTATCGTTAATGGTGCAGAAGATTTATTTGTTAATATTGATTATATTAACGGAATAACCTACAAAAATCTCTGGACTGATCAAGTGTATAACTTGCTCCACTTGGGACATGGGCCATTCTGGGAATCTCCAGAGCTGTTTAATCGTTTGATGGCGGGTTTTTTCTCTGATCTCACCTTAGAAATGTAATTAATACCTGTAGTTTGTCATCAGCGGTATTTTATATACCCGGCAGATATATTTTTATATCGTTTTCATATATCTGCCTATTCATTGCTCAATAAGTTTTTGTTATTAATTTTCGAGATAATATTGTTTCGGTAGGATATGCTTCAGATGTTTGAACATATTGAAAATAGTAGTACTTTTACCTATAGGTAAACCATTTCCGCTTAGAAAAGATTCACCATCAATACTAATACATTTCCTTTTTGTTCTACGCTACTTATATACATGCCATGAATAAAATCTTCATGTTGACGGATGATATGGCTGGTTTTTTTTAATCATTGTTCACCTTTAATCGGTGTTGTTCGGTTTTATCTTTTCCTGTTCTTATCAAAAATAATTTGTTGCGCATCATTTTTTATCAGGTAGAGTGTGAACTTTTCATCATGCAGATGGAAGATTTTGTTTACGGTGATTACTTCATTCATTTGCATAGCTCATGGGCGGTATCTAAAATACCTTAGATAATTCAATATGTTTCGAGTTTGGGGAAATCAACTGAATAAAAATAAGTTGATATATTGAGAATCTATCGCAATATAAAAAGAGGTTTTAAATACCGTGATATGGCGCAGTGAATTCCACCATCTGAAAAGATAATTAGGTAAAGATAACTATGGGTAAAGCTCTTGTAATAGTGGAGTCCCCGGCAAAGGCCAAAACAATCAACAAATATTTGGGGAGTGACTACGTGGTGAAATCCAGCGTTGGTCATATCCGTGATTTGCCGACCAGTGGCTCAGCCAGCCAAAAGAGTTCGAGCTCATCTACCGATAAGTCTAAGAAGAAGGTTAAAAAAGATGAGAAAGCTGCATTAGTCAACCGTATGGGGGTTGATCCATACCGTGGTTGGGAAGCGAATTATCAGATTTTGCCGGGCAAAGAGAAGGTCGTGGCAGAGCTAAAATCGCTGGCTGAAAAAGTTGATCATGTTTATCTCGCAACGGATCTTGACCGCGAGGGAGAAGCCATTGCATGGCACTTGCGGGAAGTGATTGGTGGTGATGGCGATCGTTTTAGCCGGGTTGTTTTTAATGAAATCACTAAAAATGCCATTAAACAGGCATTTGATAATCCGGGTGAATTAAATATTCACCGGATAAATGCGCAACAAGCTCGCCGTTTTATGGATCGAGTTGTGGGTTATATGGTTTCTCCGCTACTGTGGAAAAAGGTCGCCAGAGGGCTATCTGCCGGTCGGGTGCAATCGGTGGCGGTACGCCTTGTGGTAGAGAGAGAACGTGAAATTAAAGCGTTTGTACCGGTGGAATATTGGCAATTACATGCTGATTTGCTGGCGAAAGGCGAAATTTCACTGCATATGGAAGTGACCCATCAGCAGGGTAAACCGTTTAAGCCGGTTAACAGTGAGCAAACTCAAGCTGCCGTCTCTTTACTGGAAAAAGCCCGTTACAAAGTGATTGATCGTGAAGATCGTCCGACATCCAGTAAACCAGGCGCGCCGTTTATCACCTCTACGTTGCAACAAGCTGCCAGCACGCGTTTAGGGTTTGGCGTTAAAAAGACCATGATGATGGCTCAGCGTTTGTATGAGGCCGGCTATATTACTTATATGCGTACTGATTCAACTAACCTGAGTCAGGATGCGTTGGATATGGTTCGTGGTTATATCGGTGATAATTTTGGCGATAAATACCTGCCAAAAACCGCCAATACTTACAGCAGTAAAGAGAATTCACAGGAAGCGCATGAAGCGATTCGTCCTTCCAGTGTTGATATCATGGCAGAACAACTGAAAGATATGGATGCGGACGCACAGAAGCTGTATCAGTTGATCTGGCGTCAGTTTGTGGCTTGTCAGATGACACCGGCGAAATACGATTCCACAACACTGACTGTACAAGCGGGTGATTTTGAGTTGCGGGCCAAAGGTCGTACATTGCGTTTTGATGGCTGGACAAAAGTGATGCCTGTATTGCGCAAAGGTGACGAAGACCGCACGTTGCCAGTTGTTGAAATTGGTACAGAACTTGATTTGCAACAACTGCTCCCAAGCCAACACTTCACTAAGCCACCGGCGCGTTATAGTGAGGCATCTCTGGTTAAAGAGCTGGAGAAACGCAGTATTGGTCGCCCATCTACTTATGCTTCCATTATCTCCACAATTCAGGAGCGTGGTTATGTTCGCGTAGAGAGTCGCCGTTTCTACTCAGAGAAAATGGGAGAGATTGTGACTGATCGTCTGGAAGAGAATTTCAACGAGCTGATGAGTTATGATTTTACTGCGCGAATGGAAGATCAGCTTGATCAGGTTGCAAGTAATAAAGCCGAATGGAAAGGGGTTCTGGATGAGTTTTTCACTGATTTTAGTGAACAGCTAGACGTCGCCAATAAAGAGCCGGAAGAGGGTGGCATGCGGCCCAATCCGATGGTTATTACCTCTATTGAGTGCCCGACATGTCAGCGCTCTATGGGCATTCGAACGGCAACTACTGGCGTTTTCCTGGGTTGTTCTGGCTATGCGTTGTCACCTAAAGAGCGTTGTAAGCAGACGATAAACCTTATCCCTGAGAATGAAATTCTTAATATCTTGGAAGGGGATGAGGCGGAAACAAACGCGTTGCGAGCTCGTCGTCGCTGTAAAAAATGTGGTACGGCGATGGACAGCTACCTCATTGATAACCAACGTAAATTACATGTTTGCGGTAATAACCCTGCTTGTGATAGTTATGAAGTGGAAGAGGGCGAATTTCGCATTAAGGGATATGACGGTCCTGTTATCGAATGTGATAAATGCGGCGCTGAAATGCACCTGAAAATGGGTCGTTTCGGTAAGTACATGGGCTGTACTGATGAAACTTGTAAAAATACGCGTAAGATCTTGCGTAGTGGGGAAGTAGCGCCGCCAAAAGAGGACCCGGTTCCGTTACCAGAGCTTCCTTGTGAAAAATCTGATGCCTATTTTGTATTACGCGATGGCGCTGCTGGCGTATTTTTAGCAGCGAATACCTTCCCTAAATCTAGAGAAACCAGAGCGCCGTTGGTAGAAGAGCTAGCGCGTTTTAAAGAGCGTCTGCCGGAGAAATTACGTTACTTGGCTGATGCTCCTGTGGCAGATGCCGAAGGCAATAAAACAGTTATCCGTTTTAGCCGTAAAACTAAACAGCAATATGCTTCTTCGGAGAAAAATGGCAAGGCGACAGGTTGGAGCGTGTTTTATGTTGATGGAAAATGGGTTGAGAAAGATAAAAAGTAACAATTTCTGACAGAATCAACACTCTCTTTTTCTTAGTAAAGGGATTATTTTCTTCTATTAAGCCAACCTTATAGGTTGGCTTTTTTCACCTATAGGCAGTATCTTAAAATATATGAATTAGAATCGCGCTAAACATTCATTATGAATTTTCAATTATTCGTTATATAAATATATAATCGTGTTATAGTGGTTATATGCGACAACAATATTATTTCTATTCGTTATAATAAATAGCAAACAGCAATATCAGTCCAGGTTTCTAAGTCATAATTGTTCACAGCGTTTATTTTGGGATGGTGTTTATATGAAATTGCAACAGCTTCGTTACATCGTGGAGGTGGTAAACCACAACCTTAATGTTTCATCTACGGCAGAAGGATTGTATACATCTCAACCCGGGATCAGTAAGCAAGTCAGGATGCTTGAAGATGAATTAGGTATTCAGATTTTTTCCCGTAGTGGTAAACACCTGACGCATGTTACTCCCGCAGGTGAAGAGGTTGTCCGAATTTCTCGTGAAGTATTATCTAAGATTGATGCAATACGGTCAGTTGCTAGTGAACATACTTATCCGAATCGTGGTTCGCTATATATTGCTACTACCCACACACAGGCCCGTTATGCATTACCTCCTGTGATTAAAGGTTTTATTGAACGTTATCCGCAGGTTTCTTTACACATGCATCAGGGGTCGCCGACGCAAATTGCTGAAGCTGTTAGTAAAGGTAATGCTGATTTTGCTATTGCAACTGAAGCGCTCCATTTATATGAAGATTTGGTAATGTTGCCTTGTTACCATTGGAACAGGACGCTGGTGGTGACGTCGGATCACCCGCTGGCAGGTAAAGAGAGTGTTTCAATTGAAGAATTGGCTGAATATCAACTGGTCACTTATACGTTTGGCTTTACTGGTCGTTCTGAGTTAGATGTTGCATTCGATAAAGTAGGTTTAAAACCTAAAATTGTTTTCACTGCGACGGATGCTGATGTGATTAAAACTTATGTCCGGTTAGGGTTAGGCGTGGGGGTTATTGCCAACATGGCGGTTGATCCGGTACAGGATAAAGATCTTGTTTGCATTGATATGCGTGATAAATTCGGCTATAGCACAACTAAGATTGGTTTTCGTCGTAGTAGTTTCTTACGCAGCTACATGTATGACTTTATGTGGCGCTTTGCGCCTCACTTGACGCGTGATGTGATTGATCAGGCGGTTGCTCTACGTTCAAATGAAGATATCGAAATGATGTTTAAAGATATCAAATTACCAATCGTATAATGAAATAATTAGGGAGCTAATATTGCTATTAGTTCCCTAATTTTGCTTATCAGATGGATTCAAACTCACCACTGAAGAAATCATCAGACTCTTCTATTGATGTTTTTCTTTGTTTGTTAATGAAACTATCAAAACTGGCTTTAATCTCAGGATTTTCGAGTGCTTCATAGTCTAGGACCGATATTAAGGATGAATACTCAAAATCAACGTTGACATTTTCATTAGAAGCACAACTTGATAAAAAGTTTGAATTAGTGCTATCAAAATTAACTCGATAGAGTTTTAGTTTCGGAATATATACGGTCTTGTCTCCTACAATTAAGGTATCGATAGCAATCGTCAGTGTCACAGTAGAATAGAAGCCTTTATTCTTCCGTATACCTAAGCGGATCGTTTCCCCTTGTTTAGTAAGGAACTTAGCGAAATCCGGCAGCATATCTGTATTTTCGAATACAACCACGTTCATAATAAAATTAAGGAAACTTTTTGAGATGCTTAAACCATTTAATGAATCGGTGTAATTTTTAGATTCAACTTTGCTGGTGCCCATTAGAGGTAACTTGTTAACCACTTTACTCCAAAAGTCCATATCTGTTTTATATTGCTCTCCATACTTTTCCGCGTATTTATTGACATAATTGGTTGCGATGGAGGAAAGTGCAATTAATGTTTTACTTAAACTATTGGTTTTCTCTATAACTTCTGGTTTATCAGATAATTGTTTGGCTATAATGAACTGAACTAAACCATCTTTTTCGTTATATTTATTGGTATTTTCTATACTGAAATAAGCGTCATCGATGTGAAAGAAGGTATTAGCTTCATTGATTTTTGCGATATGTTCCTGGTTATGCGTAATTGCGTTTTTTATATCCATTATTTTGTCCTTGTTTTTTTAATTGATAATTTTAATCCAATTGAATTGTTAGCGAGCTAATTCTATCTGATTATCATTCGATTGTTTACCCGACTAAATTATCAAAATTTATTACTGAAATTCTGATGGATACACTGAATTGACACATTGTGCGGTAATAAAAAACAAATATTTGCTTATATGTTATGTTTAATGTGTGCCATTATCGTTAAGGTAGTTTTGAGTTATGCCAGTATAAGAAGAAGGAGGAGTTATGTCGTTTGATTTGAAAAAGGTTTGTGTTTCAACACTTTCCGCCGCAAGTAAACAATATGATTATTATAGCTTACCACTGGTTGCTAAACATTTGGGGGATATTTCCCGTTTACCCAAGTCTATGAAAGTTCTTCTGGAAAATCTTCTTCGCAATATTGATGGCAATTCTGTTGTTGATGATGATTTGAAAGCCATTGTTGATTGGCAAAATACCGGCCATGCAGACAGAGAAATTGCTTACCGGCCAGCACGTGTATTGATGCAGGATTTCACCGGTGTTCCTGCCGTTGTTGATTTAGCGGCCATGAGAGAAGCTGTCCAGCGTCTTGGTGGTGATGTTGAACAAGTTAATCCATTATCACCCGTTGATTTGGTTATTGACCATTCAGTTATGGTGGATAAATTCGGCACGGAAAAAGCCTTTGAGCAAAATGTTCAATTAGAAATGGAACGGAACCATGAACGTTATCTCTTTCTGCGCTGGGGGCAAAAAGCATTTAACCGTTTTCGTGTTGTTCCGCCAGGAACCGGGATTTGCCATCAGGTAAATCTGGAATACCTGGGAAAAACGGTTTGGCATGAAATGCAGAACGGACGGGCGCTGGCTTATCCTGATACTTTAGTTGGTACCGATTCTCATACCACCATGATTAATGGCCTTGGTGTTTTAGGATGGGGTGTAGGTGGTATTGAAGCTGAAGCGGCTATGTTAGGGCAACCTGTTTCCATGCTTATTCCTGATGTGGTGGGTTTTAAACTTACCGGCAAGTTACGTGAAGGGATTACCGCAACAGATCTGGTACTGACAGTGACTCAGATGCTGCGTAAACATGGCGTGGTCGGGAAATTTGTAGAATTTTATGGGGATGGGTTAGCTGATTTGCCGCTGGCAGACAGGGCAACCATTGCCAATATGTCGCCGGAATATGGTGCAACTTGCGGTTTCTTCCCGGTAGATGATATTACCCTGAGCTACATGCGGTTGACAGGGCGTACAGAACAGCAGATCGCGTTGGTGGAAGCCTATTGTAAGATTCAGGGATTATGGCGAAATCCCGGTGATGAACCGGTATTTACCAGCACTCTTGAGCTGGATATGTCGACAGTGGAAGCGAGCCTCGCTGGACCGAAACGTCCACAAGATAGAGTGGCTTTGGCGCAAGTACCCCAAGTATTTCAATCAGCCGTTGATTTGGAAATGAATAAATCCCAGGGGAAAGCTGTCTCAGCGCCAGTTAATCAGGATAACCAGAAGTATGAGTTAGCAGAGGGGGCGGTCGTCATTGCCGCGATAACTTCTTGTACCAACACATCTAATCCCAGTGTACTGATGGCCGCGGGTTTATTGGCGAAGAAAGCGGTTGAGAAGGGGCTTAAACGCCAACCGTGGGTGAAAACTTCACTGGCGCCCGGCTCGAAAGTGGTAACGGATTACCTTGAACTGGCGGGTTTGATGCCATATCTGGAAAAACTGGGCTTCAATCTGGTTGGTTACGGTTGCACAACTTGCATTGGTAATTCCGGGCCACTGCCTGAATCTATTGAAACTGCGATTAAGCAGGCAGATCTTACCGTCGGTGCCGTCCTTTCTGGCAACCGAAACTTTGAAGGTCGTATCCATCCTCTGATAAAAACTAACTGGCTAGCGTCGCCGCCGTTAGTCGTGGCATATGCTTTATCCGGCAGTATGAAAAAGGATTTGACTAAAGATCCCCTTGGTCAGGATCAACAAGGCAATGATATCTATTTGAAGGATATATGGCCTGATAGCAAAGAAATTGCTAAAGCTGTTGATCAAATTAAGGCTGATATGTTTCACAAAGAGTATGCGGAAGTCTTTGATGGTGATGAAACATGGCAATCGCTGGACGTTGCTAGCTCGGCAACTTATCACTTCCAGCCTGATTCTACTTATATTCGCCACCCGCCATTCTTTAGTGAAATGACAGCCGAGCCAGAAGCGATAACAGATATTCACGGTGCGAATATATTGGCTATTCTTGGGGATTCTGTCACCACAGACCATATTTCTCCGGCGGGGAATATCAAAGCTGACAGCCCGGCAGGGCGTTATCTTCAAGAACATGGCGTTGAGCCTAAAGATTTTAACTCCTACGGCTCAAGGCGCGGTAATCATGAAGTCATGATGCGGGGAACGTTTGCCAATATCCGTATCCGTAATGAGATGATTTCTGGTGTAGAAGGAGGATATACCCGCCATATTCCGTCACAGACACAATTAGCAATTTATGATGCGGCTATGCGTTATCAGGAAGAAAAAACACCATTGGCTATTATTGCGGGCAAAGAATATGGCTCCGGTTCAAGCCGCGACTGGGCAGCGAAAGGTACCCGATTATTAGGAGTTAGAGTGGTGATTGCCGAATCATTTGAGCGTATTCACCGTTCGAACCTGATTGGTATGGGGGTATTACCATTGGAATTCCCTCAGGGCGTAAATCGTAAGACGCTAAATCTGCAAGGTGGTGAGACAATTGATATTGAAGGGATGAATAACCTCAAGCCAGGACAGATTGTACCGGTGAAAGTGACTTATGCGGATGGGCGTAAGGAAATCATTAATGCTCAGAGTCGTATTGATACCAGAACTGAATTAGATTATTTCCACCACGGTGGTATCTTGCATTATGTTATTCGCCACATGTTGAAATAATTTTTACATTATACTAAAGACGGCACTGATTATTTAAGCGCCGTCTTTTCCGGCTAGTTTACTGAAAAATTAATTTTGCTCAGGTAACAAATGCCCCATTTTTCTGGCTTTGGTATCCAAATAATAAGCATTTTTAGGATTCCGGCCGGTAATTAATGGCACACGTTCTACGATATTAATACCTGCTTCGGCCATAATTTCCACTTTTTTGGGGTTATTTGTCAGCAGACGAATAGCTTGAACGCCGAGTAATTTATACATATCTGCGCATAGGGTGAAATCACGCTCGTCGGCGGCAAAACCTAACTGATGGTTAGCTTCTACAGTATCGATACCGTTATCCTGTAATGCGTAAGCCCGAATTTTGTTGATTAAGCCGATATTACGACCTTCTTGCCGATGGTAAAGTAATACACCTCGCCCTTCTTTAGCAATCTGAGCAAGGGCGGCTTCAAGTTGAAATCCGCAATCACAACGTAGACTAAATAGGGCGTCACCGGTCAGGCATTCTGAATGGATTCTGGAAAGGACAGGCTCATTGCCAGAAATAGTACCGTATACTAATGCGACATGATCTTGACCTGTGGCGACTTCTTCAAAGCCGACCATTAAAAAATCGCCCCAGGGAGTGGGTAACTTGGCCTCAGCGACGCGTTTTAATTGCATTTTATTGTTCATATGTTGATTCAGACTCGTTACAAGACATAGATGTGAAAAACAATACCGGTCTGGGAAATCAGGGGACACTGCATAAAAGATTTTCTCTGATTATAATGCGGCGATATTTTGCCATATTTACCGCAAATTATCTGTCAAAAACTTTCAGATAATCATATATAAATGGCAGTTATAACACTAACATGTTAACGCTGAACAAGTTTTTAAAATTATGTATAAAAATAATCCGGTGCCAGATATGAATCAATTTACCAAACCTATTATTATCTCAACCCTGATTTTATTGTTACCACCTATAGCTGTATTGATGGCAGGTTGGCAATGGCAACCTATGGGAGAGTGTTTATGGCTTAAAGTACTGTATTGGATTACTAATACTTCCGGTAAGCCGTGGTGTTATCTGGTTTTTCTGTTTTTTATTTTAGGGCTGCTACGGTTGTTCGCGACTTCGGCCAGACAGGGGGTAATATTGCTCGCTATTGTTATGATGCTCCTTTTAACGGGGCAAGGCATAAAGGTTTTGGTAAAAAATACCACTAAAGAGTCTCGCCCCTATGTTGTTTGGTTAGAAAAAAACTATCAAGCGCCGGCAGATGAATTTTATCAACATTCGCGAAAACAGCGGGCCGAGTTGTTGCAACGCAATTTAAAAGCTGATGACCGTATTCCACAATGGCAACTCAGTCATTGGAAAAGAGAGACCGGATATGCTTTTCCTTCTGGGCATACCTTGTTTGCTGCAAGTTTGTCACTACTTTTAGTAGGTTTTTTATGGCCGCGTCGTCGCTATATTTTGTCTATAATTGTGA
Organism: Photorhabdus akhurstii; assembly: GCF_018448925.1. GTDB lineage: Bacteria > Pseudomonadota > Gammaproteobacteria > Enterobacterales > Enterobacteriaceae > Photorhabdus > Photorhabdus akhurstii. The sequence goes on along the minus strand of NZ_RCWE01000002.1, from coordinate 361,011 downwards.
CGATATGGGCAATGAGTGTTTTGATTAGCAGGATGGCATTAGGTATGCATTGGCCGCAGGATATTATCACATCAACGCTAATTAGTGCGGTATTAGTGATGGCTATTTGTTATCTCACAGAAAAATGGCGGTTGATTAACGACAAAAAGGATTTGGCGGTGTAATTGCTTCTTATTTACACTTAATTGATGAGAAGATATCGTAAAAAAGCTGAAAGACGCATTTATCATGATAAATTGCTTCCTTTATCCAGACTGGAAATGCTAATTTAATGGGCCGTTATCCAGCATAATGTCCAAGCAACAATAGATAACAGGAAAAAATGTGAAATATTTTCTGATTTTATTACTGGTATTGGTGATCTTTGTCATCTCGGTGACTCTCGGATCAAATAATGATCAGGTGGTTACATTTAACTATCTGATCGCTAAAGGGAATTACTCTGTATCTACACTTTTAGCTGTATTGTTTGCTAGCGGTTTCGTGTTAGGTTGGGTTATTTGTGGATTATTTTATCTTCGTGCTCGTTTGTCATTAGGAAGAGCTGAACGAAAGATTAAGCGACTCGAAGCGCAACTGGAGCAACCTGCTGAACCTTCGGTTACTCATTCATCGCTTGCACTTAGCAAGGAATAAACTCCTATGTTAGAGCTGCTGTTTCTGTTGCTTCCTGTGGCCGCTGCTTATGGCTGGTATATGGGGCGCAGAAGTGCTCAACAGGATAAGCAACAAAATGCTGATCGCTTATCACGAGAATATGTTGCTGGGGTTAACTTTCTCCTTTCAAACCAGCAAGATAAAGCTGTGGATCTGTTTCTTGAAATGCTTAAAGAGGACAGTTCCGCTTTTGAAGCTCATTTGACTTTGGGGAATCTATTCCGTTCCAGGGGGGAAGTAGAGCGGGCTATCCGTATTCATCAATCTCTTATGGAAAGCGCTTCTCTGACATTTGATCAGCGTCTGCTTGCGACGCAACAATTGGGCCGTGATTATATGTCGGCGGGTTTGTATGATCGTGCTGAAAATATGTTCGCTCAGTTGGTGAATGAAAAAGATTTTCGGGAAAATGCGTTTCAATCGCTGCTGACTATTTATCAATCAACCAGTGATTGGAAAAAGGCCATTGATATCGCCGAGAAATTAGTCAAGTCCGGTAAACATGATTTACGGGAAAAAATTGCCCATTTTTATTGTGAACTCGCTTTACAGGAGATGAGCGGTGATGATCTTGATGAGGCAATCAGTTATCTCAATAAAGCGGTTCAGGCAGATAAAAACTGCGCCAGAGTTTCTATCATGTTGGGGCGCTTGTTTATGGCCCGACAAGAGTACATCAAAGCGGCGGATGCTTTAAAATCTGTTCTTGAGCAAGATAAAAAGTTGGTTAGTGAGGTGTTGCCTATTCTCCAGGAGTGTTACCAGCATCTGAATCAGACTGATGAATGGGAAGATTTCCTGAGACGTTGTGTAGAGGAAGATTGTGGGGCCACGGCCGAACTTTTGCTGGCTGATATTATCGAGCAGCAAAAAGGGCATGAAGTCGCGCAAATTTATATCAACCATCGATTAGAGCGTCATCCGACCATGCGCCTGTTTTATCGCCTGATGGATTACCATTTGGCTGAGGCAGAAGAGGGGCGAGCGAAAGAAAGTATTATCTTGTTGAGGGACATGGTTGGTGAGCAAATTCGTACTAAACCTAATTATCGCTGCCATAAATGCGGCTTTACTTCTCATTCACTTTATTGGCACTGTCCATCATGCCGTTCGTGGGATTCAATTAAACCGATCCGTGGATTAGATGGTCAGTGACACCGTGTCATCATAATGTTGCTTTGTTAGTCAAAAAGGTTAAAAAATGACATCTCATACCTTAACGTCGTTCGGTAAACAGATTAGCTCGCCTGTCATTGTTGCTTTAGATTACGATAATCAGGATGCGGCGCTGGCTTTTGCCGATAAAATTGATCCGCAAGATTGTCGTCTGAAAGTGGGTAAAGAGATGTTTACCCTGCATGGTCCGCAGTTTGTTAAGTTGTTGCATCAACGTGGTTTTGAACTATTTTTGGATTTGAAATTCCATGATATTCCTAATACCACCGCCAGAGCGGTAGCCGCTGCTGCTGAAATGGGCGTTTGGATGGTAAACGTACATGCGAGTGGTGGCGCCAGAATGATGACAGCGGCGAAAGAGGCGCTGCTGCCTTATGGTCATGACGCTCCGTTGTTAATTGCTGTCACGGTATTAACCAGCATGGAACAATCGGATCTACAAGGTATTGGCATTGATATGACGCCAGCGCAACAGGCTGAAAGGTTGGCAAAACTGACTCAGGCATGTGGGCTAGATGGCGTGGTTTGTTCTGCGCATGAAGCTCAACAACTGAAAAAGGTTTGTGGTCAGAATTTTCAATTAGTGACTCCGGGGATTCGGCCGATGGGCAGCGATGCGGGCGATCAACGCCGTATCATGACGCCGGAACAGGCGGTATTGGCTGGGGTTGATTATATGGTTATTGGCCGTCCGATTACCCGTTCCGCTGATCCTGCGGCAGCATTGCGTCAGATTAATCAATCTATTGTGGGAGTGATTAATGCAAGATAATAATTCGCGTCTAGTCTATTCCACAGACAGAGGCCGTATTCAGGAAGAAGCGGTTAAACCTCAGCGCCCAAAAGGAGATGGTATTGTTCGTATTCAACGTCAAACCAGTGGTCGTAAAGGAAAAGGGGTTTGTGTAATTACCGGAATTGATGCTGATGATCAGGCACTGATTAAACTGGCGGCTGAATTGAAGAAAAAATGTGGCTGTGGTGGTTCAGTAAAGGACGGTGAAATAGAAATTCAGGGTGATAAAAGGGATTTATTGAAACAGTTACTTGAAGCTAAAGGTATGATAGTTAAATTAGCTGGTGGTTAACAGAAGGGCGGATATTCGCCCTTCATCCATTTTATTTCTTGGTCTAATTATTGGTAGTGTTTTTATTATTTATTTAATAATTCTTAAGTTTTTAATTAAAGATAATTCACAATAAATAGATTATTTTAAATATTCTGAAAAATAATATTTTGATATTATCTTTCCTTTTAAAAATAAATTTATATTTTTAAATTGATATAATAATCAATAAACGGCAGTAGGACATTTAATATTATTTCTTCGTTTCTTTGATAATATTTTTATTTAAAAGAGCTATTATGTGGAAATGAGCAGTTTTGATGAAAAAGGCGATGAGTATTATAATTGCTTTTTAAATCATAGAGATAACAATTTAAATTCATTTTTTTAGTAAAGAGGTTGACTATGGAGAATGATCGTTCTACCATGAAAAACATGGAAGGTGAGTCGGCACCCAACATCAGGGAAAACATGTTGGATGTTGTAGAGGAATTGATTTACACAAGGGGGATTGCGGCTACAGGTATCGATCTGATAACGCGCACGACAGGTTCCTCACGTAAAACAATTTATCGTTATTTTGGTACGAAAGAGGGATTGATTGAAGAAGTTCTTCGTCGGCGAGATGAACGCTGGATGCGGTGGTTTACTTCATCAATAGCCGAATATAAAACACCTAAAGAAAAATTGCTGAATATTTTTCTGGTATTACAACGATGGTTCGAAAGTGATGATTTTAGGGGATGTGCATTTATCAATACATCCGGTGAACGCCCTAATCCAGATGATCCTGTAAGAATAATTGCGAAAGAACATAAAGAGAAAGTTTTTACTTACGTGCTTTCTATTTGTGAAGAAATATCGCCAGATTCATCAGTGGATTTAGCGAGGAAACTCCTACTCTTAATAGAAGGCGCTATTACAACTGCGCATGTGATGAATGATACACACTATGCTTTAGAGGCGATGAATATTGCCAGGGCATTGCTGAATAAATGTGATGTGAGTTAATGAAATTTAATTATAATTAATTAGGAGACAATATGTCTAATACAAAAGAAATTCGCCAGCCGGTACCGCCATTTACTCGGGAAACCGCTATTCAAAAAGTCCGCTTGGCGGAAGATGGGTGGAATAGCCGTGATCCTGAAAAGGTTGCATTGGCCTATTCATTGGATACCCATTGGCGTAATCGCGCTGAATTTGTGCATAGCCGTAAAGAAGCTCAGGACTTATTAGCCAGAAAATGGGCGAAAGAGCATGAATATCGATTAATTAAAGAACTTTGGGCGTTTACTGATAATAGAATAGCGGTTCGTTATGCTTATGAATGGCATGACGATTCCGGTAACTGGTTTCGCTCATATGGTAATGAGAATTGGGAATTTAACGAAGATGGCTTGATGTACAACCGTTATGCCTGCATTAATGATCTTCCGATAAAAGAATCTGAACGTAAATTTCATTGGCCTTTAGGTCGTCGTCCTGATGATCATCCTGGATTATCTGAGTTAGGGTTGTAATCCTTTTTTAGGAGATGGCCGAAACGCGGCTGATTGCATGCTTGGCCTTCTGATAACGGAAGAATTCAGAAGGCCCGTATGTTGAATTTATCGTTTGAGATAAGACAGATTTCGGTTAATGCAGTCCGTGACCTGATGGAGTTCGTCAGCGGGAATATCATCAGTTACATTCCGTGCCGTATGGGCGAAGTCAGCGGCGACATCTGCCACTTCATCAATAATGTTATTCATTTTGGCCGATGCGATGCCTGCATCTTTGGCAATCTTAAGCAACATGGTGCGGGTGATATCTGTTCCGTGGCCGGTTACTGAGGTTTGATGTTGTCCGCCGGGTCCGTCCGCAAAGGTCAGATCATAGGCGGGGGACACCACCCACTCATTGCTTTCATTCAGAATAAAGGAGAAGTTCTTCACATGATCATCACGGTTATGCATCAACACGTTGAACACCATACGACGGGCTTGGATTTTTCGTTCAGCAACAGAGCGCGTGATGGAGCCAGTTGCCCGTAAGATATCTATGTAATCCATACAGGGTAATCGGAAGTCGGCATGTAGGGCGCCGGCCATACTCAGTACCGGCACTCGCATTCCATTCTCACGATCGAAACGCTGGACACCGAAAGCAGCAAGCTCCCCTTCAAGGCGAAAGTAGCGACTTGTGGGAAAATCAATGCCTGCCATTCTGGCCGTACAGGCGTAAGCTTCTTCAAGGGCGCAGACCCAAGGATTTTCCTCTGCTGCGGGAAATTTAACCAGCCAAGGCTCACTCTCAGGGAATGCAGTTGTTTTCATCTGGCCGGTGGATGGATTATATTCTACCTGTGCCTTTGGTCTGGCGCCGTGGGGCGAGCCGCCAAGTAGAAAAAGTTCGCGCAGTGCCTCTGAGTCCTGACCAGTTACTTCCTGACGAATCTGTTGAGCCAGCCCGGTCAAGTTCAGAATACTGTATTTGTCTTCCTGATCGTCCGGTAAAGGCAGAGCAGGTTGGTAGGTCATAGCCCCCATCGTGTTATCGCTCAGTAATGCCAGGCGTTCCAGGACGGAAATCCGGCCAGGATCGACATTATTACGGCGAAGGAACCGGTCCATAAGCAGTCGCCCCCAGCCATCCGGCAGGGAATCTGCGATGAAGCCCGGGAGCCAGTCCTGAAAGTGCTCAAAATTCGCGTAAGTCTCTGTGGTAAGTGGTAGTTGTAGGGGAGAGAATTCGATGCCATTATCAAGAGCTTCTTGGGTGTACTCAAATAAATAGCGGCCACGCACAGTACTTTCGGCCAGATGACCCAACACCCACTGTTCCCCTCGACCGCGGTAGACCACTTGTAGTCGGTTTAATGACCGGTACTGAAAGTTTCGCGTTGTCATTTTTTTGAGTCTCCTGATTGATGAGCGCGGCCATTGCCGGAGGGTTTCCGAGATGAACGTTGGGTTCGCCGGGCGCGTTGGCGAGCTGGTGCCTTCATGGCTTCAAGTTGTGCAATGCTGATCTGTTGTGGCGCAAACAGGGACTTCATTTCGTTCTCCAGTCGTAGAGCAAAGGCGACCTTCATAAAATTCTCAAGCGTGCCTTGTCCGCTGGCCTCAAGTTTTTTGAGCGCAGAGACGGAAATACCGCTTCTGAGCGCCAGCTCTGTCTGGAGCATGTTGCGCCGCAGTCGGTGCTCTCGCAGGCGGTTTCCAAGTTCTGCCAGCAACTCTGATTCGGTATAAAGCATTAGAGCCACAAATGCACCTCTTAAGTTTAAATTTTATAGTTAAGAGACTCTATTATACCTCTTATTTTGCAAGAATTTGAATATAAAAAGAGAGAGATTTAAGAGTTCTAAATGAAGCTTATAAATGTGTTTTATGTACTTTAAAGCTTTATATGAGTCCTTTATAAAGGAAATCCTCCGTTTCAAACAGTTTATGAATCTGGTTTATTCGTGTTGATCTCCTTAAGGATTTACTATCATACTTACCTATACATCAAATTTTAAAATATGAGGTAATATGGTAAAACATCCTGTAGAACAATCACCTAAACTTAATTTCTCAAATTTAGATTTTGTTAAATTCGGGGAATACCTCAGTGAATATAGCATTGTTGATAAACAGGGAAGATACCTTCATTGGAGTCAGCTTAAGTGGCGAGTTCCTAGTAAAGAAGCTGAACACATCTGGTATGCGGTAAAGTTCTGTAGAGATCAGGTAAAAAAAAGTACGGGCTTATTTGATAAAAGCGGGAATGAGTTTAGTTTTTGTATACATGATGCACTAGAACCAAAGTTGCACAAAATTGTACAACTTGGTGCAGGTAAAGTAGCCGTAATTGCAGGATCTCAAGCATCAGATAATATTCAACAGAATTACTTAGTATCATCTTTACTGATGGAAGAAGCCATCACCAGCGCTCAATTGGAAGGTGCGGCAACTACCCGAGCTGACGCAAAAAAAATGCTAGAGGAAGAATTAGCGCCCAGCACTCCTGATGAAAGAATGATTCTGAATAATTATATGCTATTAAAGCTAGCGGATAAAAGAAAACAAGAACCCCTTACAAGGGATTTGATGCTTGAATTTCACAGAATAGCGACTAATGGTGTATCTGAAAGCGAAAATATACCGGGGGAATTTAGATGCAGTAATGATATTTACATTGGCAATGATGACAATCCATTATTTTACCCGCCAAACTATGAGGAGTTAGAAAATAGGTTAGAAGAATTATGTGCTTTTGCTAACGAAAATCATAATGGAGAGGATGGCCGGAAATTTATACCACCAGTAATAAAAGCGATTATTCTTCACTTTATGATGGGGTATGAACACGCATTTAGAGACGGGAATGGCAGAACTGCAAGGGCAATATTTTATTGGTACATGTTAAAGAATGGATATGATATTTTTGAATATATTTCAATAAGCAAGGTTATCAAGGAGCACGCTAAAGACTATGGTATGTCATATCTTTATGTTCAAAAGGATTATGGGGATTTAACTTATTTTATCGATTTTAATGTTAATGCTATTCTAAACGCATTTGATGAATTACAAGAGTATTTAAGAGTAAAAACAAAAGAATTTTATGAAATTGTCGATGTGTTGGAAAATTCAAAGTATAAAAGTAAGCTAACCTTCATTCAGAAAGATTTAATTAAAAAAGGTGTAAAAGAACCCGGAAGATTGTTTAAAGTGAAATCGGTTCAAAATGTATATGATGTTAGCGAAAATACAGCCAGAAAGTTACTTAGAGAGCTTGAGGCAATTAATATATTTTTTCCTATAAAAATAAAACGAACAACTTATTATATTGCCCCCGCGGATCTACGTAGTAGGCTAAATAAGATGTCAAAATCGTAGGCAGAATTAGTACAGTTTAAAATAAATAAGGCGAGAAAACATTTCCCGCCTCAATTTAGTATTTCAAGTAATACAAAAAGACCTTTTAATTATCGATAAACAGGAAAGGCGCTATACCGACGATTTTTTCTGTTATGAGATTATAATGCAGATTTACTGCAATAATGGAATAAATAATTGCTCCATCAGGCGTGAGTGTCGCCGATCGTTTTGAACGTGAAAGAACCACTGTCGGTTGGAATTTGGGTTCATAACCACCGCCAAGGCCAGTATCATGTACTGATTTCATGTTGATTCTATTCAATTCTTCACGACAGGCGACAAAGGTGATTTCATCATATTTTGCCATCCTTTCGTCGGTTCTTAGTAGCGTAAAAATATCGGACAATTTTTTACGATTTCCAGCTTCCGGGCTGACTAATAGCGCGTCATATTTATTGATATTCGAACTGTCTGCTCTATTTTTCCATATTGCCGCCTTTACTTCCTCATCAGGCATTTTCTCATAATATTTGATACCATAATTTCTTACCCTGCCATGATTGGTTGTATTGGCTTCTACTCCGGTGGCTAGTAGATAATTTTCAATATCATCGGCAGTCATATTCTGAATATCATTCACAGTAAACGTTTTATCACCTATTTTCACACTAGCCGAACCAGCTTTATTACCTGATTCTATCGTTGCATAAGGTTGTATCGTCAAGCCACTATTACCCAATGTGACATCAAAAGGGGAGTTTAATGCATTTTCCGGTGCTTCCAATAATGTCTGCCCGTGAGGACCGAGAAACTGGATTGTTTTTCCAGCGGGGACTTGCGTCGCTGCACTATCAGAGAAGAAATATCCATGAGAACTCAGCATTAATCTATTCGCCGGTTCATTAGGTACTGTCCATAATTCGAATGCACCACCAAGCTCAATTTTCTGCGGTTCAAGTTGAGGATATTCTTTTTGTAAAATCCCCATTCTGGATTGTGCTTTTGTTTTTCTAATATCACCTGATCCAATGCCTTCTTCCGGTTTTTTATTAGCTTTTCTCCATTCCCTCACTCTATTACGGTAATCAGTAGCTGATTCACCGGGCATTTTTTCAGGTTTTTCATTGCCCACACCCATGACATTGCGGTGTGATTCATTGATATTTATTTTAATATTTTTCAATGGAATTTGACTATCGCCTTTACCATAATAAGGTTGAATAATATACTCACTTTCACCTTTGAATATGGCATATTCTGCTCTGAATCTATTTTCAGTCAATAAGGCCGAATTGTTTTCCAATAAATAATCGGGATCACTGAAATCAAATAACGTATTTTTATCGTTGGAATAATATTTTGTTCCCACAATTCGTGATTCTTCCAGCAAAGAAGATCCCCCACTGACTTTTTGATCAATCATTTTATTATCAATAGAAGTAAACCATGTTGGGTAACGATTATAATAGACATGTAACATCTCATGATATAAAGCGATAGCAGGTTCACGAGAACGCCAAGGCTCTTCGGTCAGTTTCTCTTCTGTACCAATCAGATGATTCTCTGGATCAAAGGTAATACTGCTACCGGCGCTATTACGGGCATAAAATTGACCATCTTTTTCTCGTACAATGGCATCCATCATCGGTGGTTCGATATTTAAGCCCTGTTTTTCAAGCTCCTGAATAACAATATTTCCGGAAGGGATCTCACTTATTTCATCGAGTACGTGAGTGACTCGATTAATAAATAGATCATTACCTGTTATTGTGATCCCCACAGGAGGAATATCTACACGGTTACTCTCTACTGATGTGTATTGTATTGTTTTTTGGATATTACCAGAAGAATATTTCGGCATCGGTGTGCCAGGTATCTCTTCAATAGCAAGGGCGATTTTATTGATTGCTGATGCATTAGGTAATTGATTTTCAATGGGATAGATTTCCCTTAATAAATAAGGCAGTTCAGTTTTGATAGCATTAATTTTTTCAGCCGAAATACTTAGGTTTTTTGGTAATGGATTGTTTTGTAATGGTAAAGTGACTTCACGTATCCAGGCTTGTTGAATATTCACTATCTCTGTGTTGAATAGGGCTTCTTTATCTCCAAGTTTGAGGGATTTTTCCAGGAAATGGTTTAATGTATCAGTAATGTTTGATAGTTTATCGATATCATATTTTTTATAATTTTTGAATGCGGTATTGATATGAATAAATGCATCCAATATTTTATCATTATTAATATTACTGCGTGCTGCTTCAAGCTCCTGATCTATTTTTTTACTTTGCTCCAGGATAAGAAATTTATTAGATACATCGGTATGAGTAACCCAATGTCCATTTTTATCTAATTTCACCGCAGGCCAGTAACTAAATTGTTCGGGATAAGCCGGGTTGGCTACGCGCCAAGTGTGGTTTGCTTCATCCCATTTGACTTGATAATTAGCGCCAGATTCCTTTATATAGTAGTTCTGTTTAACGGCTGTTTCCACACTAGTAGGGCGTATTGAATAAATCCCTTTATATATTCCTTCATTTGCATGAGGTATCATTCTATCAAGTGAAATATTGCTGACTTTCCATTCATTTTTAAGTTTGCCAAGCCCTATGGTACTTTTGCTAAAAATATCAGCGAAACTTTTCTCAAGTTTAATACTATTTTTTATCGCACCTACTGCGCTGACAACTCCTCGGTAAGTTAAGGTGAGTGTCGATCTGATCGGTAAAGGTTCGATTAAATCAATTAATCCGCCGAGTAGAATGCGAGAAGATTGGCGTAAAGTTGTGATGCCATGTTCAGGTAATGTCCTGATAACTGCTGTAATTAAAGCTCGTCCGGTCAGACCGGCTTGTCTGAGGCGCAATGTGGTTTGTGTGACTTTTGCAGCCATTGATTCAGTCAATGACATACCTAGAGTAGCAACAACTAATAGCACATTTGCTGTATCAAAAACAATTGAGCCAATATCTTCTCCAGTTAATTTATATTCACTATCGGTTGTTGCTTTGTAGATAACATTATAGAAAGGAATAAGAATAGTTGCCGCTATATGCCAACCAGAGGTAATATCCAGCGCTTGTTTACTTTTTATTGCGATGTCATTTAGACCTTGCTGTACTATATTCGTAGTAACAGAAAGTAAGTTCTCTTCTTTATAAAAATTAAATTTAGGTGAACCTGTGAAGCTAATCCCCACATTCATTCCTGAAGTTATACCGTAATAATCATTCCAGAATGCGTCGTAAGAATATTTATATCTGCTTGTTTCTGAGAAGCCACTCAAGGTTTTGGCCCGCTGATAGCCAATCGGAAACAGCCTTTTCCCTGTAGTGACTATTTGATTTTCCATAAATATTCCAATGCCTATCATAATCTTTTGCTCAATTAAAAATAAAGCATTGGGTCTAGACATAGCACGTAAAGTGGGCTGGCTGTCAACCTGCTGTTGGGTATATTTTTTTGCTTTCACTCCTCCTTGTATTGTTGAGACAACCAACCAATTACCTTGATACATTTTTATCATGGCAACATTTCCCATACCCTGTTCGACTGAATAGAGAAAGGCTTCTTCTGGTGGGTTAATAATTTCTTCAACAGTTAATTGCGCAGCCGGAGATGAAAGTATTAACTTACTGAGTAAAATGGATTCATAATGACTATATTTGTTTTTATAAACATTAAATTGTTCATTAAAGTTATATTGTGAATCAAATTTATCTCTCTTTTTGAAATCGATAAAAGAAAAGTATCCTGCTGGTTTTTCGTTACTTTTATTGAAAGGATTAAATTTTTTCTTGTCATTTTCAAATAATTTTATTGTTTCTAATGTAGAATACTTAAATGCTTGCTCAACATTAGCATTTTCTTTTCTCATTCGATAAATGATTGCTGCTGTTAAAATAATACAGCCTTCCATTTCAATATGTTTTGATTCTTGAGAAAGAATATGATCAGTATCATAGTGAATATTATATTTTTTAAATAATAATTCAGCCTGATCTTGAGCAAAAATAATATCGCGATAATCACCATGACCTTGAGTCATTTTTCCGACTTTAGGGGCAATCTGATATAATAGGGAGCCTAATGAAGATAAGACTAATAGATGATACTTAGCAGCTTGTAGAGTTTGCAGTTTAAGAATATCTTTTTGGCTGTACTCAGTACGATGTTGTTTTTTTAATGCGATCTCTTCTTTGGCTAGTAGAGATAATAGTATGTCATCTCCAATACTAATACTTTGGTTTGTTTCTGAGTGAATAATCGGAATTCCTGGATGAATATTATTAGCGGAAATTAAACTATTTACCTTTTCAATGCCTTTTTTATAGGATTTGAAAAGATCCTCTTTATCTTTGATTCGTTGGTTATAATCTGATTTTTCTTTGTCATTTAATGTTAAATTTCCATCTGACATAAAAGTTAGCAATGCATCTGAATATAGCTCATCATCGATATCTACGGTAGAGAATGCCTGACGATATATTTTCAGTAAAGGTTCTTCGGCATTAATACCTAGTTCCTGCCATATATCAACTTTATTTTGTTCTAAATCGGCTTTATCCTTACTTATGTTTCTTATTTTTTCATGAATTTCTATTTTTGATATTAAGATATTGATTGCTGTATCAATATCAGCGCTATTATAATTTTTTATAAAGAAGAGATTAAATATATTATTAATGTTATTCAGTAAATCAGAATATTTTATCTCAGAATATTCATTGAAAACAGCGTTCACAGCTTGTTTCAAAGTCTGTTGTAATTTAGCTGAGTATTTATTATAAGAAAGTAAATTTTCTATGGTATATAGAGCCATTTCCTTAATATCAGAAGTTATCAAAATTGGATAGTTTTGATTGCCTTTCAGCAGGGAAATAAATGGCTTATCTTCATCTTTATTATTATCTCGCTTATATTCCCAATATTTTCCATTGACTACGGTATATTCCGTTTCTGTTGACTGATAGATCTCTTTTTTATTTTCGATATCGTATTCGGAATGTGGCATATAATCCTCCAGGTTGATTAAATTTATTATTTATCTATATAGCTACCGTATTCATCTGATTTACGGAGATGATTGTCCATATAAAAATATTATTTTGTGATTTTAAAGTCACAATCGTAAGGCAGGGTGATTATAGTTGATATTGGTTAATATCAAATATCAATTAATAACATCATAAAATTATTAATTAGTATAACTATATATAAATATTTATTTATAGTTTTTTATAATATGGTTAAATATAAACCAATATATCCATTGATAGGTGGGCTGAAAGGCTTTTGTAGCTAATACGGGATGTTTATTAAAGTTACTCTGTGGTGAATAGTAAACAGTAGGAATAGTACATATTTGTAAAGAAATGGAAAGAGAAATGTTATTACTGTGAGGAGATGATGCTAATTAAACGTTTTTTATTGATTGGAATACAGCCGTGTAATTGGGGAATAACGTAGTTAAATCACGGCTGCAAAATTTAAAATAAACTGATTTTATCCGTTATTATTTGGCATCGATATTAATCGCTGTAGATGCTTTCTCTAATGGATCACAGATACTCTCTTTTTCAATACAGACTTCGCTATCACAGCAATAGTCTTGCTTCATGATAACTGGTTGACGTCGGGTTTTATCTAAGAGAAGGCAGGTGACATCAGGTCGTGAATAGTGTCCAACGGGGTCTGCAACCGCTTTTGCTAAGGTAATCGCACTCAGATCGATATCTGCATACAGTAATCCTTCTTCATTTTGGGGTAATGGCTTGGCAAGCTGCTTGCCGTCCGGACCGTATATACAGGCATAACCTCCGCCTATTTCAAGCAGAGATTTGTGTTTTTCAGTTTGGCACATCATATCAATCATTTCTTGGGAAACCAGAGCGCAAGCACCAATGAAGAAACATTGACCTTCTAATGCATATACGCTGCTTACTGCCGTATTCATTTCACCGGATAGGCCATGAACATGCCCTTTATAGACAGAAAAACTTGGCCAGGCAGCGATATGGACTTGTTCATCTTGGGCAAACATCGCGTATTTTGATAGAGGTTGGATATGTTCCCAGCAGTTTAGGGCGCCAACTTTACCAAGAGGCGTCTCGACAACGCTCAGGCTACTGCCATCACTTTCACCAAAAAGCGTTCTTTCTACATGAGTAGGTTTTAATTTTCTCCTTGCTAATAATGTCTTGCCGGTCTGATCAATGATGGATTGGGACATATAAAGAGTGCCTTTATCTTTCTCACTGAAACCAAGCACCACCATAATATTATTATCGGCGGCGGCCTGTTCAATACGTTGGTATTGATGACTACCGATAATTAATGAATTGTTGTGATACTGCTTGATGAATTGCATGCCCCAGAGAGGGGAATCCAGCCAGATAAACCACGGATAGCCCGGAATCCAAGTTTCAGGGAAAGCAATCAACTTAGCACCATTATTAGCTGCTAATTCAATTAACGTGATAGTTTTTGTAACGGTAGCTTCAAGATCAAGGAAAACGGGAGCCGCCTGAACGGCGGCAACACGATATATTGTATTTGTTGACATAGTTAGTTATCTCTTTGGTGTAGGGGTATCCATCATAATGTGGATTTTAAGTCCAATGGTATAGAATTTACGCTTTATTTTAGAATATATAACTGTGTCCACATTTTTTTAGTAAAAAATACCATTGTTTTATATTGTGTTATTTTTGTATGCAATAATTGCTATTTTTTTATAGAAAAAACTTATTGGTACGTAAAACCAATATATCGATCTAGAATTATTCATCTGATGTCGGTCATAAATCAAACTACTTAGGGGCTGTAATGTTATTTTTTGATCATTGAAATTAAAAAAATCCCTGACAATATTTGCCAGAGATTTTTTTATAAAATACTATTTTTATGCTTAATTAATGGATGTTTATTCTTCCTACTGCTTTTTAGTCCATTCAGAGGGCTTGATAATCAGTCGATCAATTTTTTGCTATTGAAATCCTTGTATTCCTTGCGAAGGGACAATAAGAAATCTAGATCTTGTGCGGTATAGTACAAATACCGTGCTGATAGAGTAAATGAATCTGCATTTTCCAGCGCTTTTCTGGCGCCGGCGGCCCGACGTTGTTTCTCCGTTCGGTCCTGCTCATTTGCCGGTGGCATAAGGATATTGAGTAAATCAGTTAAATCGTGTGAGCCAGAGGAGGAGAGAACGCCAATATATTGAGTGTAGGCGTACCGGTATATACGGCCGGGTCGAAGGTAGATGTCATTTTATCTATTGCTCCTTGATTTGATGGCTGTTCTAAAAAAAGAGATGAAAGAGTAATCTGGAGAACAAGTTAAGTGAGCGTCGCGGATTATGGCTCTTTAGGCTCGTAATTGAAGACTTCAAATTGTTTCCCCAGACCAATTTCCAGGTTGTACCAAGATTTTGGCCAGAAATCGTCAGTGAACCAGTGAGAAAACGAAGTTATGTTTGGGAAGCTGAATTCGCCGAAGTTGGGATCAAAGAAAACGACACCTTTCTGATCATTCACATAGGCCGCTACAGTATGTCCAGCCATTTTTCCGAGAAAACTAATTTTCTTGTAGCCTGAGCCTTTATCACCCGTATCCAGAATGGCGCGTAATAGGTCTGTTGTACCTTTGTTACCGGTTTGACCGACTATCTTGGATGAGTGTTCGTCCTCGTCGTTTTTTTGCATGCTTGGCTGAACGCCTTGAGTACCAAGCCAGTACTCTGTCATGGTACTTTGTTCATCATCCAGATAACCGTCCATCTGTAACTGTTTAATGGAAACCAGTGAGTCGATATGAAATTTTCCCTTTTGGCCCCCGACATAGAGTTGGTCAAAGATGCTTTCACCCTTGGCATGGGCGCTTATCCAATGAGCGGATATAGACTCGCAGACACCGCCTGAGGTGTCTTTGTGTTTCATGATTTGGTCTAGGAAAGTACCTTTGGTTTGGGCAAATTTGAAGGTGACTTGACCACCGTGTTTACTCGCCGAATTTCGGACTTTACCTAATCTGGTTCTGACCCCGAAATGCATGAGCCTGTCCATTATCATGCTAGGGGAGAATCGACTTTCTTGGTTTTTCTTGCCATCGGTGGTTAGTTCACGATCGAGCATAGAATGGCCTGGCAGATTGCGTTGTAAAGTGGCCGAGAAACGTTCCTGTAACCCAGGTCTTTTTCTGTTAGTGTATTGAGAATTAAGTTCCAATGGAGTTGTGGTATTTATATCCTCCTTATCATGTCCGATAGAATCCCTTAGTTGCATTGGGCATTTTTGGAGTTTTTCTTTTTCACTGTATTCGTGTTCCATATATATTACCTCTAAGTTAATTTTTTTATTGTTGAATATTAGACTGATATTTTAAGGCTTACTTTAGCCTGTTTATTTTTATCAACTATCAGTACGAGATCTTATATTTTTTGGTTTCTTGCGTTTTGAAAAGATAAATGATTCTGGAGATATATTGGTGTCACTGTCATGTATAGGAACAGATTTCTTTTCTGCAAAGATTATTTTTTCTTCAAGGATGGTGTTATTTTTCTTTATAGGTGGTTGGCTTGGGTTAAGATCAGCAATCTGTTTGATCTCTTCTAGATCATTAATTACACGTGTGATAGAGTGGCCTGGAATTTCTGGTGAAATCAGCACCTCTTTGTCTGCAAAGGCGTTTTGAGCAATGTTGCTATTTGCGGTACCAAAGAAAGTATTATCCGGTTTATTCAGGTCGAAGATTTTAGTGGTATCAGGCAGCTTATTAACGTCGATTTCTATTATTGGAGACCATGTTTTTTCTGGTCTTAGCCTTCTTTCTGATGCGGGTCCAATCCCATTCCAATTCCTTACAGTATTCTGCGCGGCCCCTCGCTCGTCACCTGTAGAGATGTAAGGGCTTAATACATCATCACCGGAAACATGTTGTGCAATAGGAGTATTAGCGCTGGAAGCGGTTGCTATAATTGAAGCATATGTCGGCCATTCTTTTAATTTTTTATATTCAGCAGCTCTATCCAGATGTCTATCTTTGAGTTCTGTAAATAGATTACCATCAGGTGACACCGATACTTGATCTTTTGTAATGGGGTCTCGTTTGTTTGAGGCTATCATACGGATTGCACGGAATAGTTTTTTTCGACCAGTTCTATTAATAAAATCTTTCGGTGTTTCATATTTATCTTCCATATTAGAAGTATTTTGATTGTTTCTGGACAAATCTAATACTGGTAAAAATAGTTTTTCTTCATAATTATCTGATTGTGTTGAGCGCTTTCTTTTTCTATCATCGGTTTTACCGTATTCGTACACCATAATTATCACCTATGAGTTTTTAGTGGGAAGTATTTATCTTGTGGTCTTGTTATATTAATGATTGTACTATAGCTAAGATGTTAATTGAATACGGGGTAATTCAACCACATCATCATAACGTTTGCGTTGGTTGATATTATCGACCTGAGCTGTAAAACGATTATTTTCATCTACCTTGAGAGCCGGTAAACCAAGACGATGGGTAATGCCTGGTAAAAAGTGATCAATACCTTCATGGGATTGCAAATGAGCATTACCATAAATGGCAACGAACTTCTCTCCCGCAGGCAATTGTCGTAAACGCTCTACCGCCACGTTATTAGCTGCCCCTGCACGATACATCAGGCCATGTTGTGTTCCTTCCACGGTAGGGCGAGTTGTGCTGTTGTTATCTAGTGCAATGATTTTCATCTGCTTGCTTCTGGCTTGTTCAAACAAATTCGCAGATAAATGTTTAGTCTTAAGCATTGCGGCCAGTTCAGCAGGCATGGGTTCATTCCCACTTGCTAGGAATTTATCTATCAACGGTTGAGCTAAATCTGAGCGTAGGTGTTCCAGGCCAATGACTGTCACGCCATGCGCTTTTAATACCTCCATCTGATCTTCGACAAAACGTAATCCGTTCAGATCTGAGCCATGACTTTCACCAATCAGTAGCCCTTGGCGATCTTTAAGTAAAAGAGACAACTGGCTGTTCAGATCCACATTGTTATTCAGTTGATGATTAAATTGCGTCAGCGCATCTGAGGCAAATTGCTTATCCCAAGCAGTCACATCAGTGTCATGAGAGCTGTGATATATTGCTTCTATTTGTGCCAATCTGCCTTGTTCCAGTTGTGCCAGATAGGCAGGATTAGCAAATCGGTGGAGCAAAATTTCTTCTTGCGATTTAGTAGAACCTGGTTCAGCTTGTTTGGCTGCTTCCTTAAGGAAATAGACCGCCATCTGCACGCTTTCAACTCCAGTCATATCTAGCAGCTCATTATAGCTGTAACCAAGATGGGCCTGTTTATTTTGTTCATCAAGCCGGGTATGAGTCAGCAATCCCTTATTCTGGGCGGTGTCCAACCACTTTTTAAAGTCATCAAATTGAGCGCCTAGCTCCACGTGAAACTTAGGTTCAAAAGGTAGATCATTGGGAATTTTTCCTTGATAGCCTGTTTTAGCAGCAAGATAGGGATCTTCTTTTACCCAACGCACCATCAGATCGGTCAGCCCAGGTGTATTACCTGTGGCCTCATCACGAGCAATCTGGTAGATATGCGATGCCATTTCAGGGCGAGTTTCCGCCATTTCCAACAACGAGTGGCGTATTTTCTGCAAAGTACCGGTAAACATCAGATCCCCAAACTGCGTTTGTATCCTTCTCAGGGCAGTATTACGTTTAGAATCAGGATGTTCTTCTAGGTAACGGATAATGCGTCGATACAATTCGAAACCTGTCGTCAATTGCTCATTCCCACTTAGATTATGAAGATGCTCAAGTCCATCCAGAATTCCCTGATAGGAGGGACCAATCCGTTTGGCAAAAACCGAAGCCTCTTTACGTAAATTATTGCTGGTGATGAGATCGTGGAGTAATGGATTATTCTGATTACTTTGAGACAATTCTAGTGCCTGTTCAAATGATTTTTCTTTATTATTGTCTAATTGTATCGACGGTTTTCTTTTTCTTTCGATGGTTTTATCGTATTCATATACCATATTATCACCTGTTAATTTTCGGGAAGAGGTATGTTGGAAATAAATACTATATAGATTGACTATTGTCATTTTATTTTTAAAAAATAAAGTTAAGTATATTTTAATATATAAGCAAAGTGATTTTATAAGAAATTTTAATTGGTGTTGCAGTGGGTTTTTTATATAAATATGAATTAGAGATTTTTAATGGCTATTAGTTTATCAGATTTATCTTCTGAAGTAATAATACCAATATTATTTATCCTAACAACGGCACTATGACTATTTTTCCATGTCGAGAGAATACCTTTTATTCTAGGTAAATAATCCAAACGGGTAATACCAGAAACTTCAAGAATTACGTTTTGATTATTCTGATTTTCATTATTTTCCTTAGCAGGTTTGGTTGTCAGATTCACTTTCGAAAGGGCAAGGTGAACATCTTCTGTGCCGCCTAAATCGGCACACAATTTTCTAAATAAAGCTTGGTTTATTTGAGAATTATCCAGATTTGGTTTTTGTTCCATAGAAGCGGAAATCTGGCTAACGGGTTTTATGACGTCTTTAATATCTTGAAGCTTTACTGGTGCGGTGATTGAATATAACAAAGAAAGGCGAGGGCGGTTGCCGAGCGCTTGCCAAAAGTTACCTAAACTATTTAGATTTTCTTGCGGTGGAATGACTCTGGTATATGCCGCTGGAATTTTAGGTAATTGTCGGTTGTTAACTAATGCATTTAAAATAGCTGTCATGACGCGTGCAGCTTGATTATTGGGATGACTGTCAGGGTTAGAGGCATCTCCTGATGGTTGGTTTGAATGCCAGTAAGTAATTAAATAGTTGTAATTAATATTTACCCATCCAGACAATAATGAGTTGGTGGCAGGATTATAACTCCTTGGTTCCGCGGAGCGTAATTGTAGATCTTCATGTATATCATAAAGAAATACACTGACGGTAGGTTTAGCAGGAGTTGAATTAATTTCCGGTAGATCAAAACGGATATCAATTATTTGGTTAGAGGTGTTTAGATGTTGAGATAAAATTTCATGTAATGCGGTATTGACTGCAACAATCGCATTATTAGGATCAATTATATTTGTCATATCGACTCCAATCTTATTAAACGTTTAAAAAAACAATCGACCAGTTTTATTCAATTCGAGAATAACTGCCCGTTCTATATGTTTGTTATCAATCTTTTCACTATTATCATCTACTGCTAATATTGATGCTAATAAAGCAATATTTCGGATATTCGCACCCGTCAGATCTGTTTGTTTAGACAAATGATCAAAATTAAGTTCGTCTGATAAATGTAGTTGTTTAGGCCAAATTGCCTGCCACATTTGTTTACGTAATATTTCATCGGGATAAGTAAAATGGGTAATAAAGGTAAAGCGGCGGTTAAAAGCGCTATCTAAATGACTACGATTATTAGTGGCTAAAATCACTAATCCGGGATAATTTTCCAAGCGTTGTAGCAAATAAGAAACTTCAATATTGGCATGTCGGTCTTGGGCATCTTTGGTTTCACTGCGTTTGCCAAATAGGGCATCGGCTTCATCGAAAAACAGCACGCCGGAATCGGCTTCGGCCAAATCGAAAATTCGAGAGATATTTTTTTCCGTTTCACCGATATATTTATTCACCACGCTAGAGAGATCGACTTTAATCAGATCAACGCCAAGATGCCCGGCAATCACTTCTGCGGCCATCGTTTTTCCGGTCCCTGATTCACCATAAAATAGGGCGCTAATACCGGTACCATAACCTATTTTCTCTTGAAAACCCGCGTTTAATATTTGGTTTCGGTAATTAATAGCGGCAATAATTTCTTTCAGTTGTTGAGTTAATCCCTCTGAAACCACCAAGTCATTAAAATTGCGTTTGGGGGTTATTCGTTGGGCTAATTTACCGAAATTTTGTTGGGCGCGGAAATTTAATGCCTTACGCAAATCGATCTCCTTCAATTGGTCTTCTGGTTGCCGGATTATTTGATATTGAACGGCTTCTTTAATAATTAAAGGTAACGTTTCGGGAGTAAATGAAAAACGCTGACATAACTGAGTAAGATTAATTCCTTGATCGGCATTATCTGGCAGATTTTCTTTTAGCATTGATTTTTTCTCTGCCGGCGTTGCTATAGGCATCTCAATTTGTACCATTGGCAGATGTTGAATCCATACAAATGAATCTCCCGGTTCTACCAGACAAACTACACGTAATTTTGGTTGATTCAGCAGGGTGGACAATTCGCTTTGATATATTTTCTTTTCCTCTGCAAATAAAGAAAAATTGCGGATTAATAAGCAGGCATTGTGTAGCCGGGCTTCCCGTATTGCGTCTGTTAACAGGCCGGGTTTAGTGTTGATATTCTCTTCGTCCGGTAGATGGGTTAAATCGAGAATTAAGGTACTGATGTCATGAAGTGCCATAATATTATTGACTGCTAATTCTCTGGCGCTCTCTTGTTTCCCTTTGAGAATCACCAGTGGGCGTACTTCATCTATCTCATTTAACAATATCTTTTTAAGTGAATGATAAAGGGTTTGCGGATACCAAGTCTGTGAGGTAGAAGAATGCCAATAAGCACAGGTTATCAGGGGAGGTAAAATAACCCGTTGGCCGGATAAAAAATGCCAGACGCTACTGTGTGTTAAAAATTGCGTTTGCAGCCAAATGGGTTCCTCATGGTTATTAAGCTGTAACAGATGGTGATTGATTAATGGTGTCTGAGGCAGAAAGCTATTTTGCAGTAATTGCCAATCACTTTGGCGTTGGCTAAATAATTCAATTGCTAAAGCAAAACTGGGCCACTGCTTTTTACTGTTACCGTGCAGAAAAGCAAATAGTGCATGATAACGACTGTCAAAATGGGGTAATAAACCCAATAGTAAAGTATCACGCTCAAATTCAGTCAGTTCAAAACGTTCTATCAACAATGATAATGTACCGGTAATAGTTTTATTCTCTATTTCCTTATGAATAATAATATCACTCTGTTTTAACCAATGAGGCATGCCTAATGGTTTTATCAAACGTTGCTCTATTTCATCTTCGGTCAGTAAAAAACTTTCCGGTAAGGAATCGTACCAATTTCCCTTTTGATAATAGTAGCGTTGTAATAGCAGATCAATACGCTCCAGATGAGGATAAATCCAATGCAATTCTGCTGCCATAAAGTGGTTATTTGTCAGAGGTAAGTTCATATAAACCTTTTAAATAGTTTGCCAGTTGATTAGTAAAGGATGATCCAGCCAGGGTAGTTTGGCGATATTTAATGGCCAAGGCCAGTCAGATAATAGTGCATCAAACGGTTGATGTTGTACCGTGATATTGATTTCTTGTTCATCTATTCGTAATTCACCTGGTCGTTGTAAAAATAACTGACGGGCGTCATTACGGCTTAATTTCTTCCATGCGGGAAGTTGGGCGATAGCTGCGTCCAGCCATTGATCTATTATTAACTGTTTCTCTGGTTCAATGGATATTGATTCGATATTTTCGTCAGTCATTAGCCCACATAAAATAGAGTTTAACCCTTTACGTTCTATCGGTGCTTTTTCAGTTCCCCAAATGAGATAATCAAGGATAACAACGGCACTGAATTGAGCTTGACGATGGATAAATTTCTGCTTTTCAAGTAGACCAAGTTGATTAAACAGCGCAGGTAATATCGGCCATAAAACTAATATTCCAGCATTGTTTATCGGTTGTTCAGGTAATAAAATTGGTTCAGGGAGTTGTGTGTTGTCATTTCTAGGTTGGTTATGGTTATTTTCTCCTGTTGTAATAAAGTATTTCGACAGGTATTGGTATTCTTCAACCGATAGATATTTTTTACAGTATTGTGAAACGGGTATTGTTTGCCAGAGTGGTTTTAACCAATTATTTAATGGAGAATTACCGGTTGCAGTCTGGCGAAATAGCGCAATAATAGATGCGATATTAATCTTACCATTATTAATGCCAGTCGTGATACGTGAAATAATTTTCGCGTCGGGTTCAGGTATTTCTTGTGTATTATGTTGTTGTATATATTTCAGAGCATTCAGTATTAATTGCCAGGAGGAAACTGGTTCCTCCTGATGTTGCGGTGTGACTGTGTTCTCCGATAATTTTCGACTAATGGCAGTTAATAAAGCGGGTTCTCTGATAGCCAGAATGTTTTGCAGACTATGCTCAGATAAACAGCTTCTTGCTAATAAAAGTGTCCAGTTATTTTGTATATGAGATAATTGGTTAATTAATTCTTTAATGTTTACATCAGTAATTTTATTCTTCTTAATTTTCTCCATCGGGTTTAATGTGGGATTTTTTTGATGTAAGTAATGAATAAATTTCTCAATATCAGTCTGATTATTTACCTGATATTGGCTTAATGCTTGAATTAATGTAGCATTAAGTAGAATAGGAAACAGTGAATTAAAATCATCTAATCTTATTTCGCCAAGGTTCAGGGTAAGTGTTTCCAAATAGATATTTGCATTAATGATATATGGGTTAAAATAAGAATTGATTAACTTATTTATACTGGATTGATTAAGCAGGGAGCCATGTAATACTTTTTTAGCTACCTGTGGATTATTGGCTGTAATAGTAATAATAATTCGATTTAATAGATTTGGATCTGAAACCATATTAATATTCTCTTTGTAATTAACAGATATAGAGAAAGCTAAGAGTGAAATATTTCATAGAATCGCAATAATAATTGCCACAGGATATTAATACACTAAAATAACTTATGAATATTTGGATTCATAGATATCTTTGTAATATTAGATATCATAAAATAATCCTTATGAAATCATTATTTCTTCACTGTATTCTTCTACTGAAGCAGAAGGTTTCTTTCCTAGTGTTAATGTTTCTAGAATTCTATATGCGTGATCACCTAAAGGAGCGCCATTATTTTGCCAAAGTTTATAAGTGCTGGCAAATTTTTCGAATTCTTCCGATGATAGCCAATGAATAACGAGTGAGATATGAGCGGGCAGTTCAGCTAAAATTTCAGTTTTCACCCAAGATTCTAATTTGTAAAAATCAGTAGTGCCGCTCTTAATGCGTTCTCGATTCAGTACTATGCTGACTACAAATGAAAATTGGTCAGATTGGATATATCTTTCTCCGGAGAAGTACCAATAAGAGTGCGATGCGTTGCTTTCCGATGGAAAATTATTTATTTGATCTATGTTTTTTTCAACTAATATTCGTTTTTCTATACGATCAAATTCTTTTACCTGTGTTTTAAGCTCATAATCCGGGTCAAGTTTTAGTATTATTTCATCATCCGCTTGGAACATATCAAAAGGAAAACTATCGTAAGGAGAGTCATCGGGTTGTTT
The DNA here is from genome assembly GCF_018448925.1 of Photorhabdus akhurstii. Taxonomy (GTDB): domain Bacteria; phylum Pseudomonadota; class Gammaproteobacteria; order Enterobacterales; family Enterobacteriaceae; genus Photorhabdus; species Photorhabdus akhurstii. The sequence goes on along the minus strand of NZ_RCWE01000002.1, from coordinate 336,901 downwards.
TCTGATGGTAATCCAGCGTTCATTTTCATTTGAGGTTGTATCGGCAGAAATCAATTTATATGTGCGTTCCTCTCCGTATCCGTAATCATATTTTGTGTAGGACAAGCAGTGGTGTGATATATATTCTCTTGATGGAAATTCGTTTTTTGAATTTACATCTTTTCTAAGTAATATCCGGTTATTAGCACTATCAAGTTGCACAATTTGGGTTGTAAGTTCATAATCGGACTTGGTTCTTATTGTGATTTCATCATTCTTTTCGATCATGGCAGGGAAGGGGTTTTGGTCATTAAGGGTAATCCATCGTTTATTTTCGGTTTCTTCTTGATTCTCTTCACTGTCATAAACGAGTTGATAATCCATATCTTCTATCCACACGGAACTATTGCGCCAGTGCAGGCTATTAAGCTGCTTAGATGCGTTTTGTAATTTGTCCAGATTGTTTTTTAGATCATTATTGTTATTGGTGTTAATAGTGAATGTATCTCCTGTCACTTCAGTGATCATTAGGTTCAGAAATTTGAATACATTGTAGTCTTCTCTAAATTCCAGATTAATAACTTGACCTTGCATTAAATGGCCTGCTGTATCAGTTTGTGTAATCATGACTTGATCATTTTTAATTTCTAGATTATCAGGTGTTTGGTCATTATTGAATTTTTCATTAGGTTTTATTGGTAAGAGTTGACGATGTTCAATTAAATAAAAAGGGAGTTTATCCAGTTCTGGTGTTTCTTTGAAACACTCTCCTCCCAGACCCAATCGGGCGGCAATGCGTTTTTGTAGCGCTGACACTTTATCAATACGAATATTATTACGTTGATAGGCTAAGCCAGGTTGTTGAGAAAGATATTCGCGCTGAGTAGATAGAAAATCTTCCTGAGAATTTGAGTTTTGTGATAGGAGAGGGGTTGCACATTGCGCTCCAAAATATTGCAATAGATAGTCTAACATCGCCAATTCTTTAGTATAGTTTTTATCATTATTATTGATTTCAGCTTCATTATTCATTTGATTAATTAAATGAGATTTTATGTTTTGATGAGTATTTTTATTTTGAGCTACAGTATTTTCTTTAAAAGGCCATTGAGTACCACGTACAGTATTCCCTCGTTGTTTAAAAGCCAATAGTTTTGGTAACAAGGCGAGATCAGCGCAGTGATTAGCCAAAGTTTGTTCAAAAGGTAACATGAACTGATGTAATTGTACTTGCTGTTGGGTATTAGTTTGTAATCCATAGCAAGCGGGTAATTTATTGCTTACCGGATAGTAATCCAAGACCTTACGATATTTACCCCAATCCAGTAATTCAGGTTGTGTTTCAATCAGAGGCTCTGCAATGAGCTTTTCCTTTACATCTTGTTTGGAAACAACAATTTTAACGCCACCTTTGGCTGTAATGGTGAGTGGGCTATTTGATGAGGTAATTGACTGTAAGGGATCGTTGCCCCATAGTCTGGGATAGAACCCCTGATCGATTGTCCAGGACCAATTATCGTTTGGTAGTTTAGAAATTCTTTCATTATCCTTATCTAACGTGAATTGGGTAACTTTTTTGATTCCTTTGATTCTCAGTAGTTGGTTAACTAAGGGACTTAGATTTAGTTCTTTAGGTTTGGTGTAATCTTCGTTTGAAGGTAATTGGGGAATCCAACCATGACGTAAATAGGGCCCATTAAAAATTTCTTCACTACTGTAACCCATTTCTCTCATAGCTTGGGTGGTATAACGTCGTGGTTTTTCAACTACCATTTGTTCTGCCGCCGTGTAAACTTTAGTGAATATATCAGTGATATCTTTAACGTCATCATCAAGTTGAATATCAATTTTCAATGGTAGATCGATGGGTTCCAGCCAAATAATTTTACTGATTGATTCTCCTAAGTTGCGATTGTCCCTCAGAAAATCATCCAACTTTTTCTGAGCTTGAATTCTATTATCTTGAACTTTTTCGGTTTCTCGACTAGGGAGTAAATAAAGCCAATAATTTCCCCTGAGTGTTAACTTTAACTGTGATGAACTGCTATATTGCTTTTTAATAAAACTGTATTGCCGTTCTTGTTTGTTATACCAGTATGTATAGCGTTGATTTTCAGGTTCATGAATAAGTTGCACGTCATCAAAGAAGAAATAACCATCTCTTTTGTCGTTGCTATGCAAATCCAACAAAGCTCGGCGATAATCCTCTTCGGTGATAGGGCCACAAGTCAATATTTGTTGTGGGCCAAACTCTTTAGGGAAAATACCGTCTCTGGATGTTTGTTCCTCTTGTTTAGGAGTAAGAAGATCTTTCAGTGGTAATGAATGACGGTAAGCTAAATCAGACGCGCCATAACAACAAGCTTCTAATAAGGTGATGCCTGGATCATTTTCCCCCATATCGTTCCAACATTGGCCGGATTGTTGTTCAATAACGGTTTTTGCCTGAGTAAGTAAGGTATCAAAGGCAATATCGTCTTTAATAATGGGAAATAGTCTATCTTGATTATTCATTTGTTAACTCCTTCGTTTAGGGGGGATTATTACCAGACTAAAATCAATACTTCATCATCGTCGGCTTCTATACTTTTACCTACGGTATCTGTGGGTGGATTGCCTTTTTGCAAAGTCAAGCTAGTGACCCGTTCAACATAAGGTGATTGTTGAATCGTGGCTAATAACTGGTAATAGTCAATGCGATTACCTGGTGTTACGCCAATAGCAATATTTTCTCCCCACGGCATGTAGATTCGACTCAGTTCCTGTTGTAATTGATGGCGGCCATAATCGGGATTAACTCCTGAAGCAAATACCAATTCATAGCTAATCGGGACATCAACGTATGTGGGATTATTAATTTCAATGGTTGTCCAGGGGCTACTTAATTGATCTAACCATTCGACCATTTCAGTTAATCGAGCTTGGTTCAATTCTGGACGAAGTGAATCATCATTATCTTTGTAACGATTATTAGGGATGACGATTAATTGGCGCTTTTCTGGCGCTGGTATTTTGGTTAATTCATTGGTAGAAGGGTATTTGACATCAAATATACTGACAAACCGCTCTTTTAGTAAGGTGACAACATCGCTCCAATTTAATGCTCGATTACGATGGGACAGCCGAGCGGGAATCCGTTTCAAAAAGGTTTGTCCGTCTTCTTTCGGACGACCATTCCAAGATGTCCAAGGTTGAGCCACTTCACTGATTGCAACAGATGAGTTCACTGGCTGTTTAATGCTATTAACGGCTAATCCGCTGATAAAGTGATCTTGTTCTACTGTTACTGTGTTGATTAACGTGGCTGTTGTGGCGTTATATAACAATCCTTTAATTCTTGGGTAATCTGGAGGGACTATCTTTATCTGCTTTTTCTCCTGTTCTATCTGCGCTTTTAGCCAGTATCTCCCCTTTGGCATTTGAGATGCTTGGTTTGAAGCGTCCTGTGGTAATAGGATACTTTGATCTTCTGATTCAAATAGATTATATGTTTGGTGGTAAGTTGATCTATTTAATAATTCCCAGGTATTTCTTTGACTCAGATAAAACCAAGACAAAGATAGATTTTTCAGGCCCTTTAGCTGCCAATATAGAGAAAAAGTTTGCCCTGGTGATATATCGGTAAAACCTAAATAGAATGTATCGTGGGTTAATGGTGTTATATCTTTTCCGGCTTCGTCCTTGCCAAAAGGTGTGAGGGGATAAACGGAAAATTGTCGACGGAAAGCTGTAGCACTGAATTCCACCTGTAATTTACTGAGTTCTGGGGTATAGGGCTTATTTTTACCTGTAGAACTTTTCTCGTATTGGGTGTGCATAAAGTCTTGCTCAACTAGTTTTATTTTTATACTAGTTGATTGATCGCTGTTTGAATATAAGTAATGCTTGTCAGGTAAGGTAAAAGTCAGGCTTTTTCCTTGTGGTGCATTTTCGCCATCAAATAATGACAGAATTTCATCAAGTTTTTTCTCTCCTCTGTAGGGAGTGACAAGATAGCCTTCCACTTTAAATACATTGTTATTGGTAGGTTTATTAGCATATCCTTTATACCACGATGAAAAGTTCTCTGTAGGTAAGTTGACCCATTGAGGAGTAATAGTGAATGTTGTGTTTGATACATATTCAGAGTTAATCCATTCAGGGGGAACTACCTTCGGACTAAAACTGGAGTCCAGTGATGGCGATTGGCCAAAAGGGAAATGAGAGATTTTTGCTTTTGAATTGTCGGAAGCAGAGAGCACGATGTTGCTGTTAATACATATTTTATAAATCCAGGGTAAAGTGAAACCCTCAGTAGTTGTCAATTTTAACAATGGCGTATCGAACGTCATATTATCCAGAGCATTAGGGGGGCTGATGGGATCATTGTTATCATCGTCTGGTAATTGCAACTTAATACTATTAATGTCACTGAGATATTCGACTGACAGTGTTAACCAGTGATTCCCTGAACTTATTTTAGCAGCTATATTCTCAGAATTACCTTCCCATTTACTTCCCAAAATTAATGTAATGTTGAGCCCTTTTTTTAGGAATGTGAATAAAGGCCAAGTAATTAGGTAGCCGGATAGAATCGGGATATCATTAGATGTTGGACTAAAAATCTGGATACCATTTGTTGGTAATTTCATGTTATTTGAAAGGCGAAGAGGTGTTGCAGATTTCCAGCCATCGTTATCTTTCCGATGCCAATATAGGTCAGTCAGTATTGCTTGATTCGTCTGTAAAATTTGTGCCTTCACCCAGTATTGCCCCTTCGGCATTTGGGATGCTTGGTTTGAAGCATCCTGTGGTAATAAGGTACGCCAAGTTCCTCGATCAAATAGATTGCGGGTTTGGTCGTGTACCAAATTATCCAATGCACTCCAGGTATTTTCTTGGTTTAGATAAGACCAGGATAAAGGTAGTTTTTTAATACCTTCTAATTGCCAGTACAGGGATAAAGTTTGTCCTGGTAGTACATCGGTAAAACCTAAATAAAATGTGTCGCTGATTAATGATGGCGTTTCTGCGTTTGCTTTGTCCCAGCCAAAAGGGGTGAGAGGATAAACAGAATATTGCCCAGTTTTGACTTCTGCTCTGAATTCAATTTTCAATGAACTGACCTGAGGAGTATAGGGTAATGCTTTATTTTGGGGCGTTTCATTGTACTGAGAATGCATAAAATCCTGTTCAGCTAATTCTACACGAATAAAAGCTGGCCAGTCGTTTGGAGATTGGCTATCTGCAATAAGACAATTCATTACTGGTAAAGGAAAACTCAGGCTTTTTCCTTGTGGTTTATCCGTTCCATAAAATAATGGTTGAGTCTCAATTTCTTTTTGAGTATTAATCTCTTTTAGTTTGTTTTTTCCCTGAGGCGTAACTAAATATCCCTGTACTTTAAATGCACTATTATCGGGTTGAGAGTTATATGCTTTATACCACGTTTTAAAATTCTCTTCGGGCAATCCCACCCATTGGGGAGTAATCGTGAGTGTTGCGTTTTCAAAGCCGTACCATTCAGGAGCAATCAGATTAAAACCGGAATTTAGTGACGGTGATTGCCCAAAGGGAAAACTAGTCGTACCTACGTTTTCAACACCTCTATCAGAGGAATAACGTACATTACTGTTGCCGTTAGTGCTAATTTCAATACCCATAATCTTGGGTAACATCGCTCCTTGAGTGGTGCCTAGTTTTAATACGGGGACATTAAACTCCATATTATCTAAGGAATCAGGGGGGCTGATGGGTTCATCGTTAGCTGATAAGCTTAAGATGAGTTTAAGATTGGCCTCTGCTTTTTTTACTAACAGTGAAAGCCAATGTTTTCCAGAACTGATCTGAGCAGTAATGTTGTTAGGATTACCCATCCACTCATTTGCTAGAGTTACCTCAATATTACGCACTCCTTTCGACATAGCAAATAAAGAAGAGGTAATCAGATAACCAGATAAGATTGGAGCATCGTTGGGGGTTGGGCTAAAAAGCTTAATACCGTTTTCAGGTAATTTAATATTATCTGAGTCGCTTAATAGTATCGCCGATTTCCAACTATCGTTATCTTTCCGATACCAACGCAGGTCGCTTAATTTTCCTTGGTTCGCCAGTAGATCAGCATCTGATGCATATTGTAATGGGTTTCCAGTGTTATCCTGCCCGGCGTCAAACAGGGTTCCTTTAGGGATAAGATATTCTGCCTTATCTGTATTTAAGGTAATGCCTAAAGCAACGCTATCCGCTTGTGCATTTCTCGGTTTCAATCCTAATAATTCCCGATAATAAAGATCACGATGTCGTACCGGGAAGGTATTAAATAAAACTTTGGTTGTTTCTAAGAGTTTTAAAAAAGCCAATACAAAAGCTTGATGTGCCGGTAAATTTCCATCTGCTTTATTAATTTTTTGGTAAATATCTGCTAATTTCTCAGGATTATTTTCCTGAATAAAATAGAAGCTATCCCAGAATTTTTCTTTCTCTTGACCGAAAGGTATTTCCTTAGAGTATTCTTGTAGCCAGTTTAAAATATCCAGCGTATTTCTTTCATCAAGTTTAAATTCTGTCTCTGGTACGATAGCGGCAAGTTTATTTTTTAATTCGGTGAGTCCCATATTATACCACCTGTTATTTGAATATATTGATGATAGCTTTGCGTAATAGGATCGTTATTTAATAATGGATTTTTAGAGGTTATTTATCCGGCATTAGCGATATATTGACCGGCAATAAAACGGCCTTTTCCCATACTGGGTGTTGTTATATCCGGTACGCCTGACGGATTAATCGCCGGTTGTGTCGGAGTAAAACGGGCGGTAAATTGCTGCCCGACAACAATTACCGTGGCATTACTGCGGCAAAAGTTGACTTGTTGGCTGGCATCCAATTGCGCAATGGTGACTATACCCATGCCGAGTGTTGGGTGGCTGGGGGTAATATATTGCGCCTGGAGCTGTACCTTTTTTTCATCACCTACAATGGCAATCTTTTTACCTTGAATTTGGGCGTGCCCGCTGCCTCTGATAATTGCCGGTCCCAAAATGGTGACTTGCCGGTTGCCGAATAAGGGTTCGAATAACAGACTATCTCCATCGATGATCAATTGCTTACTCATAGGCTCACCTTTGCCCGACCTTCGTTGACTTCAAGAATACCTTCAAGCTGTTGACTAATTTCACTGCCTCTTAGGGCATAGGTCACTTGAATATGTAAGGTATTCGGTGAATCTGTTTTCTGAGTTACCTGAATATCGGTGATTTCAGCACGAGGTTCATAGCGCAGAACTCGCTCTTCAATACGGGTTTGAATCTCCGACAACAATTCATCACTGATATTTTCAAACATATAATCATTCAGACCGCAGCCATAATCTTCACGCATAATCCGTTCACCGGGTTCAGTTAAAAAAAGGATTTTTATACTTTGGCGAACATTTTCGGCGCCTTCGGCCATTGCTACGCCAGTCTTAAGAGAAAACTGGGGCGGAAATTTCCAGCCGCGCCCATAAATATCGGCTAATATTGGGTTTGTCATTTCAATACCTCATTACTGTGTTAAGTTAATTTTCGAGCCTTTAATATCAACGCCGGATTTTCCTATAGCTGACAGAGATTTTTCCGCTTGTATGTTAATTTCCTGAGCTTGAGTGATGAGATTTTTAGTTGAATTGAGCGTAATATCTTTATCCTGTTGCAGAGAGACTTTATTTTCTCCGCTATTAAGTGCCACGGTGTTTTCTTTGTTATCGAATATTAATGCCTGTTGTTTATCTCCTTGTTTGATCACTAAGGTTTTCACCGGATTTTTTTCACTGGGTTCTACCGGCGATTTATTTTTAGGATTATGCATGGAGCCTAATATCACCGGGAAACGAGGGTCACATTCAAAGAAGCCGATAATCACCTCGTCCCCCGGTTCTGGATAAAAGCAGAACCCACTTTCATGACTGGCATAAGGTTTACCTAAACGTGCAAAGAGTACACCTTGGGTTAGGTTTAATGCCGGTATTCTGACGGGAATACGGCCTAGCGATTGGCTGTCTTGCTGATATTTTTCCACGATACCGATGTGTAACTCTTTTACCTGCGGCACCGGAGGGTCTACATCCGGCAACATGCCTAAGGTTAATCGGGTGCGCCAACCTTGCCGCTGGTTAATTATCTGATTTACTCCGGTGATAATCCCTTGACCATCCATTCCCTGACCAAAGCCGTTTAACGCCAGAACATTCCCCGGTTGGTAATGATGATTACCTTCGATTTCAAAGCTACCGGATATATTATGACTGCGTAAGTTATCCATAATGCCTTGAGCAAGATGTTTGGCTTGTTCGTTATTCAATGGATAGCTGTAAGCCAATTGCCACTCTTTATCAGCTAGCGCATCGATACTGTCCACGGCCAGCTTGTTACTGCCAAGCTTGCTGTTTTGGGTATTGATTGCCTGAGAAAGCTTTTGTTGAGTCACATCCCAGGCACGTATACTCACGGTTTTGGGGTTGTGTTGGTTATTCCACTGGAGATCCGCTTCAAATAGCACAATGTTTTGATCGCTGGCATGCCGATGAAGGGTATGCACAGTTGACTTATTCAGTGCCTTAGGTGTTATCAAGGTAACTGATTCATTACCGGGCAATAACCAGGTGTTAGTCGCAGTCAATCGGCTTTTTAGGAATGCCCAGTCATTGCAACGAAATTGCACCATTTGTTCATGAACGGTTTTGAGTTGCGGCGCCTGTTTGATCGTCGTTTGGATGCCATTCTGATTAAAGAGTTTTTTGATAATCGCCTCATCACTCTGTTTATTAAATAGCTGTGAGTGAAAGCTATGGGTTAATTTTTGCAGGTGATGTTTTGCTGTCAGGGTAATGATGCTGTCTTGACCTTTAAGACCCAGTGTTTGCCGCACGATAACGCCCTTAAATAACACGGTTTTTTGCATCTGCACGATAACTTCATGATTCGGGCGACAGCTTGTCAATTCAGCCTGCGTCTTGGCGTCAAAAATATGGCTGGCATCACCGGCGATACCCAGAGTGATGTTGGCCGAAGGGATGCCGTTGATGTGATGGTGGGTTGTCAGGCTGATTACGGTAAATTGGTTGAGTGTCTTACCACCTATCTTGATGATTACTGTGGGTATTTTCATGTATCCCTCCGTGCTTGTAAGGTTTGCCCGGGGGTAAAGTCATCAAGATTATCCAGATCGTTCTGCCAGGCCAGAGAGAGATAATCGATACCGCCTGCCAGAGAAGCGCCGGCGCCTAAAGCAATCAAGGGTAAGGAGAGCATGTCTGTGACGCTAACCGCAGTGACCGGTGGCGATTTTAATTGCCGCTCAGTGTCCTGAATCACTAAGCTTTCATCTGCCACTAAAGATAAGGTCGCACTGGCCCGTAAAGGGGTGGCGTCCCGGTCAAACAGGGTGTAGTTGATGGCAAGGCCACTGGCCCGGCAGGCAAAATAACCTTTATTTTCCCAGCGCATTTTTCCCCATTTGATTTTAAGGAAGTGGGGTACTTTGGTGCTGGCATCAACCGCACACAGTGATTTTAGGGTCGCAAGCTGAGTTTCTATTGGCGTGCTATTGCCGGGCATCGATGCATCAAATAGCAGGACTAAGGATAATCCGGCAGGTTGGGATAATACATAGCGGCTGCTTTGGCTGGCACGATTGACACTTTCATCCTGTTGGTAGCGGGTTTGGTAATCAAGTTGGATCGTATCGGGGTTGTACATGGCTTGTAAGCTACCCACGGAAATTTTGCCTTCCCGATCTTTGAAGGCTGTTAAGGTGAGTCTGGATAAACCGCGTTCAATTAAACTCATAACCACCTCCTGTTTCACGTAATGCCTCTAATACCTCCCGTTTCACCATTTCAATCAAACGGGCGTTATCCAGCTTTTCTTGAGCTAATGTTCGTGAGCCAAGTTGATCATTCGTCGGATCGGTGACTTTAGCCTGAATAATCAGTTCTTTAATTTCTACAGTCATGCTTTTACTCCTAACCAGCGCATATCCTGATAACGTAGTTCTAGTGAGCTCACCAACACGGTGTTGCTATTAGCATCAAAGTCGCTGGTGGACCAACGAACCGGTAGCGCGTTACTGACGGTCCAGCTTGCTACAGGTAACGTGTTTTCGTTCAGCAGCATGATGACGACATCGGCATACACCGCTTTCTCACCGCGCAGCACGCGATCAAATATTAAGGTGAGTGGGGTGATGGTCATGACTCCACGTTCCAATACCAGACTGCCATGTTGGATCTTTTCGGTTAGCCAGACATTTCTGGCGTTTTCTCCACCTTGGCTGTATTGAGTGGTTTGCAGTTCTCGACTCAGGCCCGATATGCGCTGAAAGGCGATATCAAGTGGACTGGGAATGTTGTTAAACAGAAAACTGGCGATAAAACGGTGTGATACTGACGGGGTGTATAAGTTGTACATGTTTTTCCCCTGTTGAGATTAACTAGGTACGGTATTGTTACGGATATCAAATGTCAGACTCAGCTCAATAAATTCCGCCGGAATTAACAGGGCCAGCCTGATTTTCATGATCATTTTTCCGGCCAGGATATCGGCTTCACTCATTGATTCATTAACACCCAGTAACACCTCAAATGCTTGATCTTCCTGAGTGCCGCGCAATCCACCTTTTAACCATAACTGACGTAACCAGTTGTGGGCCTGACCTTTAAATTTCATCCAGGTGATGGCGTTATTGGGTTCAAAGACGAAGGCTCGGCCAAGTTGGGTCATGTGGGTTTCGATATAGGAAACCAGTCGGCGAATTTGGATATAGCGCCAAGGGGAACCCGGCGTGTTGTCCAGTGTGCGGCATCCCCAGATTTTAATGCCTTTGCCGGGGAAACTGCGAACCAGATTCAACGAAGTGCCTTCTTGATTAAGGTTAAGGAGGGCGCCTGCTTCAATGTAAGAGCGTACCGGGCTGATCACCTTGGTTAAAGCGACATTGGCAGGGGCTGTCCATACGCCTTTTTGGTTGTCATTGCGTTGTATAACAGCGGCGACCGCAGCGGTAGGTGAAAGTACGATATGTTTATCTTTCTCCTGGTAGGTGCTTATCAGCCTTGGCCAGTATACGGCGCCCCATTGTCGATCACTTGAAGAAAAATCATCCAGACAATTAGCAGCTAATGTTGGATCGTCAGGAGCATCCAGTAATCCCATGATGCCGCGTCGGCTTTTGCAAAGTTCAAGTATTGATTGCCAAGATTGTAGCCAAAGGTCTTTTGGGGTGTTGGTATCACTAAAACGAGCAATATCAGGTGCGACAATCAGCGTGATTTCGTTCTCTGCGGAAATAGCTTGTTTAACCCAGTCCTGTTTTAGGGTGGTGATCAATAATTGAAAATCATTTAGCGATTTATCATGACCCAATGACAATGCATAGGCTTGCTGACCACCGTTTTCAAAAAAATGGCGTACTGAATAATAGGTTAATCCTGATTCACCAAAATGTTGGGTAAAGTCAGTCAGGCTGTTTAGTTTAATAGCGGTTTTATTGCTTGAGCTTGTTTCGGTATAACCAATAAAAACGGGGACACCGATAAATTCATTGTTTGGTGGCAGAGATATACGGCTTTCCGTTATCGTGACGCCCGGTTGTTTTGTCTCTGTTGTCATTATCATCTCCTCAATGACTGAATGGACGCGGTGTTAAACCGCGCCTCAGTACGGTTACTGTGCTACATGTTGTGAGAATTGAAGGATAATAAATTCAGCCGGACGAACCGCTGCCATACCGACTTTGACAATCATTTTGCCTTGTTTGATATCGTCATCGGTCATGGTGATATCTTTACCAATCTGGACAAAGTAGGCTTCTTGCGGTTTATTTCCCGCGAGTGCCCCTTGTTGCCAAAGTTGATAGAGGTAGTTGTCAATAGCTGTTTGTACCCGCTTCCAAGTTGGCTGGCTGTTAGGTTCAAAGACGGCAAATCGCATTGCCCGCTTGATGTCTCGTTCCGCCGCATTAAATAAACGTCGTACCGGGATGTAACGCCAGTTGTCCGTTTGGTCTAATGTACGTGCTCCCCAAATCAACGTGCCTTTGCCGGTAAAGTGACGGATAGCGTTAATACCGGCTTCATTCATGGTGCCTTGCTTATCATTTGTGATCGGCTCAGATGGTTTGGCATTATTCAATGCCACATTAGCGGGTGCTTTCCAGACACCACGACTGGCATCGGTTGCCGCATAGGCCCCCGCAACGGCGGCACTAGGGGGTAAGGTAATTTTAGTGGCTTTCAATATGTCGTCGACGGCTTTTTTAGCTTTATCATACTCCGCTGTTGATTTTGATTTCAGTTCTGCCAGCTTAGTCAAGCTTTCATAACCACTCAGAGCAATATCAGCATCTGCCGGACGGCTATAAGTAAAAGAGGTTTCTAAATTAGGGTAATAGACAGCGGTTTTATCCTTTTGGGTATCTGGCTTATTTGTTCCATCTTCGCTATCAGCAATTAGGAAATAACCTACTTTATCCTTTAATAGAGAATTTACGGCGTTATAAACGTTCTGTTTTAACGTTGTATTCGTTTCAGGACAGACCAGTAAGGTAATCTCCTGTTGTTTTTCAATCAGGTCTGGCAGCGTTGCTAACTCTTCTCCTTCTTCCACCGGCAACAGATAACAGACTCCACCACCATTATTAAAATAGTGTTGTACAGCAAAGGCACTGAGAGGAATGGTTGTGGCTGTGACAGTGGCGGCATAGGTATAGGTTTTTGGGGAATTCTCACTGTTACTTGTAGCCATCACTGATATGGCCGGTGAAAGTGAAAACTGAGAAGTAAAATCCAACCAACTAGTAATTCTAATACAGCTCCCTTTTGCTGGCTGATTGCCGTTTTTTTTAAAAAATTTACCAATAAAAACAGGAATAGCAGTTGGGCTGGTATTAACCGATAGAGATAGCGAGGCGTCTTCTTCAATATAAACGCCGGGATAAGTTGTTAATGTTGGCATATATTGCCTCCAATTATTGGGCGATATTTTATACCCGTCATCTTTCAAGTTGCTTCTTTGTTGGCTGCACTCACTCACCCCGGTCACATAGTTATCTATGCTCCCGGGGATTCGCTCCCTTGCCGCCGCGATGCATCTTGAAATCTATAGGGTATATGTGAACTGTAGGATGGTGAATTTAGTTGGACGGGTGGCAGTTATGCCAATTTTGAGCATCATTTTGTCCCGTCTGATATATCAGTCATCGTGATACTTTAAGCAGCCTGAATGGTTACTCGGTCTGCGGTAAGTTTTATTTCTTGAACGGCGATATCATTGCTGGTGGCATCAAAAGAGGGGGAAGTTAATGAAGTTGGGAATGCATTTGCTACGCTCCAACTCATTAAAATTTCGGTACCGGCTTCATTGGTCAGGCTAATTGAAACGTCTTTTTTCTCAACTTGATTAAGCTGAATGGAATTAAGCCAGTCAAAAAGTTTGGTATCGCCAGGGAATACCCCTTTACGCAGCGTAATATTGATTAATTGACGTTGGCCCGGCATTTTATAGTAATTACCAATGCCATCTTTGTACTCGATGACATCATAAGTAATATCTAGTCCCGAAACGCTGTTGAAAGGGATTTGTTCATCACCAACGGAGACAACAAATCGATAAGTTGGTATTGGATAGTCAACAGCAATTTGTTCTGTTGTTATGGTCATAGTTATTTCCTTTATTTTTCATGTGTATTACATGTTAAGCGCGATTATCGCTTTGTTTTGATTAGCACTGAACTATAGACAATAGCTACCGCACTAACCTGGTTTTTCTCGGTTACTCTTTATATAGAAACGTTACTCGGTGAATTTGAGATCATATGGATGATCACATTGGATTATAGTCAATCGATGTTAATTTCAAATATCAATTGTTAATATTTAAAATTATCAATCAATAAAATTATTTCCATATAAATTATTTTGTAATCACATGGTTATATTTTCCTATAAAAGGATGAATAAATGGTGTGTTATAAATTTTGATATGTAAAAGATGCTAAGTTTCGGCAAAGAGATTTATTAACAGAAGGTTACGTATAATTCTTTTTTCAGGTCTAATATGTCAGGTTATTTGATTTTAATAATGAAGAAGGGAAATTAATGTTGTTATTTATAGTTTTCCTATAATAACAACTATTTTTTGTTATGATTCTTATAGAGATAACCTGGATTTGTTTCCTTTACTTATTTTCATATTCCTATCTATTATTAACAGGCTATGATTCATATCGTTTGGATTTTATGGATAAAGTTATTTTTGGTTTTAAACCTGATTAATCTGTCTAAAGGAATATTATCTTATGAATTACAAATGTTTATTAACCATTTCAACCGCAGTATCGTTTGCCATTCTTAGTCCTTCATCATTTAGTCACGATAAACTTTCCCTTCCTGCTACGGAAATTACTAAACAAATTAATGCCGAAATGGCATCAACTTTGCCATTCAATGATAAATCTGATTTTGATGATGCGAAACGAGGTCTTATCGCCAGGCCGGATTCTCTGATTATTCGTGATGATAAAGGTAAAGTTATATTAGATCTCGATAGTTACCGTAAATTTATTACTGATAAAACACCTGCGCCAGACACGGTTAACCCTAGTTTGTGGCGTAATGCGCAACTGAATATGGAATATGGGCTCTATAAAGTGAGCGATCATATTTATCAAGTACGTGGTTATGACTTGGCTAATATTACTTTTGTTGCAGGAAATACCGGATGGATTGTTTTAGATCCGGCGACATCCACGGAAGCAGCAAAGGCAGCCTACGATCTGGTCAGTAAACACTTGGGTAAAAGGCCGGTAGTGAGTGTGATTTACAGCCATTCTCACGTTGATCATTACGGTGGTGTGCGCGGTATTGTCAACGAGGATGATGTTAAAGCCGGAAAAGTGCAAGTTATTGCGCCAGAAGGTTTTATGGAACAGGCTGCTAGCGAGAAGGTGATCGCCGGTAATGCTATGAGCCGTCGGGCTGTTTATATGTTTGGTACTGTATTGCCGCGTACTCCCCAGGGGCATGTGGGGTCGGGTTTGAGTTTGGCATCGGTGGCTGGAACGGTAACGTTGATCCCACCAACGCGTACTATCAAACTTACGGGCGAAAAAATGACGGTTGATGGTGTGGATATGGTATTTCAGGTAACACCTGGCACGGAAGCTCCCGCTGAGATGAATACCTGGTTTCCGCAGTGGAAAGCGATGTGGATGGCGGAAAATACGACGAATACCATGCATAATATTTTGTCGTTGCGGGGTGTCCAAGTACGCGATGCTTTAGCTTGGTCGAAATATATTGATCAAGTCATTGAATTATATGGGGATCAGGTAGAGGTAAAATTTCAGAGCCACCAATGGCCGATGTGGGGTAAAGAGCGTGTGGTGGATTATTTCAAAAAGCAACGCGATTTATACAAATATATTCACGACCAAACAGTGAATCTGATGAATAAAGGTTACACGGGTGAAGAAATTTCTGAGATGCTCAGATTGCCATCAGAGCTTGCACATTATTTTCCCAACCGTGGCTATCATGGCGCACTGAGTCATAACGTTCGTGCGGTTTATCAGTTCTATATGGGGTGGTACAGTGGAAATCCTTCTGATTTGAATAATCTGCCGCCGAA
This sequence comes from Photorhabdus akhurstii, assembly GCF_018448925.1. GTDB lineage: Bacteria > Pseudomonadota > Gammaproteobacteria > Enterobacterales > Enterobacteriaceae > Photorhabdus > Photorhabdus akhurstii. The sequence continues at coordinate 321,278 of NZ_RCWE01000002.1, read as the reverse complement.
ACCTGCTGCGATTAAATATGTGGAATATATGGGAGGGGAAGATGCGTTGATCAAACGTGCGCAGGCTGATTTTGATAAAGGAGAATACCGTTGGGTAGCGCAAGTAATTAAGCATGTTGTTTTTGCTAACCCCGATAGTATGGCAGGGAAGGCATTGCTGGCTAAAACCTATGAGCAATTAGGTTATCAATCTGAATCAAATTCCTGGCGTTCGAGTTATTTGCAAGGCGCATCGGAACTGCGTCATGGTGTGCCAAAATCTGGCGGTCTGAGTACTAGCAGCCCGGATACGATTCGTGCCATATCACCGGAGATGTTATTTGATTATCTGGCCGTGCGGTTGAATGGACCTAAAGCTGCTAGTAAGAAATTGGTGATGAACATTAATCTTACCGATCTCAATAAGCGCTATACACTGACCGTGGAAAATGGGGTACTGAATTATACGGGTAAACAAGTGGCGCAGGCCGATGTCACATTGACGTTAACCAAAGCTATTCTGGATAAAATTCACTTGGGTAAAGAAGAATTTGATAATGAGGTGAAAAAACGGAATGTGAAAATTAAGGGAGAGCGCGCTAAGTTTAATGAGTTCCTTGGTATGCTGGATAATTTTCCATTCTGGTTCAATATAGTGACACCCCGCGCCGAATAAAATGTGATGTAATTCTTCCCTTTGATTGTGGATTTTTAATAACAAACTACAGCTTAATCGCTGTAGTTTGGCGCAGAAAGTGTTGTGAGAAAAATCAGACCGCAGGGCGGGCGACAATATTACGCGTTTCCATTCTGACTTCCTCAATACGAACATCAATAATGTCGTTCAATTGGTAAGCGGTTTCACCTTTGATAATCACTGTGCCGGTCTCTTGGCTACATTGCAGTTCATCACGCACCGCATGCAGGAATGGCGCCGGTATAAAGGCTACGGCGCCGTTATCGACCAAGCGAACACGTAAACCGCCACGGGTAATATCAATGATTTCCGCAGTAAAGCGTTGCTCTGTTCCTGCATGGGAGTGCAGGAAGCGTGCGTATAGCCAATCTCCTACATCACGTTCGGCCATACGATTCAATCTGCGACGTTCGGCCAGTTGCAAACAGGTTTCTTCTGAGGGTTGTTCCACATCCGTTTTTTGAATAATCGCTTTTAGTAAGCGATGGTTAATCATATCGCTGTATTTACGGATCGGTGATGTCCAGGTGGCGTAAGCCTCAAAACCGAGACCAAAATGAGGACCGGGTTCAGGTTTAATTTCTGCGAAAGTCTGGAAACGACGAATGCGACTATCAAGGAATTGTGTTGGTTGTTTATCCAATTCACGGCGTAATTTGCAGAAGCCGTTTAAGGTCAACAACTCTTCTGTATTGGCATCGATGCCATTTTCTTGCAGTAATTCAACCACTTGTTCAATTTGCAGCGGCTCAAAACCCATATGGACATTGTAAATACCAAAACCTAATTTATCGCGCAGGATTTTTGCGGCGCACAGGTTAGAAGTGATCATCGCTTCTTCAACAATACGGTTGGCTGTACGGCGTTGTTCTACCACGATATCCAGTACATAACCATTATCGTCAAGGATGAAGCGGTAGTCAGGACGATCTTTGAAAATAAGCGCGTTTTGGTGGCGCCATTGGTTACGGCGATCACTCATTTCTTTCAGGAGAGTGATTTGAGTTCCAATTGCCTCAGAAGAAGGTTTCCAGGTTCCTGTTTCTTCCAGCCAGTCGGAAACTTCGTCGTAAACCAGTTTAGCTTTTGATTCAACCCAGGTAGAGAAAAACGCAATATCATCACCCAGTTGACCATTTTCCAGAATGGAAACTTGACAAACCAATGCCGGGCGGCGGGCGTTAGGGCGCAGAGAGCATAAATTTTCTGACAGGTCGCGCGGCAGCATAGGAATGTTAAAACCCGGCAGGTAGTTAGTGAAAGCACGTTGATGGGCGATTTGATCCAGTTCGCTGTTAGCCGCGATATAAGCGGTTGGATCAGCGATGGCGATACTGAGTTTCAGGCTGCCATCATCTTGCTTAACGATATGCAAAGCATCGTCCATGTCTTCCGTGGTTGCACTGTCGATAGTGACAAAATCCAGTGACGTTAAGTCAATGCGCTCAAGATCGCCATCGTTCATCTGGCAATCGGCAGTCATGGTGGGAGCATCACGTTCCAGATTATGGCGAGTTAGTGTTACCCACCAAGGGGCGTAGTGATCGCTACTCTCAGTAATATAGCCGGTAATTTCCGCATGAAACCCACGGCTGCCTTTCAGTGGGTGATGGCGCATTTCAGCGACGGCCCAATCACCATGCTGAAATGGATGTGTGACCTGATTGGCTGGCCGACAAGGGATAGCATCTTTTAACAGTGGGTGATCAGGAACGATCCATAAACGGTTATCGTTTTCTTTTTTCTGGATACGGCCAACGAAGCGATTTAGAAATGGTTCGACCAATGTTTCTGGTTCGGCGATCTCTCTTTCTTTATCAGTATGAATAGCGGCAGTTACTCGATCGCCATGCATAACTTTTTTCATGTGTGGGGGGGGAATGAAATAGCTTTTTTGCCCATCGACTTCTAAGAATCCGAATCCTTTTTCGGTACCTTTGACCAAACCTTCTACTCGAAGTGTTTGGGAATGAAGTTGCTGTTTTAGCTGTGCAAGCAGCGGGTTGTTTTGAAACATAATATCCGCGGAGAAAGTTAGAGGGTTATTATCAGATAGTTTTTGGAATAACAGTTTTACGCGAATTGGCGGTGTCGAGCAAGCAACATCTGCAAAATAGCGCAAGACAGTATGGAAATTGCAATGAAAATTACAATAGTTACTCAGGGTAAATTTTTTCTTTAAATTCACATAGATCTTCAATAATACAGGAGCCACAACGAGGTTTACGAGCTATGCAGGTATAACGACCGTGTAAAATAAGCCAATGATGACAATCAACTTTAAATTCGGCCGGAACGACTTGCAGTAATTTATTTTCGACTTCATCGACATTTTTACCGGGCGCGAATTGAGTACGGTTACAAACGCGGAAAATATGGGTATCGACCGCAATAGTCGGCCAGCCGAAAGCGGTGTTTAACACCACATTGGCCGTTTTGCGGCCAACACCCGGCAATGCTTCCAATGCGGCGCGATCTTCGGGAACTTCGCCAGCATGTTTTTCTAGCAATATTCGGCAGGTTTTAATTGTGTTTTCCGCTTTGGTGTTATAAAGACCGATTGTTTTTATATACTCTTTCAACCCATCAACACCCAGATTCAGAATTGCCTGGGGCGTATTTGCCACTGGATAGAGTTTCGCCGTGGCTTTATTAACACTCACATCTGTCGCTTGCGCTGAAAGCAATACTGAAATAAGTAACTCAAATGGTGTTGTGAAAACTAATTCAGTTGTTGGCTTTGGATTGTTATCCCGTAAGCGCGTTAAAATTTCGATACGTTTCTGTTTGTTCATATCAAATAGAACTCTCCGATCCTTGCGACATTGTTATTGTACTGCTTTTTTCTTTTATTGCTCTGGTTTTCATTTTTTCGTCAATAAGATATTTGGCTGCCAGCATTAACCCCAAACCGATAAAAGCGCCAGGAGGTAAGATCGCTAACAGGAAAGGGGAATCCATATGAACGATTTCTATTCGTAATACCTTAGCCCAATTACCCAAAAGTAAATCAGCGCCATCAAATAGGGTTCCATTGCCGAGAATTTCTCTAATAGCACCGAGAACAAACAGTGCACAAGTTGCTCCTAATCCCATTGCTAAGCCATCAATAGCAGAAGGCACGATTGGATTTTTCGCCGCATAGGCTTCAGCACGACCGATAACAATGCAGTTAGTCACAATCAGCGGAATAAAAATCCCTAGTGATTCATACAGGCCAAAAGCGTAAGCGTTAATCAACATTTGGACGGTACTAACAACCGAAGCGATGATCATAACATAAATTGGAATACGGATCTCGTTGGGTACCCAACGGCGCAAGCTGGAAACCGCAATGTTGGTACAGACTAGAACCAGTGTCGTTGCCAGCCCTAAACCAAGCGCGTTGGTTGCAGTGGAAGAGACGGCTAACAGTGGGCACAATCCTAGCAGTTGTACTAAAGCGGAGTTATTTTTCCATAGCCCTTGGATAAATAAGTTTTTGGTTTCGTTCATGATTTTTCTCCACAGGATTCTAGAGAAGAGAGATGTTCAGGTATGGTCTGTAAATAAAGCGCAGTCCGCTTGACTGAGTTTACCACGGCGCGTGGGGTAATAGTGGCGCCGGTAAATTGATCAAACTCACCGCCATCTTTTTTTACCGCCCAGTGCCGGTCATGATTGTATGTGATGGTTTTCCCTGAGAAGACATTAATCCAGTCTGAAATCCGGGTTTCAATTTTATCCCCTAGTCCTGGGGTTTCATGATGTTCTGTAACCCGTACACCAAGCACTTTTCCTGAGAAATCAGCTCCGACCAGTAATTGAATAGCGCCGGAATAGCCATCCGGTGCCGTACTTTCTAGCGCTGCCGCCACGGGTTGACCGTTTTTACGCGCCAAATAGAGACGATGAGGCAAGTTATTGCCCAGAGCATCAGCATTGACTAGATAGCATTCGTTTTGTATGTCGTTGTCGTACAGAGCCGGCGGAATAACCTGATCAAGCAGCGATTTGTGCTGTAGTGCGGCCTGTTCTGCAATAGTACTTTTGGTGAGTGAATTCACGATAGCTGTCAACCCGGTGGTAATTGCGGCAAAAATGGCTAACGTGATGCCGTGACGTCGCATGGTTTCTAACATAACGGCTCCTTATTTATGCCCGTAAACGCGGGGTTGGGTGTAATGGTCAATGAGTGGCACGGTGATATTCGCCAGTAAAACCGCAAATGCTATCGCATCAGGATAACCACCATAAACACGGATAACCCAAACTAACAGGCCAATCATGGCGCCAAACACCAAACGACCTTTGGGGGTCGTAGAAGCACTGACGGGATCGGTTGCAATAAAGAATGCGCCTAGCATGGTGGCACCGGAAAACAGTTGTAATAATGGCGGCGAATAACGGGATGGATCAATCAGCCAGCTTGTAAGTGCACATAAGCCTAATACCAGGATAAATGCCACAGGAATTTGCCAGGTTATCACTTTTCTGTTCAGTAGAATCAGCCCACCAATAAGATAGGCAATATTGACCCATTGCCAGCCGATACCCGCCAGAGATCCTTGTAATATAGGTTGGCGAAGAACGTCATCAATATTGTGGGTCAATAAACCGGTTTTGAAGCTATCCAGCGGTGTGGCCTGGCTAATCCCATCGAAACCTTGTTGCAACTGCTGTAATGTTGTTCCATCGGGGGTATGGCCGGTGAAGATCACCATCAGGCAGTCTAGCGGTGTAATTTGTGTTGCCAGTAAATCCATAGGAGGCAACCAACTGGTCATTTGCACTGGGAATGATATTAGCAGCACGACATAACCGACCATTGCCGGGTTGAATGGATTTTGACCAAGACCGCCATAGAGGTGTTTGGCAATAATCACAGCAAAGACAGTTCCTAATACAATCAGCCACCAAGGGGCCAGCGGAGGAAGGCTGATCCCTAAAAGTAAACCGGTCAGTAATGCAGAATTATCCTGCAAACGAGGCATAACTGCCTGTTTACGCAAAGACAGGGCAAATGATTCCGCAAGCAGAGCGGTAATCACCGCAAGTAGGATCTGGAACAAGGTACCGTAACTAAAGAAGTAAGTTTGTACCGCGATACCGGGTATCGCTGCCAGCACAACCCACAGCATAATACGGCTGGTATTTTGCTGGTTGTGTGTAAAAGGCGAACTTGCGACTTTTAGTTTTTTATTGTCAGTTTGAACGGGTCTGAATTTCATTTATAACAATCACTATTCTATTGAAACTTTCTGTTGTTCCTGAGTGCCTTTTTTGGCTTTAACCCTGGCGATGGCGGCAGCAATTGCCGCTTTACGCGGATCAGTTTCTTCTGTTGGCGGTATTTCTGCCTGAGTTTCAGTTGATTGCTGAGTCTGAGCCTTCTTGGCCTTGACACGAGCAATAGCGGCCGCGACGGCAGCTTTACGCGGATCAGTTTCTTCTGTTGGCGGTATCTCTGCCTGAGTTTCAGTTAATTGCTGAGTCTGAGCCTTTTTGGCCTTGACACGAGCAATAGCGGCTGCAACGGCAGCTTTACGCGGATCAGTTTCTTCTGTTGGCGGTATTTCTGCCTGAGTTTCAGTTGATTGCTGAGTTTGAGCTTTCTTGGCTTTGACACGGGCAATAACGGCCGCGACCGCATCTTTACGAGGTTCACTAGCGGTAGTTTCAGATTCTTTTGTTTCCAGTGATGGCGCTACTTCCTGATTTTGAGCTGCTTTCTTTGCTTTAGCTCTGGCAATCGCTGCTGCTAATGCGGCTTTGCGTGGATCTTCCGCACTTGTTGGTTCAGATGGAGCAATATTAATATTTTCAGCCGCCTGTTTTTCCGCCTGACGAGCGCGAAGTTGCTCTTTTCTTGCCTGACGAGCCGCTATTACTGCGGAATTATCGGGTACTTGCCCCGGTTCTATAGCAACAACTTTACCTGCGTCAGCCTGTTTTTCCTTCACCCGGGAAAGTGCATCTTGTACAGCACTTTTATCTTTATTATCAATTTGAACGGCCGATTTTTTGTGTCGTTCTTCACGGGCCAATTTTTCTCGTTCCATACGGGCTTGTTTAGCTTCGAAACGAATTTTGGCTTCCGTTGAACGGCGGTTTTCCTGATCCAAGGCCCGAATTTCAGCTTTCTCCTGGCGATAATATTGCACCAGAGGAATATTACTTGGACAGACATAAGCACAGGCGCCGCATTCAATACAGTCGAACAAATTGTGATCTCTGGCCTTTTCGTGCTCTTGTCCACGACTGAACCAATAGAGTTGTTGCGGCAGTAAACGGGCAGGGCAGGCTTCCACACATAATCCACAACGAATACAAGCCTCTTCCGCTGTATTTGAATCCATTTCCTGATGGGATGGCGCCAGAATACAGTTACTGATCTTAACGATGGGTACGTTGAGGTCGGGCAGCGTGAATCCCATTAAAGGGCCGCCCATAATGACCATTTGTTCTGATTGTGGTTCAAATCCGGCTAACTGGAGAAGAAATTGTACCGGAGTACCGAGCCGCGCCCAGAAGTTACCCGGTGAGGTGACTGCTTCTCCAGTAAGCGTCACGACTCGCTCAATCAAAGGTTCTCCATCGATAATGGCACGCTTGATTGCAACCACTGTGCCTACGTTCTGCATCAGCACGCCGATAGCGGAGGAACGGCCACCGGATGGAACTTCTTTACCTGTCAGGATTTTGGTCAGTTGTTTAGCGCCGCCGGAAGGATATTTGGTCGGGATAACCCGGACGATAATCGATTTATCGCCTTTTAGCGCGGTTTTAAGTTCTTTTATTGCTTCTGGCTTATTATCTTCGATACCAATCAGGATCTGCTCCGGTTTAAGCAGATGTTCCAGAATATGAATGCCCTCAATAAGTTCGTCGGCATGTTCCTGCATCAGACGGTCATCCGCGGTAATATAAGGTTCGCATTCTGCCGCGTTAATGATCAACGTCTTAAGGCCATGCCGACCGCTTTGCAGTTTAGCGGCGGTCGGAAAGCCGGCTCCGCCTAAACCTGCGATACCTGCCTGATGGATTCGGTTCAGGATTGTCTCTGTATCTAGTGATTGATAATCCAGTGTCTGAATGCGTGTACACCATTGGTCGGCGCCATCAGGGCGCAAACGAACACATAACTCTTTTAGCCCAGATGGGTGCGCGGTAATACACGGTTCAATGGCAATGATGGTGCCGGAAGTCGATGCATGAACCGGTACTGTGCGACCAGTACCAAATGTTAAAGGTTGGCCTTTAAGCACCTTATCACCCGTTTTAACCAGCAACTCGCCCTCCGTACCCAAATGTTGTTGCAATGGGATGATTAACTCTTCCGGCAGTGGCGCGATGCGTAAAGGAGCTTGGCTGGATTGCAGCTTCATTTCAGGTGGATGAATACCACCGGCAAAATCCCAGATTTTGTTTTTATTGAGTAAATTGAATAAGTTAAACATGATGTTCAGCCTCAATATTTTTAACTGGGATACTGTTGATGGAAACGGAGTGCGATGGCTGAACAGTAATATTTTTAATGGGAATGGTTTTTAAATCCCATTTCCAATTAGCAGTGGTTGTGGCTACAGGGATCATCGTAATGCAGTCTGTTGGGCAAGGAGCAACGCACAGGTCACAACCGGTACATAAGTCTTCAACAACGGTATGCATGGCACGGGTAGCGCCGACAATAGCGTCTACGGGACAGGCTTGAATACATTTGGTGCAGCCGATGCAATTCTCTTCATCGATAAAGGCGACTTTGCGGGCTGGATTTTGTACGCTTGCATCGCCATCTAATGGTTGTGGATCGACACCGAGCAGCTCTGAAATTTTCAGCATAGCTTGTTCACCACCGGGCGCGCATTTGTTAATCATCTCACCATTATTCGCTATGGCTTCAGCATACGGGCGACAACCAGGATAACCACATTGCCCACACTGGCTTTGCGGCAGAATATCATCAATGTTTTCAACAATAGGGTCCTCTTCCACCTGAAAACGGCGGGCAGCAAACCCCAGGATTAACCCAAAAATTAACCCTAGTGCACTGAGTGCACCAATAGCAATCCATAATGATGTCATCAGAACTTCACCAAACCACTAAAACCCATAAAAGCCAAGGACATTAAACCCGCAGTGATAAGACCAATAGATGACCCCTTGAAAGGGGCGGGGACATCAGCAACAGCCAGACGTTCACGAATAGCGGCAAACAGTACCATAACAAGAGAGAAACCGGCGGCAGCACCGAAACCATAGATAGCGGATTGTAAAAAATCGTGTGATTGATTGATATTCAGCAGCGCCACACCAAGTACAGCACAGTTAGTCGTAATCAACGGCAGGAAAATACCCAATAACCGGTATAACGTCGGGCTGGTTTTGCGTACAACAAGCTCGGTGAATTGCACCACCACCGCAATAACAAGAATAAAACTCAGGGTACGCAAATAGATTAAATCCAGTGGTAATAAAATAAAGGTATTCACCAGCCATGAACATACAGAGGCCAGTGTCATAACGAATGTTGTTGCAAATCCCATCCCGATAGCAGTTTCCAGCTTTTTAGATACGCCCATAAAAGGGCATAAGCCGAGGAATTTCACCAAGACAAAATTGTTAACCAATACGGTTCCAACAAATAAAAGAAAATAGTCAGTCATTGCTGTGCCTGAAAATGAGTTTGTTGACTTTTTATTAAATTATAAGTATGCCCTTGCCTCACCAGGGGCAATCTATTGTTAATGATAACAACCAAAGAAAGTTGAGGTTATCGATCTTGTGTGAAAGTCATTTTGACTCGATGAGAGCGTTTAATGTAGGGGACGAAAATAGCGGTTGCCAATAGTGGCCATGCTAATGCGCGTAAAGCCATTTGATCAGGAATAGGGGAGAAAGCGAAAGTTTTCAATGCAATTAATACGGTAACAATAAGCCAAATAATAAAAATTTGCGGGAATCTTTTTGATCGAATGAAAAGCAGTTTCAATACCCATAGGGTGTAACACCACATTACCGCAGTAATGGCGACAGAAAAAAACCACATTAAAGTAAAGTGATTATTTCCGGCGCTCAATGCACTGTTTTGACTAAAAAATGCCACAATATATAAGGCGAGCATTATACTGGCACTGAAAAAAGTCATAATCAGATAAGCTGCCGGAGCCAGAATCCAACCATTAATTCGGTGGTAATCATTGGTTTGATACATAAATCATTCCACTTGAAGCTATACGAAAAAAGAATAATAGGCGATTCTGATGACTTAGGAAATAGATGGTAGGAATAGATTGGTTGAAAGATCTTCAAGAGTAAATTCAGAGATAGTTTGCGCAACGGTCATCACCGATGATATTTTTTACGGATGCTGAAATTGCTGCATGTTATTAATGAGTTTGAGGGGCTGTTATGCGTGAGCTGTTAAAGGTTGGATTGGTGGGGTATGGTTATGCGAGTAAAACGTTCCATGCACCGTTAATTGCCGGCACTGCTGGTGTTAAATTGGCCGCCATTTCCAGTAGTGATGCTGAAAAAGTGAAATCAGATTGGTCAAATATTCCGGTGGTATCCTGTCCTGAGGATCTTTTTAATGATCCCGACATTGATTTAATCGTTATTCCGACACCTAATAATACGCATTATCCTCTGGCACAGAAGGCATTGGCAGCGGGTAAGCATGTTGTGGTGGATAAACCATTTACCATCACAGTTGAACAGGCTGAATCTTTAAAAGAGCAAGCAGAAAAGGCGGATTTATTACTTTCTGTCTTTCATAACCGCCGTTGGGATTCTGGTTTTCTGACGATAAAATCGTTAATTAAAGAAAATCGTTTGGGCAAATTAAAATATTTCGCATCCCATTTTGATCGTTATCGTCCGGTTATACGTCAAAGATGGCGTGAATCGGCAGGGCAAGGAAGTGGTATTTGGTATGATTTAGGCCCACATTTACTCGATCAAGCGGTTCAACTATTTGGTAAACCACAATCTATTACCGCTGATTTGGGGATGATCCGCCCACAAGCGGCAGCAGTAGATTATTTCCACGTGTTGTTGAATTACCCGGATATCAAAGTGGTTCTTCATGCCACAACCGTGGCGGCGTCTGAATCTGCTGTTTATACGTTGCATGGTATGGAAGGCAGTTATGTGAAATATGGTCTTGATCCTCAGGAAGAACGGTTGAAAGCAGGGGAAAGGCCGCCGCATGCCGATTGGGGATATGATATTCGTGACGGTGTTATGACACTGTTAAGTGGAGAGGAGTTAGTGACTGAACATGTACCGACTTTGCCTGGTAATTATTCTGCTTATTATGCTGCTATCCGTGATGCGATTACGCTAGGTAAACCTAATCCAGTCACGGCAAGTGAAGCAATTCAAATCATGAAATTAATTGAAGCCGGTATTCAGTCGGCAGAACAACAACGTACAGTGGCAATTTAAACTTACTACCTTGTTGTGACTTTTTAATTTACTACTTAGCCTGGTTTGCCGGGCTAATTATTTGCAAAGCAAGGAAAATGATAAATGACTTGGTGGCAAAGATTAAAAATAGATCCTTTTTTGATGGTATTAGTGACGGTAGTTGTTATTGCAACATTTTTTCCTTGCGAAGGTGAAATAAAAGTAGGATTTCAGCGGTTAACCACAGCGGCTATTGCTCTGTTGTTCTTTATGCATGGCGCTAAATTATCCCGTCAGGCCATTATTGCCGGAATGGGACATTGGCGGCTTCATTTAGTTGTTTTTTTCAGTACTTTTGTCTTATTCCCAATTATCGGATTAGGACTGAATTTACTAGTACCCGAAGTCATGACACCAACGATTTATTGGGGATTCCTTTATCTTTGCGCATTACCGGCTACAGTTCAGTCAGCTATTGCTTTTACTTCGGTTGCTGGTGGTAATGTTGCCGCGGCTATTTGCAGTGCTTCGGCATCCAGTATTTTGGGCGTGTTTTTGTCGCCAATATTAGTCGGACTGATGATCCATACGCAGGGAGAAGGCAGCCCCGATACATTGGCAGCAATAAAATCCATCGTCCTTCAATTAATGGTTCCTTTTATTATCGGGCATCTGTCACGGCCATTAATTGCACGTTGGGTGGAGAAACATAAAAAACTAGTGAATATAACTGACCGGTCATCAATTCTTTTGGTGGTTTATGTGGCTTTTAGTGAGGCGGTTGTAGAGGGCATATGGTATAAAATTGATGGTTATTCGCTACTGATGATTGGGGCTATTTGCTGCATTATGCTGGCGATTGTGCTGATTATTAATACTTATACCGCTCGCTGGTTGGGTTTTAATAAAGAAGACGAAATTACGATTGTTTTTTGTGGTTCGAAAAAGAGTCTGGCTAATGGCGTGCCAATGGCGAATGTGTTATTTCCGGCGGCGACGGTTGGTGTAATGTTGTTGCCATTGATGATTTTTCATCAAATTCAGTTGATGGTGTGTGCAGTATTGGCGCAACGTTATGCCAAGAGGTTAAAATAGAAATAGTTATAAATCTATAATAGGGAATTGTTGTAAATATATGTTTATATATTAATGATATTTACAACAAGGTAATATTTGACTACGAAATTTAAATCGTAAATTTCTATTTGAATTTTATATTGCCCCAATGAATGCAATTTTATATTTCAAATATTTTTCTTCCGAGATCTAAGGCTAAGGAGTTTGGAGTCCGGTCATGTAAAACCTCGTTATCCGATAAGCGCTTTTGCTTTAGCTCTTATATCTTCCAGTTCTGAAGAATTAACATTGCCTTTTTTTGTCACTTTTCTGGCTCGCCAATCAACGCATGTTACCTGGTCAGCTAAGGCGACACTATCGCGGCTTCCTGATAGTTCAACTTCAAAAGGATAATCTTTTGCTTTCGTTATGCAAGGAACACAGAGTAGTAACCCCACTTTATTGTTATATGCAAATGGACTCAGTACTACTGCGGGGCGATGGCCTCCCTGTTCGTGTCCAGTCACAGGATCAAAGTCAATCCAGATAATATCGCCAGCATCGGGTACAAAACGAGAAACCATCAGATCAATTCCTTACCCACGGGAGAACCAAAATCTATTTTTTCATGAATATTTTCCGGTGTAATTCCTGCTAATAGCGCATCTAGAGAATACTCTTTCGCCCTGACTGGAATAATGATAATTCGACCATCTTCGACAGTAATATCAACAGTATCATCGACATTAAGTGAGGCGGCTTGCATGATAGCTACCGGAAGACGTACAGAAGGGCTGTTACCCCATTTTTTCACTACTACTCGTGCCATTTTTAAATCCTCAAAGTATCAACAATGAAGATACTCTATCAGTTTTAATTTTAAGTATCAACTTTGTCGATACTCTACTTGTGTGTTGTCATAATGCAAATGAAAACTGTTTTTGAAGCGGGAGTTTAGGAACCGGAAATAACGACGAAAGGGGATGATAGAACGCAGTTTTGCGGATGCGAATGTTGTTGGTGAGCTAGCAGGGCAGCTAATTCCTGAGTACAGGCTTGTTCACCAAAAGTTCTGCTTAAAATTTCGATAAGACGAATGTCGATATCGCGATTTTGACGGGCAGAATGGATACCGTCAATAATCGCCTGGTGCTATGATAGATATGCTGTGCATCGTCCTGATATCTTTTTGGAAGAAAAGTATTAGAACGATATTGAAGGCTTTATAATCTCAATGAATTCATATTTAATGAGTTTATTGAAGAATTCCTAAACAGATTAAATAATTGCTTATCTCTACAAGGAAACTACACTCTATCAGATATGCATAATTTTAAAGCCTCTTTTCTTGAAATAAAAAGTAAGATCAAGGAGTAAAGAATTTATGACTCTAAGTATAATCATCCCTTCTTATAACAAAAAAGAAAGTCTAATGTCTTTGCTCTCTTTACTAAACAAGCAAAGTTCGGATTTTAATGACTTCGAAGTAATAGTTGTAGATGATGGTTCTAGCGATGAGACTTGTCTCGCTGTTACTAAACGAGTTTACAACTATAAACTCAAGTATATATATGTACCTGACGAAGGTTTCCGTGTAGCCCGAGCGAGAAATATTGGAGTTAAAAATGCAAAAGGGGAGCTACTGGCGTTTGTTGATGCTGACGTACTTTTGCCAAGTGATTTCGTTAAGAATGTGATTAAGTTCCATAGCTCTAACCCACAATCAGTTTCGATTGGAAATGTATACGGTCTGTACTCTGAAAATAAATGGGATCTAAAAGTTGACCTAGATGATGTAGACAGCACAATTAAAAGGATGAAAGAACTGGGTGTTGGCAAAGATATTCGCCAAAGCTCATACGCGAGATTCAACTATAAATTATGTTCCATGCCTGCACCTTGGGTTTTTTTATGGGGAACAATATTTAGTGTAGAAAAAGAACTCTTTGAAAAAGTGGGCTGTTTTGATGAACATTTTAAATCATGGGGTGGTGAAGATATTGATCTTGGTTTCCGGCTTCACAAAGCTAATTATCAATTTCATTTGTTTGAGGGGATAGAAGGTATACATCTGTCTCATCCAGAGGATGATGATGAAAATTATAAGACCAACTTAGAAAATAAAAAGTATATTTCTGAGAAGTATAGTAATGAAATGACAGATTGGCTTATAAAAGAAGAAAATATATTTAAATTAAATGATTTAATAATTTCACAAAATACTAACGAAAAGGATTTTTAATATGATTAACGTTGCTATTGCAGGTGTTGGAAATTGCTGTTCTTCTCTCTATCAAGAGATTTATTTTCACTCAGATAGTGATCCAATAATTAATAATCTAGGTATTTCAATCAAAAATATTAATGTGAAATCTGCATATGATGTTGATTGTAGGAAAGTTGGTTTACCAATATCAAAAGCAATTTTAGTAAGTTATAAGCAAATCATTAGCCTAACCAAATTGACTAGACCAACAAAAATGGCTATGTTTAAAGTATGTACAAAAAGAGGTCATTTTATGGAAAAAGTTAACATCTACGACGATAAAATTAACTTGTCCAAAACGCAAGCTCGGTTTCCTCAAAGGCAAAGGTAGCGTCCCCACCAATTTTGACGATATGAACAGCACTGAAGTTATTAATATGTTTGAAGGAAAATATTCTTAATGGATTTGCTGTTAGATACCAATATCCTGCTGTTCATGGCATATGAATCGGAAAAATTGAATTGAGGTTGGTTTGATTGAAATCCCCATAAAGGTACAAGCTCAATTGAAAAAATATTATGTAGCCATTGCAGCAATATTAATAGTCGTATTTATATCGAAGTGACGTTTAGCACCGCATTCGCCACATTTCCATTGGGGCATGGATAACATTAATTGCTCATTAATATGACCGCAGAAAATTACTCCAAATAAAAAATTTCCCTATATTTTAGTAATGCAGTAATTGGTGCAATTAAAAAAACAACGCTAATCCAGCACATAAGATTTTAATTTTTACTGTTTTAGCCATTTTAACTGTCGTGAATACAAAAAATAAGCCTAACGGAACAGAGATATACCAGAAATGACCGAAATACAATACGTAAATCATAAACAGCCAAATTATTACTGCTGTTGCTTCATCTAATACGGACATATTCCAGAACTCCTAACGTGTTTTGATAGATAAATCATAAGGTCAAAACCACCAAAAAATCCACTAAAATCAACTAGAACCTATCATGTAGCTATTACCGCGTTTATATTGCGGTGACGTCCATATTCAGCACTATACGAACTACATATTTGTACATTATATTTCAAGTAATAACCATAATCAGGAATGGGAGATTCCATTCCTGAACTATTTGTGTTTAACGACTTGCTGCTTTCATGCGTAATGCCTGTTTTTCTGCATCACTGATAAAAGCGGTTTCCAGCCCATTTATCTGAGCTTGGCGAATTTGCGCGATAGATAAACCTGCGGCAGGTGCGGCAACTTCATATTCATGGCGGATGTCTATACCTTCAACGGCCGGATCATCGGTATTAATGGAAGCAAGAATACCTTTTTCCAGAAATTGTTTCAGTGGATGATCCAATAAAGAACTAACGGTGCTGGTTTGAAGGTTTGAAGTTAAACAGGCTTCAATACCAATACGGTTTTCAATCAAATAATCCATCAATCCGGGATCGGTAATGGCTTTTACCCCATGACCAATACGAGTCGCGCCTAATTCACGAATGGCTTGCCAAATACTTTCAGCGCCGGCGGCTTCACCGGCATGGATAGTTATGTTCCAGCCAGCATCACGGGCTTTGATAAAATGAGATTGAAAAAGATGTCCGGGAAAACCTAACTCGTCACCCGCCAGATCCAGCGCAGTAATATGTTGGCGATGGGTTAGCAGGGCAGCTAATTCCTGAGTACAGGCTTGTTCACCAAAAGTTCTGCTTAAAATTCCGATAAGACGAATGTCGATATCGTGATTTTGACGGGCAGAATGGATACCATCAATAATCGCCTCAACGACCCCTTCAACCGGCAATTTGTGATTCATCGCCATGTAATAAGGGGAAAAACGTAACTCAGCATAGTCAAGCCCAGAATTGATGGCATCTTCAACGTTCTCAATAGCAACACGACGACAAGCGTCCAAATCAGCCAGTACCGCCACTCCCCAATCAAGTTTTTGCAAAAAGCTTACCAAGCTCGGTTCATTGTTAATAATTTGTACGTGAGGGCGTAGTGATTCCAGATCATTTGCTGGAAGCTGAATATTATGCTGGGTGGCAAGATCTAAAATAGTCTCCGGCCGGATATTTCCATCAAGGTGGCGGTGTAAATCTGTCAGTGGGAGTTTTATGTCAATCACATTCCAGTCCTTTTTTATATAAAAATGCCAGTCACATGCGTTGACTGGCAATTTAACAAAACGTCTATGAACGCGTTTTATTGCGCAGGTTGAGTACCTTCTGTTTTCTCTTTTCCACTGTCGTGGTTGTCGCCTTCTGGCATTGTTTGCTCTGGTGCTTCATCATCAGAAGAGTCGTCGGATAAATAGTATTCAGACAGGAACTGATGTAAAGGCATTTTCTTACCGTTCATTTCTACATTACCGTCAGCATAGCTAAACTTAATGCTGATAGCATCTTTATCAACTGTGGTAAGTTTAAACAGTTGTCCTAATTGTTCAAATTGATTTATCTGTTGTTCAGCATTCTGTTCAGCTTTTGCTTTATCCATGCCATTCATGATCATTGACTGAGTGGAAAACTCAATCATCATAGGTCTTGGTAATGTGACATTCAGAGACATGTTCTGAATTAAAGTACGAATAGCTTCTTCTGTTTTCATTGAATACAAGCTACTTTTATCTTTCGGTAAGTTCTTCAAACTCACGTGGTAATTAATGGTGCTTTCACCTTTGGCATTTTTCCAGGTTAATGGTTCGATACCAAATTGTGGATTGTTTTTCAGCAAAATAGGCAGGTTAGACAATACTGCGTCAATAATGGCGGTATCTGCCGCATCGGAAGAGAGATCGCCAGAAGAGAGTGATTTGGCGGCTGCATCATTGTAGGCTTGAGTAAACTGACGAACGGCTTCACCATCCAGACGATCCGCAGTAATTACAAACTTACCAGAACCAAAATCAAGATTTCTCATCTTGAGACCATCTAAACTGTAAGTAATTTTCCCTTTTAGATTAGTTTCATCTTCACCAATATTTGAATCTATTTTAACACCGGAAAGCATCATATCTTCATTGCCGATACCTTTTAGGCTGATTTCCTGAATTTCAATGCTTTGATCGCCAACATAGATATCAAATTTGCCTTTTTTGTTGGACAGGTTTAAATCAATACCTTTGACAAGGAAATTTTCGTCATTTTTATTGATGGCTAATTGGTCACTCTTGATTGCCAGTGATATCTCTTTCAGATCACGGCTGAGATCGGAAGTCAGTTTGGCGCCGGAAAAATTGAACTTAGCGCCATTTTTTTCAAAATCGATAGGAATGATATCAACATCAGAAATAACAGAACCACGATAACTGACACGTGAATCAGAAGTAAACAGCGATTTTCCTTTAGTGATTTCAAACAGTGGTTTTAAAGCTTCATTATTCTCCAGTTCGGAATGAACAGAAGCCATACTAGGAATTAAGGTTAGTTTTTTCACTTGTGCAAGTGGGAAAGGGCCGTGATCAATCACAGACTTAATTGAAATCTCTTCACCTGGTTTAATTTCTGTGTTTCCAACGCCATCTTTAACTGTCAAAATGAGGCGGACGTCAGAACTGAACACGCCACGGTGGAAATCTTTACTCTGTAACATCAGACCTGTTTCAGGGAAAGCTTTTTTCATTTCAGCATTAGCGCGGGAAATAGATTGATCTATACGTTGTTCAATCTGCTTGCCTGTATACCATGAAGCCCCAGTCCAAGCTGCTCCTAAAGCAACAATAATGCCTACGGCCACTAACGATTTTTTCATAATGGAAATCCATCCTTTTAGCACATACTTTGTAGTAAGTAATATGTGCCCTCTAGTATAAAAACGGCCGTTAGCATCACTTGGAATTTAAGCAGTGCTTAACGGCCTGTGAATAAGTTTCAGGCCCAGATTGGCATTATTAATTAAAAACCTGGGCGGTAAAACCATCACCCTGAATAATCACAGCCTTTTCGGCAGCAGATATAAATACTGACTCACCTGGGAAAATTCTTAATTGGTGTTCTCCAGATTGTATAACTGTTTGACCTTCAACACAAAAAACAATCGATGCTGAATTGTTATCCAGCGTAATTGGCTGCTTTGATAGAGAATAAATAGAAAATGCAAAATCATCTACTGGAACAGGGAAGTTTTTCGCTGTTTTTTCCTGTTCCGGGAGCGTAAATAAGGTGTCTGTTGGTTTTGATACAAAATCAAGGTTTGCCATTAACTCAGGAATATCCATATATTTATTGGTCAAACCCGCTCGTAAGACGTTATCTGAATTTGCCATAACTTCAAGAGCAACCCCTTCCAGATAAGCGTGAGGCGTGCGAGCGCATAAAAACATGGCTTGACCTGGTTCAAGCTCAATGACATTAAGTAAAAGTGGAATAAACAGGCCATTGTCATCGGGATAAAACGCCGTCATTTTCTTGATAGAATCCCAAGGTTCACCGAGTCGACTGTTTAACGCCGATTTTAATACGCCAAGAGCTAACTGCTTTTGTTTACCACCCATATTAAGCAATTGGGAAAATAAGCAGGCAAGATTCTGTTCATTTGGTGTTTGAATAAAGTACGGAATCTTGGGATGGGCCGCAATAACGAATTCCAGTAATTGCGCGATTTCGTTTAATGGACGGAATCCATTCATTGCCCGGAAAGGGGTAAGGGCATAAACCAATTCAGGTTTATGGTTATCATCTTTGTAATTTCTTTCGGTTGAATCCAATGGAATACCGGCGATATTCTCTTTGGCAAAACCCTCTTCTGCGGATTTTTTATCAGGGTGAACCTGAATTGAGAGAGGTTGAGCCGCGCACAATACCTTAAATAGGAAAGGCAAACGGTGAAATCTATCTGAAACTTTTTTCCCCAGATATTTTTCCGGATCACTGGCTATTAATTCATTTAAGGCAATGGGTTTTCCTGTTTCAGGATTGGTTACAAATGAACTGCTTTTAGGATGGGTGCCCATCCATAATTCAGCCATTGGCAGATTATCTGGATTTTCAACACCATAAATATCGGTCAGGGCGGTTTTACTTCCCCATGAATAGTGCTGGATCTGATTTATCATCTTCAACATGGCCGTTACTCTCTTTTTAAAAAAATCAATCTATTTCCTTTCTACCACAATACGATAAATACGACTTGGTTGGCATAATCAGGAACTAATATGTGGCATGATAGCAGAATGTTAATCAGTTTATCTGCAAAGACCGATTATGCATATTCGATTATTCTGTGTGTTAAGGAGAGATAGTAATGGCAGCCACTCGCATTGAAAAAGACTCAATGGGGCCTATCGAAGTACCTGCTGACCAATTGTGGGGAGCGCAAACTCAACGCTCGCTTGAGCATTTCCGCATTTCGCAGGAGAAAATGCCGGTTGCATTAATTCATGCTCTGGCATTGACCAAACAGGCTGCGGCCAGTGTCAATATGGATTTGGGCCTTCTGCCGCAAGAACGTGGAGAAGCAATTATTGCCGCTGCGAAAGAGGTGCTGGAAGGTAAACATCCGACAGAATTTCCGCTTGCTATCTGGCAGACCGGTTCTGGAACGCAAAGCAACATGAACATGAACGAAGTGTTGGCGAACCGTGGTAGCGAGATCCTTGGCGGGGTGAGGGGTAACGAACGCCTTATCCATCCTAACGATGATGTAAATAAAAGTCAGAGTTCTAATGACGTTTTCCCAACAGCAATGCATGTTGCCGCTGTTATCGCGTTGCGTGAACACCTTATCCCTGAGCTGAAAATATTACAAAAAACATTAGCTGATAAAGCTGAAGCTTATAAGGATATCGTTAAGATTGGTCGTACCCACCTGCAAGATGCGACGCCATTGACCCTTGGTCAGGAAATTTCTGGTTGGGTAGCGATGTTAGCGCATAACCTGAAACACATTGAAGACAGTATTCCCCATGTTTGTGAACTGGCGCTAGGAGGAACTGCGGTTGGCACAGGTTTAAATACTCATCCTGAATATGCTGTTCGTGTTGCGAAGAAATTGGCTGAACTGACCAGCCATCCGTTTGTTACTGCGCCAAATAAATTTGAAGCGCTGGCGACTTGTGATGCTCTGGTTCATTCTCATGGCGCATTAAAAGGTCTGGCTGCATCCATGATGAAGATTGCAAACGATGTTCGTTGGCTGGCTTCCGGTCCTCGCTGTGGCATCGGTGAAATTTCAATTCCTGAAAATGAACCAGGTAGCTCAATCATGCCAGGTAAAGTTAACCCAACTCAGTGTGAAGCGGTGACTATGCTTTGTGCCCAGGTGATGGGTAATGATGTTGCTATTAATATTGGTGGTGCATCGGGCAACTTTGAGCTAAACGTGTTCCGCCCAATGGTGATTAATAACTTCTTGCAATCTGTTCGCTTGTTGGCTGATGGTATGCGTAGCTTCAATGAGCATTGTGCAGTTGGTATTGAACCTAATCGCGATCGCATTACTCAATTGCTGAATGAATCTCTGATGCTGGTAACGGCGTTGAATACACATATCGGTTATGACAAAGCCGCCGAAATTGCCAAGAAAGCCCATAAAGAAGGGCTGACATTGAAACAGTCGGCGATGAAACTGGGTTATCTGACAGAAGCCGAGTTTGATGAGTGGGTTCGTCCAGAAGATATGGTTGGCAGTTTGAAATAATTGTTGTTTAGCCATAAAAAACTGACCGGAGACGAGTGCTCCGGTTTTTTATTTAAACGGGAATACGTGGGATTAGGTTTATGGTTTCCACCGCTACTGGCAGTGGGCCTGCTACGCTTCTGGGATAAAAAGTTATATATTTATTTAACTTTTTAGTGTTGCCGCTTGGTTTATTTCCCTGTTGGATGTTATATTTATATATAACTTTTATGGAGGTGAAATATGCATACCACTCGTCTGAAGAGAGTCGGCGGCTCCGTTATGCTGACCGTTCCGCCGGCGCTGCTGAACGCACTGTCTCTGGGAGCAGATAATGAAGTCGGCATGGTCATTGATAATGGCCGGCTGATAGTGGAGCCGCACAAGCGCCCACAATATTCGCTTGCTGAACTGCTGGCACAGTGCGATCCGGATGCCGAAATCAGTGCAGAAGATCGTGAATGGCTGGACGCGCCAGCTGCAGGCCGGGAGGCAATCTGATATGGAGAGAGGGGAAATCTGGCTTGTCTCACTCGACCCTACCGCAGGCCATGAGCAGCAGGGAACGCGGCTGGTGCTGATTGTCACGCCAGCGGCCTTTAACCGCGTGACCCGCCTGCCTGTAGTGGTACCCGTTACCAGCGGTGGTAATTTTGCCCGTACCGCTGGCTTTGCAGTATCGCTGGACGGTGCCGGTACACGTACAACCGGCGTTGTGCGCTGCGATCAGCCGCGCACAATTGACATGGGCGCACGGGGCGGAAAGCGGCTTGAGCGTGTGCCTGCAAAAATCATGGATGACGTTCTGGCCCGACTGACCGTAATTCTTAGTTGAATCAATAACGTGAATATGTTGCCGGCATAGCCTGTTCCTGAATAGCTGCAATATACTGTATGTATAAACAATATTAGGAAGCTAATTTTAGGGGGTCGTGGAGCAACGGAACAGTAAACGCCGTTAACCGTTATTTTGGTTCTGTTACTCTCCAAACCCCAAGGAGAACCTTCGCCGTTCCGGTAAACGAGCTCTCGTGTTTTCGGGTCCTGGTGGAACAAGGGGTTTACCTTTACCTGAGCAGCGTCTTGAATAGCTGCGTATTTTGGCACCTTCAATCCGCAAAATATCCCCTTTACCAAACGTTGACCAATGTTGTATTTTATCAACTATAGTGATTGGTTACCCTTCATTTAATATTGCATTCAGATGTGGCCCACTGCTTGATGGGAAACCAACTGTTCGCCAAAGTGGGTTACTCTGGACTTTGTGGCTTGGTGTAAAAACTTGCATAAGCACCTCCTCGGTCTTTGTCACTATTATAATAGACAATTGACTATGCTTGGTCAAATAAGCAACATGCGCTAAATCTCACGATATAAATGTAGTCTCGGAATAATTAACTCTAGTGGTTTGGCTTTGGGTTTATAGCGATGCACTATGGCACTGGCATCGTAGTGAGTAAGTCTACCTATCTTTGGTTGGTTATCTCCATAGTTAACATAAAATGCAATGATCGGCAGGGGACAAGCATATTGCACTTGTTTTTGTTGTTCCGCATACCAGACTCGCGCAATGGGTTGTACTTTTACGGGACGTTTGATTTTTAACACCACATCATCAGGCAATTTTTTTATATCGATAATTTCTTTGGCGACCAATGCTGCCCATTGTTCACGAGAATAGGGGGAAACGGCACGCCCAGAGTTATAACTCTTTTCTAAACGTTGCAGGATTTGATCTTTTGTAACTTTATTAATGATATTTTTATTCGCCCAACCAAAACGAACTGAATCAGGATTGAGAAGGGGAGTGATGGTTCTATAAGCGTTTAAAGTTATCAAACCATGTAACTGACTGTGAACAAACTCAAACCGTTGTTCTTTATCCACCCCTGATTGCACAGTTACGATATGTTCAAGTTCTGCTTTCAACTTATTAATTTCTTCAATCAAAAGTAAAGCAGAGCGATATTGTGGTTGATTCACAGAAAAACATAATACACCGGGAAGACGAACGGCAGCTTTACTACTGATATTTTGATTGTTGTGATAGATAAATAGCTTCTGGTAATGACTTAATCCTAGATTTAGAGCGTCATTACCAGTCATTTCATTAACAATGATTTCTGTTACAGGGTCATGTTCACTTCCTTTCTCTACTTCTGGCAAAACGAACACGTGAGCGGCTAGAAGGGAATAGTTATGTAGTTGTTCGTACAGTTGTTTTAACTTGCTCTCTTGTTGTTGAAAACAACGATTCAAATCTTCAATTGATAAGTATTTATTCATTTCAATAACAAAATTAGTTACAACATACATTTATTATAAAACAGAAAAGGTGCAAACATCAAACTCATAAATAACATTCAAAAGCAAAGCATGAAATTCACATACGTCGGATGCATGTTCAACCACCTAGAACGTTACAGTGAACAAGATTGTTTGGTGGAAATATCCATTTCAGCAGCTGCACAACAATGCCCGAAGTTGGGGAAATAGAGACAGGTTTTAGTGAATTTGTTAGCCATAGCTGGATCGCAATACTACCAACAAGGATAAATTTCATCGCTGTATTCAATCTGATTGAATCCCAAGTCCATATTGTGAATTAGATACCAGAGTACGGTTACAAAAAATAAAAAGCGCCGTTCTATGAAGGAGAGTTTTTACTGTCACTTTTGCGCGATACGCCACACCAATTCCTTAAATATTAAAATAAACAATAAAAGTTATAATGTCTTTGTATAGAAATTCATGATTGGATTGTCGATGTCATTTATTATGATATTTTATAGATATTTATATATCAGGATGCTGATGTTTATTATTAATATTACGCTTCATTAAAAATGACACAATAATTAAAATATCTATCTAAATGAATGCGAATACAATGAATACCACATAAACTAACGAAGAATGACTACGGGAATAATGATTATGGGAATACTCACAGGCAACGATATTCCTATCCCAGGAAAATCCTATATTATTCATCCGTATCCAGCGGGTGATTACGCAACTGCTGTAACGGTGGCTAGTATATTTCATGCAGTGCCGGGGAGCGTTTCATTGGCAATATGGGAGAGCAATACACTACACCAAAAATTTGAGTGCGTCTGGCATGGGGGCTACCTTGGCTTTATTTGCCGGGCATCCCCTGTAAGTGATCAAGGGGCTTACCTTGGCTACGACGCTCACGAGACACTTATCTGTAAAGCTCAGTACCAGCAAAAATGGGAAGATATGGTTGTGATTAAGCGTCCGTCTGGAGGGTTCGAGTGGTGTATGAGGAAGGATGACCATCTTGCATTTGTTGGAGTTCAGGGCCACATACAGCTAAAGATATTTAAAGACTTTACCGGGACATGGGGCTTCACCGAGTGGCTCTGACCTCAAAATCCAGCAGTTAAACGGGGGGCTTTGATGAATATTGTTTTTGGTATAGTACGCGAATAATGACTATTTATGACTATTTTTATCGATTATTTCTATTGACCAAACATAATGTTAATTTTGTTTTCATAAACATCTTTGTTTACATCGAAATTAACTTAGTTCAATGGATGGAACAAGAAACCCGATAAACAGGAACAGCATTATGCTGTTCCTGATAATAGTTGTTTTATAATCAAGCAGGGCTAATTGTTGTATCAATCACTTGGTAAAATGCATTGAGGGTATCTGAAATTGTCCAAACACCCAGTATAATGTGATAACCTTGATAACCTTGATAACCATCTGGTAAAGTACATTTATTAATAACTCTGCTGCCCGGCATTTTTTCCTGATAATCCTCAAAACAGAAAGGTGTGCTATTAAATTGCTCTCTGGTTAAAGGTTTATTGGGATCCCAATCAGGTTTGGTAATAAAATATTCCCAACTTGAGGTTTTGTGTTGAATCATAATTTCCCACTGGAACTCAATATCACCGGCAGTAATAGGGATTTTTTTCCAACGATCTTCGGTTTGAATATCCAATTCGCCAAAATGACCAATGCCGGCGCTGGCAATATGGCCATCTTCTGGACCCGCTTGTGGAAAGCCTTTCTTCGCTTCAAGAGATTGAGGTTCATACTTGACCAATCCACAATTCGTATTTTGTTCATTTCCCTGTGCAGAACAAAGGAATACACGACTTCCTGGGCTGTCAATATAACCATGAGCCCATGCGCCATTAAATAAAGCAGTAATTATCGTCGTGGCTAAAGTCATCACTTTCACTTTATGTTTATACATAATAGTGTCCTCCATTTTACAGGATAATTTATCTACGACAAATAAAGCCCCAGGACTTAACTATCAATTCTAGATAAATATAATATGATTATCCATTTCATAAATTGATTAATAATCTAATTATATTAAGTTATTGAAATTTTGTTTGAAATATGCCTGTTATTATTTTTTGTAATATAAAAGGATATGATTTTCTTAATTTATTTCACATAGTTCATACAATAGTCAATTAATGCGTTTCAGGTAACGTCAGCTATCTCAAAAACACTTATTTATGGTTATGGTGATGTATCTTCGTCAGTCTATTCTTATGCAGATAATTCAAATAAAGAAATTATCGATAAAGGTAATGAAAACCGATTCGTGAGTTAATTTAATGTAGAAGGAAATGATAATGAAGCGAAATACAGGGTTTTTCTTTGATGAATATTGTTTTTGGCATACCACTGGCATGTATATAACGACTCTGCCTGTCGGTGGTTGGGTTCAGCCTTCTTCTGGAACTGCACATGCCGAATCGCCGGAAACAAAAAGGCGGTTGAAAAATTTGATAGATGTATCAGGCTTGAGCCGCTCTTTGCACCTTTCTTCGGCATCGCCTATTGATGAGCAAACACTACGAAAAATCCATCCAGAAGAGTATTTGAAGCGATTTAAGCAAGTCAGTGATAATGGTGGAGGAATGCTTGGTATAGAAGCCCCTCTGGGACCGGGAAGCTATGAAATTGCTAAGCTTTCAGCTGGCCTTGCTTGTGCTGCGGTGAAAGCCGTGCTTAGCGGTGAGCTTGATAATGCTTACAGCCTTTCTCGACCGCCAGGTCATCACTGCTTGCCTGATAAGCCAATGGGATTTTGTTTCCTAGCAAATATCCCATTGGCCATTGAACAGGCAAAAGCATGTTTTGATTTAAAACGAGTTGCGGTCATTGATTGGGATGTTCATCACGGTAATGGTACTCAGCATATTTATTGGGATCGTTCTGATGTTTTGACCATCTCGCTACATCAGGATGGTTGTTTCCCTAACGGATACAGCGGTGAAGATGATATCGGGGAAGGCGAGGGGACAGGTTATAACATGAATATCCCATTACTTGCTGGAGCCGGACATAATAGCTATATCTATGCAATGACACAGATAGTACTTCCTGCGCTTGAACGTTTTAAACCGGAACTGATTATTGTCGCCTGTGGCTATGATGCGAATGCGGTGGACCCTCTGGCAAGGATGCAGCTCCATAGTGAAAGTTTTCGGGAGATGACCCAACTAGTGCAACAGGCAGCAGATAATTTATGCGACGGAAAACTCGTTGTTGTTCATGAAGGCGGGTATGCGGAATCCTATGTCCCATTCTGTGGATTGGCTGTACTTGAACAGATGAGCGGCATTCGTACGGAAGTCAAAGATCCAATGTTAGATTCTATACGTTTGCAGCAGCCAAGAGCTGAGTTTGAGTTATTTCAACAACAGCAGCTTGATAAACTTAAAGAAAAATTCGGTCTTTAAACTTTGTTACGTAGGTTTGCTCCACATAGTTTGGGAGCAAACCTATAAAGCTAAAATCTGTTCAAAACCGTAATATCGACTCAAATACTACAATAATATGTTATTAATGCTTAATAACATAAAGATCTTTTGTCGACACAAAACCCAACGGACTCATATAATACCCGCCAATATAAGGCTTAACTAATCTGACGCCGATATAGTAATAAACAGGAATTGCCGGTACATCTTTTGCCAGAATATCCTCTGCTTGCTGAAAATATTTTCGATCATTTGTTGCTTTAGCTTTATTTATCAAATCATCATAAGCTGAATTGCTATATAAGAATGTATTATTAGAACTATCAGTGACAAAATTATTTAAAAACGAGGCAGGATTATCATAATCAGCAATCCGCGCATATCTCACCATCTCAAAATTACCTTGACGAATAACATCCAACATAGCTTTTCGTTCTTGGTTCTGCAAAACAATATCTACATCCAAACTTTTCTTCCACATTGAAGTCGCCGCAATAGCAATCCGTTTATGCTCTTCTGATGTATTATAAAGAAGTTTAAATTTCAATGG
This sequence comes from Photorhabdus akhurstii, assembly GCF_018448925.1. Taxonomy (GTDB): domain Bacteria; phylum Pseudomonadota; class Gammaproteobacteria; order Enterobacterales; family Enterobacteriaceae; genus Photorhabdus; species Photorhabdus akhurstii. The sequence continues at coordinate 293,989 of NZ_RCWE01000002.1, read as the reverse complement.
ATTATCTCTATCATAACCTGCTTCATTTAACAATTGCCTGGCTTTCTCAACTCTTTCTTGCTGTGTCCATAATGCATAATCAGGCTGCCCTAAATCCATTCCTCCGGTATTGGGAGGAGTATGATTATAAGCAGGTTCTTGGCCTTGCCCTAAAACTTTATTCGCTATGATCTCTTTATCTAAAGCCAGATTTAATGCCTGCCTGACCCTAACATCATTAAAAGGCGCTTTTTGATTATTAAAATCATAATAATAAACACCTAATGCTGGCGTGATATGAACCTGACTACCTAATTTGGCCTTTAAAGATTTAAATAAAATTGATGGAATATTCTTGGTGATGTCAATTTCATCGGCCAGATAGCGATTTATATCTGCTGTTTCTGATGCTATTGGAAGATAAGTGACTTGATTAATAACAGTATGGGCATTATCCCAATATTGTGAATTCCTGACTCCAACAACTTTTTCATTAACAATCCATTCGGCTAGCTTAAATGGCCCGCTACTGACAAATACATCGGAATGAGTCCACTTTTCACCATATTTTTCAACCGCTTTTTGGCTGATGGGTACCATGACAGGATATGCCAACATCTGTAAAAAATAGGATACCGGTTGTTCTAACGTTACTTCCAAAGTCAAATTATCCAGTGCTTTTACACCTAATTCATCAATCTTCTTCTTACCAGAAACAATATCTTTAGCATTGGCCACGTGCATGTTGCCAAGATAACTGCCATACGGAGACGCAATTTTGGGATCAACTAAACGCCGCCAGCTAAAAACCACATCATGGGCAGTAATAGGAGAACCATCAGACCACTTTATTCCTTTTCTTAGATGAAATAACCACACCTTATTATCTTTGGTTTCCCAACTAACCGCTAAATCAGGATTGATTTTTCCATCGCTGCCCGCGCTAACTAAGCCACTGAAAAAATCATGAATAATATTGAATTCAACATCATTTTCAACTTTATGAACATCAAGAGATACAGGTTCTGAACCATTATTGCGAACGATATCTTGATTAACTGATAATAATGTACCTGCTGGAATAATTGCGGCATGGGATAATGCCAGATTGCCAAATATAATGCCTGTAAATAAGGATATATTCCTTAATGTTTTATTCATCGTTTGTTCTCCAATAAGATCTCATTTTTGGGTATCTGTTTCATGGAAGCCAATTATTTGATAACTAAGGTTTTTATTCAATCCCGCAAATAAAACTTCAGAATGTTTATGACTATTTCAGATATTAAGTTAAAATTATATGATTCTATTGAATACCCTATTTTGAATGCGAGAGGTAAGTATTAGTATAAAATAATTAGCACTACTCCATCAATATCATGAAATTTAAGTAATAAATTTATATACACCTTGAAATATTCACTCGTGATATAAATTATTTTAAAATATTCATTTCAGTATCAATTTTTTAGCCATATTTAGCAAAACTTTTCAAGAAAATGTGATCTAAATTTTATTAATCCTTGATCGCTATCAACATTTAAACCATTTTTTCTAAATAACATCCAGCGAATAAGATGCAATGTGGAGGCTAATATGAAATATAGAAAAATAAATCATGAAGCCAATGAACAGAATGATGACCTGACAGTCAGCCGTCGTCGTTCTATTCAAGCAAGTGCAGCGCTTATATCTATTCCTTTTGTTTCTGCCCGCCAAGCAATAGCCGAAAAGAAAACAAGCCAAGGCTCGCTACCGATTCATGTTATTGATGCGGGTGAAACAAAAGTCGTACCCACCTGTAGTACGTTTGATTGCGGAGGAAGATGCGATATCCGAGCTCATGTCCGAGAAGGTGTTGTCACCCGCATCACCACCAGACCTGATCATGAACTCGATGAAGCAATGCCGATCATGCAAGCTTGCATACGCGGCAGGGGCTATCGCAAATTTGTTTATCATCCTGATCGTTTAAAATATCCGATGAAACGAGTTGGCAAGCGGGGAGAGGGGAGATTTGAACGAATTTCCTGGGATGAAGCGACAACCATTATTGCGGATAAGCTAAAAAGTATTACTGAAAAATATGGCCCGGCTTGCCGCTACGTTAGCGTTAATACCGCGGTAATCGGCGGTGTATCATCAGGTGATAAAATGTTGCGTCGTTTACTCAATATTACCGGCGGACATTTACAATTCTACCATTCCGTGAGTATGGGCAATACAGCGGCAGCGACACCTTATACCTACGGCGTGGCCACTTCGGGTAGCACACTGGATACCTTAGAAAATACCCCTTTGGTGATCCTTTGGGGCCATAATCCCGCTGAAACTATTTTTGGTCACTCCAACCACTATTTCCAGAAGATGAAAAAGAACGGCACCAAATTTATTGTTGTCGATCCCCGTTACTCTGATTCTGCTTCCTCGTTGGCTGACCAATGGATTCCTTTGCTGCCAACAACTGATAACGCATTAATGGATGCAATGATGTATGTGATTGTCAGTGAAAATTTGCACGATAAAGAATTTATCGATCGTTATACGATTGGTTTTGATGAAAACAATATGCCGGATGGCGTTCCCGCCAATGAATCTCTGATTGCTTACTTGACAGGCGCTAAAGATAGCATTGTGAAAACAGCGGAATGGGCTGAAAAAATCACTAAAGTGCCGGCGAATATCATTCGTCAGCTTGCCCGTGAATATGCCAGCACTAAACCCGCAGCCCTGATTCAAGGATGGGGTCCACAACGCCACATCTGTGGTGAACGTGTTGCACGTGGTGCAACAATTTTAGCCACAATAACCGGTAATGTGGGTAAAAAAGGGGGATGGGCAGCAGGTTTCAGTGGTGTCGCTGGTAATAAATCCCTCTATGGACTCGATATTGGTCAAAACCCAGTAAAAGAAAAAATCTCCGTGATGAACTGGGTCCAGGCAGCCGATGATGCCAGTAAAGTTACCCCGGCAGACGGTTTAGTGGGTGCCGATAAGCTGAATACCAATATTCGTATATTATTCTCGTTGGCCGGTAATTACCTTGCAAATCAAAACCCTGATATCAATCAGACAGTAAAAATATTGGCAGATGAATCTAAAATTGAATTCATTGTCTCCAGTGATCTTTATCTAACACCAAGCGCCCGATATGCCGATATTTTATTGCCGGAAACCAGTTTTATGGAACGTTGGAACATTGGCTTTCCTTGGGGCGCCGGCAGTTATTTCATTCTGTCATCAAAATTGATCGAACCTGAATTTGAACGGCGCTCTGATTATGAATGGATACGCGAAGTTGCAGCAAAACTGGGCGTTGAACAGGAATTCAGCCAAGGTCGTGACGAAAAAGCGTGGATAGCCCATATTATGGAATCTAACCGTCAGGCTATGCCAAAAGAAAATCTGCCCACTTTTGAGGAATTACAACGGACACACAAACATCTTTTCAAAATACCGCCTTATGTCGCTTTTGAAGAAAATATTCGTGCCCCAGAAAATCATCCATTTCCCACACCTTCAGGAAAAATAGAGATATTTTCTAAACGTCTGTATGACATGCAACATCCTGAAATCCCTGCGTTGTCACATTATGTACCGGCATTCGAAGGGCCGGAGGATAAATTAGCTGAAAAATACCCGTTGCAATTAATTACCTGGAAAGGGAAAAACCGCTCCAATTCAACCCAATATTCAAATCCTTGGTTAAAGGAGGTGCAAACCCATAAGTTGTGGATTAATCCGTTGGATGCGCAGGAACGCAAAATTAAACAAGGGGATTTGGTTCGGGTATTTAATGATCGCGGAGTTTCTATGATCCCGGCGGAGGTAACTCAACGTATTATCCCCGGCGTGGTGGCAATGCCGACCGGCGCATGGTGGCAACCGGATAAAAATGGTGTTGATTGGGGCGGTTGTGTCAATGTGCTGACATCATCCCGTAAAACTCCGCTTGCACATGGAAACTCCCATCAAACATTACTGGTCGAGGTCAATAAAGCCTGAGTAAATTTATAGAATATGCGCTGGTAAGCAACCGACAATTAGGCTTTTTTATTGATTCACCCCGTTGTTCAGGATGTAAAAGTTCCTGTCGCTAATATGTTTCTGAGATAAAGTTGCCTCGGAAAATATTCTTAGCGAAATAAAATCATTTCCTGATAGATGACTTTATTATGGATGTTTGACAAATTGTTAGTAATGATATCATTTCAAAATGAATCGTGAGTTATTCTATAGATTCGACGAGATGCAGTTAATCTGCATTTTTCCAATGTTTCCATCCTAAATAAAAAGGTAATAATGAAATGAGCGAGAATAAGAAAGAGGTAATTGTACAAGGTAACGGTTCTACTAATGAATATAAAATAATACAACGAAGAACTTTTGCACACAGTGAATTACAACCCTCAGGGTTTTACGTTATTGCCGGTCAAGAAGTGATTATTGATGTTGAAGGAGAAATAAAAGGTGCTATTAATGCGGTGATTGGTGTCCCTGAATTGAATAAACCAGTAAAATACTTGTTAACGAAAGGGTTAAATAAACTAAGACCAAGGAATGAAGGTTTACTCTGTTTTACCAATAACAACAATTATGGTTATGTAAAGGTCATTATTAAATCAGAATTACAACCAGTGCCGTCATTTAAGCTGAATGAAACTAGTAATACAGATTGGGAAAATATGATGGAGTTATATTCTCAAGCACCTGTTGTTCAACTTAGCAGTGAACGAGCAGTAATTGTTGTAAGATATAAGAGTGCTAAGAAATACCTTACCGATCCCAATGCATTAATGAAATATTATGATAATTTTATCCGCTTACAGGATAGCATATCAGGATTATTAGAAGATGGAAAAGCAGACTATAAGAGTGATCCCAATAAATTGTTATATGTAGAATCAGACCGTTTTTATATGTTCGCTACTCATGGACATATGGGCTTTAATGGTGATGCGGCTCTTCAACGATTATTAACTACCAATAATGGTTGGGGGATCTGGCATGAAAGTGGTCATCAAAGGCAACAATTTCCTTATACCTGGAGTGGAGGAACCGGAATGATGGAGGTTACAGTAAACCTGTATTCTTTAGCAGTTCAAGAAGGGCTTTATGGTAGGGCAAGTCAGCTAGATAAATATTACCCCAAGATCAAAGAATATTTAGCCGCTGAAAAGAAGAATTTTGACACCCAGGACATTAATATAAAGTTGGGAATGCTATGGCAATTAAAATTAACATTTGGTGATGGGTTTTATCCTCAGCTCCATCAAATATATAGAATAATGGATTCATTACCAATAAATAATAGTGATAAAAAACAACAATTTATAATATCATCATCTCAACTGGCGAATATTAACTTGGCTGTCTTTTTTAATAAATGGGGCATTACACCCAATGAAAAAACATTAGAAATATTAAAAACCTTGCCGCCGCTAGATAAAAATATATGGGAAAACGATGATAAAAACTTGATTACAATAAGGATGCCACAGGAAAAATATATTCCCGAGTTGGCCTATTTTATGAAAATCATAAAGAAAACATTATTAAGTGAAAATGAATTTGAATTCACTATTGATCGTGATTGGCACACACCGTATCAATATATTATTAAAAAGAATAATCAATATCTTGCGGAGATAAAAGATGGCAAGCCATTTGATTGCAGCACAAATTTAGATGAAAATGGTTTGAATGTAAAAGTTTCTCATCATTTTATTTTAGATGATTTAATTGAAATTGAAGTCAGGTTTGCTGGAGAGAAATACGTTATTTACAATATGAAAGTTTATGATTTTAAATTATCATATTCGTAAATTCATCCAACTATATTATTCAATTATCTACAGTTTCTCAACTAACTGCTAAACGGGATTTAACTTACATCAATGCCTGTGTCAATTAATCTACTAAAGAAGTCGTGAATAATATCAAATTCAACATCACTTTCAACTTTATAGACATCAAGAGACACAGGCTCTGAACATTATGATGAAAAATATTCTGGTTAGTTGCCAGTTGTGTACCAAGTGGAATAATTTCCGCATGAGATAATGTCAAGCCTCCAAATATAATTCCTGTGAATAAAGATATATTTTTTTATTGTCTTTTTAATTTTAATTTTTCCAATAAAACTTCGTTTTTTAATATTAATGTTGCAAATTGAGCAATCTCTGATATTGACTCGATTGTAAATAATCTTGCCGAGGAATAGCCCCCAAGTCTTTTCTTCCAGTTAAAAAAACTCCTCGATCCCGCTCACAGATCAGCATATTTTCCTGAACAGGAGAGTTGAACGTTATATCTATGTATCTAATTATTCTTTTATTTTTATTTTTTAGTTAAAAAATTAACATCCACATAACAATTGAACATATTAAGTTATAGGTTATATTTTATGTTATCCAATCCATCAGGAGGTAACTATGGCGGTACCAACGCTCAGACATTTCATTAATAGTAAATATGTTGAATCTAAAGGTTCCGAATATTTTGACCTAGTAAGCCCGGTCACTGGTGAAATCTATGCGCGTTCTCCTAACGCGACTATAGCGGATGTTGATGAAGCTTATGCATCGGCTAAAGAGGCATTCAAGATCTGGGGACGCAGTACACCGTCAGCGCGTCAGCAGGCGTTGCTGGCATTAGCCGATGCGGTGGAAAAAAACTCTGAACGTCTGATCGAAGCGCAAAGCCGCAATACAGGGCAGCTCAAACATCTGATTGCTTCTGAGGAAGTTGCGACGTCAGTGGATCATATCCGTTTCTTCGCTGGCGCCGCCCGTTTTCTGGAGGGCAAAGCGACTGCTGAATATCTTCCTGATATGACGACCAGCATTCGGCGTGAACCACTAGGCGTGGTGGGGCAAGTTACGCCGTGGAACTACCCGCTGATGATGGCAGTATGGAAGATAGCGCCTGCGCTGGCAGCAGGTAATACTGTGGTACTCAAACCGAGCGATACCACGCCGGAAAGTACTCTGTTGCTGGCTGAACTGGCCGCTCCATTCTTCCCTATAGGCGCATTCAACGTGGTGTTGGGTAATGCCAGCGCGGGTGCTCTGGTCGTTTCACACAAAACGCCAGCTATGGTTTCCATCACGGGTTCCGTGCGCGCAGGTTTGCAGGTTGCCTCTTCGGCGGCGGCTAATCTCACCAGAGCGCATTTGGAGCTAGGCGGAAAAGCGCCAGTGGTTGTTTTCGCCGATGCAGATATGGACAAAGCGGTGGAGACCATTGCGACCGCGGGATATTTCAATGCGGGTCAGGATTGTACGGCAGCCTCGCGTGTGCTGGTGCATGAATCTGTTTACGATACCTTTGTCGCCAAACTAGTGGCGGCGGCTAAAGCTACCCGTTTTGGCTATCCAGAAGATGAAGAAGCTCTGTATGGGCCGCTCAATAATGCTCGTCAGATGGAGCAGGTCAAAGGGTTCATTGCGCGTTTGCCCGCGCATGCTTGTATTGAAACAGGAGGCCGTCAGGCCGAACGCTCAGGTTATTACTTTGAACCCACGGTAATTACCGGTCTGGAACAGCACGACGAAGCAATTCAGACCGAGATTTTCGGCCCGGTTATCACGGTGCAGAAGTTCCGCGATGAACAGGATGCCATAGAGAAAGCTAACGACGTGAAATACGGACTGGCATCCAGTGTCTGGACTCGCGATCATGGCCGCGCGGTGCGCCTATCACGTGAACTCGATTTCGGTACCGTCTGGATTAACACCCATATTCCGCTTACGGCAGAAGCGCCGCACGGCGGCTTCAAGAGCTCCGGATATGGTAAAGATCTGTCGGCTTATGGCTTCGATGAATATACGCGTATCAAACATGTGATGAGTTCCAACGACTGACACAGGACATCCGTAATGATTCAGAATGTATCTCCGCGCGACTTAGTGTCGCGTGCGCACCACGAGCTGTTTACTGACCGTGATGTAGGAGCGCTTGAGCGTTATTTTGCGCCGCATTTCATCGAACATTCTCCGTTGGTCAAAGATGGTCTTGCCGGATTGCGTGATCTGGTCTGGGCACATCCTGAACTGCGCCACGAAACGTATCGTGTACTGCAAGATGGTGATCTAGTCGCCATCCACGGTCGTTTTACGGGATTAGACGACTGGCCGTTGGTCGGTTTCGATCTGTACCGGGTTGCCGACGGCTTAATCGTAGAGCACTGGGACGGCCTGGTGCCGCAGTCGGCACCCAATGTCAGTGGCCGGACTCAGTTAGACGGCCCGACTGAAACAGGCCATGACCATGACCGAGAGAAAAATCGCGAGCTGGTGATCAACTTTTTTACACATACCCTGATCGAAGGTCACTACGAAGAGTTTGGAAACTACACTAATGGTGAATTGTTTCGCCAGCACAGCCCCGATATCCCTGATGGTACGGATGCAGTCATCTCGTTTCTTAAGCAACTCCGGGATGAGGGGCAGGGCCTGCATTACACTAAAATTCACCGTACGGTAGCCGATGGGCAGTTTGTTCTGACCCATTCGGAGGGGAGTATCGCCGGAGCGCGTCATAGCTACTTCGAGCTATGGCGCATTGAGGACGGCAAAGTGGCTGAGCTTTGGGATGCTATCACCCCGGTACCGGAGGATGCGAAAGCGCTGCATCGCCACGGGATTTTTTAGCGTTGATCGATACCCGGCGCGAAGTTTGCGGTCGCGCCGCAACCGGATGCCCATACACCGGCAGATATGAGTTCATCGACGCTCCCTATGTGGATTATGTCGGCATTGCGGCGGCGGATATGCTGGTGTCGACGCTGGATCAGTTACTTCTACCAACTCTGGGAGCTATATCACATCGGGCGTCTGTCTGTTGAAGCTCGCTTATTTCAGATTGCTGAGGAGTTTTCATTTATGACTGGAGCTATATTAGCCAAAAGACACAGCGAGGCTATTGCAAAAGGCGTGAGCGTGGCCACACAAGTCTATGTGGAGCGTGCGGAAAACGCTGAAATTTGGGACGTTCAGGGGCAACGTTACATCGATTTTGCCGCCGGTATCGCCGTGGTAAATACCGGCCACCGCCATCCGCGCGTCATCACGGCCGCCAAAGAACAAATGGAACAGTTTACCCACACTTGTCATCAGGTAGTGCCCTACGAAAATTATGTGGCGCTGGCCGAACGTCTGAACCGCTTGGCGCCCGGTAATTTTGCGAAGAAAACCGTCTTTGTCACTACCGGGGCCGAGGCGGTGGAAAATGCCGTGAAGATCGCACGTGCCGCTACCGGTCGCAGTGGCGTGGTCGCTTTCAGCGGCGCTTTCCACGGCCGTACCTTCCTCGGTATGTCATTAACCGGCAAAGTTGCACCGTACAAAATGGGGTTCGGCCCGTTGGTTAGCGACGTTTACCGTATTCCGTTTCCGATCGGGCTGCATGGCATTAGTGTGGAACAAACGCTGAATGCGCTGGAAAATCTCTTTAAAACCGACATTGAGCCTGCATGCGTCGCTGCCATCATCATCGAACCGGTACAGGGCGAAGGCGGTTTCTATCCTGCTCCTCCCGAACTGCTCAAAGCTCTGCGTGAGATCGCCGATTACCACGGCATTGTACTTATCGCCGATGAGATCCAGACTGGTTTCGCGCGTACGGGCAAACTGTTTGCTATGGAGCATCATGAGGTGGTTGCCGATCTGACCACTATGGCGAAAAGTCTGGCGGGCGGTTTGCCGCTGGCAGCTGTAACGGGACGTGCCGAGTTGATGGATGCTGTAGTGCCTGGTGGTCTGGGGGGAACCTATGGTGGTAACCCGGTAGCGATTGCGGCCGCTCATGCGGTACTGGATGTGATCGAAGAAGAAAAGCTGAATGCGCGAGCGACGCAGTTGGGAGACCAGCTAAAACAGCGGCTGCATGAACTGCGACCGCGAGTTCCACAGATCGCCGACGTACGTGGGCTCGGGCTGATGATTGCGGTGGAGTTTAACCATGCGGACAGTCAGGAACCCAATGTCAGCTTTACCAACGCGGTACGTCAGAAAGCGCTGGAGCGTGGTCTGATCCTGCTGACATGCGGTGTACACGGCAACGTGATCCGTTTCCTTCCGCCACTGACCATACAAAATAACGTTTTTAATGAAGCGCTCAACATTCTGGAGTCTGTACTGCTCGATCTGGTTGAACAGTAGATAGAATCTGCTGCATCACAAGAGGGGATAACAATGCACTGGTATTTAAATGTATTAAAGAACTATGCTTGCTTCAAGGGGCGAGCCAAGCGTAAGGAGTTTTGGTACTTCGTTCTGTTCCAGATCCTGGCTGTATTTATTATCTCTTTCCTTGAACGCTACTTTGCCGTTGCCAATCCTGAGGTTTATATGGGCTGGTTCAGCGCTGTCTATCTGTTGCTCACGCTTTTGCCCACGCTAGCAGTGAATGCCCGCCGCCTGCACGACATCAACTGTAGCGCTTGGTGGTTACTGCTGCATCTCATACCGTTTATCGGCACTGTTATCCTGCTGATTCTCGCCGGTCTGAAAGGGAGCTCGGGCAGCAATAAATATAGCTCAGATAGCCGGACTCACTCATAGAGAAACTCTCCAGACCAGGCCAGCGGGTGATTTCAAAATCATGACAGGAGTGTTGAAATGACAATGAATAGAAGAGACTTTATCTCTACCGTCGCGACGCTCGCGGGGGCGGGAGTGCTTTCATCCGTACTTCCCAACTTATCCCTACTCGCCCGGACCTTAACTACGGCCGATGATCCGGCCATCAATATTGATAAGCTACGACCAACACTGTTGGAGGATGCGCAGCATAGAGTCAGCCGGTTGGGGCTGGATTCGCGTATCTGGAGCTGGCATAAAGACGCTGCTGCTGACGCCATGCCAGCCAACTATTATGAAGCTTCTTTGGCTGACTGTCCGACTTTTGGAAGCCTGCCTGGAGACCAGAACTGCGAGGTTGTGGTTATCGGCGGTGGGTTGCTGGGCGCTTCCACGGCATTACATCTTGCTGAAGCGGGAGTGGACGTGATTCTGGTTGAAAAGGATAACATTGGTTCAGGAGCCTCTGGCCGCAACGGGGGACAGATAACCCCTGGGCTCGCACGCTGGGAAGCTAAAACCATACTGGAAAAACTTTCATTCGATGAGGCTAAACGCTTATGGCGTTTTGCATCTGTTGAAGCGATGAATCTCGTGGATGAACTCCGTGAGCGTTATAGTTTCGAATGTGACCGCAAATATGGTCATATCACTGTTGCGGTGCACGCAGGCCACATGGGGCCGCTGGTGGCTAATGCCGATGCCCGGCGCCAGTTGGGAGATACGGCGATGAGGGTTATCGGACCGCACGAACTACAGGAAAAATATGTGCGTTCGGACATCTACCACGGAGCGAATATCGACAGTATCGGTGGGCAGGTCCAACCTCTGGCGCTATTGCGTGGCTTGGTTTATGGTTTCGCCAGACTGGGTGGGCGAATCTATGACAGCACGAAAGTGAAGGGCATCAGGCAGGATACTGGCGGCACAGTCGTAGAAACTGAGCGGGGGATTATCAGGGCAAGTAAAGCCGTGGTGTTGGGTGTACATGCCTCCACGGGGGAGTTTATCTCCGGCCTTTCCACCACGATGCCTTTTTTCTCCTACGTGGCGGTAACTCCTCCGTTGCCAGTGGATGTCAAAGAGCTGATCCCGTCAGATTTGCCGGTCTACGATACACAGTTACAGGTCGATTACTATCGTGCGGTACGCAACAACCGCCTGCTGTTCGGTGGACAGGGTACTGGCAATTCCTGGTCGCCGCGTGATGTGAACAATTATCTGCTTAAGCGTATCAGAACCGTGTTCCCGCAGTTGGAAAAAGCCGAACTAGAATATTCTTGGGGCGGGATCAGCGATCTGACCCTGAACGGCGCCACCGATGCCCGCAAGAGCGACGACAGAGTACCCGTGTATATGGTACATGGCTGGAATGGTCATGGAGTAGCGCAAACGGTGCGCATTGGCAAAGCTATCAGCGACGATCTTACCGGACGCAACGACGACTTTACCATGCTTACCCGCATTGACCACGCGAGTATCCCGCTGGGCTCCTATCTCTCTCCGGTAGCTATTCCGTTGGCTAAGGGTATTCTGGGTGTGATCAGCACGCTTAATCCGGCAGATATGGTTTCGTTTTGAACATTCAGGGTCTGACCCCTATTACAGAAAGAATATATACCCGTCATCTTTCAAGTTGCTTCTTTGTTGGCGGCACTCGCTCACCCCGGTCACATAGTTTTCTATGCTCCCGGGGATTCACTCCCTTGCCGTCGCGATCCATCTTGAAATCCATAGGGTATAAACCATTATGGTGCCTTTAAACTCTCAAGGAAGAGGGAAACCCAACCGTTAAAATTTAATATTCGGATACCATAATAAACGAGCATGACCTTTTTTTACCGGGATACTGGCTGGAGGTCATTAAGTAAAAGTCAACTTGAAATCACCATTGATCGTGATTAGTACACGCCGTATCAATATGTTATTAAAAAGAATAATCAATATCTTGCAGAGATAAAAGATAGCAGGCCATTTGATGGTAGTGCCAATTTAAATGAAAATGGCTTAAGTGTAAAAGTTTCCCATCACTTTATTTTAGATGGTTTGATTGAAATTGAAGTCAGATTTGCTGGAGAGAAATACATTATTTACAATATTAAGGTTTATGATCTTGAATTATCATATTGGTAAAGTTATCCAACTATATTATTCAATTACCTATATATTAAGGATGAATTAATGTCTAGTTTCTTCAAAAAAACAATTATTACCCTATTGTTATTGGCGGCTACTAATACTAATAGTTATGCCCAGTCTAATACAGAACAATCACCATGCTCTAATGAGGCTAATATCAATTTCATCAATGTACTTCCCTGCTATCGAGAGGAATTAGCAGTCCAGCCCCTTAAATATTCGCTTTTAAGTAAAGAAAAATTACCTCAAATTGAACTACGTCACTATCAATTAACATCACAATTCTGGTCTCCAGGAAACGTTATTCTACCGGCCGAATGGCAACACAATGTTGATATATTTATTCCTGATCATCCGCTTTCACCGCGTGCGCTTATCATTGTGAATAATGGAACTAACTATAATAGTGGATCTGAGGCTCCAGTTTTACCAACAGATTTTAGCTCGACAACCCTGGCGGCTATTGCCCGTGCAACAAATACGATAGTTATCTCGATCAGTAATATTCCTAATCAATATCTCGTGTACCGGGACGATAGAAAACCCCGCAAAGAAGATGATAGTATTGCTCACAGTTGGACATTATTCATGAACGAGCCAGAGAAGCTGTCGTTGATACCTTTGCATATTCCTATGGCGACTTCTGTTTCTCAAGCAATGACTTTGGCACAGCGGGAATTAACACCGTGGAATATTAATAACTTTATTGTTTCTGGCGCCTCGAAACGAGGCTGGACAACCTGGTTATCGGCAATAGCAGATACACGGGTTGATGCAATAGTGCCTTTTATTATCGACATACTTAACACACACGCAGCATTTAAACATGTATATGAATCTTACGGAAAAAACTGGCCGATTGCTTTTTATCCGTATTATCAGGAACATGTTGATGAAAAAGTCAATACGCCTGCATTTGCTAAATTAATGCAGATAGAAGATCCTCTGCAATATTTGGGATCAATTTATGAGTCTCGACTTGCCATTCCTAAATACATCGTCAATGCCAGTGGAGATGATTATTTCGCGGCTGATAATGCAAGACTCTATTATGATATTCTGCCTGGAGACAAATCTTTACGAGTAGCCCCCAATTCTGATCATCGTGGCATTCTGAACTTTACTGAACAGTCATTGATTACATTTATTAATCGGTTACAGCAATCTATTCCTTTGCCAAAGCTTAATACAATTCTGCATGCACAACAGAATTCGCAAATACTAACCGTCAATTTTTCAGAAAAGCCTGAAAAATTGATACGTTGGACTGCTGCCAATCCAATTTCACGAGATTTTCGTTATGCATGTGGTATCCGATATAAAGCATCACCACTCGATATTAATACGCTGCAACAAGTTGAAATTTCGTTAGGTTCTCCAAACATGGGATGGGAAGCGACTTATATTGAAGCAACTTTCAGTGATGGATATGTGGCAACAACGCGAGTTTACATTACCCCTGATGACAAATATCCAGTAGTCGCGCCTTTATCAAGTGGGCCAACATGCCAAACATTGCCAGGTCGCGGGCTAGGCTCAAAATAAGATAATAATGATAAAGTCTGAATAAACTATTTGCGAAACATTGGACCTCCGGTATTTTCTGACGGTAACCGGAGGTCTGAATATGTCAAACATTTAGGAAAAATGGGACATAATTCATAAAATCAACATTACCTCACCGATATACCTTATATAAGCACTTCTGGAGTAATTCTTTATAGGTATTCTGTGTTTCACTGGATCAATAAATATCTCAAATAGCGCCTGTGATAGCGCGATACAATAAGGAACATCAAATGGACCGTATGCTAGAAGGTAAGGTTGTCATTGTCACTGGCGGCGCAAGCGGCATCGGAGCCGGTATTGCTTTAGCCGCGGCGCGTCATGGCGCAGCAACCGTAATTATTGGCGACATCACGGATCAACCCCGAGAGGGAGGAGTGCCGGTGCTCCAGCGTCTTCATTCGCTTGGCGCGCAAGCCATATTCCATCGATGTAATGTCACTTCGCGGAGCGAGATGGATACATTAGTCGACGTCGCGACACCGTTCGGCGGTGTTGATTTGATGGCTTGCAATGCCGGAATCGCATTAGCTACCGATGGTCCACAGATTAGTGCAGATGATTTTCACAAGCTGCTTACGGTCAACCTTGATGGCGTTTTATTTGGCGCACAGGCTGCTGCTGAACAGATGATAAAGCTCGGTAAACGCGGAAGTATTGTGGCAACGTCAAGTATGGGGTCCATTAGGACAGGCCAACTTACAACCGCCTATTCCACTAGCAAAGCTGGCGTCAATATGATGGTGGCCGCATTGGCCGATGCTTTCGGACCGTCAGGTATTCGTGTTAATGCCGTATGCCCAGGGCTAATCAATACAGCACTTCCTCTTTCCTCGCCGGAAGTCGCGAAAATGTTTGACGGGTTACGGGAGAGGATGCCTCTTCGAAGATTGGGAGAGCCGGAAGAGGTAGGAAATGCAGTCGTATGGTTAGGATCGGATCTCGCCTCGTTTGTAACCGGCGTATCACTGTTAGTGGATGGCGGGCAAACAGTAGTATTGTGAGAACAAACATTTCTAGGTAGTTGGCATATTTCGAAGGAGAGTAGGGTAAAATGGCTGTTTTCAATTACATACTGGAATTCTTTACATAGAATCTACAGAACCGAATATTTTCGCCAGCCTTACCAATTGAGCAATTTCATCATTGGAGGCGCCATTTCTGAGGATATCCAGTACCGTCGTGGATTCAGCCAGATCGATACCAGGATTAAATGTCTTGATTTTACGGATGAAAAAATCACACTTTTTTACGCCACTGACTGGACCTAGATTAGTCAGTATCTCTGGAACACCTTTTAAATATCCTTTATTACTCGTTTTTTTATTTACCGAAAACTGGAATACAGGATATAAATTCTCTACTCCCCAATTTAATACAATGAGTTTATGATTTTCACCATATTTATTTACTGTCGGGCGGGTCACTCCTAATATATCAGCAACCTTACTGGACTTATAAACGCCACCGTATTCCCCAAGATGGGCCAGAAAAGCGTTTCTACTTTCGATTAATTCCTCGTGTTCCTTCTTTTCTGGTGTGATATTTTCCACCATTTCAACATAGTTAGCCCGCCCTTTGACTTCTGCCCAAAATTCATTATCAGGTAGGGTTAACAACAGAGAAATACTCTCTGAATCTTTGTTTTTAAGCACATTAATAAAATGATCAGCAAGATTGATGACGCGTGCTTTGACCAGTTCAAACGGATCAAATCCGCTTTTCGGTTTTACTGTCGGGTCATTGGGTTGTTTTGCTGTTGTTCCCATAACCTACCTCAATTGTTTTGTCATTTCAAAGAATCAGCATACATGAAATGGTAGTATGTGGAAGTTCTGTCACCAGTTTCTTTTTGCATGTACTAAGAATTGATTAATAACAGATAGGTATATTAGAATCAACACGGTGAAAACTCTTATGTTCACTGGAAATGAAGACCACAAGGTCGGAGATACCGTCTTGTTACTCAATTTTCATCCTACCACTTTTTGGTGTCTATGGTCTTAGTCATTTGTGAAGGAATCTCAGCCAAACGCCTTAGTACATAACAGAGATTCCTGCATTATTTCTCAGCACTCTTTCCACAAATCAGAATAAATAATATTATCATCTAAACTTAGACTAAATTCATAAAAAGGATCGTCAAAAGAAATAAGAGGTATATATGCATAGCCAAATTAATTCATTGCCCCAATATATGTTAGCGATCAGTATCATTAAGCCCGGAGGCCCGGAGAAATTGCATCTGGTTCAGGTTCCGTTACCACGGCCAGGAAAAGGCTACTTGTTAGTAAAAGTAGCTGCGGCAGGTGTTAATCGGCCTGATATATTTCAGAGAATGGGTTCCTATCCACCACCACCGGATGCATCGCCATTGCCGGGTTTGGAGATTGCTGGAGAGGTGGTTGCCAAAGGTGAAGGTTGCGAACGCTGGAATCTTGGCGATAAAGTTTGCGCTCTTGTTGCCGGCGGCGGTTATGCCGAATATTGCCTGGTACATGACTCCGTTGCCTTACCCATCTATGGTTTGGATTTTGTTCAGGCAGCCGCATTGCCAGAAAACTTTTTTACCGTCTGGGCTAATGTTTTTCAGACTGGCAAGTTGAAACAAGGAGAAAATTTGCTAATTCACGGTGGTACTTCTGGGATAGGCAGCGTCACTATTATGTTAGCAAAAGCCTTTGGCGCCAGAGTCATTGCTACCGTCGGCTCTGATGAGAAAGCTAAAGTCGCACACAGTCTAGGCGCTGACTTTGTTATTAATTACCGTAAAGAAGATTTCGTTGATCGGGTATTGAAAATCACGGGTAATCATGGCGTTGATATAGTTGTTGACTTAATCGGCGGTGATTATGTCAATAAAAACTATAAGGTTGCTGCTAAATTCGGGAGAATTATTCAGATTGGTATGATGAAAGGAAACCCTGAAAATCTTAATCTGATGCCCTTAATGCTAAAACGTCTGACTCACACGGGTTCTACATTACGTTCCCGCAGTGTAGAGGAAAAAGCAGAGATAGCTCGGGAATTGGAAAAACATGTCTGGCCATTATTGAAATCAGGAAAAGTCAGTCCATTAATTTGTAAAGTTTTTGATCTGAAAGATGCTGCTGATGCACATCGAATGATGGAAGCCGGTGATGTTATCGGCAAGGTTATGTTGGTAAATGTATCATCTTAATAGTACTTCTGCTTAAATCAGGGCTATTTTAATTTGTAGCCCTGCATTCTATCTGCTAACCACTTCACGTTAAAAAAAATCCTTATAATTAACAAGGTTAACAACAAATAAGCCCCTATTTTCCTCTGTTTTTTGATTTGTTTTTATTCGTTCTTTGTCCTCGCGCACAAAATCAGAATTTATATTTAACGTCATTGTTAATATTTTAACAAATATAGTCTATATCTATTAACAAACGATCGTTTATAGATATGTTAATGATTAATCTATTCCACCTGATAGATTTTTCTGAATGTCTAGAATAATGAGGTATGACCAGCTATTGGTAAGTTAGGTGGCATATAATTTTCTGTCTGACCATCAGAGAAAGATAGTGATTTCATTAACAAGTAAAGAATTTCAGAATCTCTCTGTTGCTGACAGCCGTTTTTGTTAGTTGAAAGGGTAATATAATTATGACCAAGCAGTTTACTTCGCACTTAAACATTGATGCGTTGTTTTTAGGCCCTAAATCAGAAAATACGGTTTTTTTTAGAGAAATGATGGAATATGCCGTAAGTGAGCACATGCACTGGCGCTCTGATTTTCACCCAGAAGATCCCGCCTTAGTCACCTCGGTTGATCGTTATGCACCTGATTATAGGGAAACGCTTTATCGGACAGAGGGTATTCTAAACCAGTTATCCGCTAAGCTGAAAAACACCTCGATTCCCTGGTTTTCTCCTCGCTATATGGGGCATATGAATGCCGACACCCTGATGGTTTCCAATCTCGCTTATGTCATGGCGATGATGTACAACCCAAACAATTGCGCCCACGAGTCATCACCGACAACAACGGAGCTAGAAATTGAAGCAGGGCTGGATCTATGCCGAATGTTTGGTTACGACCCTCGCCGAGCCTGGGGACATATTACATCAGGAGGAACCGTCGCCAATTATGAAGGGTTATGGGTTGCGCGTAACTTAAAAACCATGCCTATTGCCATTGCACAATATCCACAATCCAGCGATCTGGTCGCAAATAAATCAGAACAACAACTGTTGAATATGTCGCCATCAGATATTCTGGATTTGACGGATGAATTAAAAAAACGTGGCATTTTCGAAGAAGTTCGTGAACTTTCTTGCCGTGGCGCCGGGATAAAGCAGGGGATGTTTGGCAAAGTCCTGGTTCCACAGTCGAAACATTATTCATGGATGAAAGCAATGGATGTTCTGGGAATCGGTCAACAGCATATCGTGCCATTGCCGGTCGATGCGAATTATCGTACCGATGTTGAAAAAATGCGTGAAATTACATTCTGTCTGATAGAGCAGGGGGAACCTATTCTGGCGATGGTAACTGTAGTTGGAACGACAGAAGTGGGAGCCATTGACCGAGTTGATGAAGTTATTGCGTTGCGCAAAGAGTGTGAAGAGCGTTATGGCGTCTCATTTTATGTGCATATTGATGCTGCTTATGCAGGTTATGCCAGCGCAATGTTCCTTAACGAACAGGGAGAGTTTATGGAATATGATGAACTTATCCGTCGTTATCGTGAATTGGCGATTATTCCCGAAGATATTATTTGGCCTAAACCTGAAATTTACCAAAGCTTCCGAGCCATGTGTCAGGCTGATTCAATCACCGTAGATCCTCACAAAGTTGGATTTATTCAATATGCCGCCGGTGCGGTATGTATGAAAGATAAGCGTATTGTTGACTTAATTTCCTACCGGGCGGCTTATGTTTTCGAAGATGTTGATACTCAACCAGAGCAAGCCATTGACCGGCATGTCGTACTCGGCGCCTCTATTATGGAGGGATCTAAAGCCGGAGCTATCGCCGCCGCCATTTGGGCCGCGCACCGATTGGTTCCACTTAATATCAGTGGTTACGGAAAAGTGATTGCTGCCGGTATTGTGACGGCTAATTGGATGATTAAAAAACTTTTAACCACAGAACCATTGGTTGTTGGCAAACGCCGGTTTGCAATTCATACCATGCCAAATCCTGATTTCCATATGGTCAATTTCACTTTTAAAGAGCAAGGAAATAATGATTTAAGTCACCACAACCGTCTTAATAAACGGATGTACGAGCTTTGTTCATACACTTCTGGGCGTAGTTACACCAATGATTTTTTGACTTCTTCCACCTCCCTTGGTTATGGAGAGTATGGTGATACGCCTTGGCATTACGTTGAAAGTTGCGGTTTTGACCAAGAAGAATGGCAGAAAGTCCACAGTTTATATGTCCTACGTGCTGCTGTGATGACTCATTGTTTACGTAGTGCTGACGATTTTGACGAGTATTGGGAAAGGCTCCAGAAAATTTTTATTCACAAACTGACTCAGATTGTTGATGAAGAAGAAAAAAAGAAAGTGGCCTGATTTTCTATTATTAAATATTTGTTGTTGATTCGAAGGGAAAAAAACGTGAAGAACCGTACTTTTGGCAGTACTTTTATTATCGCCGGAACCACTATAGGTGCTGGTATGTTAGCCATGCCATTAGCCACCGCCGGTGTAGGATTTGGTGTAAGCTTGATCATGTTGGTTGGCTTGTGGGTTTTGATGAGTTACACCGCATTATTACTGGTTGAAGCTTATCAATATGAGTCTCCTGATACGGGATTAGGGACACTTGCTCAACGTTATCTTGGCAGCGGCGGCAAAATATTAACGGGTTTCAGCATGATGTTTCTGATGTATGCGTTAACATCAGCCTATATTAGTGGTGCCGGGGAATTACTGACAGTCAGCCTCAATAAATGGCTTAATTTGTCCCTTCCTGCTTCCGTGGGCGTTATTCTGTTTACGGTAATTGCCGGAGGAATCGTTTGCATTGGCACCAGTTCAGTAGATATGGTTAACCGAGTTATTTTCAGTGCGAAAATTATTTTCCTGGTATTGATGTTGGGGCTGATGATGCCGCATGTTCAGCATGTTAACCTACTGACACTACCATTAGAACAAGGGTTAATATTATCTTCAATTCCGGTGATATTCACATCGTTTGGTTTTCACGGCAGTGTTCCCAGTATTGTGAAATATATGAACGGCGACGTACGTCGGCTCCGTTGGGTGTTTATTATCGGCAGTGCAATTCCGTTAATTACTTATATTTTCTGGCAATTGGCGACATTAGGGAGTATCAATTCCAACACATTTGTCGATATCTTAGCTGAAAACGCCGGGTTGAATGGCTTATTACACAGCATTCGTGAAGTTGTTGCTTCACCGAAAACTGAACTTGCAGTACAAATGTTTGCTAATCTAGCGCTCGCAACCTCATTCCTCGGTGTCGCACTTGGCCTGTTTGATTTTCTAGGTGATCTATTTAAACGCAAAGATAATGTAACCGGGCGTATGCAAACTGGTTTGCTGACCTTCGTTCCACCATTGATTTTCGCGCTATTTTACCCAAAAGGTTTTGTGATGGCGTTGGGATATGCCGCGGTCGCACTGTCAATTTTAGCGTTATTATTACCTAGCCTCCTGGCATATAAATCCCGTCAGCAAAATGAACGTCAATATCGGGTACCTGGTGGTAAGCCCGTACTATTGCTGGTATTTGCCTGCGGTGTTGCAGTAATAGCAATCCAAATTGGCATCGTAAGTGGAATGTTGCCGGCAGTAGGCTGAATACTGAGTTATCGAAGATAAGTTCTTTTTTGACCTAAAGCGTATTCTCTGACAGACTGCTAGCATAATAGACCTATTAGCGGAGGCAATTATGAATCATACCCGTTACGAAACTGATGTGGTCGCTTGGGCAAATGAACAGGCAGCGTTATTACGTGCCGGTAAATTCTCTGAGATTGATATAACCAATATTGCTGAGGAGATCGAAGACGTGGGCAAGAGCGAACAGCGTGAGTTGGCTAGCCGCATGGCAGTATTAATTGCTCACTTATTAAAATGGAAATACCAACCAAGCCATAGAGGAGCAAGTTGGGAAAGAACAATTAAAGCGCAAAGAAAAGAGATTCTTTATGGTTTAAAAGAATCTCCTAGTTTAAAGACAAAGTTAGATGATCCAGACTGGGTTGATGTTGTCTGGTCTAAAGCCGTTGCCTCAGCAATGAACGAAACCGGATTAGATGCGTTTCCCGATGTATGCATTTGGGGTATGTCCCAGATACTGTCCTCTGAGTTTTATCCTGATTAGCAAAATTCTGTTTGCCCCGGTGAAAAACTAATATTAATTTTAAGGAGTTGGATCATGGCGAAAGAACTATTTACTGCCACAGTAAAATCTGTAGCTGGAGTGAAAGTTGAATGTACATCAAGAGATTTCTCCTTTTATTTGGATGAACCGCGTAATTTAGGTGGTACTGATCAGGGGATGAATCCAGTTGAAGCTCTACTCTGTTCTCTCGGGGCTTGTAAATGTATCGTAGCAAAGGCTTTTGCTAAACTACACAAAATTAACTTAATTGATATTCACGTTGATCTAGAAGGTGAACTTGATACTGATGGTTTCACTGGTAGAAATAAACAAGCGAAATTAGGTTTCTCTAAAATAGTGACAAAATTTCATATTAAAGCTGATAATAGTGAAGAAGAAATTCATGCTTTTGTCGACTTTATTAATAGAACCTGCCCGGTTCACGACACCATTGAGAATGCACCAAGTTTTGTCACTGAAATATATTGTGAATAAATAGATGTTACGCTGAGATAATTTCACAAAGAAAATGTTGTTTAAATTAATTTTAAAAATCCTCTACGATGCAGTAGAGGATTTTATTATAGAGTTAGGTAAATCAATGTTTATCTATCTTTTTGCCCCATTAATAATGGCATAAGAAACAATTACTATTGTTTAATAACGTAAACGGTAGTTATATTACAACTCGCATTTTCTATACCAACTTTAATATTTAAACCCTGTGCATAAGCTTGACTTAATAGCCTATTAACGTTTTCAGCGCTTGATCCTGACCAAATATAACCAGGTTTCCCACAGTTACCAGCTAAACTCCCGCTAAATGTATAAAAATAATGTGCAGGATTATCCCAATCAGCTTTAATTTCTGCGACTCTAACAATGCCACTATTGGTTTCCGCTGAGAATGCAGGGGCGCTAATCATACCAATTAAAATAAATAACATAGATATCAATTTTTTCATAATTTACTCCTGATTAATAATATAAATAAGGTCTGACGTTTTGCAGTGTAAATTATGCAAATAATCTTTGCACCAACTTCATATTAATATAATAGGTGACTCTCCTGATAAATAATGCCAAAAGTTTTTCCATTGAAATAAATAATTGATAAAAGCAACATGGTGGTTTTTATCAAAAAAAGTAAAAGTTATTATCGTTAAATTCAGTATTATGTTGCAGATTAATTTTCTTTCTCTGCTAATTGATCAGTTATTTCTTTATCAAGCTGATTACCACCATCTGGTACTATAATCATCAAACACTAAGATTCATAACCAATTCACTAACTGGTTATATAGGGGTTTGGGGAGTAACGGAACAGCAAACGCCGTTAATGGGCCAATTTAAATAGCCATTAATATATTAATCAATAAATTAAACCTCTTCATTGAACGCTCTCAGTTCTCCTTTGCTGACGGACTCCGGCACCGTAAAGGAATAGCGCCCTTGCATATTGATATGCCCACATTGTAACGGCGAGAGTTTTTCAACATCTTCATCCTGAACCGGATAACCCTCACGCCTGAGTTGTTGCAACGTCCTTCGACGTTTGTTTTCATCGTCGAGGTAAGTCAGCATATGGATGGTTTTATCAGCACGACCAATTTCGGCTATGGCCTGCGCCAAGCTGGTCGGTCTGTCGCCCGTTTGCAATATTTTCATTATGGTACCGGTTTTTCAGGTAAGGAAAAAATACTTGACTGATGAGAGTCAGTGACATAGTAGGTGCACTTCGGAAGATGTAGTGGAGCAAGAATTTCGTGTCTGCTAATCTGATTAATATGAAAGTGAGGTATTAACGTGAAACTGAAACAGCCAAAATGCCAATATTCTTCTGAATTGCCCTCTCATTGCTTCCCTCGACTCAGCATAACTAGCATTTTTCCAGTCTGGTACCTCACGTTCCAGCATAAGAAGGATTACCAGCTGCACCAGGATAGTTCCATCCTGATTAATTCCGTAGCTCCACTCACACTGAACCACAATAGGCATCGCAGTGTGGTAATACAAAATCACACCCTCTGCATCAGAATAAAGCTTATTTTTAAGATAATCCCTAGATGCTTCATGCAGAGGCATGAATTTCGCCCGGCAACTTTCGTTCCAGCCAGTAGCAATTAGAGCAGTTGTGGCGGTAACAAAGCGGCTGAAGCCTCTGGTGTATAGAAGGAGCATTTTAATGATAATGTATTCCACTAAGGAAAAGTTTTTAGAGGAAGAGCTGGACGCAAACCTGGCAATCAAGATAATACTTAACCTATTATTTGCCCTAACATAGGGCATATTTGAGTCGCATAATGCTGAAAAGGCAAAATTATGAAACCAGTAACCAACAATAATTTCTTAAGAAAAATTAATATAAAAGGCTACAAATCTATCTCAGAATGTGATTTACAAATGGGATGTCTAAATGTACTTATTGGTGCCAATGGTGCTGGGAAATCCAATTTCATCAGTTTTTTTCGCCTAATCGCCGTTGTACTTGATCATCGTTTACAATCTCTTGTTGGCAAAATGGGTGGCCCCGACACATTATTGCATTTTGGTCGTAAAAAAACTGAGTCTATGAGCACTGAGCTTTATTTTGGTCACAATGGTTATAAGTTTGAACTGGAACCCACAAATGATAACCGCATGATGTTCCAACATGAATCACTCTTTTTGGACATCAAAGGGGATTATAATATTGGTGCTGGACACTTTGAATCTCAGATCGTTCAGCATCATAACATTGAGGACTACGCATTACTTACTATGCTCCGATGGAGGGTTTACCATTTCCATGATACGAGTGATAATGCCAGAGTTAAACAAGCTCATCGTATTAATGATAATGACTATTTACGGGAAGATGGTGCTAATTTAGCGGCATTCTTATATCGTCTGCAAAAAAATCATATTCTGCATTACAAACGCATTGTCAAAACCATTCAAATGGTTGCCCCATTTTTTGGTGATTTTTACTTGCGGCCCACCTCGGATAATACTGATTACATTCAATTCGAATGGACAGAGAAAGAGCAGGATATTCCGTTTAAAGCGAGTGAATTGTCCGATGGTACTTTACGATTTATTTTATTGACTACCGTGTTACTGCAACCCGAAGACTATATGCCAAGTTCAATTATTATTGACGAACCAGAGCTTGGACTCCACCCCTATGCTATTAATGTACTGGCTGGTTTGATCAAAAACGCCAGCAGTAAGCACCAACTGATTATTTCTACCCAGTCAGTCGAACTGGTCGACCAATTTGATGCTGATGATTTGATTATCGTTGACAAACAACAAGGGGTATCGACCTTTAAGCGTCTGAATAGTGACTTTCTTTCAGAATGGCTTGAAGACTATAGCCTTGGTGAATTATGGAAGAAAAATTTACTCGGCGGGAGGCCACAGCGATGATCCGTATCAATGTTTTTGTAGAGGGGCAAACGGAAGAAACTTTTGTGCGGGATGTTGCAGCCAACGAACGAGTAGTTAAGCTAGAGCAAGCTTTCGCTAATGATATTGGGCAAACTAATTTTATTCCCAATCTGTTATTACATGAATTTGAAGCACTATTGTTTTGCCAACCTGAAAAATTTACGGATTGGCTTGATGACAACACCCCCATCTCAGCATTACAAACCATCAAAGCTCAATTTGATAGCCCTGAAGATATTAATAATAGCCCACAAACTGCACCATCTAAGCGTATTTTGGCGATAGTACCAAATTACCATAAGACTTTACACGGCCCACTCATCGCTGGTGATATTGGATTAGATACAATTCGTTCCCAATGCCCACATTTCAATCAGTGGTTAAATAAGCTAACTAACTTGAATTCTGGATAAATTAGTTGAACATTTCTGCGAGTGTAATGAACTCATTTCAACCACTTAAAAGCTGTGCCAAAATTGAATTGATGGAAAATCCGACAGTTGCAGATGCGCTGTTAGACCGATTGATCCACAACGCACATCAGCTGGAATTAACAGGAGAATCGCAACGGAAAAAAAGTCTGGCTGAAGCTGCGGAAGTAAGTTAAAAAGTGAGTAGTTACGAAGAAAAGATCAGATGGCCGGACAAACCGAAATACGCAGGGGATCCCTCAGGCGCAGAGCCAATATAAATGAAGGCTATCTTGTGCAGGTTTTACTGGCCGGTTTAAATGTGAATGAAAAATGAGCCTTCACGCTCTTGCCCTGATCAAATGTTGATGACATGATAGGCAATCCATGCTAGGTAAAAATGCTGTATTCATAGTAAATCATATTTAATAATTTATTGTTAATTCCTTATGATTTTAGGAGGTATTGTTGAATCTATTTTTATAGTCATATTACTTATTTAATGAGAGTAACGTACAGTGATTTGTCAGACAATCCGGTATGAGCGTTTAAAAATTATATATAAATAAAAGGGAAAATGTATGAGCGATTGGGAGGCTGTCCCTGTATTGGCTGCATTGGATCTAGATGAATTGGTTGACTTTTACACAAGTAAACTTGGGTTCCATTGCGACAATTTTGTTCCTAATGAATATGCGATAATTAGCAGAGGGGAAGCTGAAATCCATTTTTGGGCATGTAACGATAAGTACATTGCAGAGAACACTTCTTGCTATATTTTCGTGAAAGATATCCAAAGTGTGTTTCAAGAACTACAAGCGCAGACTGAAGTCTCTCCGCTTGCGGAAACTTCATGGGGCATGTTGGAGTTCCACCTAATTGATCCAAGTGGAAATTTACTTAAGTTTGGGCAGCTAGTTTAGCTGTTTAACGTTCTCCCCAACTCCTGTTTATTTGATAAACATGTTTTAATATGGTTTTCTCTACTGGGCTATAAGAAGGAAAATTTTCAACAGGTCACTTTTATATAATAAAATTTTTTAAATTAGAGGTATATATTTCTGGTGTATCCCATGACACTATTAGATAGCTAATATACATATTATTCTAGGAAAGGCTTCATCTATATGAATAAATCATTGTGCAATTCGGAATCAAAATTAAGGTCTTATTTAGGTATAGGAAATACGGTAATATCTGATAACCTTTTAGCCATACTTAAAAACACTTGTGATAATTACCCGTCGTCAGTAGAAAAATTCATAGAACTGCTTAAATATATTCAAAATAATAATATTCATACGACATCATTTAATGAATTAGTTTCCCTGCATGAACTTGTAGCTCCACACGATTGCGCTGTAGTTTCTATGCTATCAATTCATTTTAATTTAGCCATAGGCACTATCGCTAACTTAGGAGCACAAACTCCATATGTGGAAGATCTTTACCGAAAAATTTGCTCAGGTCATGCCATTGGAGTATATCTGGCAACTGAGCTGGCTCACGGAAATAATCTCATCGCGATCGAAACACAAGCTAATTATCTCCCGGAAAAAGGCGTATTCATATTGAATTCACCTAGCCAAAATGCATATAAATTTATGCCTAATACTACACCTTGTGAACTACCAAAAGTAGCTGTAATTTTAGCTCAGTTAAATGTATCAGGAAGGAAATATGGTATTTTCCCATTTATTCTCCCTCTGTCCGTAAATGGCAAATTAACTCCCGGAGTTAAAATTACTCCACTTGGCGATAAGCCAGGATTTTATTTAGATAACGCAATAACTTCATTTAATAATGTCGAAGTCCCTTTTGAAGGACTACTTGCGGGCAATATGATAACACTGACTAGGGAGGGTAAAGTATCATTGCATACTAAAGAATTAACAGAAAGGTTTTCGTTAATTACAAATAGAATACATTCAGGGAAGTTATGCATGGCAGTGATCTCAGTTACAGCAGCTAAATCAGCTCTTCATATAACTAGCACATATGGCAATAAACGACAAACATTCGGTTATTCAGGTACTATGCCAATAATTAATTATTCTCATTTCAAAGAGGGTATTGCCTGGGATACTTTGAGCACAATCACTCACGCGTTATACTTAAGAGAATTAACAAGAAAAGTTTCAATTATATTATCAGAATCAGTTAAAAACTTTAAATTTCCAGATAAATTACTTATTGAAATCATTACTACTAAGTCCTTGTGCACATGGCGCACGCAAGAAATATTAATTAATTGTCGTGAACGCTGCGGTGCACATGGTTTATTTACGCTTAATAAGATCCCCAATTATTTAATATCTAATTTTGGCGCGATTACTTCGGAAGGGGATAACCTTGTATTATCACTAAAAGCCGGAAGGATGATCATTCTCAATAAGATGAAAGAAATAAACAAAGCATCTTTCCAGCATAACCTATTTTCCATTTTAAATGATTATATGAACTTTTTATATAAAAAACTAAATGGATTAATGACGAGTAACAATAAAAAAATAAACTTAGATATGCTTAATAAGCATAGTGGGGATTTTCTAGAACTAAGCCAAACATATGCCGTTTTATCCGTGGTAACGACAACTATTGATACATATCACAACAATAAGGATGATGATTTTTATATGATCATCGAAGGGTATCTTCTCGACTGGACTCATCGTACCATGAGCAATCTCCTGAGAAGTGAAGTGATCAATTTACAGGAATCGCAAAGAATAGACGAGAGACGTATTGAATATATACGTAAACATGCAGACAGAATAAACGATTATATTACCAGTTTTGGCGTGGATAAAATTGGAATCGAGACGCCAATATCCAGTAATGACTATATTACCTGGTATGCAGATAATCATCATCAATTAAGAAACTAACTAGGGATTTCCATGGATGGATATAAATATCACCAACTCTCCGCGGGTAAATAAAATGGTTACGGACGCAGGATAATGGATTCGCTCAATTAAATGCTCAAGGTAAATTCATATATACCCTATGGATTTCAAGATGTATCGCGACGGCAAGGGAGTGAATCCCCGGGAGCATAGAGAACTATGTGACCGGGGTGAGCGAGTACAGCCAACAAAGAGGCAACTTTAAAGATGACGGGTATAATAAGTACAACATCGTTATTTTACTTCGGACAAGTATTATCCCGAGTCATACAATTAAACCTTCCAGCGATGACATTCCCTCTGAATAAAGATATCCAGTGAACAAGGATTCACTCCTGTTAATGCTTTGACGCCATCTGTAATGCGCTCCTCAGTACCTGATGCGATGTCATTATCCATTGCTGAAAGGATTTTTGAGTAGGTTTCATCCAGTCCATTTTGTTGTAGCCGACTGGCCAATTCACTGGTCGTTAGATTTCGGTGACTAATTTTGCGGCCTAAGGCTTTACTCAATGCAGCAGCAATATCTCCATAACTAAGTGTTTCAGGTCCTGTAAGGATAAAATCTTTATTTATGGTTCGATTTGATGTTAATGCAGAAACAGCAGCACGAGCAATATCAAGGGCGTCAATGAACCCCACTTTGCCATCGCCCGTTGCAGAATAGATAGCGTTCTCTTCATTTATTGTTACCAAATGCCGTTGCTCATAAAAGTTCTGCATAAACCAGGTAGGACGTAATACTGTCCATTCTGGCGTATTAGCTTCCAGCCAGGCGTGAATTTTTCCCATCATTGGAGCACCAGAGGCCAGCGACGATGCACTAAGCAACACAAAACGTTGAACCCCTTTTTCTAGCGCTATCTCAAGCAATGGTGGTACTACTGAACCATGATCACTAGTGTTCGTTGGCGCCACAATATATAGTGACCTGATGCCAGAAAATGCGGCTTCGGCCAGATCAGGACGCATCCAATCAAAAGCAATTTCACTGCCTGATTCAGGGGTGCGGGTACCAATCCGATGCGCGATCCCATTTTGGGTCAGTAACTCACTAATCAACCTTCCGGTTTTCCCCTTACCACCTGTGACCAAAATATTATTCTGCATGATAATCTCCTTTTAATTTGCTTGTAAGGTAGTTTTTGAGGGATTTTTTTCCATTTAATACTTGCACTCCATCAGGCAAAGCATAAGGAAATTCAAAAACAATATCCTCGGCTATCATGTCAAGAAATGATTTAGCATTAGGATACAGTGCATGACTAATCCCCTGACGTAGCAGAGATGTTAGATGAGGAAAAGGATCACTATTTTTCATCATATATATTCACTCCCGGAGGATGGAACGATATCATTTCATCCATATTATCAAGGGGAATCGGATGGAACACAATACGACAAAATGAAATATTAAATAAGTTTAATCAGATACATTCGTTTATTCCGTTGGATTTAAGAATAGTTCTCCAATCTAGTGATCTAATTAGCAAAGAATAAATCCATATCATGTTGAAATAATGGCATAAGAGAAAGATCACTTAAATAAGTTGAAAATCCCCTACCACAAAGTAGAGGATTTTATTGTCAAACCAAGATGATTAATACGTTAGATATTATGTTACAGATCCCTTTTTCTTCTCAGCTAATTTATCCGTTACTTCTTTAACAAACTGATTACCGCCATCTAGCGCGGTATAATGTAAATGAATAAGAATATCTTTTAATTTCCATTTACCATCAGAACCTTTTAATACCTTGTCGATAACTTGTCGGTCGGGGAATTTCAGGTTCCAAGTTGAAATAGCACCGGTTCCTTCAAACGGCAGATAACGACCATCGTCAAACATCAAAGTGCATAACCAATTCTCTGTTGCCACCCGGCCATCATCTTCCTGTACGGAAGAGAGGGCGATTTGCTGCTGCGCACGTAAATTGGTTTTGATATTTCTATTGTTGCCCGCTTTTCTCGTCGGATCATAGAGCCAGTTAATGCCTTCAATATCAGTATCCACTAACGTTGAACTGCCTGTTTGTATCAGAATCGCACAAATTTCTGGGATAACCACTGGGTCAGCACCGGCGCTTTCCAAAGATAACGATACAGAAACCCGTTTTATCTGCCGTAGATAATGTCCGGGATAGTTCTTATCAAAGGCTTTTGCATCCAGCGTAAAGTTCAGCGCCTGTTTTTTATCAATTTGGTTAGTTATCTCTGAGATGGAAGAGAGTGCGCTAAGAGAAAAGGTTTTCTTGATATTTAAACGACGTTCGTGACGTTGTAACCAAGCTGTTTCCATTTGCTGTAGATTTAATTGCAATGATTCCCCAGCAAGCAGTCCCTGATAGGAGTCATTCCAGGCATTGGTATCAATAAAACTTTGTCGCTGATAATCACCCACTTCATAACGCCAGCCCGCTTCCGCCATTAAGCACAATGACAGGACTGCATCATACGCAGGTGAATACAAAGCAGAAAGTCGTTTCATTAACCACTGGTATGTCGGCACAACCAAGAAACCAGTTGTCATAAATTCATACAATTCGGTTGCGGCATTTCGTTGTGCTTGAACTTCCCGTAATGCGGTTTGGGCAGTTTTAATCAGTAATTCCTGCTCTTTTAACTGTTTGTCGATGATATTGAGTTCACTTTGTGCCTGTTTCCACTCAATTTCCCAATCTTGGCGCCGTCGCTGATAGTTTGCTCCATCTTGAAGCCGATCTGCGATAGTTCCTTGTACTAGCCCGGCTATTTCAGCGACAAGCGCCGCTTTCACCAACGGTGCAGAATATTCACTGCCTCCGACAGCCAAGCCAAAAATATTAGGCAGAGTTTCCACGGCGGCACTCATAATATGAAAAGGAACCGCAGCCATTCTGGTGACTTCTGACGCGATTTTAACGGTCATCGCCGCAATTTCTAATCCAGACATATCATCGTTGTATAAATCGTAATAATGCTCATAGCGTTGTTGTGCCATATTTTTACTTTCTTCCAGAGCTGCTTTGCCCGCTTGAGCAATTTGAATCGCTTCCTGTTGCAGCTCTATCGCGAAAGCGGACAATCTGATGATTTGTGATTGTTCCAAAACTTCTTGTTCAGCGTTGACTCCACTTTCTATTGCTCTAAACAGTCGGTGCCCCAGTTGGATCAACTGTTTCACAGCCTCACTCGCACGTTTTAACATTACCGGGAAACGATAGTGTGGAATTGGCTGTATCGAACTGTTAAACGTATTCTGGACATTACCGGTACGACGTTGTGTTAAATTGTCCCCCTCAAGAGAGCCAGCATATAGCGGCAGGGATAGCGCTTTACCATCCAGTGTCAATCCATGACGAAGGTTATAGAGACGACTTTTTAGTGTCTTTTGATACTCGATAAGTCGGGTATTAAAAGGAGACATAAAGTAGCCATCAACAGCCCGGAAATCTGAGTCAACTATTATCTGAATTATGCCAAGACTTGCTTTGATTTCTTCAAGGCTAACCGGATGCCAGCGGGTAGCGGTAAGGCCCTCTGGTAAGGAACCGAGTAGTTGCAGTGCCTGCTGATAACACAGATTGGCTTCATTCAGGCTGTCTGAGGTCAGTTGCCGGTAGAGATCGTCGCCTTCCTGTATCCAGAGCTTGATAAGGAATTGGAACAAGGCTTTTTGATAGTAGACCGGCAAGCTATAGGCCACAATATCCGGGTTATCAGTATTTACGGAAGTGGGAAGATCACTACCACTTTCATTTAATGGGCGGGAATTCCAAAGCCGGCTGCCATAAGGATCGAACAAATGTTCTAAAAACCAACGCCGAGCATCGTAATAACGCCGTTCTTCGCCGAGTCGAGAAGAGACCAAGAAGGGGAGATGAAAAAATAATTCCCAGAAATATTGCCCATTAGCGCCGCGAAAATCTACCGGAGTAACCTGAGTGTCAGTACCCAAAGGTGGTTCAGATAACTGCTGGGTATCCCATGCCAGAACCCGCTCAATTGATTGAGTGGCACGAGCGACTAATTGCGTTCCAAACAGGGTATTTAAGCGAATGAAAGAGTAAGGGAATTTTAGCGCTTGGATATCCAGATATTGGGCCTGTTGGTTATTACGGCGCAGTATAACTGGTGGAGTTTTATCTATTTCTTCAATAGTTACAGTATATTTGCTTTTGGCTTCTCCAATGTAGTTAGGAGCACCAATAGGGAGAAATCGTACTTCTGTTGTAGCTGTCAGAATAAAGGAATATCGATTTACCCCTGACTCTATAGGAAAGGTTATATTTCCGGTAGTGACTTTGCCATTTAATGCAATATTTGAGGAAAAAAGCACTTTTGGGCTAGGTGGTGTATCAATACTCAGCGTTAGTTTTGATGGAGTGTATTCCCAATTATCCTCTATATCAAAATCAATACTGCTAAATGGCGCTTCTCCTTTTACCGATATAGCAAGTTTCTTTTCAGGTTCAATTTGCGATTGTTTACTCTTCTGAAATATAACCCTGTTTAACCAGGAAAAATTATGCCCTTTAATTATCTTATTATCTTTCCAATCTTTAGGTAACAACTCGAAAAGTTTTGTTCCTTTATAATATACGATGAATATTTTGGTCGGCGATTTTTGCCCTTGCCACTGAAAAGTGATAGATTTTTGCGAAAAATCTTGTGCGGCTATGTTTACTGTTATAGGGAAATCCTGATTGATGATTGTCCAGGTAAGTTGTTTGGAACGCATGAAACTAGGGAAGGGATATGTTCCATATAGAGTCCCGATCCCTTGAGGATTACGTTTACTAATTGTATTTATCCCTGTCAGGATAATTTTGGTTTTGTCTGCGCTTAATGCGGCTGTTAACTTCAAGTCAGGATGATTACGATTTTCAGCCTTTAATGTGATATAGCTTAGGCTGCCAGCATATTGATGCTGCAATGTTCCGGGGTCCCGATAAAACTTGTACCAAGTAGAGATAAGGTTTTTTTCTTCCGTCGCACTTAAGGTTTTTTTGTCTATTAATAGTAAATCACGGAGTTCCAGATAATAGTCTTTGTTTTTTATCCAAGTTCTACTGTCCTGTTTCGCCGTATCATAGAGTAATACTCCCATCCACGGATCGTTCTGGCGTTGTACATCCACCATTGCTATCAAACCCGGTTTATAACTCTCATCTTTCATGTAAATATTGAGATTATCGGGTACACGTTGGTCAGTCGTAGGGATTTTGGGGTATTCACCACTGGCATCTCTGCCATCCAAACGATATAGCCTATTGGGGGCGCTCCATTCACCGTTACTTTGTTTAAAAATGAACTGCACATTGATAGCTCGGTAGACTGATGGCTTCTGGTCTGCGCCAAGCAGCGGTGTGGGTTCACGTTCAACCCAAACAGCATATTGGCGTCCAGCGATAACAACCGGTCTCAGTGATAACAGGTCGCCTGTCAGTGACAGAGTGATTTTTTCCCATTCACTCCAAGCCAACGGGCTGATGCGATCCTGAGTATCGCGTAGTGTGATATCAAGTGTACGCCAGTAATACTCCACAGGTTCGGTATTGTTTTTACCAATAAAATGATATTGGTCACTTTTGGGATCTGTACCGTCTATATAGCCGCTGACTAACTGGAGATTACTGAGCCGTTCAAATTCAGTCAAATAACTCAAGATAGCGGTTTGTATCATGTCGTTATTTAACCGGGATTGGTTTAAGTCATTTTCCAAATTAGCAAAAGCACGGGTTTTTCTTATTCTTTGAGCGGAATCGAGACTATTTTCCGGGAAATTTCGTTGTCTTTGCCAGGCTTGCCAATGAGCATATTGGCTCAGATAACGGTTCCAGTTCTCGACCTGCGCACTTGGGATTGTCATGCTGCCGTAACCGGGTTCCAGATGGGAAAAGAGACGGAAAAGATAGTTTTGCAAGCTAGCAATACAAAAAGCAATCCGGCTGCTTTTCACCTCTGAAGTTACTTGCAGATCTGTCAGGAAATAGGTTGATAATGCATCAACATCTGAAATATCAACTAGCTTTTCATTGGCAGGTATCCACTGGCCTAACAGATAGTGGACTAAAGCATCACGCCAGGATTCATTCTGTAAACTTTCCAGTGACGCTTGTTCTTCCGGGGAGCAGGCTGCGAACAAAGCGCTGCTGACTTGCTGCCAAGTATCATAATTTGATTTCAGGGTGAGTTGAGCAACATCCAGTAAAGGTTGAGCAGAAAGCTCACTTTGTTTGGTTAATGCTTGCAGACGTAAAACAAAACTGATGCCGACAAGGCTTTGTGCCACGCCGTTGTCAAAATCATGGGTGACGCGCAGGATTTCATTACTCGACCAGCCGATTAATTCGGCCAGATTGTCCGCCGCCTGTTGTGGTGTCCATATCTTTTCATCTGGCGTCTGGGGTGGTTTTCCAACTTTATTAGCTTGGTTCAGATAATAGAGAATATCATCTCCCGTTTTAGTTTCAGGCAATAAATCTAGCCAATCACCATAACGGCTAAGACGGTGCAATACCGTTAGATCCAGAGAACGGAGCTTGCCATCAGCCAGATTCAGCCCAAACCAAGTAGGGTGATCGAGCAATGTTTGTATCCCTGTAGCATTGAGTTTAAACAATTTGCTGACAGTGGCATAACGACTAAGATCATACCAAATGGCAAAAGCATTTTCGCTGAGTTGATTGTTTTGCTGATCTCTTTCTTGGTACTGAGTGATGAGTTCGCGCAAAAATTCTGTACGACTTCTGCCTGTCCACTGGAATAACGGTAAAGCGAGGGGCTCATCTACCGTTAAGACATAACTGACAGATTTAATAATCATATCGTCTTGGGCGATAAAGGCATCCTGAATCAATGTCGTCAGTTTTTGTGACCAATCGTTTCCATATGCCGACCATGCAGTTTCATCAGCCAGTGGTTGAAGAATAGTTCTGACTTTTTTAGCCAGTATTTCTTCTAAGGTTTTGCCCTCTGGAATAACAATAGCTTTGATTATTCCTGGTGAATCAATCAACTCAGAAAGTTTCGTTAGCCAAGAAAAATTGTTGGTTTGCTCCTTGTGCTGAAAATCTGTCATAGCAGTGGCAATTTTATCTTCACTTAACAGCCCAGAATTGAGGGCAGGTAAAATCTTTTCAGTTACTTTGGAAAA
Organism: Photorhabdus akhurstii; assembly: GCF_018448925.1. Taxonomy (GTDB): domain Bacteria; phylum Pseudomonadota; class Gammaproteobacteria; order Enterobacterales; family Enterobacteriaceae; genus Photorhabdus; species Photorhabdus akhurstii. The sequence goes on along the minus strand of NZ_RCWE01000002.1, from coordinate 258,496 downwards.
GTCGATATTTTTGATTTTGTTGTCAGCATTTCCGCTGATGTTGTAAGGCGTAAGCAAGATATTTAATAATGGAGCTGATAGGCGATGGGATTTAAGCCATTGTGCCGCATTCATAAAAGCGACTATTGCGTCAAGAATGTCAAAATCATGGGATTGTGCGGTATTATCAATTTTCTTTAATACTGGAATGCCCGCTAATTGTTTTAAGTAGCCTGGGTTATCCCGTTCCAGCAATAAAAACAGAGCTAATTCATTCGGTAAAGAGAGCTTCAATAAACGGGGTAAAGAAACCAGTCGATATAAGGCAGATACGACAGTCAGTGAGCGGGTAGGTTTTTTTATTCCAAGTGACACAGTTATCCAGGTTAACAGTGTTTGGCAAGTGACATCATCAATATTCAGACCAACACATAGCTGATTGACAGTCAGCGCATCCACTCCTTCGGTAGCCGCTGGATCAAATTCGCTATTATCCAAGTTAAGTACCGATGCCGAAGCCGCTTGTTTTGACAGTCCTTGTGCATTGAATAATCGATCAAAAAAAGAGGAATTATTATCAAGCCCATAAGGCGTGATTTCCTCTATAAACGCACAGAATTGCTCAACCGTAACTTTATATTCCCGATGGAAATGTAAAAATACCCCTAATGTACGCAACGTAGATTCAGTAATAATCAAATTTTTCTGTTTTTCAGCCCGTAATGCAGCTGTCAATAACTGGTCAAGTTGTTCATAAGGGAGTTTCAATGCATGCTGGATATGCAGAAAACGCTGAATACGGTCAAAGCGGTCATTATTAATGCCTTTAATCCAGACGACTTCTTCTCCAGTTGCTTTGTCCGTAACCTTTTCCAAAGACATGGCCGGTTCAGTTCCCCCGTTGATAAATGCCGCGCCGTAATTGGCCCCGGAAGGAAACTGGGTGTTGGTGTTTGAAGGTTTCGTTACATTGCTAGAGAAAGTCACCGAACTGTGGGTTTCGTTACTTTCAGTCAGACCATTGACTGCTAGCAAGCGTTCAACATCCTGAGAAGTCAAACCAGTTTGCTGTGTAAATACAGTGAGTTGAGATAGGGTCGATGCGGCTTGGGCTGCATCACCGGATACACCATAATATTTAGCAAAGAAATCTTGTTGACCACTTTGGGATGCTTCAAGCAGCAATGTCTGTAATTCTGGCGCCAAAGCATTGCTGACTACCATAGCCTTTTGCAGTGAAGGTAAGTGCAGATTGTTATCGATAAAATTGGGAAATGCGCGATCAGATTGCTGGATAAGTTCTAGCAACGGAATCTTCTTTTTCTCCAGTACTGCGGTTGTTTGACGCAGTGGGAAATGAAAAGGTAATGAAAAAGGATAATGAATCTTTGCCAGTGATTCGGCTAAAGGTTGGGCGTTATTTAAATGAGACTGCGCTTTTTGCGCTAAAACTTCGATGATAAGCGGTAAAATGCTGCTGATTTGATTAATACTTTTACTGTCGAGTAATAATTTTTCAATATCTGGGCGTCGTTGACTAATAAGCCGGGCACTTTCTTCATTTGCAGTGTTTTCAAAGGAGAGAGCCTGTTGATACAAATCAACTAAATACGCCAGAGGCCCATCATTAGCTTCTGGTGCACCGGGAAAACAGTAAAGATCTTTATTATCGTTAAAGAGCGTTTGATAACTAGTACGTTTCTCTAATAATCTATTAGCGTTAATATCATTTGCCATAGTGTGATACCTTTGAATAAAAATAGGTTTAGGTATATCGACATTCCTGTCTTTAGGACATAACGAAAAATGATGTTATGCCAGGACACTATGGCTTTAAAATTATCTATTACCAGATTCAAAATATATTTACACTATAATCTGATTTAAAATATTGTTGATAACTTGAAACTCAATTGTTGGATAATATTAGAAAAATCTCCTTTTCTTTCCCTAATAAGGTTATTAAACATATGATTAATTTTCATCATTTTTGATTAGATAAATTTAATCAGATATATCTGGTTGTTCTATTGAATTTAATAATAATTATCCGATTTAATAATTTAATTGAAGAAGAATAAATACATGTCATGTTGAAATAATGACATAAGAAAAAGTCTACAACGATATCCTATTAATCTATGCAACATTAATAATTTAGTACCGCCATCTCAGTACAACCTTAGAAATGATGTAGATGGCAGAGTGGGAGTAAAACAACAAATCCGTTCAAAAAAGTCAAATGTCGTATTTTGCAGTTTCGCTCCCATTGGGCTAGATTGAGGTCACTGAGCCTAATTGATGCAATTGCCTCAGTCGTTCTTACCCACCTATTCCTTAAGCTCTTTGGAACGATTCTGGAAATTCTTGATAGAGACCAGATACTGGTTAGTGCCAATGTAGAGGTCATTATTCCTGTTGAAGTAAATGCCGCCGTACTCATGACAATAGTTCACACCTCTGCCGAGGGGAATTTGCCAGATCACCCGGCCATTGAAAGAATCGATGGCGCTAATGTAGTACATTCCTCCCTTTGACGCTGAAATATCATCGGACCAGCTACAGGTATGCGCGAAGATGATACCGCTGCCGCGACAGAGCATGTTCATCGCGTAAAAGTGAATGTCTGGAATAGACCATCTCTTTTCATCGGGTTGTTCGGTATTCTCAGGATTGATGCGGATCATCTCCATGCCGGGACCATTCGGAACTAGCTGCGAGAACGGCCACGTCGGATAGTGGCCGAAATTATTTTCGACCACAAAGGTATCACCAACGCCTATCAACGAGGCTTCGTCGGCGCTCCTCATCTCCAAAAAGCAAGGGGTTTCGGAGATAATACTTCCATCCGAGCGGTTACAGACCAACACGTTCAGACGTGGATCGGCATTGTCGGTGATTCCCACCAGTTCAGTCCCGTCCTCCATTTTGGTGAGCGTCGGCGTAGTTCCCGAACCGATATTCGTCTGACCCGGCTTCCGGTATCCGGCATTCTTGTAAGGCGTCTTCCAGCGAATGGTGATCTCATTCCCCTCCAGACCGAACGCCCAGAGATACCCTTTCGTACATAAGCCCTTGCTATCGATACCATTGGTGACGATATAAGCCCCGTTCTCATCAACAGCGAATGTATTGTTGTTCCACTGTTTTTCCAGCTTCTTCGCGCCAATCAGTGTTGTGCTCCCATCATTCGGATCAATTTGCACAACTGCTATCCATGCAGGAGAGCTGAGTGTACTCTCCGGGTAGTTCTGGTAGTTATAATCACCGGCAATCAGGCACCAGTAGAGATTCGGACGATCCGCATCCCAAACAGGCAGCGACGAGTAGAGGGAATTGCCCTCCGCTGAACCAGTGACCACTTCGATGATATCAGCGCTCTGCCAGTTCGGTGTGAGCGCATAAATCTCGCCTTCTCTTGGCTGCACATCTGCTGTCGGATAGCTGACAATCTGGTTGTCCTGTACAACTATCGTGTTGTCGTTGTTGTCTAGGTAAAAGTAGCCGCCGCCGAAGGTACTATTGCCGGAAAGTGTACCCGCCTTCGTGGCTGAAATAATGTTGCAGTTCTCGTCAAATACCACCACCCAGAACTGAGATGCGGAGTAGTCCAGCGAGACGCCCACCATTTGATTCTGACTATTACAAACCATATTCGGCGTGTATCCGAAAGGATTGTACTGCTCAATAAGCAGAAGATTGTCATTAACAGGACCGTTGAGCGACACGGACTCGGAACACCAGCTATCTTGGTGCGGGCTCCCGAAGTCGTTCTGCGCCATCCACGGGTGTTGAGGTATTTCAGCATCGGCAAAACGGTTCAGCGCACTCTTCGCCGCGGGGACATGGTGCAATTCTTCTTTTCTCATGGGGACTACATGATCGAATGGATTCATAGTTAAGCCTGTATATTTTTATATTAGATTATAAATTCCCCATCCCGATATTCAGGATTGGAATGTTCAAGTTTTAGATTAGACATTCATAATGGTGTGTATATAGAGACTAGAAGTCGGTTATGGAATGTCAAGAATCGTTGGATGATATTAGAAAAATATCTTTTTATTTCTCTGATAAAGTTATTAAACGCATGATTAATTATAATCATTTTTGATTAGATGAATTTAATCGGATATATTCTGATTTTTTCAAAAATAATTATCCTGTTTAATAATCCACTTGGTGAAGAATAATTACATTGCATGTTGAAATAATGACATAAGGAAAAAATCACATAAATAAACTCCTATCTTTAAATAATTACAACTCTTTTTTTGAGCAATTTTATAGAGAGAATTCTACTCAAAAAATCGACATATTAGAAACATTCATTTTACCTAAAGTACATATAGAAAAATTGATAATAATCAGACTCCAAATAAAAGAGAAAAATCATTAATTGAAGGAATTATCAATTCTTACAAGTTTGGTTACTATGGCAAAGGTAGTCAACGCTGACATTAATTTGGAGATAATTATTTCTGTGTTTATTAACTGATTATTTAGCCATTATTTCTAGTTAGGCTTCATACCCCTACAAACAAAATTGTAGGCAGCGTAAAAATTTTTGCGATATTTTTATCTTCGTCATTACATCCGGTACCAACAAGAAAGGAGAATTATAATGGATAAACCAAAGGAGAATAATATGAAAATTAATGTAGCATCTATAAGACAAGCGACATTTCGCTCTGAGTTTTCTCTTGATAGAGAAAGCGGACAGAGCATACAAGATTACTTGGCGAAAGAAATAGAACGTAGAATTGACTTGGTGAGAGAAAATATTATTTTTGCATCAGAAAATAAAGAAAAAAACACCCCGTTGTTTTTTTCTTTACCTGAATTTTTTTGGAACATAAAATGGAATACGCTCAAAAACAAAGATGAATTATATCAACTAACTGATTATATGATGCATTATTTATCAGATGCACAGGAAAGTTTGATGAATTCCTTACCCGAAAGCGAAGTGGGTAAAATCGTTCTGTTGGCAGGAACGGTGGCAGTCTTGGTAGAAACTAGTAATGACGGGGTATTTGAACCTTTAAATTACTGTTTAATAAGCAATAACTTTAAAAAGAAAAACGATGGTCGATTTGAAAGGTCAATGTGGCCAAAGCGTACAACTTCACATATTGATTTCGGTCTTAAAGATAAAGTGACTAATAATGGGTTTATATTTACCTTTGTAGATGGATTAACTGTCGAAGTTCTAAACAAGACTCAGCATGTTGGTGAGCATGATAATAACATGAACTACGGTTTCTCTATCGATAACAATATAATTGACGACTGCCCGTTTAGCATTAACTTATGCCTTGATTATGGGAGAGTTAAGCCAGGAGAACGCAATGATGAGCTTATTGAATCATCATCGAAAATTGATTTCCTGTTGGCTTGCGGTATGTCTTTGAGTCCAAATTACAAATATCCGCCCAGCGTGCGATTTGCTGTAAGGAATGACGGCATGAGAAGTGGAAAGGTTGAATGCTTCTCAATCAAAGATAGACATTTATTTCAACAAGTTCCACAAAAAGAATTAAATACCCGTCTATCGATGGTAGAGCTGACTCTTTAAATAGATAATATAACTGCTCTTCCCTTACTACGAGTGGGAGAAGAGTACATGTCAGGTATGATTAACCGTTGCTGCCCCAATCTTAGGTGGGCAGCATATTGTCATCACATCAAATTTATTTGGAATCTTTTCGGCCCAAGGCTTTACATCCGCCCACGACCTCATGGATTCCGACAGACTAGTCGCCAAGCGCTTCTGAGAGCGGTTTCCAGCCAGTTTCGATCCACTCAAGGAAAATGGATAATCACCGAAATAATATGTTGTACATTGGTTGCGGGTCTTCCAGAGATATTATAACTTTGACAATGCGTGGCGATGACTAACTGATAAGACAGAGAAACGGATTGTGGCAAAGAAAGAAAAACAACAGCCTCACCATGATGCATTATTTAAACATTTTTTAACGCGGCCCGAAACGGCCAGGGAATTTCTATCCCTTTATCTGCCCGAAGAGATCCAGTCGTTGTGTGATTTAGCCACATTGAAACTGGAACCCGGCAGTTTTGTGGACCGGCATTTACGTCAACTGCACAGTGATGTGCTGTACTCGGTTGAAACGGCCCGGGGGCAGGGCTATATCTATTGTCTGATTGAGCATCAGTCCACCCCTGACCCGTTGATGGCCTGGCGGCTGATGTATTATGCCATGTTAGCAATGGCGGCCCACCTGAAAAAAGGCCATACTGAACTCCCTTTGGTGGCGCCTTTGCTGTTTTATCATGGTGAGGTTCGTCCTTATCCTTACTCAAACCGGTGGCTGGATTGTTTTACGCTCCCCGAACAGGCTGCCCGCTTATACCATCAGGCGTTTCCGTTGGTGGACGTCAGTGCGCTCAGCGATGAAGAGATCCTGACGCATAAAGGGGTTGCCCTGATGGAGCTGGTGCAAAAACACATCCGCTGCCGGGACATGCTGGAATGGGTCCCCCAATTGGTGGAACTCCTGAATGGAGGGTATAATACAACTGAGCAGCGCAATGTGGTGTTACGCTATATTTTATTGAATGGACATACGCTGGATCTCTCCCAATTTGTCCATCAACTGATTGAACAATCTCCGGAGCATGAAACGATGTTGATGACTATTGCAGAACAGCTTGAACAAAAAGGGCTTGAGCGTGGTATTGAACTAGGCCGAGAGAAAGGTAAAGTGGAAACGGCTCGCGCCTTATTACGACATGGCGTGAGTTTGGATATTATTGTCACCAGTACCGGACTGAGCCGGGATAAAATTGAAGCGTTAAAGCATTAAATTAATCTTCTCTTTCACTGTAAAATGCCGATATTCAAGATCGGCATTTTTGTTATTAAACTCAGATGGTCAGTAATTCAATATTATGTTTCAGATCCATTTTTTTCTTTAGCTAATCTATCCACCACTTCTTTAGCAAACTAATTGTCACTATCGGCATTTTTTAGCACCTGATAGATAACTTGTTTATGATAACAAATCCGTATTTCTGTTATGAATGTGCATGATTAAAAGGTCGTAAAAGAGGTTGATATCGTATTATTTATATGAGACAACTTTATCCGAGATCCAGCCGCAATGATGAAATTCATTTTCACTATCCGGTCAGCGATCTTTATACGGACATGATTTGCATGGGATCAGGATGATGACTCATCATATAGGCCAAATTGCCGATAAAAGTAAAAGACTCTTCACCTTAACGGATGCGAAGCAATTTGCTCTGTATGCGCTTTCTGATTTTAATGAAGGCGGTTATTTCAAAGTTAAACACGCTTTTTTCCGTTTCGCTTTGTTCTCGCAATGGCCTCTCGTCGAATTTTTATTTTTAGAAGGATAAAAGTAAATGTCTTATATTCAATCGCATTTGAAGGAAGGGTGTTGGTTTACCCTCGGTGACAGTATAACTGAAAGAGGGTGGTATCAACCAATAGTGACTAAAAATTTAGGTCTAAAAGAATGGAAAAACTACGGAATAGGGGGAACATGCATAGCCCAAAAAGATAAAAATGACAATTCAGCCATTTGTTTAAGATATGAAAAAATGGGAAGCAATCCAGATATTATTACAATATGGGGAGGGGTAAATGATTTTGGATTTGACTTTGGTTCCTATGGAGGGGTGGAAATAGGTGATTATAAAGACAAAACCCCATTGACATTTATTGGAGGCATGAAGTTATTAATGACCGGAGTTACCAAAAAATACCCATTAGCGAGAATAGGATTTATTATAACAACGCCAATATCAGTACAAAGAGGTATGAATAGTAAAAACGCCAAAGGGTACTACTTGTCTGACTATTGCAGCGTTTGTCGGGAAATTTGCGAAAAACACTCCATCCCATATCTGGATTTGTTAAAACAATCTGGATTCAATGAAGGAAATATCGATATTATGACCAGCAATAGCTTGGGCACCGTGTCCGATGGTTTGCATCCATCAAAAATAGGTATGGACAGGATTGCCCCAAAAATTTCAAACTTCATTTTATCTATTTAAGAGACAAAAAATGAGAATATTGACCATAGATTTATTAAAGATCATTTCTATATTTTTCGTTGTAATTTCTCACGTTACTTTATTTTTCTTGTTGCGCGATGATAATGACGTGGTTTTGTATTTTCTTAGGCAGATCGGTCAGTTAGGGGTCTCATTGTTTTTTATGTGCAGTGGCTATTTCTTACTAAATAACAGACATGAAAAACAGGTGGATTACATCATTAATAAAGCCAAAGGGATATTAACTGTATTGTTGTTTTGGCTTATCTTTTATTATCTGTATGACACATATTTTATCAGTAAATTTACAACAGTGCCTAATACTAATTTTTTAAATTATATTAATGTTAGTAGAACCACATCAGATGCCACCCATTTATGGTTTATATTTGCAATTGTCTCTCTATATATATTAACACCACTAATGCGTAACGCATTTAACGAAACAAACGCAAAGGGGATTATGAAAATAATTGTCATAATGCTTATAATCTCTAATCTTACATTGCTGAATGCACTAACAGATTACAAATTCTCTTTTTCCCTAATCCCATTCAATATTTTACTTCCGTTCCAAGCTGAGGGTTTGATTAGTTTCTTGATAGGTGGATATTTAGGGCTAACGAAACCTAAAATAAAGACTTTTTCCTGTAAACACATAATGCTTCTGGTATTTTTTATTATATCATTGATATCTTTATCAATCATTTCATCCAGGACGGGGATGACCTTCTTTTATGGGAAGTTTTATAATATATTCCTTCAGGTTTCTTCGGTGTGCTTGTTTTTATTTTTGGTTAATTTGAACATCAACGGAATACCATTATTAATAGATGATATTAGCAAGAATACACTAGGCATATATCTTGTTCACAATATTTTTGTTATTGAAATACATAACGAATTTGTCCATAACTTATTACTGGAAAAATTTAATTACATAAATATATATATTTACATAATAGCCTATTCTTTGATGGCTTTTATCCTGTCATATATATTATGCGTTTTGTTAAAGAAATCAAAAATAACATCAAAAATTATAACCATTTAACGTTATGGACAGGGAGAGTCGGTTTCTTTCAGTAATATCTTTTTGGCAGTAAGGTGTATTGGCTAAAGGAAGGCGTTTTACAATTATCACAGACCACACAGTGGTTTGAAAAGTAAAACGCCTTATGAGACTCTCGTTGAAAAAATGAGAGCTTAAAAATGCTCTGCCAATCGAAGCCAGAGATCACACATCATATGTTTTTATAATGAGTTCCAACACTATGAATCGTGATTGTATTTTCAGTATTATTTTGAGTGAAGGTTACTCTGTCTTTTTGACTTAGCCTCACACTAAATAAATTATTTGGCAATTTTTCCAAGTTACTGCCGCTTGTTGTACCAATACTTTTTGCTGCTGTAAGTGGATCGTTACCCTTTTGCACCTCTTTTACAAATGAACTATACTTTTGTTTTGCAGCACCGTCCATATTAGCAAATCCATTCCTAGATTTGTTCTTTTTAAGTTCTTGAAAACTCACTCTCCATTTAGGTGGTTCAGTTGGGCCGGCCAAATAACCTATTCTGCCATCAGATAACTTCTGAGGTGGTCGAAAGAAAGGTTTAGAAAGCTTTTTTCTCTCAATATAATTCTCTAATGATTTAGACTCTAACCCGTTGTAAAAGTTTTGTGAAAAAATCCTCCTTCCTAGTGAAGTTACAGCAGATAAGATAAATAAGAAATCAATTAATTTAAAAAACCTTGCAGCATTTGACTGTTGGTTTTCCTCCAGTGGAATTTCCTGTGCCGCAAAAAAATATAGTGCCAATAATTTATCGTCATCTGAATAATCACTCAATGGTTTATTTTCAAGACCAGGAATATTCCAGATGTTTTGAGGATATTCACCTTCAAAATCCAGTTCATTCTTATAAAAACCATCTGCCATATCTTTAGAAATTTGATCACCATTTTCACCTAATAGTGCAGATGAAAGATTAGACATATATTCTTGATAAATTCCCTCGGCAGTCTCTTTATTCTTATAATAGTCGCCAGGAAGTTGAGACACATCATAAATACCACTTACAGCTAAAGCGTATGCTAATATTATTTTCTTAGCCCGATATTCAATTCCATGTGATGCTGTATACCCCTCATCTGTTTGCTTAAAGTTTAGTACACGTATTATCTCTCCCGCTATTTGCTTTTCAACGGGTTGATATCCACTTCTATCAGATGTTAATTTTATATCCATTATATTTCTCCATTATGTTAGTGTTTATTGAGCTATGAATCTCATGGCAGAGAGCTCCTAAATTTGTCGCTACTAATATAAATTTCAGTTTTAAATATAGGGTTTTCTCTGGCTTTCTAATCGTTAATTTCAATATAAAACTACTTTACATGCTAATTATTAGCAAGCTTTTATCTTGCCATTTTTTGTTGATTTTTTTTCAATTAAATCATTATGTTAAGATTAGTTGAACAAATAATAAAATGAGCAAAAGAAAAAAGAGAAGGCACTAAAGCCAAAAGAACTTGAGAATAGGATAACCAGATGTTAACAAAACGTTTTTAAATGGTCACGGCAGGTTATATAAATGTAAAACAGTCATTAGACATGACAGAAAATAAGGAGTTTATTCTTTTAATCCCTGACTGACCTAATTACCGATAAAAAGGTGTTATCCGATGTTAAATAAAGCCCCGAGTAAACGAGGCTATTTCTGATATACAAAGCTATATAGGTTCCTTCAATACACTACGGTGTAATATCTCAAGTCCTACGGCGTGATATAACTAGCTTATCCTTAGGACGATTCACCCAATCGGAAGGTTTATTGTTGAAATTATCCGCAAGCAGATAAGACGGAGTTTTAGCTAACCAATCAGAGAGTGAAATATCTTGATAAACACCGTTATCTAGTACAATCAGCACTTGAAGATCATCATCGCCAATATTTTCGATATAGTGACCAAATCCCAGTGGCACGTAACCAACGTCGGTTGGCCCATATTTTGCAGTTTGTGCGTGTCCGTGGGAACTAAACACAGTCATACGTCCTTTACCTGAAATGTAGTATTGCCACTCGTTGGCATTAGGGTGCCAATGTAGTTCACGTATTGCGCCAGGTTTGATGGTTTCTATAAGGCCGGTGATCGTTGTAGAAATAGGAAATTCCTTCGATGATGCCCGATAAACACTCCCTGCGTCGTTCTCGAAGAAGGGTTTGCTCTTCAAGAGTTCATAACGGTGGGTGAGTGGGGCATCGTTCAATCCGCCATCGTCAGCAGGTAGGGGAAGTTTGGGCGGAATAGCGCCCCCAACGATGTAAGCTTCACCCTGTTTAATTTTAGAAAAAACGGATGCCGGCATGTTGACACTTTTCTCAAGCACCTCTTTCGGCATATGGGTTATCCAATCAGTGATGCTGAAAGTGCCAAATTCTGAAAAATGCCCATTATCAAAAGCCAGAATAAAATGTGCGCCATCCCCAAGCGCCTGAATAGAATGACCATGACCTTTGGGAAAATACCATACATCGCCGGGGCCAAAATCAGCTACTTCACTTTTGCCCTCCGGATCGATAATGGTAATACGTGCATGACCTTCAAGCATATATGCCCATTCAGCGGCAACAGCATGCCAATGAAGTTCACGGACACCACCTGGTTCAAGTAACATATCAACACCGGCAATCCCTTCAGATATCGGGAATTGTTCTACCGTAGCTTCCCGCGCCCATCCATTTTCCAATATCCGTTTTTTGCTATCGGTGAATTTATATTTATACAAACTTTTGGCATTTATTGGCGGTCTATCCTTGCCAGCAGTGACTGTATTGTGCTGTTCATCAGCAACAGCGGCTTTAATCATACCGCCCATGCTAGCGGCGGCTGCGCCAATTGCAGATGCCTTCAAGATATCACGACGAGAGAACATATTTATTGCCTCCAAGTAAAATGGGTACCAGCAGGAATAGTTGCAAGCTGATATCTATTTGTTTGGTTTTTTTAAGTTAATGGTTGTCACGAAAGGAAAAATTAGAAGTGACTGATTAAGCATAGTAGAAAATGAGTCGTCTAGGAGTTAGCTTGGAAATCGGGCAGAGGCGAGATGTGGCGCGGCAACTTAAATCCGGTAACAAAGGTTGACATTAAAATCATTTTGGTTACTATTGTTACCGTTGGTTGCTTTGACCAACTGTATTCTTTAAAAAAGTGAGACTTAAAAGGAGTATTGTCTATCGCGTATCACAAAAACAAAGAGATTAATGTGGCTATTGCCTATGCCGTGTCTCAAGGCTGGGCCTACGTGAAACGTAAAGGCAAAGGCCATGCAGTCGGGATTTTACGCTGTGGCAGTGAAGATAAATGCCACCAAAAATCAGTTTGGGGAACACCTGATAGCCCTCAAGACCACGCGAAAGACATAATCTCATTAGTCGATAAATGCAAATAATATCAAGGCCGTCAAACGGCGGCCTTTTTATCGAAGTCTCACTTCTCAATCATAGGAAAGTAGATATGAGAAAATACAGTTTTAGCATTGTGGTAGGCGGAAAAAAAATCACTACTGACGATGATTTGTTTGATATATCAGATGCTTTGTATGAAGCAGGATGCAGCGATGCCCACCCTGCTGCATACAATGGTACATTGTACGTTAATTTTACCCGCAACAGCGAAAATTACGCAAAAGCCGTCATGTCTGCAATAGCTGGTATTGAATCGGTTTCAGGTTTAATGTGTCTATCTGTAGATATTGGTGATGTAGTTAGCTTAAGTGATGCGGCTGAACTGGCAGGAACCACCAAAGCCGCTTTATCTCGATACAGTAAGGGTAGCCGTGGAGCAGGTGATTTCCCTACGCCTCTTCTGCGCGTGGATAGCAGTCGCCCGTTATGGTCCTGGACGGATATTGCTGAATGGCTCGCAAAAAACAAGATCATCGACAATGAGTTGGTAGAACAAGCCCGTATTACCGGTTCCATTAACACAGCTCTATCCATCCGAAACACTAATTCAATGGATGTCATAGTTCAATTTATGAACGCATTAAACAATAACTTAAAGGCAATAACTGCATAGTTAATAACATGCCTTTAAAACGATGAGTCTCACTATTATTGGCCATCTTAATGATGGCTCAGACCGCTGACAAACCTCGTTGAAAATAACGAGGCTTGTTCCTTAGAAACCTGAATTCTAGAGAAAACCAGAAACAATTCTGGTTTTCCCGGGGTTGGGAAGAAAAAGTGTTATGACTTCATTTACTCTTTTTTGCCAGAGTAACGGCGAACGTATTTCATAATGCAGTCAAGTTTTTCGCAGGTTTCCTGCCATTCTCTTTCTGGTTTGGAATCTCTGACCAATCCTGCGCCAGCTTGGAGCCAACTGCGTCCTTGATGCTGATAGAGAGAACGCAATACCAGCGCCGCGTCCAGTTTACCTGAGCTATCTAATAACATGACACAACCGCTATAAAGTCGGCGTGGTTCACCTTCGTAACGTGAAATTGCTTGTAAAGAAGGTTTTTTGGGTATCCCCGAAGCGGTTACCGCCGGGAATAGGGCGATAAATGCATCCCAACGATTTTTGTCTGTTTGCAGTAATCCTTTTACCCGTGATGCCAAATGTTGTACCGAACCCCGTTTACGAATCGCCATAAACTCTGATACACAAAGTGTGTCAGCCTGACAAATCGACGCCAACTCTTCTAATGCCAATTTGGCCGAAACAGCATGCTCGGAGATCTCTTTCGGGTCAGAAAGCAAATCTGCTCTCAACCGTTGATCCTGATCTTTATCATGTGTCAAGGCTCTGGTTCCAGCCAATGGTTGTGTACTGACCCAACCTGTACCATCTGCTTCAACCACGGTTTCCGGGCTGAAACCATAAACAGAGAAATCTTCATCCCGTAAGAAGAAGGAGCGGGCAGGCGTGTTAGCCTGACGGCCTAACCAGTAACTGTGTGGCATATCAATGTCTGAACCAAGTTCAACCCGACGTGACAGGATCACTTTTTGGTAATGACCCACGGCAATATCCTTAACCGCATTGGCGACGTTATCCTGATAATGTTTCGCCGCGTCTGGCTTATTAATGATTTCCATATCTTCTGTACATGAGAAAACCGGTGTGCCTAATTGATCAGCCTGGCGAACTTTCTCACTCAATATGGCGAGTTGACCTTCTTCGAGCGTTCGTATCAGAACCTGTCCTTGAGTTATGCGTAATTCATGCTGTGGAATAGTGATTTTTATTAACGCTTCGTTTTGTTGTTCTAATGGCAGCCCATACGTCATATGGGAGAATTCAAATAAAGTTCTTCCGTAAGCCCGCCAATCCTGAATGGGGAGAGCATTAAGCGCCTGTTCAAGTTTCTGGCTCAATGTGCTGATATCGTATGGATGACGATTACCTTGTGAATCAATCAGTTGTCCTGATGCATCCGCACTGATGGTCGCTGCGCAGCCTATCCCCAACGACCATTCACCTTTCACTTCATAGAGCATATAAGGTTGTGCCTCATTGTCTGAAAGCAAATGCGTAATCAAATCTAACGGAGTACTGGTAATAACAACCGTTTGTTCATGATATTGCCGCATTGGACAGCCATGTTCCGCTTGTGCCATCTGCACCAAGCGACGTTTGTCAATTTTTCCTACTGTCGTTAACGGCCAATAGGCGACAAACAACCATTGGTCAGGAATTTTATGACGCTGAACCCCTCTCTGCTGTAGAAATGCCTCTATCTGCGCCGGTTCCGGCTGATTGCCGTTGTTAGGTAAACAGGCACAGATTCGTTCACCCAACAGCTCATCGGGCACAGAAATGACAACGGCATCATCAATGTCAGGGTGTTGCAGCAACAAGGTTTCAACTTCCTGGGTCGAAATTTTCTCACCACTGCGGTTAACCTGTTCTTTAATTCGGCCCTCAACGATCAGATTGCCATCTGAGGTCATACGAACCAGATCGCCGGTACGATAGAACCCATCGGTGGTGAAAGCCACGGTATTATGCTGCTCTGCACGGTAATATCCCGTAATGGTGTAAGGACCTCGTGTAATAAGCTCTCCTACCTCACCGGGTGCTACAGATTGCAAATTGGCATCAACAATTTTGATCTCATCTTCTTCTGATAACGGCCGCCCTTGGGTATTAATGATGACCTCATAGGAATCATCTAATCGGGTATAACAGAGTAATCCTTCCGCTGTACCAAACACCTGCTGCAAAGGCCCAAGGCGTGCTATTACCTGTTCCGCTAGTTCTGGCGTCAACCTGCCGCCTCCCACTTGCAAACAGCGTAGGGATGAAAGATCGCTTTGTTCCCAGTCGCGGGCCTGTTCCCAAAGCCGTGCCAGAGCCGGTACTAATGCCAGATGGGTCACTTTGTGTTGTTCAATTAGCGGCATAGCTTCATCACAACTGGCGGTATCGCTCAGAAGGACACTTCCGCCTTGGGAAAGGGTACCTAAAATACCGGGGCTGCCTAACGTGAAGTTATGTGCGACAGGCAGTACAGCCAAATAAACACTTTCCGTATTTACAGCACACAGACGGGCTGAGAGCACAAAATCATAGGTATAGGCGTCGTGAGTACGGGGAATTAATTTCGGTGTACCGGTCGTTCCCCCTGAAAGCAATAAAACAGCAATATCACCATAGCTTGGACCAGGAATATTTACCGGTTCATCATCAATGGATGCCAATGCGGTAAATTCTTCCGCTTCTCCGTCAACAATAATCTGTTTCAAATCGGGACAAGATGCTGCAATTTCTCGTGCCATTTCCCGGTAGTCAAAATCATGGATGCAATCGGGAATAATGTAAGCAACCGGGCGGGCAATCTGGCAAAGGGCATGAAC
The DNA here is from genome assembly GCF_018448925.1 of Photorhabdus akhurstii. Lineage (GTDB taxonomy): Bacteria > Pseudomonadota > Gammaproteobacteria > Enterobacterales > Enterobacteriaceae > Photorhabdus > Photorhabdus akhurstii. The sequence goes on along the minus strand of NZ_RCWE01000002.1, from coordinate 242,593 downwards.
GTCATGTGTCCGCTGTGTCGGCATTAATAACACCGGGTGAGCGCCTAACCTAAACAGGGCAAAACAGGTAACGACAAAAGAGATACGGTTAGGCAGTTGTACCATAACGTTATCCCCACGACGGACCCCACGACGAAATAGTCCGCTGGATAATCTCTCTGCGGATTGGTGCAATTCACGGTAAGTTAGTTGTTGTTCTTGATAGATCAGCGCTGTTTTATCGCCCCAAATACCAGCCCACCCGGCAAGTTGTTGGTCTAGCGTTTTGCCATTCCAAAGATAGTCTGGCGTCAAAGTAAGTGTTTTCCCTGGAATAGAAAAAGGTGCCATTATGCAAACTCCTGTACATATTGTATAAATTGTGTAATGTGACGAATAAAACTTTCAGGTTCTTGAGTAATATAAAAATGGTCGCCTACAACCTCCTTGTAGCGATATGAAAGATGTTGCTCTCCGTCTGCAAGCCATTGCCGCCACTGTTGAACTTCTATCGCAGAAGCCTCTTTGTCTTCACTGCCATAAAGCAGCAACGTTGGTGTTTGCAGTTTTACAGCGTCAGTCTGAATGGGCCGGTAATAACGTTCGGTAGCAAGAAAATCAGCCCGTAGCATCGGTAAGAACAGCTCAAGCAAGCCGGGATCTTCTCGCAAAATCGGGCTACAACCGCCGATATCAATCAATTGTTCAAGAAACTCATGATCAGGCAACCCGCTCAGTTGGCGGCGAGATCGAAGATGAGGCGCATGGCACCCCGAAAGTACCAGCGCCTTGAGTGAACAATTTTGTTGCTCAAGGCGTTGGCAAGTTTCAAAAGCAACTTGTGCTCCCATACTGTGACCGACAAGTATCAGGTTCTCTCTCTGTGCGGGGGTGAATGACGCCATCAAGTCAGAAAGTGATTGCGCCAATGGTGCAATACTGGCAGCAGCCTTTTCCGCCATGCGGCTGTCACGTCCGGGGTAAATCACCAGTGAAACCGCTATATCTAAATTTTTCAGTGTGGACCAGTGGCGGAATGCACTGGTACTGCCCCCGGCAAAGGGGCAGATTAACAGCGTGTATTTGGGTTCGCCGTGAGTCGTCAGACACGGACGAATCATCGGATGTGTAGGGAGTGCCCACGTCATCAACATTCTTCCTCAGTTAACATCAATTTTGCTGGCTCAATCCAAACAGGGGACGGTAAATCCTGAGTAATAGGCTCTCCCATAATGCGCAAAATTTGTTGCCATAAACCAGCTAACCGCAGTTGGTAATCGTAAGCAAAAGCCGGTGGGCAGGGGGCGCCGTTCAATACAGAACTCAAGGTATTGAGTAGTAATGCCACGCCTTTAGCGCCATCACATTCAAATGCCGTCATCCAGTTTTTGGTTGCCGGACAAAGAATTTGTGATGTTGTTTGGTGCAAATAGTTACCATCCGGCTGACTGGCATTCAGGTAGAGGCTTTGTTCACTATTCAGATGATCAGGGGCGTGAAGGACGGGTGTCCAAATGACCGGCCCGTAACTAGCTTCCTGTGTCAGATAACCGACAGGCCAGATTAGCGTCATTTTATGCATCACCAGATTGTGCATATCGGGATCTCTCGGGTCCAAGTAGGACTGTACGTTTAACGTTACGGTTGTCTCTGCAAAGCTAAGTTCGAAGCAATGAAATGCACTGCTTCGCTGACCAACATAGACTATCTCCATCTGTTCCGGACAGTGACATGCCTGTAACAACAGATCGAGCGCGGAAAATAGCAATTGGCGACTGGTTGTCAAATAACCACTTACCGGACGCTGCTGTGATAAATGACTAATTTGCCGCGCCGCATGTAACCAACTTCTTCCAGCATGGCATTGGCTATAAAAGCTATTTACCCAAAACACTGCATTATGTTTTTTGGCGGTTAATTGATGTCTTTTGATGGCCTCAGCATCAAGGGGATGTTCCTGAATGACAGAAATTCCACGAGCCAAAAGTGCTTGAGTGAGCTGATCGCCTTTGCCGCCAATCACCTCTGCCCGTATTACCACACAGGCAATATCAATATCATCTGGTAGCTCATCCAATGAGCGGAATAGCGGCACATTAAAATCACGAGCAAGTTGCTGTGAGCGGACACTGCCCTGAGCCAAAATGCCAGCCAGTTCCAGACCAGATTGAGGTTGTAAGAATGCATTAAGATATAATTCGCCAAATTTCGAACCGACAATCAGAACCCGCCGTGGCTTTATCATATGTTCTCCTTAACAAAATTAGTGGTTGGTGCTGAATTCAAGATATCTTTCAGACAAGTAGCTAGTGAGCCAACATGTTCGTGTTGGAACAAGGTGTAATGATCGCCCGCAAGTTGTGTCACATTGACCGGACCAAAAACCTGCCAACCCAGATCGCTTGAGGCGATGGTGGTTGGATCGAGATAATCCATAAAATCAGGTAGTGCCTGTGCTGCCCGAATAAGCCAGAAAGGCTGTGAAGTCTGCGGTGGACAGTAGTCAAGCAATGCATTCAAGTTATAGCGCCATACGTCATAAAGTGCGGTCAGCGAGCTATCAATCTGTGCAGATTGTGGCAAGGCATCGTGCAATGCATTAAGGAAAGTTTCCGTATCAGCAGCGATAACATGATCATCCAGAGTCAGACTTGGGAATTGTCCCTGCAAATCGAGCAGGAAATGACGATGACAAAATGTTTCATCCAGCGTCAGATCAGTGCGGACATTTGGCGCAAAGCTGTCAATTAGGATGCATTGAGAAACACGTTCACCCATCGCTCGCAATTGATGAGCCATTTCATAGGCCACTAATCCACCAAAAGACCATCCTGCCAAAGCATAAGGACCTTGCGGCTGGAAAGCACGAATTTGACTGATATAGTCAGCCGCCAACGCTGCCACGGAAGGGGTGTCTGTATTTAAATTATCCGGGGGAAACGCCAGCCCAATCAGGCGTTGGTCGCCGAAATTGGCCGCCATATGGCGATACCCCAACAGATGTCCACCAATAGGATGCACAATAAATAGTGCCGGTTGCTCAACACTTCCCTTGTTCAATATCACTCCTTGGCAAGAGCTTTCTGGCTGATATTCAATAAATTCGGCCAAAGAGTGTACGGTATCGTAAGTTTGTAGCAGGCTGAGTGGGTATTGACGGTTAAACGTCTGATTAATTTTCACCATTAACCGCACCGCCGCCAGAGAATCACCGCCTAGCGTAAAGAAACTCTCATGCACACTGATAGCTTGTTGCTCCAATACCGCTTGCCAAAGGTCCAACACAGCCTGTGCTGTCACACTGAGAGCAACGGATGATGTTGGGTTGACTTCCTGTATTTCTTCAACCAAGGCTGCTAATGCGCGTCTGTCAATTTTACCGTTGTCAGATACGGGTAAGGTATCGAGAATGATAAAGCGCTGTGGACACATCCAGGCAGGCAAGGTCTGCTGCAACCAATGAGGCAGAACCGGTAAAAGTTCTGTAGATAGCGGTGCTTCATCAGATAAACGCACACCCGCGACGAGTTGCAATGCGCCGGTTGACGTAGTATGTGCAAACGCTAACGCTTGTTGTATATCCGGGTGCTCACATAAGCGGTGTTCAATCTCGCCTAACTCAATCCGGTAGCCACGAACTTTAATTTGGTGATCGTTGCGCCCCAAGAATTCAATATTACCGTCTGGCCGCCAGCGCCCTAAGTCACCGGTGCGGTACAACCGTTCACCGGTTTGAGGATGAGTAATAAAGGCTTGGGCAGTTTTTTCTAAATCAGCCCAGTAGCCTAGTGCTAACCCTTGTCCACCAATATAGAGTTCCCCCGTTACCCAGACCGGGCAGGGTGAAAGCGTTGCATTGAGCACATAGAAGGTCTGATTAGCCAGTGGTTTTCCATATGGGATGCTGCGCCAGTTTGGATCAACCTGAGCAATAGGATAGGCAATAGACCAGATTGATGCTTCGGTTGCACCGCCCAAACTGAGAAGATTCAACGCAGGGTGAAGGGCAGATAATCTTTCCGGCAAATTAGTTGGTATCCAATCACCACTCATCAATACCCAACGCAAGCTATTCAGGGAATGTGGATAATCTCTGGCGTACTCCTCAAGCAGTTGCACAAATGCTGGAACAGAGTTCCAAATTGTGACGGATTCTTGCTGTAACCACGTCAATAATTTGTCGGGTTGTCGGCTGTCACCGGGAGAAGGAATAACCAGTTTGGCCCCACAACTTAAAGTACCGAACAGATCATAAACTGAAAGATCGAATGTCAATTCTGAGATTGCCAGCACGCTATCGTGTTCATTGAGGGCAATACGTTGGTTAATATCAAGGATGGTATTAACGGCTCCCTGGTGATCTATCATCACGCCTTTCGGTTTGCCAGTAGAGCCTGATGTGAAGATCACATAAGCCAAATCCTCAGGACAGGTAGACAAGCGCTGCTCGCCGGTATTTTTCGGCAAGCGGTTAAGTAATGTTTCATCCAGCGCGATAACCTGTACACCATCAGGCCAACTCATCTGTTGAGCAAACTTAGGTTGAGTTAATACAGTATCAACTTCTCCTGATGCTAATAACTGATGAATGCGCTGTTGCGGGTAGCTGGCATCAATAGGCAGATAAGCCCGTCCCGCCAATAAAATCGCTATAACCGCGACAACCTGTTCCCAACCCTTTTCCATCACCACGCCAATCAGAGACGAATGCTGATTTTCTTGCGCTAGTAAATGGTCAGCCAATGCCAGACTTTGTGACCACAAAGTACGGTAATCGATTTGACGGTAAGCATCGACTACCGCGGTACGTTGTGGGTAGCGGTTTACCGCCTGTTCAATCAACGAACACAGCGTATGTGGCGGAAAAACATTCTTTGTCGCATTACTGTTTTGGCACAAAATCCGATCATTTGCCGGGAGCCACTCTGGCAGTGGGGCGCTCCATTGGTAATCGGCTTCAAGCAGGGCGGCAACGCTAGCCTGATAATGAGCAAACATATTTTCTGCAACTTGTGGCTGGAATAGTTGCGGCAAGATTGCCCACTGAATGATAACGCCGCCATCTGAGCTGGAAATCAGCATACAGTCGAGATAAACATGCGGTGTTTGCGCGCCAAAAAGATTCAGCGTTCCCAACCCTGATGGCCCTTGGCCCGCAGTACCGGTTGTATCGTTGAACACGATCGGCATACCGGCGTTCAGATTGTGACGGTGCTGATTTTTCTCTCTGAGTACTAATTGACCATCAAATAGAGCATGTTGCAGATCAGCTAACCACTGTTTCTGTATCCGACTTACCGAGTCACTGAATCCTGTGCTGTTGCGTAAATCCACTTCCAACAATGACGTGGTAGACAAATTCCCCACCAACGTATCGCAATGTTGTGGCATAAGCAGCCGGTTGCCATGCAGAACATTGATGGTGAAATGCTCGCTGTTGCTCCATACCGCCAGAACATGGGTGAATAACGTCAACATAACCTGTGATGGGGACACTCGGTATTCTGCTGCGCGTTGTTGCAAACGCTGCCATTGTTGCGGATTGATACATCCCGTCAGACATTGTTGATTAAGCTGTTGTGACTGATGATCTTTTAACGGCAACTCCGGTGCATCAGGCAGATAAGGTAAACGATTAAGCCAATATTGTCTGCTTTGTTGCCAGGCTTCCCCTGTTTTCTCATCATCCAGTGCTTGAATATAGTCACTAATAGTCGCGGCCGGTGGTTCTGGCTGCCAATTGGGTTCCTGATACCCGCATTGCAAATCACTTAGAATTAACGTCAGACTTTTGCCATCAGCGACTAACAGATCGATAGTCAAATGCAATAGATGTGTCCGGTCATCAATATGATACAGCGTCAAATCAAACAGCGGCCAATTATCGCTAGGAACACCTTTAGTGCGCAGGGTATCGCGGGCATCAGCGAGTTTTGTTTCGTATTGAGCTGGTATCATGTCACGGCAGTCGATTACCGTCGGGGTATAGCAGGGAACTTCCGACAGAATATGATATTGCCCATCCTTCACATAGCCACGTAATTGCGCATGATGGTTGACTACACGGTTCCAGGCAGTAGTGAAACGAGGCAGATCAAGATTCTTGATAGCCAGTTCTGCATAGAAATGAGCGATACCGTTACCAAACTGGAACAGTTGGCTTTCGCCCAACCAATAAGCATACTGCAACGCAGTCAGTGGCAGCGTCTGTTCCGATACTGGCTTAGTCTCAAGTGGAACAACCTGTGTAGCGGGTGTTGTTTCAACTGTTTCAATTGTCCGCAAAGTACGGCAAAACTCACTCAACTTAGGATGTTCAAAAAGCTGTTGCAGATTTGCTTGTTCGTAACCTTGACGACGCAATTGCACCACCATCCGGGTAGCAATTAAGCTGTCACCACCACTCTGGAAAAAGTCACTGTGGCGCTGTATTGGCTGAGGAAGCAGTGAACACCAAAGCGCAATTACCTGCTGTTCAATCTCATGGAATTGGTCATCCGCTGTTTCCGGTTGTACTGTTGCCGAAGTTGATGACTGTGCCGCGCTCTCTTTAGCGGTCACAATCAACGGCAATTGTTCTTGCTGTTGAACATGCAATGAGTAAGGCAAAGCGGAAAATTGTGCCACTACTTCACTGACATTAATCCGCGCTTGCCGTTCAGCACGCGCCAGAATCAGTTGTTGATGCAGTTCTGGTCCATCTTGTCCCGGCCATTCCAATGAAACCCGATAGCCGGATTTTTCCAGGCACTTACGCCAGTCCGCAAGCGCCATCAATGCACTGTCGCCGCGATCATCACTCCAGGAATTAATACCTTCAATAAATCCAACACTAGCGAGTTGCATAGCGCTTTCATGTTTCGTTGATTCAATAATCAGCAACCATCCACCGGTTTTCAGTAATCGTGACAGACGCTGTAGGGTGTTTTGCAGATGGATTGCATCATGCAACACGTTAACCGCCATAATCAGGTCGTAACCGGATTCTGGATGCAGGCTAAAATCAATACGCTGATTAATATCGAACAGAGCAAATTTTACGGTTTCGCCATAATGATTGAGCAACTGACGTGCATCATCCAAGAATAGCGGCGAAACATCGGTAAAGTGGTAGCTTTCAATCGATTGTGCATTATGCTCAAGTACCTTCGCTGAGGTTGCACCGGTTCCTGCGCCAACTTCCAGCATGGTGAAATGTTCAGATACCCGACTCAATTGCCGGATAATTTCAGCGGCAGTTTGGTTCAGGCACCGTAACGCTGGATTCTCGCTATAGAGGCTGGCAGTGGTCTGTTTATCGGCAAACAGCAGTTCCAAAGCATTACCTCGCCCGGCAAGCAGGGCGTCATGTTGTTCGATACATGTCGCGACATAACGGCTAATAGTTTGACACCACACTGCGTCGTCCAGCTTTACCGTAGGAGAAGGAACATGATTCAGCGGTTGCAAACAGCGGTATCCACCAGCGGTTTTTTCAATAAATCCCTGGTTGTTTAATAACGTCAACCATTGGGTAAGAAGACGCTGATACTGTGGCGCAAGTTGTAAACGTTGTTCAATCTCTTCACGAGAGTGATATTGCTGAGGAGAAGTGAACAGGTTATGGCGCAGTAACGTCTGGCCCAAGCCGAGTAATGCTTGCTGTTCAATGTATTGCCAAGAGCGTTCAAACGCCTGTTGTTCGGTTAACTCAGGCAGAGGTAACAGATCGGTGTTTATCGCCTGTGGCTCTGATAACTGTAATGGCAGATTATTTTCCGCCACCAGCCATACATTATAACCTTGCGTATCGTCCTGACGTGGTTGAATTTCTGCCAGTCGGATTTCAGGTTTAGCACGCAGATATTGCTCGGCCTGACGCAATTCAGGTTGTTGCGGCCAGAAATCATAACGTGCATGGCCAGAAGGTGGTGTATGAAGATCATAATGTTCTATACAGTCAGATTGTCGGCAAATTTGCACTAATAGCGCGTTATAAGCGGCAAACAGTGCCTCAATAACCCCCGGCGCCAATACATCATCCATGCAGTACCAGTTAAATAGTAGATCACCATCCACTTCCATAACCTGATGATCCAGCCAGACTTGCGGGGTTTGACTCAGCACAAAGACCGGATCGCCTAGTAACTGGGTGATGGATTGTTTGATAGCGACGCCTTCTTGCGCCATCCCTAACATGCTGGTGAAAACCACCGGCGTCAGCGGTTGTCTGTTATGGGCTTCACCATTTTGTTGGCGGCCAAGTTCTCGCAATACTTCAACACCATTGACATAGTTATGGCTCAGTCGTTGCCATAACAAAGCTTGGGTTTTCTCCATGCTGGCACGCAGGGAAGTTGTCTTGCGTAAGTCAAAATCCATCAACATAACGGAGGTAAAATCACCAATCAGATCTTGAACCTCTGGATGGAAAGGTTGCCGGTTAAAGAATGTCAGATTGAGGGTAAACAACGGATGGCGGCTGTACCATTCCAAAGTATGAGCAAACAGCGTCAACAGACCGGCAGAAGGAGTCACTCCCCATTGTTGCCAGCACTGTTTGAGCATTTGCCAATCAGATTGTGCTAATCGACCTTCATAAGTCGTGAATTGTGGCTGACTACGCTGAGGTAGTTGTGGATTCAACGGCAATCTTGGCGCCGGAGGCAACGAAGGTAATTGTTCCTGCCAGTATGACCATGATGTCAGCCACTCTTTACTTGCCCGTTGAGCTTGTTCCGCCATCACATAGTCACGGAAAGTAAATGCTTGTGGAGCCAATGGTTGCTGGTGATAAGCGCGTTGCAAATCGTCCATCATGATTCGGAAGCTTTGTACGTCAAACTGCAACAGATCCAGATTCATATGTAAGCGACAGCGTGCATTCGGTAGCAGAGAAACAGAAACTTCAAACAACGGCCACTGTTCTGCTGGCGGCACCTGATAAGAAAGTGTATGGCGACGCTGAACCAATGCCTGTTCACAAGCTGTTTCATCCAGCATACGCAAATCATCTTGCGATAAAACATACCAAGGCGTTTCAGGCAAAATTCTTTGCTGTCCATCTTCATCCACTATCATGCGCAACATGCCATGACGCTGGATCAAAGCATTCCATGCCTTCTCAAAACGCGGAATATCAAAACGATCCAGTGTCAGATCCCACTCAAATAAGACGTGACACGCAACACCGCCAAAATCAATAGCCTGAGTACGACCAATCCAGTAAGCATGCTGAATAGGGGTCAGAGGGAATGGAGCATGACGTTGGGCGTTGTCAATAATGATCTCAGGCTGATAACAGGCTACTGGTTGTTCAGGTAACGCGTCGCCAATAAGCCGATTAAGCCCCTCTAAAGTCATATTCTGATAAGCCAACTCGGCAGTTAGTCTGAAACCAAATTGCTGGTGGATCACCGCATTTAGCTCTAGGAACAGCAGGGAATCCAAACCAAATTGCAGTAAGTCTTGTTGCGGTTCCAAACGTTCAGGCTGTTCCAACCGTAACAACGCAGCGATACGTTGACGCAACCAATAGAGCCGTTCTTCTTCATCCTGATACCGCGTGTTATCGACAACGTGCGAAGAAGTCAGCGTTGTAGTTGTAATGTCAGCCTGTAAACGACGCAGAATATCGGGATGATGCTCATCCAACCGTATCGCCAGATAACAAGGAGATGCACTGCGCAGAGATTGATTAAAATGCCAGATACCTTCATTGACGCTGAACGGCAACATGCCATCTTGTGCCAGTTTTTCTACTAATCGCCGGTCGCGGGCCATACCAACGCCACCCCAAACACCCCAGACCAGTACTTTTACCATCAACGAATCCGGTGCCGTCAGAGCCAAAGATTCCAGGTAAGCATTGGCAACGGCATAAGCGCCTTGTCCTTGAGCGCCTAACATTGATGCGGCAGAAGAATGAAGCAACAGATAGTGCGCATTATGTTGCTTAAGGGCAGTTTGCAATGCCGATGCACTCAGCGCTTTTACTGATAACATCTGAGACAGACGTTGAGGTCCAAGTTCTGCCAACCGGGTGTGATCAGCGATACCCGCCGCATGAATTGCTCCGGCGATACCATCCTCTTGTGCCAGCTTCTGTACTGCGTTTAACATGGCTGACGTATCAGTAACATCAACTTTAATCCAGCGTATCTCACATTCAGTATTCAGTGATAACTCTTGAACAAAAGCGTCCCAATCCGCATGTTGACGACGGGCAAATACCGCAATTCTACGCGCGCCTTGGGCCAACAACCAAAGGATGGAAATCTGACCAACTCCGCCCATTCCCCCGGTCACGATATGCCAACCCTGATGGGGAATCGACATCGACTGTTGGGAAAGCAGTAAGGATTGGCGCTGTAAAACCGGCACCGAGACTTGATTGCCGCGTACTCTCAGCCAACGGTTACGTTCACTCAAATAGCCAAGCGCTAATGACAAAGCATTAGCATCATTGATATCAGCAATATCAATCGCTTGAATACGACGATGGGGATATTCTTCAACTGCGACACGTAGCAATGCCCAGACAGCGTATTGAGCTGGGTTGATATTCTCTGGTGATAAGGTGGTTTCCGGTTGAGCGCAACAGGTGACAACGGTTAGTGATGTCGCTTCATCACGTTTTAATTCAGTAATAACTTGATCGCATAATTCAAGTACATCATTGCCGGTAAGCAGTAATAAGATGTTTCCGCTTTCTGGCTGTAAACGAATACCCGCCTGATGCCAATGATTAACAATCTCGTCATTCGTTGTTGAAGAACGGAGAGCATATGCCGTTGAAGATCTTGGGATATCTACGGTGTTTATTGTACGCCAATGTAGGGCATAGTGGGTATCAGGGCACGGTTGTGGCGCCGGAAGCCATGAGTTGGTCGCGGCTTGTGTTGCCACAAACTGGCGCGGCAAATCGCAACGAGCGCTCAACAGGGCAAACAGACGCTCACCGGCATAAATCAAAGCCGGGAAAGCAGTGAGTAAACTTGCCTCTAATAACCGGCGTTTGGCATATGGCAGGGGACGATCAGGACGATACATTTTACTCGTCGTTGGCCCAGAAATTTCCCGGTAATAACCTTGCTGAACGCAATAGGTTAATAATTGTTCCAACAAGGGACGCCAACAAGGTTGCAGTCGGCCAGCCCGAATCGTGTCAATGGCCCCGAAACCTTGTTCAGCATCACGCCCATGACATTGATATACCAATGCATCGGTATACAACACGCGTAGTGTTACAGCATCGGAGTTTTGCTCAATGGCAGGATCGAGAAGAGCATTCACATCAAGTCCAGCATTGATATTGATTGTGGGTTGCACAGATTTGGTAGCAGGGAAGTGGTAATGCTGTTCATCAAATGGATAGAGCGGAGCGTGGCATTTTTCCCCAGTGAGTGGGAAAAGATGCGGCCAATCAAGATGCACACCAGCACAGTAAAGTTGCATAAGCGCCGTTTGCTGAGCTGTCTCTGGAGAGCTTTGACGCTGTACGCCAGCAATCCAGGTTTCTTGTGGCAGACTGACACGCCGCCCGATGCCGGTTAATTGTGCATCAGCACCCATCTCCATAAATAATGCCACCCCTTGCTGGCGGGCAAATTCAACAGCCGGGTAATAGCGTACAGTCTGACGCATATGGTTACGCCAGTAGTCCGGTGAAGCCAATTGTTCAGCCGTTGCAATATTAGCTGTCAGGGTCGAAATCAGCGGAATTTCCCCCAATGCAGGTTGTAACTGGCTACAACGTAGAGAAAATGCCTCCAGTACGCCATCAAGCATGGCTGAATGTGCTGCACAAGCAACATTAAGACGCTGGCAACGAATCTGCTGTTGCTCCAGACGTTGCGCCAAAGTAGCAATTTCCGTCTCTGTACCGGCCCAAACCCAGTGTTGAGGGCCATTACAAGCCGCCAGATCTAATGCCAGTGAATGAACAAACGGAAGCACATCTTCTTCATTGGCAAAAACCGCCAACATCGCCCCCCCTTGGGAGCAACTTTGCATCAGTTTGCCTCGTACCGCTACTAACGGCATCACCTGTTCAGGTGTGAAAATCCCAGCAACAACGGCAGCGGCAAACTCGCCAACCGAGTGCCCCAGAACATAATCCGGCTTCAATCCAAAAGCCAGCCAATGTGCCGCCAGTGCAATTTGATGCGCCACAATTGCCGGTTGTGCGTATTCGGTAGTGGCTAATGCGGCATCATGTTCTCCGAACATGACTGCTTTTAATGGCAGTGCCAACTCTGATGCACAGGCTGCGCAGCAACGATCCAACATAGCGGAAAAAACAGGAGAACTGGCATACATGGCTTTCCCCATTCCAGACCATTGACAACCCTGACCACTAAATTGCCAAAGTTGCTTACCTTCGCTATTGACTTGGCCACTGAAAATATTTTGTGTTGGATTTTTGTTGGCAAAAGCGGATAAATTTTCAGCACCTTGTGGCGTTAGCGTCAACGCTAAACGCCAGGGTAATGAGAGATCACGCCCCTGTAACGCGGTCCAGGCCAGATCTGCATGATGCTCTGGTGCATCATTGAGGGCAGTCGCATAACGTTGTGCCAATTGACGTAATGAAGATTCAGAAACAGCAGAGAGCAATAAAGGCGAGGTCTGCGCATGATAGGTGCGATGACGACGTAATTCTTCCGGCAATGATTGCACTACAACATGACAGTTGGTACCGCCAATACCGAACGAAGAGACGCCTGCGGTTCGCAATGTTTGTGTCCAGTCCTGTCCTTGCGTTGCCAACCTGAACGGACTTTGTTCCAACCGTAACGCCGGGTTGGGTTGCTGAACATTGATCGTCGGTGGAATATAGCCATGCCAAACAGACAGGACTGCTTTAATTAGGCTGGCAATACCAGCAGCCGTATCAAGATGGCCCATATTGCTTTTCACTGAGCCAAGATAACAAGGCGGCACCGCTACACTACGGTCAGAAAATACGCTACGCAACGCGTCAACTTCTATCGGATCGCCAAGCGGTGTGCCTGTACCATGTGCCTCAATCATGCCAACATCATCAATGCTGACATCAGCCAGTTGGAGAGCTTCGGTAATAACGCTGCGCTGACCGTTAACCGAAGGGGCAGTAAAGCCAACTTTCTCATTGCCATCATTATTAATTGCACTGCCACGCAACACAGCCATGATGGGATCGCCATCGCGCAGCGCGTCACTCAAGCGTTTCAATGTGACCACGCCAACACCGTTGCCACCATAGGTACCATTTGCCTGACTATCAAAGGGGCGGCAATGTCCATCAGGCGAGAAGATCATTCCCGGCTGATACAAGTAACCACTTTCTTGAGGGAAAGAAACCGCCACACCACCAGCTAACGCCATATCACACTCACCGGCACGCAGGTTTTCACAAGCCATATGCACGGCAACCAGTGAACTTGAACATGCTGTTTGTACCGTCAGTGCCGGACCTTTCAGGTTTAATTTATAAGCGGTACGTGTCGCAAGATAATCTTTATCGTTGCTGATTAACGCTTGAAGTCCTTTAACTTTGCCGACATCGGTCATGGAAAATTGTGACCATGAAGGCCAAGTACTGACCCGGCTACTACCAAAAACACCGGTTTTCAGAGGTACATGACGGGGCGCATAACCGGCATGTTCAAGGGCATGCCAGGCGGTCTGGAGAAAAAGACGCTGTTGAGGATCAAGCATCTCCGCTTCCTGACGTGAATAACCAAACAGAGAGGCGTCAAATTGTTCCGCCTTCTCTAATATCGCTGCCCGATTGACAAGATTTTCACTCTCAATGACTTCAGGAGGAATACCTGCATCTAATAATGTTTGACGGGCGAGTGGCACAGTACACTCAACTCCGTGTTGCAGGTTATACCAGAAAGCATCGCTATCTGGCGCCTGCGGAAAGCGGCAGGCAAGGCCAATCACTGCGATAGGATCGCAATTATCGTAGTGAGGCGTTAAATCAGTCATTATGCAGCTCCTTTATGACGTTTTTCCCGTTGTTGCAGACGCTTTTGTTGTTGACGCTGACGAGGAGTGATCGACAAGCGATTTCCATCGTGAGAATCCTTCCGGCAGCGTAAACTGAGCGTCTCTGGTGTTGGATAAGCAAATAAATCAGTCACGGCAAGATGATGAAAACCCGCATGTTGTAATCTGCTATGCAATTGAATGAGTTGTAGCGAGCTGGCTCCTGCCTCAAAAAAGTTTTGTTGTACGTTAATAGGATGATTTGTTATGGATAAAAATAGATGTTGAATTTCGCTGCATATTTGTGGGTCATATCCCTCTGAACGCAGTGATGGCGCAATAGCAACAGAACTATTGTCAACCATCACGGATTGTCGGCGCGGCATCAGTTGTTCCATTACTGCATGCCAACTTTCTGGCTGTGCTGCAAGGGTGCGTAATAGCGTCATGTAGCTATTGAACATGTTTTGCAACTGACACGGTTCAAATAATTCTTCAACAGCATCCCAATTCAGACAAAGTTCATTGTCAGATTCATAAACCTGATGATCCAACCAGATTTGTGGTGTTTGGGAAATACCCCAAACGGGTTTCATCCACGATGAATGCGACAGGAATTGCCCTTGATGTGTTCCTAATGCACTGGTGAAAACGACCGGCATAATGGCGGCATCAGGGCCGCGGCTCTGCGCCAGTTCACGCATCACTCTGATTGCTGAAATGTGACGATGATCCAAATCTTGCCAGAGCTGTTGTTGCAATCCACGGGCGCTTGATAACCAATTTTTCTCCGGGCGCCATGCCAGTAATGACAGCGAAGTGAAATCACCCAGAATGTGATTAATATCTTCATGCCAATGCGGACGATCGAAAAGGGTAAGGTTGAGCGTTAGCTCCGGTTTAGTACTGAACGCAGACAAGACCGCTGCATAAGCCGCAATTAATAACGCGGAAGGAGTTATCTGATAAGGAGCAGCATGTTGTTTTAACTGACTCCATTCATGTGCAGACAATCGATCGCTATAGCGCACAAAACGGGGGGATTGAACACTTTCTGGGGCAATACGCAGAGGCAATTGTGGCGCCAGTGGTAATGTTTTCACTTGCTCCTGCCAATATTGCAGCGAACTCTGATGTGTTGGCGCCTGTTGCTGACGTAGTACACAATCCCGGAATGTCACTTTCAATGGTAGCAATTCGTGTTGTTCGTCAAGATAGAGCTGTTCTAATTCAGCCAGCAATATCTGCATGCTCAACCCGTCTAATAGCAGATTATCCAGACTGACAAATAGCCGGGAGACCATCCCATCGTCTTGCGCAAGTTGGAAATCGAACACCGGCCAGTTACCGGCATCTAATACCTGATGTGAAAGCTGTTCACGTAATGTATCTGCCTGCGTAATGTCGGTAAATTGATGCTGTTTGACAGAAAACTGCGGAACATTTTTTAATACCTGTTGCTGACCATTGACAACCACGGTTCTGAGCATTGGATGACGCTGGATCAGACGATTTAACACCCGATTTAAACGTTGAACATCTAACTGTTCTATCCGGTATTCAATAAAGAAATGTGCCCCAACACCACTTAAAGCGAAACCCGGATGGCGTCCGACCAAATAAGCCTGTTGAACTTCCGTGAGTGGGAAAGGCTGGTATTCATTTTGCTCTTTCGGCAGAGCGCACTCTGGTGATGAAATTTCAGCCAAAGGAACCAATGTAGCCGCAAACGTAGCCAATTGTGGGTTACGGAAAAGATGGCCCAGTTCACCCTTGAAGCCTTGTTGTGTCAGTTCACCAACCAAACGTGTAGCCAGAAGACTGTCTCCACCAAGTTGGAAAAAGTCACTGTCACGACCCAGTTGCTCTGTATTGAGCAAACATTGCCAAATGCCAGCAACGGTTTGTTCCACCGCATTCAACAAAGCCATTTCATTCTGGCGTGGTGCGGTCTCGGTTTTTGTCGCGGACTGTAGTTCTTGCGACAACGCTTTACGATCAATTTTGCCGTTAGGTGTCAGCGGCAGGCGAGGAATGATATGCAAACGCTGTGGGATCATATATCCCGGCAGATGTTGTGCCAGCACCGATTTAATCTTTTCACGATCGGGAATGGTGACACTGTAACTTGATTGCATCAATAACACACTAAGGTTGCCGATGGTAATTGGCGTTTCGGCCTGTAATGGCAATAAAGATAACCACTGTGACGCAGAGCGTAATTGAATACCTTGAGGTGAAAGCAACTCAGTCGTAATCAGGGAGAGAGACGATGCTTGTCGCAACTCCATTGCCAATATCAACGCGCCAGGTTGAGCAAGCGGTAGCAATTCCTTGACGCAACGTGCGGGATCTTCTTCCCGATGTAGTACGTTATTTAGCAGAATAATATCAGCCTGATGTTGCAGCGACTCAGGAACTTGTTCAGGCCAACTTTGTTTAGACCAACCTTGTACTTTAGACCAACATTGTACTGATGCATGAGCATAACCGCTCAACCGTGTTTGCGCCTGATTGACCAGTGCCTGAGAACGTTCAAAGCCGAGATAACAGAGGTGCTGATCAGTAATATGCTCCGCCAACCACTGCGCACAGAGACCGCTACGAGCATCAAACTCCATCAAAGTCACGGGGCGTTGTAATCGCAGAGAAAGGGCAGTGATTACCTGTTGCAATCCGACCAACCATTGCCGGGTTTCTGGCAACACAAACAACTGTTGTTCCGGTGCGAATTGTGGATCATCAAGCAATGTTACCGCTGACTGTTGCCCGGTAAGAATACTACGTAGCATAGAATGCCAGCGTTCAGGGATATCTGCTTCATTATTAATAGAGGATAATAATCCGGCCTGATATACATGCGGTGTAGATTCAGTCAGTACTTTACATTGGCAAAGATATGCCAACATACGGCCAAACCAATCATGGTATTCCGGTTGGGGCTGATAGCGCTGCAAGCAATCTGTCAGTGATAATGGTGAAGTAAAGGTAATACCGTGACGAGAGAGATGTTCCAGCAGAAACATTGCAACTTGAGGTTCACTGCTATCCGCAGTTATTGCATGCACCGCGGGGAACAGATCACGGTAGCCAGCGGGTAACTGCGGCGCACGATTTACCCGTTGGCATAAAGAATCGCCTTCCAATTCAAGGAACGCCACCAGCGATTTCTCTTTTTCGCCACTAGCGAGCGCCACTCCTTTGCTGATTCCGGTTACCTGATTAAGGGCAGCATCAATTTCTCCCAACTCAATGCGATAACCACCAATTTTTACCTGACTATCACGACGTCCCAGAAATTCAAGCCAGCCTTCAGGATGGTAACAACCCAGATCACCGGTGCGGTACCAACGTTCCCCTTGATCGACAACAAATTGCGCAGAAGTGCGTTCTTCATCATTAAAGTAGCCTAATGCAACACCTGCGCCACCAATCCAAAGCTCACCGACAACCCAATCAGGGCAATCACGGCCATCTGCACCTACCACACGATAACGCTGGTTAGCCAAGGGATAGCCATACGGAATAGAGCGCCACTGTGCTGCAACTTCTCTGACGATATATTCGTTTGACCAAATAGCCGCTTCTGTAGCACCGCCCATTGCACTCAACACACCATCAGGATTGAATGCCCGGTAACGTTCAGGCAGTGATAAACCAATCCAGTCCCCGGACAACATCACGGTACGAAGTACTTTCGGTGCATCCACTTCCATCCCTTCACAATAGGTCAGTAACATGTCGAACAGTGCCGGTACGCTGTTCCATATCGTTACGTTGTAACGAGAGATCAACATTTCCCAGGTTGATGGATCACGACGCTGTGCTTCATTAATTAATACCAACGCGCCTCCCGCCGTGAGAATACCGAAAATGTCATAAACGGAGAGGTCGAAATGTAGGGCGGAGAGTGCCAATAATCGGTCGCTACTTTGAACCTGATGGCGGCGATTAATATCCAGACAGGTATTGAGTGCGCTTTGGTGGCTGATAACCACCCCTTTTGGCATACCGGTTGAGCCAGAGGTATAGATAATATAAGCCGGATCAGTCACCGCACGCTTAGCCATATTTGCCAAAGGCGGCCATCGCTCATCCTGATGCCAGGAAACACAGTGTACATCTTGTGACCATTCATTATGCTGTTGCTCAGGAGCAATGATAACGACACGAATTCCAGCACTTTCGCAAATAGCACGACGTCGGTTTACTGGCTGATCAACCGGGACCGGTACATAAACGCCGCCGACATAAAGTATCGCCAATACCGCGACAATTTGTCCGACGCCTTTTTCCATGCTAATGGCAACCCGATCTCCCGGTATAACCGACATTTTTTGCAACACGGCAGCCAACCGGCGAGCGGCCAAACTCAATTCACCATAACTAATTTCCTTATTATTAGTCACCAAAGCAACAATATTAGGTGTACGTTCTGCCTGTAAGAACACACCTTCATGCAGCAGGGCGTTCGGCAAAGGTTCAGTTGTGTCATTGATCTGATGCCGAAGCTGGTATTGCGATTCAGGCATCAGATCCGGTAATTCTTCACTCCACTGGGTGGCGTTTTCCGTTAGGTTCTCAATGAATCCCTGATAGGCGGTAAACAAGGTATCCATTAACCCATCCGGGAAGAGTTCGTCGTTACTATCCCACTGAATATTCAGTGTATTTTCATGTTCAAATGCAACGAAATCCAACCATACCTGAGGAGTTTGTGATATTCCCCAACTTGGTTTTCCCAGAACATCACGGGTATTTTCGCCATATAAAGGTCGGCCTAAATTGCTGGTAAACACAATTGGCGCACCATGTGGATGGCTGCCGCGTTTTTTAAGTTCACGTAAAACTTCTACACCAGACCAATGGCGGTGTTCGTAGGCTTCGGCAAATGTTGCCTGCGCGTCTTGAGCCAGTTGGCAGAATGGCAAATTATCAGCGGGAATATCTAACAGCAGAATATTAGTAAAGTCGGCCAGCAGGCTATCAACCGCGGCGTGCAATGGCGCTCTATCAAACAACGTCAGGTTAAACAACAGACGGGGGGCATGATTCCAGCGACATAATAAACCGGCAAATGCGGTCGCCAACGCCATCGTTGGCGTAACACCATTTTGTTGAGCAAGTTGTTTAAAACGTTGCCAATGTTCAGGAGCCAAACGGAAACATCTGCGCTGAATGCGAACATTTTTTATTAGCGAAGGTTCCTTAGCCAGCGGAAGCTGCGGGGCGGGGGGAAGGGTATCTAACCGGTTACGCCAGAATACCTCTGCTTCTTGTCGAGCCTGCGCAAATTGCGCCTGATATTGCGCCAAGTAGCTGCAAAAATCGTAGTCAGAAGGGATAGCCGGCAGGTTACGTTTGACAATTAATGCCGCCAGTTCAGTAAAGAACAGGCTAAAACTGGCGGCATCCATGATCAGCAAATCAATGTTAGCGTGCAACCGATGCTGATTCTCACCAAACAGACTGAGTTGAATATCGAACGTTTCCCCTTGTTCAACCTGTAATACGCGATGGCTTAGTTGTTCACGTATATTGTTCAGCGCTTGTTGCTGTTCGTCCGCTGTCAAGTTTCGCAGATCATGGACTGTTAATTTTTTCCAATAAGCGTCGGTCATACCTTGCTGGCGACCATCTGGCAAAAACCGTACTCGTAACATTGGATGCCGCTGAATCAACTCATGAATTGCCGCTTCCAGTCGTTCAGGTTCCAGCCCGATACCGTCAAATTCTTGATATAAGTGGCAACCTACTCCTCCCAACGTCTGTTCCGGCGATCGCCCAACAAAATAAGCATGTTGTACTGCGGTCAGTGGGAACGGACGCGCATCTGCAATCAGTGGTTGCGCCGCATCAGGCTTAGGTGCTGTGTGAGTAACAGGCGCATGACGTTGCAGAAGTTGGCTCCAGGCATACAGTGTGGGTTTTTGATAAAGTTCACGAAGAGTGACGCGATATCCCTGACGTCTCAACTGGTTTAACAATGCCATCATTTGCATTGAGTCCAGTCCTTTGCGAATTAAATCATCGTTATCATCCACCAGTGTATTTTTTTGAGTAAACAGGCCAGATATGATCTGACGCAGTGAATCTGGAGAGACAAGATCCGTGTGCATGAAGATATCCTATAAATAATGACGGTTACGAAACGGTGGGGGTTACACCTTATTTGGCTTATTTGGGTGTAGATGCCAATGCTCTTCTGAGCCGAGATGGTTTTTCCAAAGAGATTGATAAAGTGAACAACGTCCTAACAATTCATCGTGAGTTCCACTATCACAAAGGGTTCCATGATCCATCACCAATATTTGGTCAGCGCGGGTTATCGTGCTTAGCCGATGAGCGATAACAAAGACCGTTTTATTCCGGGTAAGAGAATCAAACGCCTGTTGTATCAACTGTTCGTTTTCGGGATCGAGAGAAGCCGTCGCTTCGTCGAGGAATAAAACCGGAGATTGCTTTAAGATGGCGCGGGCAATGGCAAGACGTTGACGCTCGCCACCAGACAACGTACCGCCATCCACGCCTAGCGGTGTATCGTACCCTTGTGGCAATGCCATAATCGTATCGTGAATATTGGCAAGGCGAGCAGCTTGCTCCAGTTCTAACTGGGTTGCATTGGGATCACCCAACCGGAGATTATTAGCGACGGTATCCTGAAATAGTGCGGTTTCCTGAAATACCATAGTCACGGTGTCATACAGTGCCTGAGTTTGGTAATGATGGATATCATTTCCACCGAGACGGATTTCCCCCTTATCCAGTTGATAGAAAGAGAGCAATAGATAAGCCAATGTAGATTTCCCACTGCCACTGGGACCAACAATGGCGGTCATACTGCCTTGCGGCGCATAAAACGACACATTTTGGATAGCGGGTTGATTCGTACCTGGATAGCTAAATGAGATGTTATTCACTTCAACATCATATTTGTCTGGCGCGGTTAATGGCCCGGAAGCTTGCGTGGCAACAGCTTCTATTTCTGCAATATGGGTTTCGCCTACTTGCGTTAAGGCCGTGATATTGAGTAGGGGGATAATCCCACGTAGGGGGGTAATGGTGGCAAACAACAGCAGAATCGTGATAAGCATTTCCGAGAGTGTTAATGCTTCTGGTGAATTAAAGCGCAGGGCGCCAGCCAGAATGCCAACGACCACGCTGGTATCAATGATGATGTAAAACAGGCTCAGTAGCGGAATACTTCTGAATACTCCACGGCGGAACGCGACCCGTAATTGGTCGATTTCGCGATCAAAACGCTGTTCTACCGTCGTGGTCGCTGCCGCGGCACGAATAAAGGACATACCTTGGGCGTACTCAACGATAGCTTCGGATACATCAGCCATCATAACGGCACGCAAGCGCAATATTTCATTCAGTTTTTTACGGATAGCCCCTAGGATGAACATCCCAACCATCAGCACCAATAATGCACTGCCGCCAACCACCCAATCGAACCAGAATAAAGCCAGGTAGATAAGGGTCAGCATCATCACCTGACAGGCGATTTGCGGTGTGGTATAGGCTGACTGATTTTCCTGCCATTGCACATCTTCAGATAATGTCAGCGCTATCTTTCCGGCACTTAGCCCTCGAATCGTGGCGACAGACATACTGACAAGGCGTTGTAGCAGAGCGCGACGAATTTCTATGCCTAAACCATAGGCGGCAATGGTGAGTTTACGTAATGCGCGAGCCATAAAAGTAAATCGCAGCAACAGCAGAATAACCAGTAACCCCAAAGTGATAAGTGGCAGCATTGCGTTGTCGCTTTCCCCCAAATGGGTGATGGCCCAGGCAGCAATAGCAAGTTGAGCCATAATCGCAACGGTATCAAACTGTTTATATAACAACCCCTTGAACCAAACTCTTTGCAGTTTTGGTGATAGATGTTGCTGGAGACGATTAAATAACCCCATGATAATTTGCTCCTGTCCCGTTTTTTTCTCCCCGCCAAGCTGCCCACTGTCTGGCGTATGCACCTTGCTGTGCGACCAGTTCCTCATGGGTGCCTTGTTCGATAATCTGTCCTTTATCTAAAACCAGTATTCGATCAAGATGACGGATAGTCGGTAGGCGATGAGCAATGACAATCACTGTCTTATTGCGGCATAAGGCATTGAGCGCCTGTTGCATCTCTTTTTCACATTCTGGATCGGCATAGGCTGTCGCTTCGTCCAATACAAGAATTGGTGCGTTTTTCAGAATAGCGGCAGCAACGGCAATACGCTGTTTTTCACCTACCGATAAACTCACACCGCCGTTCAGTACGGTGTCGTAGCCTTGTGGTAATTGCTGAATAAATTGATGGGCTTGCGCTGCGATAGCAACCGCTTCAACTTCTGCCTGTGAAGCATCAGGACGGGCTAACCGTATGTTATTAGCCACTGTATCGTTGAACAGAAACACACGCTGGAAAACAAAAGAGATATTATTGCGTAGCGTCGGTTCATCCATATTACGAATATCAACACCGCCAATCGTCACCTGACCGTGTTGAGGGTCCCAAAGACGTGCGATAAGACTCGCGACAGTAGATTTACCCGAGCCACTGGCGCCAACTAAGGCTAATGAACTTCCCGCCGGGATAGAAAATGAAATGTTATTCAATGCATTTTCCTGTTCATCCTGGTAGGAGAAACTGACATTGTGCAGAGCGACACTGCAATCCTTCGGTGTTTGACTTTGGGTACAAGGCGCCAGCTCAGGTTGATTCATTAACCAACGATAACGTGTGATTAACGCCTCTTGCTGTTGCAAACGTGTCATCACAGCAAACATGGATGAGGCAATATTGCCGAATGCCATTGCCGCCAGAATAAAAAAAGTGAATTCGAATAAAGTGATCTCTTGTTGATTTAATAACCAGACCGCCAAAGGGAGGACAAACAACAGGTTAGCACTGGATAACACGAAAAACCGGCTGGATTTGACCTGTACTTTCTCAACCCAGACATCAATAATCCGTGTCAGAGCGGTGAAAGCCTCCTCAGCGCGTTGCAACGCAACCTTGCCGCCTGAATAGGTTTTAACCACCGGAATCGCATTAATAACTTCACCCATTGTTGAAGCAATACGGTTTTGGGCGGCATAAAAACGCTGAGTTGTCGTTTGCACCTTCATCTGGATATAGACGAATAACAGGCAGGCCCCCAAAGTTGGCGCGAATGCCGCTAAAGCTAACCGCCAATCAATGGCGAGCATGACGCTTAATGCGATCAATGGCCCAAACAAGGTAGCTGACATCTCTGGAATGATATGGGCAATACCATCTTCAAGTTGCTCGACGTCATCTAGCATCATCTTTTTTATTTCAGTGCTGTCAGTCAGCATGAAAAAACCCAAAGGCACAGACTTCAACTTGCTGCTGATATTGCGGCGAACATCAGCCTGTACATCAGCGGCAATCAAATGAGCAAAAAACGTTGAACCACTAAAGGTCAACATAGCGGCAAACGTGAATCCCAATAACATGACGCCATAATTCAATAGCGTGTCATATTGCCCATCATAGATAGACTGGGTGATAAGCCCGGCAACTGCCGCCGGTAACATTTGCAGACCGGCGGAAAGAATAGCAAGTGCGATAGCGACGTAACTCAGCGTGCGGTATGGGCGCATCATACACCATAACTCTTTAACAACGTCGGCATCAGCCGCACGTTGCTCCGGTGAATTCTGAACAGAAGAATCATGGCTATGCATGCACATTCTCCCTTTGGAAATCATGGAATTTACGCAATGTCCAGAACAGGGCAGTGAAGGTGAAAATAAGTGCTAGCATGAAAAGGGTAGCGTAACTTGCTTTAGTCACTATCAATCCCCCCAACATGGAACAGATAATTGCAACGCCCATATCCGTGGATTGCATCAACGCAAAATCCACACCAGACTGAGCACCTGCTGCAAGCGACATCATCTGGGTATACAGCGCAACAAATTTGGCGGCAGTGATCAACGTGATGAAGACATATGCGGCTGAAAGCAGGGATAACGGCGCTTCTGGTTGCTTGGCAAGCCAGAAAATGCAGGCTAATACGATAGATTCAAGCAGCATGATAGCCAGTAATGTCTGGACAGCGCCGAATTTACGTACGATGACACCACCAAGCAGCACACCAGATAATCCAGCTAATGCACCACCACTGGCCGCGATGATACCGAGTTGAGTTAAATCCACACCGCGATCGATCAAAAAGGGCGACAGCATACCGAGTGAAAGGCGCGTACCGATCATACACAACAATATCAAAACCAGTGCTTGTCTAACCGGCGCCCGGCGGAGGGCATTTTTGAGAGAAGGAGCAGCAACCGGGGCTTTTAAAACCGTCTGCGCTTTTTCTACCTGTGTTTCCCGTAAAAATAGGGCAGGCAATGACATCAATAGAATCACTATGGCTAACACTCCGGCGCCAATGTGCCAACCATACAGTGAAACAAGGTATAGAAACAGACCACTGCCAATGATGGAGCCCAAATAACCGCCGCCAACTTGCATAACATTACACCAAGGGCGGTGCTTTGGTGGTAACCGGTCAATAGCGTGACCATCGGTGGTGGTATCCACCACAGTCAGGCAAATTGTGATCAGAAACAGACCGACAATAATCAACGGCATATGTTCGGCGGGTCTTGCCAGTGACATTGAACAAAAAAGCAATGTAATTAGCAGATTACCGCAGATCATGATACGGCGGGGGTTTGTATCCCCCGAACCAGATTTACGATAGCGCTCTATAATAGGCGCCCAAAGGAATTTGAACGCCCAAGGCAACATCAGCAAGTAGAGCAAGCCGATTTTATCTGGGGTTACACCGTGGCTGCGTAAAAACGCCGGCATACTTTGTAACGTTAACATGCCGATAGTACTTTGGAGGGTGTAAACCCCCGCCAAAGTCAACAGTAGTAACGATATATGACGGGGATGGGAGATATTATGCGTCATAATGAGACACTCACATCCAGCCCAACATTCAAGCCTTTATTGATCATACTGAGTGTATTTGGCCCCACGGTGAAACTGGAGACGCGATACTTTTTATCACCTAGATTTTCGCCATAGAGTTTTACGCTAACCCCATGCGCCATCTCTAAACTGAATGAAGCGTCGTAAAGGGTGTATCCCCCCTGTTCAAGGGTATTCGCCTCATTAAAGTAGCTTTTAGAATAGTAACGGGCGCCGGCATTTAAATAGAGGTTACCAGGTAACAACGTTTGATCAATCAAGTAGTCAAAACTTGCATTAAGCATGACATCTGGCGCATAAGGCAGACGTTTATTGTCATAACTTATGCCATTCTCTGTATCGGTCGCATCAGTGAAGTTTGATTTGCCCGCACTTCCCCCAAGAGAAAATTTCAGCCCTTTCATTGGCTTAATTTGGCTGCTCAACTCAATGCCTTTGCTCTCTGCTTTACCCACATTGCGTATAAACTGCGCGCCGATCGGACCAACATAAATTTGTTTATCTTTCGAACGAATGTAGTAAACAGCGCTGTCTAATGTCACTGCGTTATCAAAGAACGAGGTATGCCAACCAAGCTCATAATTATCTGAGGTTTCAGTATTGTAGGGTTTTCTATCATTGGCGGAGGAGACAATGTTATTGAATCCACCGGGTTTGTACCCTTTAGTAGCGGAGATATAGAAACGAGTATCTGGCGTCAATTGCCAACCTAATGCGGCCTTAGGTGTGAACTCATTGCTGGAAACCTGGTTATCAAAAGCTTCGAGCGCCATCATGCCAGAACGGCCTGCATAATCTATCTGCGATTTTTCATGAGACAAACGACCGCCCAAGGTCAAATCCCACTGAGAAGCAAAGGGCAATTTCACTTCACCAAACAGTGCCAGCGATTTTGCTTTTATTGTGTTAGCCGCATCGCCATAGTAACCGGGATAACCACTGGTATGATGTTTATTCTTTTCATCTGAAAACCAGCCGCCGAGAACGCTGGTAATCCCATTTGAGAAATTGGAGTTCAAACGCAGCTCTTGCGTGGCGGCATGGTGTTTCTCTTTCCATTTACCCCCGATGAAATCACGGTAAATATCGCGATCCTGATAAGAAGTCACGCTGGTTAATACACTGTCGCCAAAATCATATTCAGCCTTGAATGCATAACTGTTAACTCGCCGGGTTAAATCCGGGATAGGGCCATCATATTCTTTCCGACGGAATTGTTCGTCATTCAAATAGAGTTCTTCATGGGAATCGAGATCTTCATGAGCGAAGCTAAGTTCAGCACTGAACGAGGAATCTTCCGGCGCAAATGTCAGTTGCCCTCGACCGAGCCAAGTTTTGCTGGAATCAACATTTTTATTACCGCTATTAGGCGCATCAATTTGTCCAGGCTCTTTTACCCAACGCAAGCTGGTACTGCCATAAAGGATATCTTCAATAAGCGGAGTTGATCCGCTGAAAGAACCGCCTTGTTTCAGCTTAGAGTAATTACCAGAAAGGTTTAGCCAGGGGCCTTCTTGCGGCGAACGGGTGACGATATTGATAACACCCGCTTGCGCATTTCCGCCATATAAAGTCCCTTGCGGACCGCGTAATAATTCCACACGCTCCACGTTGATTAATTCTTGTGTTAAGAACTGGTGATCCTGAGGAACGCCATCGACATAAATTCGAACAGAAGGAGAATAGAAATCTGGCGAACTAATACCTCGAATGGTTGTTGCTGAATAAGTTCGGTTCCCCCGTGAACGAATTTGTAAGCCGGGAAAAGCACGCTCAAGATCTTGCACTTGAGTGATACCGGCCTGAACAAGTTCTTCACCCGTTCTAACCAGAACGCTACCATCCACTTTATTTAACGCTTCTTCTCGTTTATTAGCCGTTACAATCAAAGAATCCTCTGTCGCGCCAGGCGAATGTTCTGCCCATACAACAGGCGAAATTAAACAACATAAAACAGACGCCTTAGCGTATTTTTTTTTCATATAAATAACTCGTTATGCACTGTTTAAGATCATGTTTTACAAAAATTAAACATGGTAAAACAAAAAACATAACGGGAGACTATCGATAATATTCCATCAGGGCTAACGGAATAGGGACAAAAGTAGCGCATTACGCACTATTGATAATGATTATCATTAATGATAAAGTGAGTGACATTCACAATATGCATATATATATAAAATAAAAATATAATGTCTTTAATATGCAAAACGCACTGTTTTAAGTGAGAAAACACTTTTTAACCGGTATCCGATGCTAATTTTACAGGGGATCTCATGAAGACGATCTATAGCAAGAAATTAGGAGTTTTCACGGCTGACCATTGCAATTGCATGCATTCGCATGCGGAGAAAAATAATACAAATACTCCCTTATTGATTGAGGAATTATCTGACGGAATTCATATAAACCGAATTCGCTTTGAGCTCGACAAGGATGTCACAGAATATTGTGAAGGGCCGCCAACGGTATCAATTGCGTTTATTTTAAACGGGAGAGGGAAAATGGCGATTGAAAATGGTGATGTTTTAGATATCAGTTCGGGAATGATGATATTTTTCCATTCACCTAAAATGACGCGTGGCATGAACTTCTTTGGTTGCGGCTCATGGCATATTCTCGATATTCGTTTCTCATTGAACGAAATTGAAGCTCAGGAATTACCCCCTTTCACCCAATTAGCGGCAGGTTTTGAGAAGAACGCCAGCTACAGTGATGCATTGATGATGGCATGTCCCATTTACCCACCATTTATGCAGATAGTGAATCAAATAGAAGAGTGCCAATTAAGTGGCAATGTAAGAAAGGTTTATTTAAAAGCAAAAGCGTTAGAGATACTCGCTTGTGTAGCATCTCAGGTTTATGACTGCCAGTATAATGTGATCAGCGGGTCGCAACGCCGTGCTGTTTATAATGCAATAAAAATAATTAACAGTGATTATCATTCCCCTTGGACGATAAAATCATTATCAAGAGCAGTTGGCTTGAATGAACGGAAATTAAAAGAGGGATTTCGTGCGGTTGTTTTTCGTACTTTCCATCAATATCTGGAGAATGTCCGTATGACAACCGCAGAAGATTTACTAAAAAAAGGAATGAGTGTCATTGATGTTTCTACCGCAGTAGGTTATTCCAGCCCAAGTCACTTTTCTAAACGCTTCCGGCAACATTATTTGATCAATCCTAAAGCATGGCAGGCGAAATATGCCGTTGGTCACACCTTATTAACAGAAAATATCGTAGCCGGGAATTAGCTATTCAATTGACTCCTAAACCAAGATGGCCATTTTAACATGGCCACTTTACAGGTAGGGATATCGCATAATTTATATGTTACGCCAGTATTATATTATCCACCAACAAACTGTCCATGCTGACGCCAACCAAAGTGACTGAGTTTTGGCCGAAGGTAAATACCAGATCATTGTCCACCATAGAGACATGATCCAGATAATTACTTTTATCACTACTGCCTTCGGTACCCAAAAACACGAGTTTATCAGTCTTATTGTAGCCATAGATGATATCTTGCCCAAAATCACCGTTGAACAAGAAGGTATTGTTATTACCCTGACTTTTCATGACATCGTTACCTTCACCACCGACAAAAACATTATTATTGCCGAAGCCGATCAACGTATCATCACCATCCAGACCAAACAGCCAACTACCGGAAGTTTTAGACGTCAGTGTATCATTCCCATCATTGCCTGTTACTGAATTGGCGTATTTCGTCTTCAATCCGCTGTTGGAATACAAACCATCGGCCCTGACTTGAGAATCCACCTGTTTAGTCAAAAACAGCCAGGTACTTTCTTTACTTCTTATAGTGGAAATATCAGTAGCAACTGTGATACCACCTTGTGCATCACGCACATACAATGTACCTGCCTGGTCATAGGCTATTTCTGCATTTTTTAGTGACTTCTGTAAGTCAAAAGTATTATGGCCTTTCCCCCCGGCAATCATGTTAAATCCGCCGTCATCGCGGAATATATCATTGCCATCGCGTCCTTCCAGATAATCGTTTCCTTTACCACCTTTAATCAGGTCGTTGCCGTCGGTACCAATAATAAAAGTACTGCCAGTGTGTTTTTCAGCATTCCGGTTTAAATCCTGTACCCAAGTATTTTCACGGGTGACATTGGAAAGGTTGCTGACAACAATAGTCGAATCTTTATGTGTTAGGTCGTAGAACGTTGAATCCATAATACGTTGCATGCCGCTCTGGTAAAATGGCGTCACATGCGAAACCCAAGTTGACAGATTAGCAATAGAGAAGGGCAGTACATTCCACCAGTCTGATGCATAGTGATCGTTAAAATTAACAATATTATTTGTAGCCGAATCTCTTGGTACATCGTGAACGCCCGCAGAGTTCGCATCAACACTGGTGCCGTTGAGCACGCGGAATACAGGATCATTTTCATATCCTACATTCAGCACCTTGTTACCTTTCTCATACTGTGATGGCGAAGCGAAAGTGATATAGTTCGACTGGGAGTAGAATCCCCCCCATTTCGTATCGCTAGACTCCGCCATACTATTCACAGCTAACCCACCCAAACTATGGCCGCTGACCACAACGTCATTGCCCGTCAAACCGTGAGCTTTGGCATAATTGGCTACATGGTCCAGCAGCCGGCCAAAAGCGTTTGGCGCATAGTCATTCGAATAGTCTTTCTTACCTAAAGCCACCAGCACATTATTCATAATGTCGCCCAGTGTATCGGTAATAACTGACTCTCGAGGACCACTCGTACCGCGAAACGCAATGCCAATAGAAATCAAATTACCATCAGCATCATATTTTCCCATTACCTCTGCCTGAGCAGTGGAATGACTTGCTTTTTCGCCAAAAAAAGTACCGCGGGCATCAGTTCTACCCTGATAGCCTAACTCATCAGCACTGATAGTAAACCATCCTGATTCATTGAGTTTATCTTGTGCCTGTTTTTCCGCGTCTGGATTCCAAGGCAATTTAGGCGTGATGCCCTGCGATGTCGTGCTGCCGAGAATTGCGGTCAGCAACGTTAATGGCATCCCTAAACCAAAACCATAATTGTAATACCCCTCAGCAAATCCGCTACCCAGATTATGATAAGCATATCCGGAGATAGTTTTTGCGTCGGAAAACAACTCTTTGGAAGTAGCGCTATCAAAGTCTTTGTACTGAAAAACACCCATGATGCATATCCTTGTTAAGTTAAAATAAGGTTAAAAAAGTGTTCTAAAAATATTAACCAGCTAGGTAAGTATAGATTGATGTAGATCATTTAAAGAGTAATTGTCTAAAAATTTATAAATTAGTGAGCCATAATGAAAATTTAATATTTTTACAAATCTTTAATTGAATAAATTAAGTTTATATGCTAAACGATCTCGCGGGTGAGAATAAACATACTAAATATATCTATATCATTGTTGATAGTTTTTAAAAGTAACTAAATTAATAGATAGTTATAGTTCACAATATTATAAAGGGAGATCGGTTAATTCCATTTAATACATATAAAATAAATATGGATATTTAAATTAAATGAAAAAATTTATCGCTGACTCACTTAATTGGTTAGAAAAATAAAATTAAAACCCATTCAAATTAATGCATAATACTGACATTCATTTCTTATTGATTAGAATAGTTGTTATTACTCTTTCAATATAATTTTTTTAATAATCAATTCACAAATACAATACATTGATTTTTTATTTAAAAACAAACTTTAAAATAAGATTATAATTGTATTATGTTAATAGTTATATTTATTAAATTGCAATGATAAATCTGTATTTATATTTTTAATACTTACTATTTTAAATTAGTTTTATTCGATAAATTTTTAATTTTATATCCATACAACAATTAAATTAAAAACACTTAAAAATCAATAAAATATCACCATTTCATTAGCGTAAAATCACAGCCATAAGTAATGTGGATCATTTATAATAAGTTATTGGATTTAATTTTTTACACAGGGTATAAAATGAATTAAAAATAACAAAAATAATTCTAAATCTTCTAATTACAATTACCACAGCATTAAATGAAATATTATTTCACATTATATCTCAGATTAAACACAATGCTTATCATGATAAAAACCCCCATAATAAAATATTATTAAAAATAGTGCGACATTACTTTTTTCTCTCTATAATGCGTTTTTTTATTATCCATATTACGGGATCCAAATATGAAACACTCTCCGTTGCGGCGTTCGTTATTATTAGCCGGTATCACATTTCCATTGATCAACTTTGCTTTTCCAGCATGGTCTAGCGCCACTCCCTCATCCCTGCATAAACAACTTGCCGAACTGGAAAATAGTACAAAAGGTCGTTTAGGTGTGATGCTGATTAATACTGCCAACGGTCAGGAAATTCAATACCGAGGGGATGAACGTTTTCCTTTTTGTAGCACTTTCAAGCTGATACTTGCTGCGGCGGTGTTGCACAAAAGCATGTCCCAGCCAGAATTATTAGCGAAACATATTCATTATCGTGAGTCTGACTTACTCTCTTATGCTCCTATTACGCACAAGAATTTAAATCAAGGGATGAGCGTTGCACAATTATGTGCGGCAACAGTGCAATACAGCGATAACACCGCAGCAAATCTATTGATTAAAGAATTGGGGGGATTAGAGGCAGTAAATCGCTTCACTCAAGGTATAGGTGATCCTGCATTTCGACTCGATCGCAGGGAACCTGATTTGAACAGCGCCATTCCCGGTGACCTCAGAGATACCACAACACCCGCGGCAATGGCGGCCAGCGTGAAGCAAATCGTGCTTGGAGAGGTACTTGGAGCATCACAACGTGAACAGTTAATCGTCTGGCTTAAAGGAAATACCACCGGAAATGCCAGTATTCGCGCTGGTACCCCAGCCGACTGGGTAGTGGGTGATAAAACCGGAGGTGGTGATTATGGCACCACTAACGATGTCGCGGTACTTTGGCCGCCAAAGGGGGCGCCTGTGGTTCTGGCAGTTTACTTTACCCAACCTCAGCAAGATGCCGAATCACGCCGTGATGTACTTGCTGCGGCTACGCGGTTGGTGATGGCGCATTTAACCTAATTTTTCCTGGGATGCTAAGAGGGTGAATGACTAAAGTTTACACCCCTTAGCATTATGTAGTAACGTGCCTGCATAATACCGGAGTACACCATGTCAATCACAACCTTATCGAGTAGTGGGTGATAAAACCGGTAGTGGTGATCATTATTTTAATATCCAGCCTCTTTTTGATGTCGTACAGCAAAAATTGTGGCTGTTTCACCCTCAATCCGGTACATGGCGATATAGCCGCTACTTCCAAAATCAATAAGCCACTCCCGGAATGCCGGATCCATCTCGTCAACAGGGCGTCCTGCTTCAGGTTGACGTGCCAGCATTTTCACGCCAGCACGTATTGTTTTAATGGCTCTACGAGCAGTGTCTTTGTCTTTTTTGGCAAGAAAACCATAGAGCCGCTGTATATCAGCAAGGGTAAACGGAGACCAAATCAAACGTGGCATTCAGGTAACTCCGCATCTTCTCCTGCTTCGAGCTTAGCTAACCAATCATCCGCTTCTTCAAGCGTTAGGTGTAGTCCATTCTCTTGATACTCTTCCCAGGCACGCAATGCATCCTGTTTGAAAGATTCACGTTTTTCTTCACGCTCTACATAGGTTGCCATTTTTTTCCACCTAAATATTAAAAGGTAATACCTTTTAATACTCTATCATGAAATCTCCGCCTTGCTACCAAGTAAAGAAAACCTTCGTTTTTCACTTGATTGATGCAACCTCAACAAGATACCGAATCACACAACGATGTACTTGCTTCGGCTACGCGGTTGGTGATGGCGCATTTAACCTAATTTTTCCTGGGATGCTAAGAGGGTGAATGACTAAAATTTGCACCCCTTAGCAATATGTAGTAACGTACCTACATAAATTAGCTATTATATCGAGGTGCACCATGTCAATCACAACCTTATCGAGTCGGCAGCTCAATCAGGATGTCAGCGGGGCAAAAAAAGCAGCTAAAAGCGGTCCAGTGTTCATCACAGATCGTGGCAAACCGGCACATGTCCTGCTAACCATTGAGGAATACCAACGAATCACCAAGCAAAGTAGAAACATCGCTGATGCTTTAGCAATGCCCGGTGTTGAAGATATTGAATTCAATCCACCACGTGTCGTTATCAATAGCCGTCCAGCCAATTTCTCATGATGTATATTCTTGATACTAATATTGTCTCCGAACTTCGGAAAGTTCGAACGGGTAAAGCTAATGCCGGTGTGGCTGCATGGACTGAAAGTGTTGATGCAACGAAGCTTTTCCTGTCAGCCATTACTATTATGGAGCTGGAAACCGGCATCTTACAGATTGAACGACGAGACATAACCCAAGGGGCATTATTGCGCTCATGGTTCAACCACCATGTAATACCGGAATTTACTGGTCGGATCTTGCCAGTAGATACGGCTGTAGCTCAGCGGTGTGCCCGGTTGCATGTCCCTGATCCATGCTCAGAGCGTGATGCACTAATCGCCGCCACCGCGCTGGTTCATGGTATGACTGTCATCACACGAAATGTGATTGATTTTGAATTGACCGGTGTACCAATATTAAATCCCTGGGTTTAAGGATGATGAAATATTTAAATATGCATGTTTATATTAAGTAGAAAATAAACATGGATATTAATGTATTTATTAAAAATCAAATCAAATAAGAACATTTTCATATTTTATAGATTAATTTTCAATAAAATATAAAGGGAATAATTCACCACTTATTAATCAATTTATTATCCACTTATACAAAAATAATTAACCCTGTAAGCTATAAAAACAACCCATTATTATTTTCTTGAACTAGACTATGATTGTCGTCAATAGATAGAGTTATCTATACGATAATATAACATATTAATTACGTAATAAAATTATTTTATTCAAGAGGGGAATATGAGCAATAAAAATGATTTTAAAGCTTTTTCTATTAGTAATAATGCTAATGTAGTGAGTCAAGAAAAATATGAGGAAAATCAAAGCTTACAAGTGGGATTTCCACCAGACAATATATCTACTCACGTATTGAATAAGGCATTACGCCAATCATCAACAATAGCCGCTGTTATCGCTAACTTTATTGCGACACAATCTGATGATGATGTTCTGGATGATGGTGATATAGCTAAACTCACCGCCAAATTAAATCAAGCGTTAAAACAAAAAGTCACAGCAGAAATTCCCAATGCCTCATTAACACAAAAAGGCGTTGTTCAACTGACCAATGAAATTGGCAATAATGACACATTGGCAGTGACACAAAAGCTAGTGCAGGAAATCATCAACTCATTGCGTGGGAATATTGATGGTAAAGTCTCCAATAGCCGGAAAATAAATGGTAAAACATTGACTGAGGATATTAATCTGAATGCAAGTGATGTAGGGGCATATACTCGAACAGAGGTATACACCCGATCAGAAGTATATACACGCGCAGAGGTAGATAGACTGATTAAAACAACTAATGAAATTCCTGTTGGTGCTCCTATTCCCTGGCCGTTGCCCCATCCACCTATCGGCTATTTCACTTGTAATGGTTCCGCTTTTAATAAATTACAGTATCCAAAGTTAGCAGAAGCTTATCCTGATGGCAGATTACCCGATTTAAGAGGCGAATTTATTCGCGGTTGGGATGATGGGCGCGGTGTGGATGCTAAGCGTGTAATTTTAACATCTCAAGAGGATGCCATTCAAAAAATTACGGGAACATTTACAACGATCAGAGCTGTTGTTATTAACGCCGCTGGAGCATTTTCACTTGGCGATAGTACACATAGAGGCAATACACTTGATGGGGGGGACTACGGAAGAGTGGTCAATTTCGATTCATCACTTGTCGCACGTGCAGCAACAGAAACACGACCACGCAATATCGCATTTAACTACATCGTAAAGGCGGAATAATAATGACACAAGAAAATATCTTAGATTCAAAAACGCTGTATTAGGGATCTAATGGAATAATCCCCAATTTTATCAAGTTTGCTTTTCCGAATGGCGTAATGACTTATCTATCTTCATATTTAAGTTCTAATTTAACCACATTCAGTTCACCCATTATTGGAGATTAATTATGGACTTAGAAAGCATAACTGCCGTTCGGTCAGGTCGATCTATTACATGTAATGCATGGTTGTTCTGGTTAAGGAAGTTCACCGGGAACATACCCAACAGCGTGCTAGTAGTGATGGGCTCATTATTCATGAGCGCGGTATTTATGCCAACGACTGATGCATCCAACACACGGATTTTTTCGTTGCAAGAAGCAACCATCAAACAGATGCAGCAAGCGATGGAGGCTGGTGCGTTGTCGAGTGTCGAATTGACGACAATGTACCTGAACCGAGTATATGCCTACGATCTCAATGGCATAAAACTGAACTCCATTCCTGTCTTAAATCCAAGAGCGCTTGAGGAGGCTGCGGAGACAGACCGTCTGCGGTCTGAAGGCATAATACTCGGGCCTCTTCACGGAATCCCTTACACTGTTAAGGATAGCTATATGGTTGCTGGTCTCACCGTAGCTGCGGGTTCGCCCGCCTTCAAAAAGCTGATGGCAAAAGATGATGCTTTCACGGTTAAAAAGATTCGGGAGTCTGGTGGGGTTCTCATCGGAAAGACCAACATGCCTCCGATGGCAGTCGGCGGCATGCAGCGAGGTGTTTATGGTCGTTCGGAAAGTCCCTACAACGCCGACTATCTCACGGCCGCATGGTCTTCCGGTTCATCGAACGGTTCGGCTACTGCGACGGCCGCAAATTTCGCGGCTTTCGGGATGGGGGAGGAAACCATATCGTCTGGCCGTTCACCTGCTTCTAATAATGCTCTGGCGGCCTATACTCCTTCACGTGGATTGATCTCAACCCGAGGCAATTGGCCTCTGTACCCTATACGTGATGTGGTTGTCCCGCATACACGTACTGTTGAGGATATGCTTCGAGTCCTGGATGTGGTAGTGGTTGATGATCCAATCACAGAAGGAGACCTCTGGCGTCATCAGAAAGTTGTCAAACTCCCTGCCGTGACTTCAGTACGCCCTAAAACCTATCTTGAACTCAGGGACCCAAATTCGCTGAAAGGACGAAGAGTTGGTGTTCCAAAGATGTACATTGGCAAAGATTTTGGCGGCAGTGATCCCGTTCGCGTCAGGCCGTCTATCATTGAACTTTGGGATAAGGCTGCTGCCGACCTTCGTACGCTTGGCGCTGAGGTGATTGAAATCGATTTCCCACTCCAGAATAATTATGAGGGAGACCGTGTAGGTACCAGAACAATGGAAGAGCGCGGACTTATTCCGCTCAACTGGGTGGAATTGGAGTTTAACTACATAAATTCCTATGCGGCCGAAGAGTTCCTCAAGAGCGTAGGAGACCCGAATTTCCCTTCTTGGACTAAGATTGACCCGGCGACAGTATTTCCGACCCCGCCAGCATCCGTCGATGCGTGTCGCGGATTTAATCGAGATTCAGATTATAAATTGCTCATCGACACAATCAAAGCTGGAGTCCAGCCCATCGAGAAACTACCGGGTTTTGCGGCTATGCTCCGCGGCCTCGAAGAAACGCGAAAGATAGACCTTGAGAACTGGATGAAGGTGGAGAAACTTGATCTCATTGTTTTTCCCGCAAACGGCAACATCGGTAAGGCTAACGCAGATGTCAATGATGTCTCGTACGAAGAAGCATTGCAGAACGGTAACCTTTACTCGAACACCAACTATGTTCTCCGTCACTTGGGCATCCCGAGTGTTTCAGTGAGCATGGGGACCATGAAGGACACGGGTATTCCTGTTAACTTAACATTCATTGGCCCAGCTTACAGCGACAACGATCTGCTTCGGTATGCATACGCTTATGAATTCGCTACCAATAACAGAACCCTAGCAACCCGGGTTTCCCCATTGGCCGACGAAATACTGTACTACTCAGACGGGAAAACAGTACCACCGGTGCAACGTACAGATAAACTGCCCCCGATGTTAGTATTGAATGCATCTCTTGCCGGTACTACGCTTACAATTTCTGGTACGGCGAAGGACACAAGTAAAATTGCAACAACGCGTGTTTATGTTAATGGGATAAAGATACCATTTGATGGCGATTTGATTAACTGGCAGGCGAAAGTTGACACCAAAAAATACTACAACATCACAGCATTAGCCGCAGAAGCACTTTTCGTGGTTGTTATTTCTAAAGACGAATATGGTAATACGGCCGCGGCAACCAAAAGTATCAAATTGCCGGTAAGCGAGAGTAAAGCGACAATAC
Source organism: Photorhabdus akhurstii (assembly GCF_018448925.1). Lineage (GTDB taxonomy): Bacteria > Pseudomonadota > Gammaproteobacteria > Enterobacterales > Enterobacteriaceae > Photorhabdus > Photorhabdus akhurstii. The sequence goes on along the minus strand of NZ_RCWE01000002.1, from coordinate 205,350 downwards.
AGATCGACAACGGGACTACGCCATCATCTGCACGTCCGCCAGCAATCATACCTGCGTGTATACCTGGCGGCGCCCCACAACATATTGGTTAAACAGGCGGACACCTATACCCTATGGATTTCAAGATGGATCGCGACGGCAAGGGAGTGATTAGTAATAATGCTAATGTGGTAAGTCAAGAAAAATATGAAACAGATAAGAGTTTACAGGAAGGATTTCCACCAGAAAATATCTCTACTCATATATTAAATAAGGCATTACGCCAATCATCAACAATAGCCTCTGTGGTAGCTAATTTTATCGCGACACAATCTGGCGATGATGTTTTAGATGATGGTGATATAGCTAAACTTACCGCCAAATTAAATCAAGCGTTAAAACAAAAAGTCACCGCAGAAATTCCCAATGCCTCAACTTATTGCGTGGGAATCTTGATGGTAAAGTCTCCAATAGCCGTAAAATAAATGGTAAAGCGTTGACTGAGGATATTAATCTGAATGCGAGTGATGTAGGGGTTAGTTATGAATAATATCATCGTTCATCATGACACGTGGCTCTAGCAAAATCATTTTCACGGATAATAAAAGCTCATCAGGTAAGATGAGCTTTTATTGCTTTCTAGACACGCTCGAAGTTTGGATTGAGCATCGTCATCATTTTTGGAAAACCAGATGGACAAGAATACAGTTCCTATGCTCTGAAAAAGTAACTTTCCAGTTCAGTATGTTATCGATGAACAAGTTCATCATCAGTGCGAGGCGCTTCTCCACCTGTCCGGAATAGAATATCCCGGAATGCTTTTATATCAGCAGCTTTGGCACGGTCTGAAAAAAATTGCTCAGTTTCCAGAGCAGAAATTTTTTCCGCAACTGCGATAGCAATAAACTGGTTAACGCTGGTACGATCACGCTTTGCCACTCTGGTGACTTCCTCTCTTAGAGATTTCGGTAATCGCAATGGATAGGTTGATGTTTCACTCATTTCTCACTCTCCTAATGGCAATGGCCGGTGTCAGAACCTCAATATTGAACATTCCAGGTACAGTACCATAGTCGCGTAAATTAAAGGTTACAATGGCATTGGCTCTGCCATTAACCGCTGCTTCCAATACCATTTCATCATTGGGATCACGGAGCATTGGTCGCCATAAATAATGCGTCTTGACCGGCTCAATCAATGCTGCAAGCCCATCAACGAAAACATGAGCCTGCTTCTGAGTTAGGCCCGCCGCAGTCCAATGTATGGGCATAGTACACTTTGCCTCATACTCAAAAAATAGCGGGACACTGGCCAGCGACACAATCTTGTTATCTAAGGCTGCTCCTAACAGAGCAGCAGATGCACCACTTGGGCTACGCATGGCAGCTACGATGACATCAGTATCTAAAACGAATCTATTCATGCTCTGAAATATATGTCACATCACATACGATGTCAAATTTTCAAAAAGAATAAGTAAAAGAAGACCCTCGTTTTGTTAACCATCTCATATAATCCCTGAAAATCAAAGAGTTTGCTTAAAGTTAATGGTTAATATAAATCAGGTTGATATTTCATTAGCGACAAACTTAATTAGCCTAAAAAGACACAAAATCAAATATTAATAAAGCGCTGTTTCTTAATCAGCGCTTTGATGCAATAAAAACTCAAAAAGTATTTTATTTCCATAAAAAAGTTAACCACAGATTAAATCAAACTCTAATTCCATCTATATTTATATTTTTCTGACTCGTCAGATTTCGATTATTAAAAACAACGATATGAAAAATAAGACAAGTATGAAAATACATTTTCACCACAATGTGCTTTATCTATTTTTCACAGCAAATACAATCAATTACAAAATAATGTGAAATTACAGATATTATATTTCACCCTGATACTATTGCATTAAGTTAATATCCGTGAGAATTTATTCCACGCCGAAATACGGTGGGTTTTGAATATCATTAAATGTGTCACAGCATATTAGCTTGCTATCAATAGCGTTAATTGATCTCTTCATCTATTTCTCATCTTATTCGGCTATTTAATCAGGTTTGGTGCGGTTTAATATAAGTTTGCACTTCCTGTCATATATAAAGGTAAAAGGTGCCATGAATACTCAACGTAAGCTTGATAAAGTCAGACCGCCCCGAGTTCAGATTACTTATGATGTTGAATTAGGTGGCGCGGTCGAGAAAAAAGAATTGCCTTTAGTTATTGGTGTTATTGGGCAATTCGCTGAGCAATCTATTCCGATGCGTGAACGTCGTTTCATGCATGTTGATAAAGATAATTTTAATGCGGTGATGGAAGGTTTGTCGCCTTCATTGGAATTACAAGTTGAAAGCGCGCTGCCGGGTCAGAGCGGATTTATGAATGTCGATTTGCAATTTAAATCAATGGCTGACTTTACCCCAGAGAATTTGGCGAAACAGATAGAACCGCTTCGTCATTTATTAGAGGTACGCAGCAAACTCAGCGATTTGAAAGGCCGTGCATTGAGCAATGAAAAATTGCGTGACCGTCTGGCGGAAATTCTAGCTGAACATGCGGATAAATTACCGCAGGTAAATGAAGAAGCAGATGACGTCACCCCGGAAAATAGCAATATCCCGGAAAATAACAATGCACAGTGAGGGCAGTATGGAACAGAGCGTTGTTGAACAACAAGAATTGAAAACGACGGAAACAAATGGTGATTTTCTTGATCAGATTATTGATAACACGCAAGCCATTCGTCGAGAAGCAGATCGTGATCGGGTAAAAAGCCAGCTCGACCAGTTTTTGGCCGAAGTCACCTCCGGTTCACTGGTGGTTTCCGGCGATTTGGTAAACAGCATTGACGAACGTATCGCAGCGATTGATGCGCTGATGTCCGCTCAACTGAGTCTGGTATTACACCACCCGAAATTTCAGCGTTTGGAATCCTCTTGGGTGGGACTTAAAGGATTACTTGACCAAAGCGAAACGGATAATACCCAAATCCGCATGTTGAACGCGACGAAAACCGATTTAATTAAAGATTTTAAATCGGCATCGGATTTCGATCAGTCAATGCTGTTTAAAAATGTGTATGAATATGAATACGGTACCTTTGGTGGTGAACCTTATTCAGCATTTGTCGGTGATTTTGACTTTGATAACAGCCCGGAAGATCTCTATTTGCTAGAACAGATTTCTCATGTGGCCGCCGCAGCCCATGCGCCGTTTATCAGTTCAGTCAACGCGGGCATGTTGGGGCTGAATGATTTTGGTGAACTACCACGTCCACGTGATTTATCCAAACTGCTTGCAACATCCGATTACCTGCGTTGGAAACGCTTCCGGGAATCTGATGACTCCCGTTATGTCGGCTTGACTTTACCACGAGTGATTGGTCGTTTGCCTTATGGAGCAAAAACCATCCCGGTTGAGCAATTCTGCTTCGAAGAGCAGGTGAAGGAAGGGGATAGCAGCAGTTATCTGTGGATTAACGCCGCCTATGCACTGGCAGGTCGTATGGTGTCGGCATTTGAACAGTATGGTTGGTGTGCGGCGATCCGTGGTGTAGAAGGGGGAGGATTGGTCGAAGCATTGCCTGCGTATCATTATGTCTCTGTGTCCGGTGAAAATGTGCTGCAATGCCCGACTGAGGTGGCTATTTCTGATCGCCGTGAAAAAGAGTTAGCAGAATTAGGGTTCATTCCTCTGGTTTATTATAAAGGGACTGACTACGCCGCATTTTTCTCGGTACAGTCACCGAATAAACCAAGGAAATATAATTCTGACCTGGCAAACGCTAACGCAAAATTATCAACCCAATTGCAATATATCATGACAACATCTCGTTTCGCCCATTATCTGAAAATGATTGTACGTGACAAAGTGGGCAGTTTTATGTCTCGCGGAGAATGTCAATCTTATCTGCAAAATTGGATCAACCAATATATTGTTGGCTCTGATACCGTTGGCGCAGAAATTAAAGCGAGTCACCCATTACGTGAGGCAAGAGTTGATGTCGTTGAAGTCCCCGGCTCACCGGGAACATATCGGGCTGTAGCCTATTTAAGGCCGCATTTCCAATTAGAAGGATTAAGTATGTCTTTACGGTTGGTTGCTGATTTACCGCCGTCATCGGTTGCCTGATTTTTCTATTTATTAATATTTATCCTATTTATTACAACTAACTGGAGTAGTTAATTATGAGTTCTTCAATTTTTTTACAAATTGATGGTATTACAGGTGAGAGTACCGACAGCAAACATAAAGAGTGGATTGAGCTGAGTCATGTCAATTTTGGCGCGTTCAACCATGCACGTATCGCAGACAGCGGTAAACGTAAAATTACCGTTGGTGCATCGGATTTCCGTACCATTGACTGTGTGAAAGTGCTGGATTCCAGTTCAATTGGTTTGCTGTCCGCTGTGGCGCAAGGTACCGCAATTAAGAAAGTGAAATTGGAAATTTGCACGCTTTTCAAAGGCGAAATGCATCCTTATGCAGAAGTAGAAATGGACGAATGTATTATCTCTGACATTCATGAAACATGTTCACGTGGTGGTGAATTCCCACAAGAACAGATTTCTATCGCCTATTCCAAAATTAAGTGGACATTTACGCCACTCAAAGAAGATGGAACGGTAGGAAAGAAGGTGGGGCCGGAAGGTTGGGATCTTATCGAGAACAAAAAACAGTAACAATTATCGTTTACTGCCGGCCTTTGGCCGGCAGTTTATAACCGGAAAAATATGATGATTCGACCTTCACTTCTCCATCTCTTAAAAGATGATTATCCACAAGATGAAAAACGGGGTGTCACATTGGTTTGGTCACGTCAGGAAGTTGTACAAAGTCTAATTTCTGATTTGAATATGTTATTTTCATCAAGACCGATTTCTGAAATTTCCCCCTTATTTGGTGAGTTACCGAAATCAGTTTTAAATTATGGCGTTTCCGATGTCATTAATGTAGATATTTCCGATGATGAACGTATTGATGCACTGAGTAATAATATTTACCAGGCTATTTCTTGGTTCGAACCGCGCTTGAAAAATGTCGTTATTACATTACAAAAAAACACGCCAGAAAATATAACTTTCTGGGTGAGTGGAATTTTCTTCAACGAACAAGTGGTGTTTTCTATCTCATGGAACAGTACCGCGTATACCTATTCAATTTCATGGGATAAATAACAACATGATGTTATTACCACAAAAAATACTGACTTATTACAACCGGGAATTAAGTTATTTAAGACAATATGGCGCTGCTTTCTCTCAGCGTTTTCCCAAAATTGCTAAACGTCTTGGGTTTGCGGAAGGTGTTTCAGAAGATCCGCATGTAGAACGTCTGGTGGAATCTTTTGCATTTCTGACAGCAAAAATCCATCAGCGGATTGATGAAGATATGCCGGAGCTGAGTAACGCTATGTTGGAAGTACTGGCGCCACAATTTTTACGTCAAGTACCCTCGGTATCGTTGGTGCAGTTCCAACAAGACCCATTAGCATCCGGCGTGACCGGAATGATGACGGTGGCGCGGCATACTCCATTGATTTCTCAACCGGTAGGTGATGTGACCTGTCGTTTCCGCACGGTATACCCGCTCGAGATGTTGCCATTGGATTTAACTCACGCAGCATTGATACCAGACCCTTACGATCGGGACTTTATCTTAACGCTAAATTTTACCCTGTGGCCGGGCGCCAGCTTTCAGGCGCAACATATCCGGTTGTACTTACATGGCGCACCGGTGTTAACCCATTGTTTGTATGAATTGTTGTCGGCGCAAGTTAAGCAGCTGGAATGTCGGTTAGGTGAGCGTACATTCAACCTGAATAGCCGAGATGTTCAGGTGGTGGGCTTCGATCCACAAGATAACTTATGCGCCGATGATTCATTGATAAATCCGGTTCATCACTTGTTTCGTGATTATTTTAGTTTCCCGGAAAAATTCTTATTCCTGGATATTCCGCTACCGGATGCCGGCTTAATTACCAGTTCATTAGGTGAGCTGCAATACCGTTTTCGGCTTAAAGATTGTGTCGCATCGCGTCGAATTGAACGTATGAGTGATAAAGTCAGCAACGAAACTTTCCGACTGAATTGTGTGCCGATAATTAACCTGTTTCCTCATCAGGCGGAACCGATTATTCCACTGGAAACAGAACACGAATATCTGGTTCAACCGGATGCTCGTCGTCCACAAAGTATGGAAATCTATACCATCGATCAGGTCGAGATTGTCAGCCGTCAGCAGGAACAATTAAGTTCCAAACCAGTACCGTCATTATTTGGTATTGAACATACACAGTCTGATGAACAGTTCCCGTTATTTTGGCAGGCAACTCCGCGCCCCTCACTCAGGCATAACGATCTGGGGATGAATATGTTCATCGGTTTTTCTGATAGCAGCGGCGAACATCTGAAACCTGAAACCGATGTGGTGATTTTGAGTCTGACTTGTACTAACCGTGATATACCGCGGCAGTTGAACAACGGTCATCCTGATGGGGATTTCGAATCAGAAAGCGCACTTCCGGGCGTAAAAATTCTGGGACTGATCCGTCCTCGCTTGCCGGTGCGTCCACAACCCAATAGTGCCTTGAACTGGCGGTTGGTATCGCAACTCAATTTGAACCAAATGCTACTGAGTGGTCCGCAGGGTGTTCAGTGCTTAAAAGAGACGCTAGAACTCTACAATTTGCTTGGTGATCCGGCCATATCGCGGTTGATTGCACAATTACAGCAGGTTGCTATCGCGCCGGTGAGTGCACGCCTTAATCCCACCGATCCCTATTCCTTGGCGCGTGGGCTGGAAGTGACATTGACATTTCAAGCACAAGCGGGGGAATTTGTGGATTTTTATCTGTTTTGCAGCCTGTTAGAACGTTTTATCGCCATGTACGCGCCGATTAACAGCTTCACGCAGACCGTAACGCAGCTAGAGACGGTTAATAACAGTTCTCGTCGTTGGCCGCGTCGCAGTGGGAGACTGACATGGCTTTAGAAAATAAGATACGTTTAGCTGGCGGCCGTTTTTATCAAAATGTACGTCGTCTGCTTAAACGTTGTCGCCAACTAGAAGAAACAGCAATCACCCCTGATGATGTGGTGCAATTTAGCTCTGTACTCACATTGGATGCGCCGGAAAGGGAAGTCGAGTCTCTATTGCCACCGCAAGAGGGGTACGAGCAATATCGCATGGCGGTACATCACTTTGGCCTATTAGGAACCCTTGGCGCATTACCGTTGCGCTATACCGAATGGCTGATTGACAGACGTTACCGCTATGGCGACGAATCAGCTCAAGCATTTATTGATATCTTTACTCATCGCCTGCTTAGCCTGCGTTTTCAGGCATGGCAGAAATACCGGTTGTATATCAATACAGAGTTACAAACCCATGCGGAGTTGCAAAACTATCGAGCTTTACCGGCGGTCATTTCAGCGGTTGCCGGCCAGTTAATGGCGGACACCACACAACGTTCTCATCCCGCCTGTGTCGGATTATTAGCAACACCGGTCCGCTCAATGGTGAATTTACAACACCTGTTACAGCGAGAATTTGGGATGGCGGTCAACATCCAGCCTTTTAAAGGGCGCTGGCAATATGCTGAACAGGCTCACTGTTGCTGTTTAGGTCGCAGTTTGTTAGGCGATAACCCGATGTTGGGACATGTTTATTGGGATATTCAATCAGGATTTCATGTTCAATTAGGACCGTTTGCCGCTCGGCAGCGCACCGCCTTTATGCCGGGAAATGAACAATATCGCAGACTGACACAATGGGTGTGGCAATTTGCCGGACCGATGCTCTCCTTTTCACTGGAATTATTGGTACAGCATAGTGGGCAAGGCAATGTACTAAATGGCAGCCGCCAATTGGGGTGGGATGGTTGTTTGGGCAATACCGGCGAGAACAATATTCAGCGTATCTATTTGGCTGAATGTACCGGTCCTTACGCAAGTTAAACAAAAAACGCAGGTAATAAAAAGATGCTGTTAGGGCAAAAGAATCGTTTTTTACAGGTTATCGGTAGCCTGTCAGATATTGTGGCATTGAACAAAATAGAGGGTGAAGAGCGCCTGTCGCGGCCTTATTCATTTTCTGCTCAGCTCTATTCCAACGCAGACTGGGATAAGCTGGAGTCTCATATCGGCAAGCCTTTGGCATTCCGTCTTGGTGAAGCGCCGAATCATCGCATTGTGCATGGCATATTGACCGAATTGCAGCAACAAGGTTCTAGCGACGGCCAGTTTTGTTATCAGGCACGTATTGAACCCTGGCTAAAAATGCTGACATTAACCCATAATTTGCGCGTCTATCAGCGCATCAGCGTGCCGGATATGGTATGTGATATCTTCCGTAAACGTGGGTTTAACGACGTTGAACTGGCGTTAAAAAGCCGTTATCCAAAGCTTGAATATTGTATGCAATACAAGGAATCAGATTTTGACTTTGTGACACGTCAGCTGGAACAAGCGGGGATTTTCTATTTCTTTCGCCATGAAGAGGGACGTCATGTACTGGTATTGGCGGATCACCCTTCGACGTTTATTAACGCGCCTTTAGCGGTATTGCCATATCAATCGAAGATCGGTGATCAACAGGGTTATGGGCTACGCGCCTGGCATATTCATCGCACAATGATTCCAGGTACCGCGGAAATGAATGGTTATAACGTTAAAAGTGCTGCGGCAATCAGTGCCAGCGCCAAAGCGAACAGCGGCTATTCCACCAATCCCAAGCTTTCTATCTATGATGATCGACGTCAAGAGGAGCGTAATCAACTGGAAGCACAGGCAACGCTGTGCATGGAACAGTGGGAATCACAGTCCTATTATGCACGTGCCGCTAACAATTATCCCAGTTTACAAGTGGGGCATCAGTTCACCCTGAAAGGGCACACCAGTGCCGATGGCCGTTATGCCGTGGGCCACCAGCGATTAAAAGCGGAAAGCAATCTGGAGGAAGGAGAATTACTGTTTTCGTCTCAAGTGACCTTATTCCCGGCAAATAAAGCATTTCGCCCGCGTTCTTCTGTTACGCGGCCCTACATTTCCGGCGTATTGTCTGCGCTGGTGGTGGGGCCGAAATCAGAAGAGATTCACACTGATCAACAAGGACGCATCAAAATCCAGTTTCACTGGGATAAAGAACATAAAAAAGATGATAACAGCTCCTGCTGGATACGTGTCAGCCAGTTCTGGAATGGCGCAAAGTTTGGTGCGCAATTTGTACCACGTGTGGGCAGCGAAGTATTAGTGAGTTTTATTGATGGCGACCCGGATAACCCGCTGGTGACCGGAACGGTTTATAACGGGGTAAAAATGCCGCCATTCGCGCTACCGGGACAAAAAACCCAAAGTGGTATCGCTACGCGCAGTAGTGCAAAAGGCACGGTGGAGCAAGGACATCAGTTTTGTTTCGAAGATAAGAAAGGTGAAGAGTTTATTTTGCTTCACTCACAAAAAGATATGCGCCTGAAAGTGAAAAATGATTTTTCGGCGCAAATCGATCGCAACGTGTTATGGGAAATCCAAGAAAAGCGCGATACCCAAATTAAAAAGGGCAATGACACGTTAATTCTGAGCGAAGGCAATGCCTTAACTGAGGTAAAAAAAGGCGACAAGAAACAGATCTTGGATCGCGGCAATTTCACCACCACCGTCAGCGCCGGCAGTTATGAGCTGGAGGTATCCAGAGGTAACGCCAAAATCAATGTAGGTCAACAATGCACAATTACAGCAAATCAGGGCATTGAACTGAAAGTCGGCGCCAGCAAATTATCGATTACCCCATCCGGGATTACCATCAAAGCGCCATCCGTCAAAGTAGAAGGATCAGGAAAACTGGCGTTGAAGAGCGGCGGCATGGCGGAGCTAACCGGCACCACAGTAAAAGTAGAAGGCAGTGCGATGGCACAATTAAAAGGCGGCATTGTTCAGGTGGATGCGACCGGTATTGCTATGGTGAAAGGAACTTTGACCAAGATTGGTTAATAGCAGGATCAACGAACAATAAGAGTTTGCAGTCATGGTTAAATTACGACACTGCCAGCTTTCGCCACAGGCGGAATTGGCACTACAACAACACGCGGCACATGAACAGAATCTATCGGCGCTTAATAAGGAAATGTTGTGGCAAGACGCGGTGTACTACACCATTTTTATGTTGCCTTACACGCAGGCGCTGGAGCTGGTACTGACATTTATCTCCTGCGTTTACGAACGCGATCTCATACAAGGACAACGGTCGTTATTGCAGCAGGTGCGGCGCTGGCGGGTTGATGGTGGCGATCCTTTGCGTCATCAACTGTTCGAACAGGCGCAAACAGTCGGGTTCGATAACCCAATCTCATGTCTGGTGCTTTCCGTCTTTTGGAGTGAAGGCAGCATGACCACACCGGATCTGGAAGCGGTCTATCCACAACCGTGGCAGTCACCGACGGTATTAGCCGATACGTTGTGCCTGATATTGCACCTTTATAGTGAACAGCCGGAACAACAAATGCGGTACGTTGAGCAATTTTTTCAACTGGCTCACGGACAACTGAGGCAATTGCCGCCGTCACAAGATCAGGGACGCAAAAACTATTTGTACCATGAAACTACGTTATCAGGAGAGCAATGATGCCAATGCCAGCCGCCCGTGTGGGTGATATGCATATTTGTCCAATGGTATCGCCTGCGGTACCGCCGGTGCCACATGTAGGCGGACCGATTATGCCGCCAGGTGTACCGACAGTGCTGATTGGTGGATTACCCGCGGCGACAATGGGTTCAATGTTAGTGTGCGTCGGGCCGCCGGATACAGTGGTCATGGGCAGTCCAACGGTATTGATTGGCGGACGGCCTGCGGCCAGACTCGGCGATCTGTGTGCACATGGCGGCACGATTACTACCGGTTATCCATTAGTGATTATTGCTTGAAATGGAAGTCGTCACCGTGAACTTAGCCCAGACAGATATCGCGCGTTTTTTACAGCCCATTACGGCTGACAAACCAGCAGGATGCGATATCGAATACGAACCTATTTTTGAGCAAATAAACGCCGCGCGGGAAACTGACGACGATTTTCTCCAGGACGATGCATGGGGTTATGAAACCCGTCAGGCTGATTGGATGAAGGTTTCAGCGTTGTGCCAGGAAGTACTGGAAAAACAGAGTAAAGACTTGCAGATAGCCTGCTGGTTAACCCAGGCACAAGGGGAACTGTATGGTCTGGAAGGTATTAGTGGAGGTATCACATTACTTTCTCGTCTACTGGAAACTTTTTGGCCGGTACTTTATCCGCCGCTGGATGATACAGAGGCAAACAGTGCAGATGCCCGTCTTGGACGATTGAGCTGGTTGGATAAACAATTGGTGAAACAATTGGACAATCTGACATTGACCGATGATAGCAAATTGAGTCTGGGCGTCTGGCAACGAGTGCAATATTTTGAACAACGGGTTGCCGTTAATAGTGAATTACGCAGCGCCTTGATCAGTGATGGTTATTTCGGTATCGCTGAATGTGACGGCAGTATTCGCACTACGCCAGTCGAACAATTTAACCAACTGCTGGTGCAAACTGGACTGGTCAGTAAGACGTTGGCAGAACTGCAACAGATCATGGCGAGCCTGTTGCCAGACGCCGGTAACAGCATGAGCGCCAGTACTCAGCGATTGCAAGATCTGGTGGCCTTAATCGAACGACTTCGTGAAATGGTGGCGCCAGGCTCAAGCCAGGAATCCAGCAATAGCAATGAAGCAGTAGCGGCAGGGGGAGATGCGCCAAATGGCATGAATACGACTTTTTTAACGGAAGATCGGGCGCATCATGAAATGCGCACTATCGCCATAGGACAAATGATCAATATCGCCAATTACTTTCGTCAAAATGAACCTACCAGTCCGGTGCCCTATTTAATTGAACGTGCAGCGCGTTGGGCAAATATGGGTATGGCCGAATGGCTGGAAGAAATGATGTCAGAAAACTCTTCCGCGCTACAGGAAATTATGCGCGTGATGAAAGGACCATAAATAAACAGAGAGCCAAATGAATAACATAAATTTTTATAGCGTCATTAAACGCCATTTTTTAATATTGACAGCAATTATTTTAATAAGTGGTTGCAGTCATTCTATCTCCAACGATGAAAAACGCTTGCAGGCAATTGAACAAGCCAAACCGGTTTATGCCAGCAATGCCATTCGGTTAAAAATAACCTCGGTTCCGCAACTGAATGTTTTTAATAATACGCCGAACAGTTGCACAATATTAATTGCTCAAGCGGAGAAACGTGAACAATTAGATAAATTACTGGCTAATCCGGTGTTATTACGCAATTTATTTGCCGGCACTGGTGCGACAGAGCAAATATTACAGTTGGATAATTACGTAATGATACCGGGACAATCCGTATCTTTACATATCGATAGAGCGGAACAGGCGCGTTATATCGCATTAATTGCCGGTTACTACCCAGCGCCGGATAGTACTCATACGCGAGTATTATCACTGCCGTTGCGCCTTGAGCAACACGGTTGGTGGAATAGCGCCTGGAGCGCTGAATTTGTTCCCGTGCGCATTAATCTGACGTTAGGACGTTACGCCATTACCCGCAGTGATTTCTCAGCAGGTAACACCGGAGATGAGGTAGTTTTCCCCGAACAACCCGGACAAACGACAGAATCCGGCAGTGACGAAAGTGTATTGAGGAAGTAACCCATGTTTGAACATAAACCGATGTATTGGTATTCAGGCTTGTATTTACAGCCGCAACACTTTCAGGCCCATGAATTGCAACAACAATACTGGCAAGGGCGCTATCAGTTACTGACTCAGCCTTATGCTTTTGGTGTGGTGAAACTTGCATTCAATCTGGCCGCACTAAGTGATGAAGTGCTAAGTGTTCATCACGCCGCGTTCGTTTTTCCCGATGGTTGCTACGTGGATTGTGATGTCAATGGCGTGCTCAGTGCCCGATCATTGCGGGATTGCTGGTTAGTACGCGATAAACCGCAGCGCATTTATGTTGGCTTGCGTATGTTCAGCCACAATCAGAGTAACGTCACCGGTATCACGGATGCCAACAGTGTCGGTAATACCACCAGCCGCTGGGTAACATGGCCGCAAGAACAGCGTATGCGGGATGCCTTTGGCGAGGGCCCGGAAGCGGAAGTGCAACAACTGACCTATAACTTACGTTTCTTCTTGCACGATGAGATTGCTCAGGCAGCGGGTTATACATTATTACCGGTGGGCCTACTGCATTGCACCAGTGACGGTATTGTGCTGGATAACCGTTATCTACCGCCATGTTTAACGCTCTATGCTGTGCCACAACTGGGCCAGCGCATTGATCAACTGTGTCAGGAGTTAACCGGGCGAGTCCATCAATTGGAAGAGTTGAAACGCCCGCAAACGCTGGAAGGGGAAATTTATACCCAAGAAAAAAGCACACTATTGCTGGCACTACGGACTCTGGCGCGTTATGTCGTGCAATTGCACCATTTTCAGGAAGCAAGAGATGTTCATCCCTTACAGATTTTTGGGTTATTGCGTCAACTGATCAGCGAGCTTTCCTGTTTTACCGACCGTTGCTCCTTTTTAGGCGAGTGGAACGGGCAAGAAGAGGCGCTGGAGAAATATCAGCACTTGGATCTGGCGCTAACTCTTGATAGTTGTGAACGAACAATTGCTGATTTGCTTAATGCACTGGTGCTGGAACCAAACACCGTGATCCCTCTGCAACAAGAAAGCTACGGTTATTATCATGCCGCCTTCAATAGAACTAGCATCAATGAACAACAACGGCTCTATTTGGTGCTGCGTTCTGACAGCTTTAGCCAGCGTGAGCGTGAAATTCCTGACGATCGCCTGATTAAACTGGCAGCGGCGGAACAGATCGACAACATTATTAACCGTGCTTTGCCCGGTGTGCGCCTGTACTACCAGGAAATTGCGCCACACGGTTTACCCAACCGGACAAATACCCGCTATTTCCGGGTAGAAAACCGTGGTGCGTTATGGCGGCAGGTAGAAGATAGTGAACGTGTGGCGGTGCACTGGGCAGATGCGCCAGACGATTTACAAATAGAAATCGTTATAGTGAGAGCATCATGATGCAGTTGTTGGATTGTTATATTCCGGTATTCACCTGCGTATTACGCATGATCCAGCAGCAGGTGAATCAAGCGGAAACACTGCGGCAAACCTTATTATCTGAGTTGACTCAAGCGCAGAATAGGGCGCGTTTGCAAGGTTACGGGGCGCAAGATATCGAAGAGGCAAATTTCGCCGTGGTGGTTTGGGCAGATGAAGCCATTCTGTGTGCAGGTCAGAAAGAACTGAGTATTTGGCGCCAATCATCGTTACAGGCAGAGCTTTATGATGCCGAATTGGGCGGAAATACGTTTTTTGATCGCCTTGCCGCGTTAGTACCGGATAATTATCAGGTTCGATTGGTCTATGTTTTTTGTCTGCTTGCCGGATTTTATGGTCGTTATGGCAAACGTGATAATCTGGAATTACACAATATTATCCAACAGGAGTTAGATAATCTTCCTGATACTTTGCGTGGTTATCTCTCTTTAGAAAATCACCGATTAATGAATAGATGCGATAATAAATTAGAAAATAAGCACTCCAATAATAAGTGGCGTAGAAAATTAATATTATTCATGTCATCTCTTACATTAATTTATATTTTTATTACCGTCTATTTATTAAGTATTGGCCGGTAAACTCGGAAATTAAACATGAAAAAATTATTTTATGCCATTGGCTGGCTTAGCGTGATGGTTATCCTGTTATTACTCAGTTTAACTATTGCTGTGGTATTTTTGTGGCCGACAATAGGTGGCCTGTTACTATTTTTTTGCCTATTTCTGTTGTTGTTACTGCTGCGTGGGGCAATTACATTCATACCACAAATAATGAATAAACTGCTCTGGATAAATAAATTCTGGCGGAAAGGGGATAACCGTCTGGAATATTTACTATACCAGCACTGGTGGCAAGGAGGACATTTACAAAGTTGGCGTCGATTCCGTTCACTGTTACACCGTAATGGTCCTGTTCCGCCGTGGTTTCTGGTGGTAGGAGAACGGGGCAATGGTAAACAGAAGCTGTTAACACGCTGCAATGTAGCGCCCATGACGGGGAAAAATCTACCGTCGCTGACGGAAAAGACCTTTACCTGTCGCTGGTGGTTCTTCCGTCAGGCAATGTACATGGTCGTTTCCGGCCGTTATACCGAAGGTCAATCCCTGTACCGGCAAGCTTGGTTACGTCTGATACGCTGGATAGCGCAGGGACGTAAACCGGCTGGTGTACTCGTTTGCTTGTCAGTGGAACAGTTGCTAAACAGCGACAATAGAGCGCTCTATATCGCCGCACGTCAGGTACGAGCGCAGTTGGAGCCATTACAGATACGTCTGGAACGTCGCTTACCAATCTGGTTGATCCTTACCCACAGTGAAACATTGCCGGGGTTTGACCATTGGTGCACCCAACTGTCAGTAGAACAACGTGCTGAATTGCTAGGCGATTTTATTGAGCATCACACGGTGGGTAACGTCACCGACGTGCTGGATAAGAGTATGAGCACCATTGTTAACACGTTGAAAATGATGCGTCTTAAGTTGCTTAATCAGCAACGTCAGCAACCCAATGCGGCAGTCTTAGCATTACCAGAAACCATCGCTCAACTACAACCAGCGCTAGGTTGCTACCTGAACGCACTGTTCGACCAAGACCATTATCTGGAACATGGTCTGCTGCGTGGCATGTTTTTTACCGCGGAGCATCAAACCACGGGCATTTTCAGCCACCGATTGTTGGGAGAATATCTGCCAGCCCAAGATCAACGTAGTCAAGATCAACATAGTAATAGCGTATTGCTGACAGGCTGGCGGACATTGGCCAAACGCGTATTCGTTAGCCTACTAAGTTTGATGCTGGTGTACGGTGCAGGCAATGCCTTGATGACTACCTGGCGTGGCGTTACGCAACTTGAAAATATCCATGAGGCAGACCCGCTTGAGCGGAGTTACTTGCGCTATCAACAAGTTGAGTACTGGTTGCAGGAAACCTTGCCATCTCTGCTTTTCTATCCGGTCACCCATACAATGGAACAACGGATGGCGCAGCAATACCAACAACAAGCGCCTGTTAATGCCTTCAACCCGGCATCGGTAGCAACACATTTGCTAACACGTTTCCGTAATGCGGAAGCACCACAAAAAAGACTGTTTGCTTTACATTGGGCACGTTTTATTAACATCGAACAAGCAATGGCACATGGCGCTACGCTGGAAACTTTACAGCATATGCCTGCTTATTCAGCTTCACTGTTAAGTGGTGAAAATGATCCTTTATCCACAGAACAACGGGTGGCACTCCGTCTGGCGCAATATCGCCAAGGCAACGCACAGCAAGAATTTGATCAATGGCAGGACACATTACAGGCACTACTGGCAGATGGCGGTAATTGGCAGTGGCTGTTAGCCGACGAACAACCGGCAGGAACCCATTCACTAACGCTGGCTGGTTTCTGGCCATTGACCAGCGAGGATGCCGCCACAATTAACGCTCGTATCCGTGGTGTTTATACCCAAGCCGGTGAGCAAGATATTCAGGCAACCTTGGGCGAACTGGCACAAGCTCTTAACAGATCGGAATTCTTTGCTCCTTTACAGCGTTCGTTTTATCAACAGTATCAAAATCAGCGCCAATCAGAGTGGTTAGCATTCGCTCAAGCTATGCCTCAAGCAGAAACGTTAGTACGAGGCAAGAAAAACTGGCAAACGCTGATATTAGCAACGGGTCAATATAACAGTCCCTATATCACCTTTCTGACGCAGTTAGAACGTGATTTATCCACGGTAGAGTCGACGGAGCAGCAACCTTGGTTACAGACACAACATCGTTTATGGCAACTACATGGTTACGTGCAAAAAAGTAACGTGATGCAACGGGTCTCGCTAGGAAACCTCTCTTTACGCCAGCGCATCATGTCGTGGTTTGGTATTTCACCGCAGATCTCTGTACGGCTGGATGACAACGTATTGACACGCTATCGCGTCTACCGGCAAGCAGTACAGTTAAATAGCCAACGCGAGTTGCTCAGTGATATGGAAACCGAAGTGTTGGTTAAAAATGCGTTAAACAACGAGAAAGGGGAACTGGACGATAGCGGCCTGCGTGCATTGTTCAGCCGCTTCACCTTGTGGCGCCATGAGGCTGAAAGCAAACAGAATGCCGGAGTAACCGGGGTAAATGAAACCCTATGGCGACTCTATCAGGGTGATGCTCATCTGGTACTGCGTTACGCCTTCTTAAGTGCCGCCAGCCGTTTGCAAACCCAGTGGGAAAGCAAAGTGATTTGGCCGATGGAAAAATTGAGCAGACAGGAACTGTTTGATGGCCGGGAATTGAATGCGCGTTTGTATGAATACAGCAACGCATTTGTACGGGATACCGCAGAGTATGCGCTGGATATTCGCCCCGAAGGGATTAAGCGTCAGGAAATGGAAGATGTGCTCTTTCCGTTTAACGATGATTTCATTTTCTATATTAATAACCTAATCCAACCGAATGACCTACTTTCAGCGACATCGGATATTCGTCGTCGCCTGCAAGAGAAACTCGCCTTACTGGAAAGCGAGCAACAACTGGCGACGGCACAACAGGAACCGAAGCAAGAACAGAAGCCATCGGCGGAAGTCACGATTGTCAGTCAGCCGGCGACCGCTAACCAAGGGGCAAAAGTATTGCCAGTGGGCAGTTCAGTGACGTTGAGTTGTGATGATGGCGTACAGCAGCTTAAAAGTATGAATTTCAATGACAGCATGACACTGCATTGGAGCCCCGGCACATGCGGTAAAGTACAAGTTGATGTCTATTTTCCCCGCTTTACATTAAGCAAAAGTTACGTAGGCCCCGATGGTTTGTTGCAATTTATGCACGCTTTTTCCCGCGGTGAACTGACACTGGCAGCACAAGCGTTTCCACAGCGGCGTGATGAATTAAGTGCACTGGGTATCAATAACATTACTGTGCGCTATCAAATCAGCGGAAGCAAAGCTGCTTCAACACTGTATCAACAGTGGCAGCAACATCAGCAGCAACAAACGGCGTTATTGGAACAACGCAGCCGACTGGATAGCCAGTTGTTAAATCTAAGTGAGCCAACAGTGGCAAAAGGAACTCTCTCTACTTTGCCATCACAGATCACCACCCATTGGAACGAATTAAGGAAACCTAAAAGTGAGTAATTATCTTAAACAGATCGTCAGTAAATTAACGGCAGAAGCGCGTCAGTGCCTTGATGAAGCCGCGAATCTGGCAGTACGGCGCACCCATC
The DNA here is from genome assembly GCF_018448925.1 of Photorhabdus akhurstii. Classification (GTDB taxonomy): domain Bacteria; phylum Pseudomonadota; class Gammaproteobacteria; order Enterobacterales; family Enterobacteriaceae; genus Photorhabdus; species Photorhabdus akhurstii. The sequence goes on along the minus strand of NZ_RCWE01000002.1, from coordinate 187,027 downwards.
ATGAAGTGGAAATTGAACATCTATTATTGGCTTTGTTTGAAAAACAGCTTCCGACGATAGAACAAGTGTGTCGCCACGGTGGTATTGATGCCATGACGTTGCTCAATGCCTGCCAACGGTCACTGACGCTATTACGTAGTGGTAATCATCGTCCGCCGGTACTGGCTACCAACCTCACTGAGTGGGTAGAACAGACCTGGATGTATACCAGTACTCACTGGGGTGCATCACAGATTACCGCTCAGGCACTGATTGTGGCACTGATCATGAATCCGTCACTACACCATTCGCTTACCTCAGAACTACAACAAGCGTTACAGGGTAACACCGAGGGAATAGAACAGTGGTTGCGTACACAGACACATACGGAACCACAACAAATTACGACGCCCGTCGGGGATAACACTCAATCCGCACTGGCACAATACACACATCACCTGACACAGGCAGCGCGTGATCACAAACTAGACCCGGTTTTAGGACGTGAGCGGGAGATCCGTCAATTAATTGATGTTCTGTTACGTCGTCGCCAAAACAACCCGCTGTTAACCGGTGAAGCGGGCGTCGGCAAAACTGCGCTGATTGAAGGACTTGCCCAACGAATCGTTGGGGGGCGTGTGCCGAAAGTTTTGGCACAGGCTGAATTATTTACGCTGGATCTGGGGCTGTTACAAGCGGGCGCCAGCGTAAAAGGCGAGTTTGAAAGCCGTTTGCAAAAATTATTGGATGAGGTGAAAAAGTATCCTACACCGGTGATTTTGTTTATCGATGAAGCGCATACGCTAATCGGCGCAGGCGGCCAAGCCGGACAAAACGATGCAGCTAATCTGTTGAAACCTGCGTTGGCACGAGGTGAATTACGGGCAATTGCGGCAACCACCTGGTCTGAATATAAGAAATACTTTGAAAAAGACGCGGCGTTAGCACGTCGTTTCCAAGTGATCAAAGTTGAAGAGCCTTCGTTAGAGCTGGCAATCGCCATGTTACGCGCCATGACGCCCGCAATGGAAAAACATCATGGCGTCAAAGTACTTGCAGAAGCGGTCGCGGAAGCGGTTACATTAGCCAACCGTTATATCACTGGACGTCAGTTACCGGATAAATCGGTTAGCCTGTTAGATAGCGCCTGCGCCCGCGTTGCAGTTTCACAGACGGATGAACCAGCGCCGATTGAAGATCTGCGTGCTATGTTGACAAACATTGCTACCGAACAGGAAGCATTGTTACGTGAAGGTGGTCATGAAGCCCAGCTACAGAAATTGGCGCAGCGTCAGGCTGAATTACAAGCATCACTAGCAGAAATTTTGCCGGAATATCACGCTCAACGTCAGTTGGTCAATGACATCCTCGCTTGTGAAGAGCATGACGAACGGTTGCCTGTGCTACGGGCAGAATTGCATCAACGCCACCATCAGCACGCTTATGTCTTTGATTGTGTTGATGCCGCCTGTGTCGCAGACATTGTTGCCGGCTGGACAGGGATACCCCTTGGCCGGATGGTGGAAAATGAGCGTAATGTGTTGCGTCAGTTAGAAACCCGCCTCGGCCAACGGGTCATGGGGCAAGATCATGCGCTCAACCAGATAGCGCGTCAAATTCGGATCGCTAAAGCACAACTGGCCGATCCGGTTAAACCTACCGGAGTATTTATGCTCGCAGGTCCTTCCGGTGTGGGGAAAACCGAGACCGCTTTAGCACTGGCCCATGAATTGTATGGCGGTGAACATCATCTGATCACGATTAACATGTCGGAATATCAGGAAGCCCATTCGGTTTCCGGCTTGAAAGGTTCTCCTCCGGGCTACGTCGGTTATGGACAAGGTGGTATATTGACCGAAGCAGTTCGGCGTCAACCTTACAGCGTAGTGCTACTTGATGAAGTGGAGAAGGCTCACCCCGATGTGCTGGAGTTGTTCTTTCAAGTATTCGATAAAGGCATGATGGAAGATGCCGAGGGGCAACAGATTAACTTTCGCAATACGCTGATCATCTTGACTACCAATGCGGCATCAGATTTGGTGATGCGTGCAGCAATGCATGGGGTAAAAGAGCAGGGAGAGAATCGCCCGGCTAACCTGGAAGACATTCAGGAAATTATCCGACCAGAACTGCAACGTATTTTTACGCCAGCATTTTTAGGTCGTTTGCAGGTTATCCCTTATCTGCCGGTACATGGCGAAGTTCTGCATGCCATTGTGCGCCATAAACTGAATAAAGTTGTCGTGCGCTATCGTCAATCAACTCAATGTAAATTGCACTATAGCGATACGCTGGTGGATTTTATCGCCGAAGGATGCCGGATAGCGGAGAGCGGCGCCCGTGAAATTGATAATCTGTTAACTCAGTTCGTCCTGCCGTTATTATCAGATCAATTGTTGCTCGGCGATACGCCAGTCAATGAAGATGTCTGGATGGATGTTGCCGAAGGTCAGATACAGTTACGATCAGACAAAAATAAACTATCACAACCAAATATTATCAACTAAGGGTAGTAAACGCTTATCTCTGCTATTATTATCTTACAAATGTAACATCAGTGTTACGGAATAAGATCCCGATGAGAATGAAAAAGATAGTGATCTTCTGGTTTATTTTTACATTGGTCAATTTCGCGCTGGCACTGTTAAGCCTACAGGTACGGGATGTATGGAGTCTGTCATCACTGGTGTGGTTTCCGGCAGGCTTGTTACAAGGCATATTTTGCGCCAGGGCGCCACGGTATTGGCCTGTCTGGTTAATAACGGGTGCCTTGATTGCACTGACCGCCAGTCAGTGGTATGGAAGACCGGTAAACGTATCGCTGATCTTTTCCTGTATCAATGTGATGATGCTGGTGGTAACAGCGCTGATCTGGCAGTTTTTTTACGGTGTCATGCGGGCGCCGAAACGGGCAAGGGAGATCATTAGCCTGACCGTACTCTGTTCGTTAAGTGGCATCATTGAGCGATTTACCGCAAAGTGGATACTTCATCTCTCTGGTTATCCTACCGACATATCGGTTTCATTACCGATTGTCGTAGGCTCAGTGTTGAGTTATCTGCCATTTACGCTGTTTGTTATCTCCTGTATCACCTATGAGAAAAATAGGGTTGAGAACTGGAAAATCTACGGTTTATGGCTGGCAGCCCTATTTGCCATGACAGCCTTGTTCATCAGTCCGCCACCGGAAGCCGGACAAATACACTGGCAAGGGATCGCACTGCTGTTTTCTTTTAGTTTGCCGATGCTGCTAGCATTAAGCGGTAATTTGCTGGTATTAAGCAGCTTTTTATCCCTGTGTACGGTGGAGATCATCAGTGCCACCATTTTTGGTCTTGGGCCATTCTCATCCCCGTTAACCAATCTCCAACAAAATGTTCAGATAGCGGCTTGGTACAGCACAGCATTGACCTTGCCTGCATTGTTATACTGTAGCTATTTATCTAATATAATCAATGCATTACATCAGCGTAAAGCGCGTCTTCTGTTAATGAGAGCCATGCTAGATCAAGAACAGGTTAATTGCTTTCGGTTAAGCGCCAACGGGCATCTGTACTGGCATCATAATGGCTCTGCCTGGATGCGGTGCGGAAAAGCACCTGCCTCTTGGTCGCAATTGATGGCTTGGGTACATCAGGAAGATCGGCATAAAATCGAACAGCTTAAAAATTCCGTCTCGCAAATACCGCAAACACTAAAAGTTCGGATTGCCGATGGCAAAGGTGAATTTAACCTAGTCATTATCGCCTTAATCGTCCATGTGGGAGAAGATGCCGGTTTTATTGAAGGAACGATACGTGAAATAGTAAATATAAAAAGTAAATAATCTGGAGAAATAACTCATGCCCAGACGAGTCATTATTGCCGATGATCATCCGGTATTTTTATTAGGACTACGCACGATACTGGCAACATTGCCGGAGAATTACCAAATTGTGGGGGAAGCCCATGATGTCGCCACGCTCTTCTCTCTGCTGGAAGAAAAAGAAGCGGATATGCTGATTACGGATTTCATTATGCCGGGTCATAACCAGATTGACGGTCTGAGGATGATTAGCCGGATACGGGAACAGTATCCAAATCTGCCTATTGTGGTCATCACCATGATCAGCGACCGGAAAATCATTGCTTCATTGATTGATTACAGAGTAAAAGCGATTCTGAACAAAAACAGCTTATCTCATGAGCTGGTCAAAGGGTTATACAGTACAACCGGGCGTGATAAACCCTATTTAAGTGAACAATTTCTCGAATCACCGGACGAAGAGGTTGTAAAAACGCTAACCAGCAAAGAATTGGAAGTGATTAAATTGTTGGGGCAAGGATTGAGTGTGAATGATATCGCTGCACGTTTATACCGTACTAAGCAGACTATCAGCGCACAAAAAATCAGCGCGATGAAAAAGCTCGGATTAGACAGTGAAGCAGCACTTTATAATTATTTGCATCAGATTGGGCTGGGGCTGTAAGCGATGAAGTGCCGGCGCAAAGAATGGCGATGGTTTGCCCTATTGGTATTGCTGTTACCGCTATCTGGCTGGAGTCTCAACCTGTTTGAATATCGCAACGCGCAAGAGTTGCCCGCCAATGGACTACCGGTGGAGTTTTATTCAAATATCACGCAAGAATCACAGGAATTTCTGCCTTTTCCTGTCAAAGAATATGGAATTTTTCCTCCACGCTTTCCAACATTAAAAGTCGGCATTCTCTGCTGTATCGGCGCGCCATTGGTGATCCATCGTTGGGACGGTAAGTTGGAAGGGATCTATGCGGATTATCTGCGCTTGATTGAAACCGTGCTAAAAAGGCCGGTGGAAGTACGGCTGTTTGGCAACTGGGAATCAGCGTATAAAGCATTGCAACGTGGAGATATCCAACTGTTATCGAATTCCGCCTCATCACAATCAGGAAATGGAGCAAATGATACTTACCCTATTCTGGTACAACCACTTGCTCTGATTATGCGCAAAGAACAAGTGAATATGCCATTTGCCAAAATGAATATTATAGCGGCGCCAGGTAGTGATCCGGGTGTTATCAAACAATTACGTCAACATTACCGTCGAATCGTGGTGGCGAAAAATCAGCAGCAGGGGATACAGGCCGTTGTGGATGGCGAAATGGATGCCTATCTGGATGGGCAAAGCCAGATTGCCTATTTGCTAGCTTTTCGCCCATTTACCGGATTGACTTACCGCCGGGATATTTCACTCGGGGAGCGATATGATTTTCTCGGTCACAACGGCGATGGCATGGTTGAAGCGGTAAATCTGATTCTGACATCCATTCCTCATGCTATCAGAAATAAAGTTTATGAACGTTGGATTTCTGGGCTGGCGTTGGGCAACAATAACGACGCCGCAATCTTTTCAGCTCAGGAAAAAGCCTGGATTAAAAAAAATCCCGTCGTCAATGTGGCGCTGAATCGCGCTGCACCGCCTTATTCTTTTCTGGACAAAAACGGTCAAATCACTGGGCTGGATGTGGACATTTTACGTTTACTGGGAGAAAAAAGCGGTATCACCTTTAATTTTATCCCAACAGATGGCGCAGTAGGCATTAAAAAGCTGTTGGAAAATGGCGAAGCGCAAATGACCTCCATGCTCAACACGCCCGAACGTAACCGTTGGCTCTCTTTCAGTCATCCCTATGGTACCGTGGAATGGGTGATGATCACCCGCAATGAGCGTAATGCGCCTTATGAGTTTGAACAACTTAAACACCATCGGGTGGCGATTCAACGCGGTAACGCACTTTTATCACTCTTAAAACCGTATCCAGAGATTTTCATCATCGAAGTTGACAGCGTGACACAAGGTATTGATATGGTGCTGGCCGGAGCGGCAGATGCAACTTTTGATAGCCTGATCAGTGCTGATTACCTACAAGCAAGCCGCTACGGCGCCAACATTTCTATTCAGTTCTTTAAAGGCTCATTGCAACCGGAGCAATACGCCATCATACCGGCCTATCCTCAACTGGTTGATATATTAAATAAAAGCATTGACGCACTGCCTCCAAATGAACTGCGAGTATTGCGGTTGAAGTGGTTATCTATGGCGAACGTCACGCCTTATGATGACAATAAAATCTCTCCTTGGGTGAAGCTGTGGGGAGGGGCGTTACTTGTGATTGCGTTAAGTTCAATCTTTTGGGGCAGTTATCTTGCACATCAAATCAGACGACGTAAAACCGCAGAGAGCAACTTACAAGATTTGCTGGCGTACTGGGAAACACTCTTTAATAACATGCCTACGCCAATGTTTGTCTGCGATCCTACCATGTGCATCACGGCGGCTAACCTTTATTTCCGGCATGAAATGGGCGCTGTCGGATCTGAGGTGATTGGCCGCAGTCTTTTTTCTCTATGCTTTTTAAAACCGGTCGATGAGCAAGAGATTAGTCTAATCTTTCTACGCTGCTTGGAAGGGGCGCCGGTGCATTTCTCTGATCGCAACATTGTTATTCAGGGACAGGACAAAGACGTTTATTTATGGCTCGAAAGTTATAGCAATACTGAAGGCGTTGTTCAGGGAATCATTGGTGGTTGGTTTGATGTGACCGAACGTAAATTGCTGGCGCAAGAACTACGTCAGGAGCGTGATAAGGCGGAACTCGCCAGCTTGGAGAAATCCGATTTTCTGGCCCACATGAGCCATGAGATTCGAACACCGCTGCAAGCCATTATTGGCATTCTTGATCTGGAGGTAAAAAAGCAAACTCAGCCATCCACGCCATTACATATCGCCTGGCAGGCAGCAATATCCTTGCAAGGAATCATCGGTGATGTGCTGGATTTCTCCAAGATAGAATCCGGGCGAATGGTGCTGAATCTCAAGCCGGAATCACTGCAAGCGATTCTGGAAAATTGTGTGGCAACGTTTAACCATCGAGCAAAGGAAAAAGAACTGTGTTTCACCTATCAGTTTGATTTGCCGCCTGAACATTATCATCTACTGGACGCAACACGCGTAACCCAAATCATCAATAACCTGTTGGGCAATGCCATTAAATTTACCGAACAGGGCAGTGTGCAAATCAGCGCTAGCTATCAGCCTATTCCAGAAAGTCACCAAGATGAAATTACGCTGGTGGTTGCCGATACCGGTTGCGGCATCCCGGAAACCATGTATGAAGCCGTTTTGCTGCCCTATGTACAGGTGACGCAACATAATGGCGGTAAAACTGGAACAGGGTTGGGATTACCGATTTCAGTACAGTTAGTTGAATTAATGGGCGGCAGCTTGAAAATCACTGGAGCGTTCGGTGGAGGCGCACAAGTTACCGTGGTGTTACCGCTTACGCGCAGTGTTATTGAAAAGGAAGCGATAAGCGAACAAGCCGAAAATATTGGGGTGGAACTTCATGAATCTTTGAATATTTTAGTGGTTGATGATCTCCCTGCCAATTTACAGGTGTTGTCATTACAGTTAGCGTCATCGGGCCATCGTATTGCACTTGCTGAAAGCGGCGAACAGGCCATGAATCTGGTAGAAGAGGGCTATTTCGATATCGTGCTGACAGATTGCCAGATGCCGGTGATGAACGGTTACGAACTGGCTCAGGTGCTGAGAAAGCATGAACGATTACGGCAATTACCGCCATTTATTATTCTGGGATGCACAGCGAACGCGTTTTCTACCGAACAGGCTCGTTGTTTGGAAGCCGGAATGAATGGTGTATTAACCAAACCATTGGTGCAAAGCAAATTGCTGGCAGAAATTACCCGTTACTACCGACAAGTCAATGACAAAGCAACGTTAAAATTCGATGAAATTCAAGCATTAGCTCAACAAGATGTGACGGTAGAAAGCCAATTACTTAGTGCTATACAACAAGGGATGTCAGAAGATATTGCAGAATTGCAACAACAGGAAAACCAGCAATGTCATGAAAAAGTTGTACATCACGCCCATCGTATGAAAGGCGCTTTTGCGCTGACGCAATATCAGCAAGGAATACGCGTCTGCCTGCGGATTGAAAAAAGTGAACATTGTGATGTGAAAACACTAGCCGTTTTATTAACTCGTGCGGAATATTTTCAACAGCAGATTGCGCAGAAATTGGGAGAATTACAGGGTTAAAAACCGGGTGAAACTATCCAGAAAAACCGTGAAGAGATGAGTGCAATTATACCATCATAAAAATTGAAAAAGGCGCCATTTTGACGTACATTAGCCTCATATTATTTACACCTAAGGAAGGTATTTTCCATGAACACAGTCATAGACAACAAACAGGACTGGATTAACCTCCGACTGAAAAACATCGGTTTGAACAACCAAGACTCCGAAGCTTTCTTTAATGCATTAGTTAAACCGGTTCGCTTCAACAAAAAATTAGCAGATGCTTTTGAAGAACATAATCAGCGCGTGATCAACAAACGACCAATGATTATTTAAATCTTATATTCAATATATCGATAATGTCACTCTGTACGTCAAGAAGATATGGGTAATCAGAATTGCCAATATTACGATAAACAACATACTGCATCTCAGAACACCTTGTACTTATCTGACAATAAACCGTGTTCGTTAGTGATACGATTAAGTTCCTCCATTCCTGCTTTATTCTCACGCTTCCAACGTTCAGATTCAATGGCTTTCAATTCCGAAGTTAGTGCCCTAGTCAATACTGCCGATAAGTTAAGCCCTACCTGTCTTGCTTGTTGATACAGTTCGGGTGCAACGGTCACACTCACTGTTTTCTTTAATCTGATTTGTGCTGATGGCATGTTAACCCCTGTATGAAACACGTTATTTTACACTTGTAATTATAGCAGGCTTTTTTATATATAAGAACAGCAGAGAAGCAAGCTAAAGAGGCAATTTGGGCGTTCGTATCCCAGCAACCTAGTTGTAAATCAGGCAGCTCAAGGCATGCCAGCATCTATTATTGATATGAAAACATCTTTAGGGTACGCTCTCTCGCTCGATGGAATATCCAACTGCCGATTAGAACAAAATTGCTAAGGATTTTGTATGCGCACTTTATATCTTTTACCTATTTTTTTATTTTTATCCTCTTGTTCAACAAACCTACCACCCTATGAACGGGAAGCCCGACATTATGTTTATCGTTCTAACAATGATTTTGATCCCAATTTCCAAACACATGTAAATAACTCTATTAAGTTAATGACTCCATTCTTTGAACAATTTTATAGAGAGGGAGTTAAGGATAAAATGAACAATATCAGTTCACATGAAATTGATCAAAAAATTAATTATTTTAAAAGTGATAGTTTAATTCAAGAAATCAATATGTCAGAAATATTTATTTCACCAAAAGTACATACAGAAAAAGTCAACAATAGTCAGATTTCAAATAAGAAGAAAAAAGCATTAATTGATGGAATCATCAACTCTTACGAGGCCGGTTACTATGGAAAGTAAGAGAATTAGCTATCACATATAAACACAATGAGGGGTAATTACACCATTCTGAAAAGCAAACTTGACAAAATATCAAAGGTTATTCTACTAGCCCTCATACATGGACAAGGGCTAGATGCATTGAACTATTTTAAATTGAAATGTCAAGCACGATGATGGAATCATCTTTTACATCTATATATTGTTTGAACTTAGCGGCTTCACCGCCATCAATACCATCTCTATCTTCAAATTTTTCTAGGAAATCATTAGACTTAAAATTCAGAACGTCAAATATAGTTCCCCACGTATTTCCTGAGTTGTACTGGATCTGTCCTGAATACTCATCATTTCCATTATACCCGGGCATGGTGAGATCATCCGCGCTATGACCATCATTAAAGTCAATTTGCTGTACAACATCGCCGTTATATAGTTTCGGCAACAAACCCTAATAGACGGCTATTTGCTGGCTAAATCGGTTGATTTGGAGATCTGAACAAGAGACAGGTCTGAAACCAGCCGAGGCATTGCATCGAATTGATTTCGTAACGCTTGCGTACTTATATTTGTACAGGTACAATGAAGAGTACAATGAAGCGTGGAGGATCAACGATGGACACAATAAGCTATTCAGCATTTAGAACTCACTTGGCCAGCACTTTAGATAGAGTGAACGACGATCACAAGCCAATTTTAATTACTCGCCAGAATGGCAAGCCAGCGGTTGTCCTAAGTTTGGAAGATTTTCAAGCCTACGAAGAAACAGCCTATTTAATGGCTAGCCCGAAAAATGCTGCACGTTTAAGTCAGGCAATTGCTGAAGTGGAAGCAGGAAGAATAATTGAAAAAGGGCTATTAGAAGAATGATTTTATCTTGGGCTGAAATGGCATGGGAGGACTATCTGTATTGGCAACAAACCGATAAAAAAGTCCTAAAGCGTGTTAATACACTCATCAAAGACATTAAAAGGCAACCCTTCGATGGATTAGGGGATCCGGAGCCTTTAAAACATAATTGGTCAGGTTATTGGTCTAGACGTATTAATCGAGAGCATCGTCTGATTTACAAGGTAACAGATGATGCAATCATTATCGTACAATGTCGCTATCACTATTAAGTGACTGCCTCTCAAAGGACTCCACAAACAAAGTCCTCTAGTCGTTATTTTAAGAAATCGTGATGACGACTATGCAATAAATCAAATACTCCCATTGCCGCTCACGCCCTACGCCATAAAGCGTAAAGAGAAAATATCTCTCTAATCCAAAGGACATACCCGAATAATATGACCATCGGGGTCTTCAACGAGGAAGGTACGACCAAAGACCTCAGTATGGGGTTCCTTCACAATCTTAATATCGGGTTTCTTTCTCCATTCTTCAAATAAACGATCTACATCTTCACCGGATGGCAACATAATACCGATCTCAGAGAACCTTGGGGTAGAGGCATCCGGCGTTGTTCCGCCTGACCAAATAGCAAATAGTGCTTCACCATCGACGGCAAATGCCACATAACGAGGACTCGAAAACACCGGCTCAGAATTAAAAAGTGTCTTGTAAAAGGCTGTCGAACGTTCGATATCAGATACATAAACAAGTTGAAGGTTAGGTTTAGGGGATACTGTCATCATGTCATTCTCATGTAAATCAGATTCAAATAAGAGTAAAAACAAATTGTTATATAACTCAACAAGTAACATTTGTTACTGTATTGTGTTTATCATTATAAGATGATGTTAATCATATGTATATACATACATATGTAAAGAGATGTCATAAATCTCACATATAAAAAATTCGCCCGCATTATTCGGGCGATGTTCCTTAAGTATGGTGAAAAAATCATCCACCCTATATTGAATTTCGTCTGGGTGGTTCGCTTCCCATACGTGGTTCATATGGGTGATCGATCCTTGGTACATGACTCTCTCTAGAATACCAATTTTTTGAACGTTCATTTTTTCCATCATATCGCTCTACATGAAGATATTTAAGCTCTTCAAATGGTATAACCATTTGCAGCCATTTATATCTCTCCAGAATATACTCTCCAGTAGATGGCATAAATCTAATAAATTCAATACTATCCGGATTCATAATTGACCATTTACAATGTATTAACGGCTTAGTTGAATATACTTTCAGAATAGCTGGTCTCTTATTTATTCCTATAAATGGATTGTAATTATAACCTGTTAGAATATTAACTATTTTTTGAAATGTTGACAATGGTCCAGTTGCACAACCGGCTCCCCAATCTGGCAATGGCCCATTTACTTTAGCAATATAAAATCCACGTCCAATTTGTCCCATTGGAGGCAAGAATTTCGATTGGACGCCATTAATGAGAATATTTCTGGCAGAAGACTCATTAGTTCCATGATAACCTAGAAAGTACATATTTATCCCCTTTTGCTGACTTTGTATAACTAAAAAATAAGACATTTACTATATGTCTAAAATTATTTTAAAATAAGCAACAATGTACGCAGTATAAAATAATTCTCAATTATTTCTGATTTGTCAGAATATATCTGAGATGTGCAGACTTATCTTATTATTTATAAATATCTCTTAATGTATTTAACAATTTTAATGAAAAGTTATCAGGCTCGCATCAATGCTATTTTTCGGATGGAAAATGTTGTTATCCCTATAACTATGCCAATATCTATTAACTCTTTGAATTATATAATATAAAAATTAATTTTTATTACCGAATTTAACTACTTATTCTAGTAATAACTCTGTCAATAATACCCAGAAAGACTAAAATGGTTACGCTAATTTGGTTACTCTCAATACTGGACCTGTTAGCCAATAACTAATTTAATCATAAATATAGCGATTAATAAGATTTTCCAGTAATTCCTGTTGTCCACTTCGATGCTTAGGTTCTTGAACCAACGTTTCTGCATAATGAGCCACTTCATCAAGTGCCATTTTTCCTTCAAGAATATTTCTACCTAGTTCACTACTCCAACCAGAATAACGTTGAGCGACATATTCATCTAATTTACCGTCTACTAATATTTTCACCGCACTCTTCAACGATAAAGCCATAGTATCAATGGCGCCGATATGCCCATAAAACAGATCATCAATATCAATACTTTGGCGGCGGACTTTTGCATCGAAATTTAAACCACCCGTTGTAAAACCACCGGCTTTTAAGATTTCATACATTACCAGAGAATTCTCCTCGACACTATTTGGAAATTGATCGGTATCCCAGCCAAGTTGAGCATCCCCGCGATTCGCATCAATAGAACCAAATATTCCCAACGCAATCGCTGTGGCTACTTCATGTTGAAATGAGTGCCCAGCTAATGTGGCATGGTTAGCTTCAATATTCACCTTAATTTCATCTTCTAAACCAAACTGCTTTAGGAAACCATAAACAGTCGCTACATCATAATCATATTGGTGTTTAGTCGGCTCCTGAGGTTTAGGTTCAATTAATAATGTCCCCTGAAAGCCAATTTTGTATTTGTAATCCACAACCATTTGCATAAAACGGCCGATTTGTTCCCTTTCTTGACGTAAATCTGTATTGAGCAAACTTTCATAGCCTTCACGTCCGCCCCACAGTACATAATTTTCACCACCCAGTTTTTTGGTCATTTGCATAACTTGACATACCTGTGCTGATGCATAAGCGAAAATATTGAGATCTGGATTAGTTGACGCACCGGCAGCATAGCGAGGATGCGTAAAACAGTTTGCCGTTCCCCATAATAATTTAACGCCAGTCTCTGCTTGTTTATCAGCAAGAATATCGGACATAACGCCCAAATTATAAATATATTCTTTTAAGGAACAACCTTCGGGAGCGACATCAATATCATGGAAACAATAAAAAGGAATATTTAGCTTGTAGAAAAACTCAAAAGCAACATCAGCTTTGAGCTTAGCCAGTTCTAAAGCATCATTGCCTTTTTGCCAAAAACGTTCAAATGCTCCGGCACCAAACATATCAGTACCATTCCAACAGAAATTGTGCCAATAGCAGACGGCAAAACGCAGATGATCTTTCATCTTTTTGCCTAGAATAATCTCTTCGGGATTGTAGTGACGGAAAGCTAATGGATTATTACTTTGCCTACCTTCGTAACTGATTCTATTTACTCTCTCAAAGTATCGATGCATATCAACCTCTATCTAATATACCCGTTATCTTTCAAGTTGCCTCTTTGTTGGCTGCATTCGCTCACCCCGGTCACATAGTTTGCTATGCTCCCGGGGATTCACTCCCTTGCCGTCGCGATCCATCTTGAAATCTATAGTGTATAGACATACGTGTGTGTATAAAATTCTGTTCATCAACGTCACTATTTTCAATTGTGTTATTTTATTTCTTCATTAAGATTATTGTTAATTGTGTGATTTATCTCATAATTTGGCATTAATTCAATTCTGAAAATAGAAAAATAATTATGATTAATATTGTATAAATCAATAAGGATACCAATGATGAACAGACGATACCATATAACACTATTATTTAATGCCAATAAAGCTTATGATCGTCAGGTGATAGAAGGGATAGGTGAATATTTGCAAGCATGCCAATGTAATTGGGATATTTTCATTGAAGAAGATTTCACCACAAAATTAAATAGCTTGAAAACCTTACAGAGTGATGGAATTATCGCTGATTTTGATGATATAGAAATCCAACGTACTTTCAGTCAGTTAGACATTCCTATTATTGGCGTCGGCGGATCTTATCACCAGGAAAATCACTATCCTGCGGCTCATTATATTGCGACAAATAACTTCGCTTTAATAGAAAGTGCATTTAATCATTTAAAAGATAAAGGTATTAAACGTTTTGCATTTTATGGTTTACCTCAGACAAGTGGTAAACGATGGGCAATAGAGCGTGAATACGCTTTTCGACAATTAGTTGAAAAAGAAAAATATCAAGGTGTGGTGTATCAAGGAATGGAGACGACGCCAGAAAACTGGTCTTACGCACAAAATAGATTAAAAGATTGGCTCCAAACTTTACCCCCAAATACCGGCATTATCGCGGTAACGGATGCCAGAGCTAGACATATTTTAGCCGCATGTGAACATCTCAATATTCCTATTCCCGATAAAATCTGTGTTATAGGCATAGATAATGAAGAAATAGCCCGTTTTCTTTCGCGTACCGAGCTTTCTTCCGTTGTACAAGGTACACAACAAATGGGCTATCAGGCAGCAAAATTACTTCATCAACTTCTTAGAGGTTACGTTCCTAAAAAATACCACCGCCAATTAATTCCACCTTTAAAAGTTATTGCAAGGCAATCGACAGATTTTCGGGCATTAAATGATCCCGCAGTTATTCAAGCAATGCATTATATTCGTCATAACGCCTGTAAAGGGATAAGAGTTGAACAAGTTATTGATGCTGTTGGTATGTCACGTTCTAATCTTGAAAGCCGTTTTAAAAATGAATTTGGACAAACAATTCATACTATTATTCATAATGAGAAATTAGATAAAGTAAAAAATCTTTTAATCCAAACCTCTATTTCAATTAGCGAAATTGTTACTGTTTGCGGTTACTCTTCTTTACATTATTTTTATTCCATGTTTAAACGAAACTATAATATGACACCTAAAGAGTATCGAGACAAATATCAAATCACTAAAAAGACTTAACTATTTCAAATTAATAAGCCATCCTAAAGCCAAATAGGATAGCTTTTAATTTAATTAGATATCTTCACCGTTCGTTTCTATAACTTTCTTATACCAAGAAAAACTCTTTTTCTTATAACGGGCAAAATCCCCATTGCCATCATCATCAACATTGACATAAATAAATCCATATCGTTTACGATATTCACCCGTTGAGAAAGAGACACAATCGATACATCCCCATGAAGTATAACCGAGAATATCAACACCATCGAATAAAATAGATTTTTTAATTTCAGATAGATGGGATGCTAAATATTCAATACGATAATCATCATTGATGACGC
The DNA here is from genome assembly GCF_018448925.1 of Photorhabdus akhurstii. GTDB lineage: Bacteria > Pseudomonadota > Gammaproteobacteria > Enterobacterales > Enterobacteriaceae > Photorhabdus > Photorhabdus akhurstii. The sequence goes on along the minus strand of NZ_RCWE01000002.1, from coordinate 171,684 downwards.
CATCTTGAGATAATTTATCAACGGAACCCAACCCATTTTCAACAATAAAAATCGGTTTTTGATAACGTTCATATAATTCAGATAAGCTATATCGAATCCCTATAGGATCAATTTGCCATTCCCATTCAGAGGATTTTAAATAGGGATTGAGCTTTCCTTTCTCAAAGAAGGAGAGGGATTGGCTATTTTTTTCTAACATTTCTATGGATGAAGAAACGATATTACTCATATAATAGCTTATTGCCAGATAATCAGCGCAACCTTCCCGTAACCAAATTAAATCACTATCTTCAATATGCAGTTCTATGTTTTTTCTTTCCCATTCTTTAATAAGATAAGATGGATAATATCCACGAAGCTGAACATCACTAAAAAGATATTTCTGGCGCATGGCTTGTTGTGCATATAAAACATCTTCTGGCTTACAGCTCTCTGGATATAATGGCGACATATGGATCATGCAGCCAATTTTAAAATTAGGATTTATTTCATGGCCTAATTTGACAACTTTCGCACTAGCAACAAATTGATGATGAATAGTTTGATACATGACTTGCTCTGGATTGTCGTGATCCTGATAAATCACACCTGAATTACAATAACCAAATAGTGGATATTGCCAATTTATTTGGTTATTAATTTCATTAAATGTAATCCAATATTTGACTCTATTTTTATATCTTTCCATAACCGTCAAACTAAAATTCATGAAAAAGTCTATTAATTTTCGGTTATACCAACCGCCATATTTTTTAACCAAATGATAAGGAATTTCAAAGTGAGATAATGTAATAATAGGTTCAATATTATATTTCAATAATTCATCAATAAGATCATCGTAAAATTTTAAGCCTGCCTCGTTAGGTTGTAATTCATCACCTAGAGGAAAAATTCTCGCCCAGGCAATTGATGTCCTAAAACATTTGAATCCCATTTCTGCAAATAGTGCAATGTCATCTTTATACTGGGAATAAAATTTCACACCTTGATGATTAGGATAAATTTTATTTTCCTCAATACCATTAGTTATGACACGATCAACGCCGTGCTCTCCTTTTGTCATAACATCAGCAATACTCACTCCTTTGCCATCCTGATTCCAATAACCTTCAACTTGGTTAGCGGCAACTGCGCCGCCCCATAAAAAACCGGTAGGGAATTTATTCTTCATAGATAACTCCAGATTGTCATGTTCTCTTAGTTAAATATAATAGAATTAATCGAATCAGGTTCCAAATAAATAGACCAAATATCATTATTATAACCAATATTTAATTTTTGCCTTTCTTTATAAGAATTGTTTATATTCACCACCAAGGAACCCGATTTATTCTCAAAAGCAACAGCATTTCCTGACATATTTCCTTCCAACTCAATATGTTGCGCATCAGGTAAAATTAAACCCGAAAAATGGCGCATGACATAATACTCTGGATTATATATCACTTCATTTATTCCTGTTGGAATACTTATCATACTATTCTGTTTCCAACCCCAACTACTTTCTCCTCCCGCATGCAGCACCATATTCCAGTAAAAATAACCATTAGCACCATTAGTTAAATAATGCCTGAAAAGTGTAAATATATAATGAGCATACTCCCAACTATTATGACCATCACCACATTCATTTTCAGTTTGATAATATTTTAATTCTGGATAACTTTGTACTGTTCTTTGAATGGCATTTTTCCCTTGCCATTGATAACCAACGCCTTTTATATATTTATAGGCGTCCATATCACGTAATACACAGTTTGCGTAATCGTCATAATCCTGCCCAATTTCTTTAGAGAATTCAGGGGCATTAATAGTACCTAACCAAATCTCAGTTTTTACATTATTTTGTTCGAATTTTGGTCCGAGATGATTTTTTATAAAATCTCTTAATTGCTCACCGCTCCATACACAAGAGGGGAATTTTTGATCCGCAGCAACTTCATTCTGGATATGAATTTGATCAATTGGAATGCCTTCTTTCTGATACTCTTCGATAAATTTTGCAAAATATAAAGCATATGCATCTTGGCTTTGAGCATCACTCTTTAATTTGCCAAAATTACAGACTTGATGAGTTTTAAGCCATACTGGAGGACTCCACGGTGAAGCAGATATTTTTAAATTTGGTTGCCTTTCCAAAGCCTCTTTTATATAAGGAATGAGTAAGCGTTTATCTCTTTTAATGGAGAAATTAGCCATACCATAATCATCTTCAATATCGTTTAAACTATACCAAGAAACCGCATAATCGCTGGCGCCAATAGGCATCCTGGCTAATGTTAATTTACACTCTCCATCCGGTGAAAATAATTTATCCAGCACTACTTTTCTATTTTCTTTATCCAGTTCTAATAAAGCCTTCATGCCAAGCTCATTAAAACAACCACCAAAGCCATCTAATCTACGACCTCGTTTATTGGTGATAATTAAATTGGCTTTTTCATCTGTTTTTATGATCGACAATCCTTCTTTCCATTGCTCTTTATTATTTGTATAGATAAATCTAACCATGTCTTATTATTTCCCGTAAAAGTATGAATTTATTGAAATTAATTAAGCACAGTTATCTTAATATTGATATTAAGTTATTTTACAAAGAATTTAACTTAATTCGTTTCTTTGAGTTTAATCACATATATTTTATCGAAATTATTCTTTTATTATAAATCACCGTATTAATAATATAGATGTTTAAATTAAAGGATAGGGTAGAAGCTGCTTTTGAGAAACCATGATAGTCCTGATATATTTTTCCAGATACACTGCTAAACCACCTTTATATCATAAAAAGGAAATTTTATGTCTCTCGCACCATTTAAGCAGGTTGATGTATTCACTTACCAGCCTTTTAAAGGAAATCCCGTTGCCGTTGTCATGGATGCCAAAGGACTCTCACCGATACAGATGCAGGCTATTGCTAACTGGACCAATCTTTCCGAAACTACTTTTGTTCTTCCCGTAGAAAACCCTCTGGCAGATTACCGTGTACGGATTTTCACCCCTGGTAGTGAACTTCCTTTTGCCGGTCATCCCACGATCGGTACCGCACATGCTCTGCTTGAAGCCGGATTAATTCAGGCGAGAGAAGGGCGTATTGTGCAAGAATGTGGAGCAGGGCTAATTACGTTAAACGTTACCGAAATGCAACCCGGTCAACAATTAATTACCTTTGAACTGCCAGAACCGACTATCACATTGCTTAGCACCGAACAGATAGATCGCCTTGAAAGCATTCTGGGTTGCCCGTTAGATCGCGCGTTAACACCGGCACTTATTGACGTGGGAGCTCGCTGGATTGTCGCTCATACTATTGTCGGTCATACTATTGTCGATCATACTGCGGGAGCAGAAGCCGTGCTGGCAGCGGAACCTGATTATGCCAAATTGTGCGAGCATGACACGCAAATGAACGTCACCGGAGTTTGTCTGTATGGTGCCTATTGCGAGGGGGCGGAAGCTGATATTGAAGTACGCTCTTTTGCCCCTTCATGTGGTGTCAATGAAGACCCAGTTTGCGGTAGTGGAAACGGCAGCGTTGCCGCATTCATGCACTACCACAAAGTAGCAATGATTGACAATAAAATCGTTCATTCATCACAAGGCAAAAAACTTGGCCGTCAGGGAAGCGTATGGCTCAGCCATTCTGACGGTAAGATTTTTGTCGGCGGTGGTGCTGTGACTTGTATTAATGGCACCATTACAATCTGAAAAAAGTTATCAGCCCTATATATAGTTCAGAAAGGGCGCTTGTTTTGTCGGAAAACAGATGTTTTCCGACAAGTGATATTGATTTCAATTCTCCCTAATTATGCTAGAAAATCACGCAAGGTAATGAGATTATACATACTTTATTAGTGCAGAATAATAATGTTGGGGAGTCAGATCATGACGAAACAAGCTGTTTTTACGATGAAATTGGAACCTGAACTACGTGCTGAATTTATGGCTGAAGCCGAAGCTGCTCACCGCCCAGCTTCACAGGTGCTACGCGAACTTATGCGCGAGTTTATTCAACGCCAACGTGAGGAACGAGAATACGAAAAATTCCTGTGTCACAAGGTAGAAGCCGGGCGAGCCTCAATGCGTGCTGGTTTGGGCCAATCTAATGATGAGGTCGAAGCCGAGTTTGCCGCACGGCGTGCCAATGTAGTGGACCAAGCGTGAAAGTTATCTGGACACCAGAAGCGAAGCAAGACCGCGCTGACGTGTGGGAGTAGGAGAGCCAGTCTGTAGCGCATATTCAAAAAATAAAGTTATATACCCTATGGATTTCAAGGTGCATCGCGACGGCAAGGGAATGAATCATTAGTAGCTCCCTAATTCCTGAGCCTGATTAGCTAGTTCCCTCATAGCCTCCATACTTTCAGCGTTACGCTGCTTTTTATATTCCATCAGATCAGCAAAACGAATACGCCTGTGCCGACCTGTTTTATGGAAAGGAAGACAACCATCTTCCAGAAGTTTAACCATATGAGGTCGCGATACATTCAATATGTTTGCAGCTTCTTGAGTTGTTAGTTCAGCATGAACAGGGACGATTTGCACTGCATTACCTGAAGCGAGTTCACCCAAGATTTGCACTAGCATAGTAAGCGCAGATGTAGGCACTTCAATTTGATGAGATTCATGGTCATCACTCATAATTGAAATCTGCTGAGTTTCAAATTTTGTTGAAAGGAACGCAGCAAATTCACGCAACCCTTTTTCGGCTATTTCACTTTCGTGTTTAGTCGGAAGATTTACATCAGAGAAAGTAGAAGTAATCATGTTTAGCACCTGTTAGTCATTTCACTTTAAAACACTAAACGAAATAAACGAAATAAACGAAATAAACGAAAAACGCAATAAACGCAATAAACGCAACGTGACTGTTTTAAGCAGCCTATCCTCAGAACATTTTAGGAGCACAAATGGAATTAAACCGAATCGGTGATATTGCGGCTTTTGTTGCTGCGGTACGGGCAGGAAGTTATACGCAAGCGGCGGGGTCTTTGGGGCTTACTCGATCCGCTATTGGTAAGAGCATTGTGCGCCTGGAGACTCGCTTAGGCGTAAGATTGCTGAACCGAACAACGCGCCGGCTTAGCCTGACAGATGAAGGACGTATTATGTTCGAACGCTGTCGTCAGATTCTTGAAGACCTCGAAGAGGTGGATAACACGATGGCGATGCGCAGGGTAAACCCAACCGGGACGCTGAAATTAACCGCACCGATCTCCTTAGGAAAGCGCCATATTCTTTCCTTGCTGGAAACTTTCCTGAAACGCTGGCCTGATCTACGGGCAGATATTGCCTTTACTGATCGTTATGTTGATTTGATCGAGGAAGGGTTCGATATCGCCATCCGCATTGGTAAACCAAAAGATGATTCTCGTATTCTTACACGTACTATCGCTACTCAGTGGATGATTACTTGTGCGTCACCGGATTATTTGGCCCGACGAGGCGTACCTGAAACACCTCAGGCGCTACATGAACATGACACTATTTTCTTCCTGAGTGCGGATAGACGCCGCATCTGGCGTTTTGAGACTGCGGACGGAACCTACGTTTTCGACGGGCCGGGACGCCTAAACATAGATAGCGCGGAAGCCATGCTCGAATCGGCGCTGGCAGGGTTCGGTATCATTCATCTGCCTAGCTATGTTGTTGGTCGGGATCTTAATAACGGTAAGCTTGTCCCCGTGTTGGAAAATTATCATGTTGAGCCTGAACCCATTCGAATCATTTATCCAAGTAAAAAACATCTTTCCCCCCGTATCCGGGGATTTATCGACCTACTGGTAGAGAACTGGGAAGATGGTATGCCTTGGGAGTAGCAGGTGAAAGCGCTTTAATGGCGGTGATCATCACCGTCATTAAAGCGCACAGTATGATTACGCGCTTAACTGCTTTAAGGTAGGATAATCGATGTACCCTTCAGGGCCATTAGCATAGAAGAATTCTGGACGTAGCTCATTCAAGGGTGCATCAATTCGCAGGCGCTCAACTAAGTCAGGATTGGCGATAAAGTTTCGCCCGAATGCCACTGCATCAATTAATCCTTTCTCAATCAGTTTCTCCGCTTTCTCGGCAGTATAAGCGCCTGCCGCAACAATAACACCGGGGTAAGCCTCGCGAATAGTTCGACGAAATGCTTCGCTGAAAGGTTCTCCTCCAGCCCAATCAGGCTCGGAAATATGCAGATAAGCCAGATTACGCTTTGCCAACTCCCGGATCAGATAAATAGCTGCTTTCTCCTCATCTTCGTAATGATCCAGACCATTGTATGGCCCCAACGGATAGATACGGATGCCAATCCGATCAGAACTCCAACTTTCAATAGCCGCATCCACCACCTCCAGTGCGAAACGCGCACGATTTTCAATACTGCCACCATATTCATCATCACGTTGATTAGCAGAAGGAGACAAAAACTGATGAATAAGGTAACCATGTGCAGCATGGATTTCCATCATGTCAAAGTTAGCTTCTTGTGCATTGATGGCTGCCTGACGGAAGTCATTGACAATTTGGTGAATTTCATCTTTCTCCAGAGCACGCGGCTTAGAGGTATTGATTCGAATCACATTGCCTTTAGCGTCTCGCACCGAAGTCCGCGCGTTAGCCGATATCGCAGAAGGTGCCACAGGGGCTAGTTGCTTCGGCTGGAGAGAAGTGTGAGACATTCGCCCCGTATGCCATAGTTGCACGTTGCTAAGACCACCAGCCTGATGAATTCCTTCATTGATTTTCTTCCAAGCGCTTATCTGTTCAGGAGTATGCAAACCGGGCGCGCCTGAATAACCTTTCGCCTGAAATGAAACCTGCGTCGCCTCAGTGATGATCAATCCGGCGCTAGCACGTTGACGATAATATTCAGCCATCATTGGCGTGGGAATATCGCCGGGTTCAGTATTCCGTAAGCGAGTAAGTGGCGCCATAAAAATACGATTGGGCGTAGTAATAGCACCTATTTTTAGTGGATTGAACAGATGGGGAACTTTCATAAATCCTCCTTTATATGAAACTACGAGATCCAAATAAGAAAACGTAATTGCATTATTTTTTTGGTGAGAAGAAGGGTAATTGGTAGGAAAGTTAGGTTCAATAGTTTTAATTTGACGCACAAATTCGGCGAATTCATAATGCATTGTTTTAATTAATTTTAATTTCAATTAGGGAGAATACGTACCTTAATATGGGAGCGATATTCCCCAAGTTACCAAGAATCAAACCTCAGCATTGACTCAATGGCATTAAGTAAAATCGGAAGAACTTAATATGAAATTAATCTGGTTTGACTGAATAATGAAGGGAAGGGGAATTAAGAGTAGATATATTGAGATAAAGTCAAAGGCTGTTTATTATGAAAAATCTAATTTGCTAATATTTTCGAAATGCCATTAATCAAGTCCTGGGAAGCAAAAGCGGCCATCATTCATATTGATATTATTGTAGAGGCGATTACCAATTGCCCTTATCCTGATGATTCCAGAGCGCCATCGGGCCAATTTTTATCAAATTGACCCGATAACAGATGATGTTTTTCAACAAAAGCGGGACTTTTTATAGAATATTTCAACAGATGGCGTCACCGCAGTCATATGTATCGCACCATGTACCATTCCCTCAATAGTTTCAAGCTGCACAGACACACCTGCATCTCTTAACTGCTGTGCATAAGATTCTCCTTCACTTCTTAACGGATCGTATTCGCAAAGCAAAATAGTTGCATCTGGCAGCCCTTCAAAATGCGTTAAATTAGAGGGCGAGATAAGTGGATTTGTTCTGTTGTTGTACTCATTGATGTATGACTGCCAAAAGAATGTCATCTTCTGTTTTGTCAATACATAGCCTTCACCATATTTATCGTATGAATCCGTTTCCATTGATGCATCTAATGCTGGATAAAATAGTAGTTGATGACAAATAGCAGGCCCTTTTTGGTTTCGCGACATCAAACAAGCTGCAACGGCGAGATTACCACCTGCGCTATCACCACCGACCGCAATTTGTTGTGTATTGATGCCAAATTCTTCTGCATGATCAGTGATATAGCATAGAGTTGTATAGAAATCCGTTAGTGGTACCGGAAAAGGATTTTCGGGGGCAAGCCGATAGTCTACCGAGAAGATAACGCAACCTGTTGATTCAGCCAGCTTACGGCAAGGGCGATCCCAAGCATCAAGACTTCCTACGCACCACCCACCGCCATGAGCATAAACCAGCGCGGATTTATCACTCATCTTTTCTTTTCCACTGGGTACATACATGCGAACAGGAATGGGGAAACCATCCTCTGCGGGGACAGTAAAGCTACTATTATATGTCGCATCGTTCCATTCACCCTGCTGTTGGATAAGAGCATGTTCGAGAACGATTCGAAGTTGTTCCAAGGAGGAATTTTCTCCTATTGCAATCTCAGGTGTAGAAGCAAGCCATTTTTCAACATTTTTATCAAGCGGCATAATAATGATTCCTCTGTAAAAAGGTGATTGCCAGTGGCAAAATTATTCGGGGCATTATTCAGTAACAAAATAGCAACTCTTTTGGAGTGTTTCTGTGACTAACATAATTCTGTCGGATATTAGCGCAAGCGTTAGTGAACTTAAAAAAAACCCTATGGCGACCGTTAACGCCGGGGCTGGATACCCTGTAGCAATCCTGAATCGTAACCAACCCGTGTTTTATTGTATTCCTGCGGAACTCTACGAACAGATACTTGATGCTTTGGACGATCAAGAGCTTATTCGACTGGTAAATGAGCGTAGAGAACAGGCATTAGTTGATGTAGATCTAGATAATTAACCTATTTTAAATGTCCTATGACACCTGAACTACCTCAATCTAGGGAGCATCGTCTCCCCGTTACTGGTTTGATAACAACAGATAAACCTTAACTAAAGAAAGATAATATGCCCGTTTCGCAGGCAATTGGCAGACTGACGAAATCATGATGAGAAAGGAGATTTCGAAATGCTCCAAAGATGCCTGCGAATTTTATGGTGTACTCATTCTAAGATAAGAGGTTTATTCATGATGTTAAAAAATATCAATCTGTTGAAGGTTGCACTTATCGTTGCCTTTGCAACAAATCAATCTCTTGCAGCAAATAATATTACATTTCTGAGCAATCCTTCACCGCAACATGTCAAGGATATCGGTAATTTTGTTGTGAAACGAACTGAAAAACCATTTTTTTCCGATGTTATATTATTCGCAGCCAACATTAATAGCAGCATCTCTAATATCCCTGTACTGTTTTACAACGATGAAATAAGTTCGATACTCAAGGAAAATATTTCCCTGGTGCGGAATTTGCAAAAAAAGGGCATTAGAGTTCAATTATCCTATCTGGGCAATCATCAAAATGCAGGTTGGTCATGTAATATGAGTAAAGCAACGGCAACGAAACTTGCCGATGAAATGGTAAATGATGTCGTTAAATACGGGCTGGATGGAATCAACATCGATGATGAATATTCAACATGCTCCGGTAATCGTCAATCCTTCTATTGGGTAGCGGATGCGATCAAAAGCCATCCAAAATTTGCCAACAAGGTACTGACCAAGGCCCTGTGGTCAGATTATATCTATTTCAAGGGACCGACCAACATAGCAAACTTACTGGATGCAGGTTACGAGATGACTTACACCAACGCCAGTGTCAATAAGCTGGCTCCGTACGTTAACTTCGGGATGAAAAAGGAAAATTTGTTATTGGGTGTCTCCCCCGGAAAAAATTCGGTATCCACAGTGCAGAATATTACCCGCTCGGTCATCAATAATGGGTATAGTGGGATGATGGTTTGGTCACCTAATACAATATTTACAATTGACCAAGCATCTCAATATTACACCCAAATCATCAAAGCAGAAGAAGGAATAAATGAAGAAGTTATCTATGTCCCAGATACAGCAAAGGCAATGCAATCCAGTCAATAACATTAATATGCATTAGTTTAAACGGATAGAAAATTCAAAAACTTTCTATCCGTGAAATCATTCACTTAATTCTCTATTACAATGAAATTAATCATTTGGTTAATTAAGAAGGAACCAGTAATACGTACTGGTATCAATCATCCGAAAAAACCACAAAGTAAACATTGTGTGAAGCTATATGAGGTTATCTTATGAAAAGTGAGTTTAAAGAAGGATTTTGTACTCTCTGTAGATCAAGATGTGGCACTATCAACGAAGTTCGTAACGATACACTGATAAAAATTCAGCAGAACCCAAAACACCCGACCGGCAACGCCATGTGCATGAAGGGTAAAGCGGCCCCAGAACTGGCTCACAGCCCTAACCGGATTCTTTATCCTCTTCGTAGGACAAATCCCAAAGGTGACGCAGATCCAGGCTGGGAAAAAATCACCTGGGATGAAGCGTTGAATTATGTTGCTGAGAAACTGGCTTTCTATAAGGCTGAGTCTGGGGCAGAATCGGTTGCTTTCTCAATCACCTCACCGAGTGGAACACCTCTTAGTGACAGCCTTGAATGGATAGATCGCTTCGTTCGAAATTTCGGCAGCCCTAACGTCTGCAATGGTACAGAGGTGTGTAACTGGCATAAAGACGAGGCACATAAGTTTACCTTTGGGTGCAGTATTCCTGTGGCTGATTACAGAAATGCTGAGCTGATCATTTTATGGGGGCACAATCCAACAAATACATGGCTTGCGCAAGCGGAAGCTATTGGAGCGGGAAGAAATGCAGGCGCCAAACTTATCGTTGTAGACCCCAGACATACGGCTCTTGCTAGAGAATCTGATAATTGGCTCAACATCAATCCTGGGACGGATGCCGCGCTAGCCCTCGGGCTAATAAATATCATCATAAACCGAAAAGGATATGATCAGGCGTTTGTAGCACGGTGGACGAACGCCTCACTGTTAGTGCGAAATGATAATGGTCTTTTCTTGAGAGAAAGAGATATAAACATTTCAGCTAAGAAAAACAGATATATTGTCTGGAATAACATAACTCAGTCTCCGCTAATGTATGATATTCACGAAAATGTGCCATGTGATGAAAATGATAATTATGCTTTATTCGGCGAATTTTCAATTAACTCAGCGGAAGATGTAAATAAAAAAATACAATGTAAATCTGCATTCCAGCTACTTATAAATGAGTGTCAACAATATACACCTGAATATGTAGAAAAAATCACAGGTATAACTAAAGAAAAACTCCTATATGCAGCAGATTTAATCATGTCTTCCAAACGCATTGCTTATCACTCCTGGACTGGTGTAGCTCAACATACCAATGCAACCCAGACTGAACGAGCAATTGCCGTGCTGTACGCCTTAACGGGATGTTTTGACACGCAGGGAAGCAACAGAATGTACAATAAACATCCAGTAAATCTTGTGAATGCCCGCAGGCTTATGCCGAAGGAACAGCAAGAAAAAGCCCTTGGCTTTAAGGAAAGACCGTTGGGGCCGCCACTAGATGGTTGGGTAACATCACAAGATCTGTATCAAGCAATTTTGCACAAACGGCCTTACTCTATTAGAGCTATGATGGCATTTGGTACCAATATGTTGTCATCTCATGCTGACACCAAGATTGGGATAGAGGCGCTAAAACAGCTTGAGTTTCATGTTCATTGTGATCTCTTTGAAACGCCCACAGCACATTATGCTGACATCTTACTCCCCGTGAATACGCCTTGGGAGAGGGAGGGACTACGTGTAGGATTTGAGATTTCAGCCGAGGCAGAGGAGCTGGTTCAGTTAAGACAAAGAATGATTTCACCTCGGGGAGAAAGCCGGTCAGATAATGAAATTGTCTTCGACTTGGCCTGTCGCTTAGGCATGAATAAGATATTTTTTAATGGCAGCGTTGAAGCGGGATGGAATTATATTCTTGAGCCCATTGGCTTGACCGTAGAGGCGTTAAGAAAAAAACCGGCAGGCATTTCAATTCCATTAATTCAACATGATCGGAAATACGCAAGCATCGATCCTGTAAAGAACACAGTTAAAGGTTTTGATACCGAAACAGGAATGGTTGAAATCTATTCTGAGAAATTGTGGCGGCATGGTTATCCACCACTACCGATATATTCTGAACCCAAAGAGAATTTAAACTCTGAGTCACATTTCCGTTATCGACTGACCTCGGTAAAAAATGGCTTCTATTGTCATAGCCAGCAGAGAAGTTTAGCCAGTCTACGTAAAAAATCACCTTACCCGAAGCTTGAGATAAACAGTCGATTAGCCGAAGAGAAAGGTATTAAAAATGAAGATTGGGTAGAGGTCATCACCCGCAACGGCAAGGCGCGTTTTAAAGCATCGTTAGATGATCATATTTCTTACGATACGATAATTGCCGAGTTTGGTTGGTGGCAAGCGTGCCCCGATTATGGGAAAGAGGGTTTTCCCGTCATAGGAAAAAACAGCAGTAACTATAATGCGCTCATTTCTGACGACTCTTGCGATCCTGTCAGCGGCGCTTCTCCGCTCCGTTCATTCCGCTGTGATATTAAACTCGCAGAAGATGTCAACCCGGAGAGAAGACCGTGGCAGGGCCGTAAAACGTTTCGTGTTATAGAAACAAAACCCGAAGCCAAAGGTGTTAAAACGGTTATTTTTGAGTCAAAAGATGGAGCAATGTTGCCTGATTATGAACCTGGCCAACACATCACAGTACAAGTTTCCATACCTGGGCAGGATGATCCTGTTATCCGGGCCTATTCCTTGACAGGAGCGGCAACACTGGAGAGTAGAAAGACTTACAGTATCTCCGTAAGGCATCAGAAAGGCACAACGTCTGGCGGGGAGACTTTTGAAGGCGTCATGTCTTCATACATTAATAGGGCATTAGTCGCAGGAGCCGAGGTGAATCTGACGCCTCCGGGAGGAAACTTTATTATTCCGCTTAATGCTAAGCAACCTGTTGTTATGTTGGCAGGAGGAATCGGTATTACGCCATTTATAAGTTATCTTGAATCTCTTCCAGCTAACGGTGAAAAGCCTGAACTCTTATTGCTGTATGCTAATCAAAACAGCAATACACATGCCTTTTCTAAAAAGCTAAAAGAGCTTGAATCAAAAATTAAGCAGTTGAAGGTAATCAACTGTTACAGTAATCCGCTGCCAGTGGATATTGAGGGTATTAATTACCAGCATCATGGATATATTACTGCGGATGCCGTTCCTGAAACGCTGATTAAACAGCAAGCTCGTTTTTATATGTGTGGCCCGGCTCCTATGATGAAAACTTTCGAAGAAGGTTTACTCACTCGAGGAGTTCCGCCTTTTGATATCTATAAAGAAATATTCCGATCGCTAACTCCGGTAAAAATTAAAGATGGGAAGAGTTTTGCAGTTAAATTCGAAAAATCTGGCGTACTTCTTGAATGGTCTCCTGACAAAGGGACACTCCTTAATTTTAGCGAAAAAATGGGTATAAAGATGGCAAGTGGATGCCGGGTTGGACAGTGTGAAAGTTGTGCTGTGAAATTAAAAAGCGGAGAAGTGCAACACTTGAATGACGTAGAACCTTCCGATCAAGGGATGTGCCTTACTTGTCAATGTATACCTATCACTGATATTTCCATTGATGCCTAAAAAAATACTAAGGTAACTCGCAGAAGCGTTCAGGGAGAAATGTACGATGGTGACATTTCTCCCTCACTCATTGTCGAGGTCACTAATGCCGTCAAAAGGATAGGGGAGTGAATGGTAGAATCATCCAAAGCGCTAATATGGAATTTATATCTAGTGAAAATTAAGTCCATAAAATAACTTGTATATATTTAATTGAATTTATTGAAAATAAATTTAAGCTTGGTTTTAGTGAGTTTTCTCATACCCAAGATAGTCAATTCAGCATTCAGCGACATTTAAATTACAGGCTCAAGTATCAGGCATAATCTTAAACGTAATCATATAGTTGATAATCTAATCTCCCATATAAACACCAGCCTCATATCTTTTAATAACAAAATATGTCAGTCTGTAATAAAATAAATAACGACATAATTAATTTATATTCATTAAGTTAAATTGGATCTTTAAATCACCTGTACTACTCTTTTCTATAGCAGCTTTTGATTTATATAAACCGCTTGTATCTTTGCAAGATAATTAATTGCTGCGACAGTTCTATATTATTATCACGGCAAACATAAATAACCACATGTTTCACTGAACATGTTATTTATATGGTTTATTCATAAACTCATAGGAGTAATAACACATGAGCCAGCTAGACATATCATCTGACGATAGTACATCTTATACCGTTAGATTCGAAAATAACTCATCTGCCGCTTGGACAGTTTATCTTTACCAAAGGATTCCTAATCAGCCATCTGAGGTTTTTTCTTTGGCTTGGCAAGCAAGTCCGTTTAAAATAGTGTCAGGTGCATTTTTTACTTTTAAATGGTCAACTGATTTTTCATTTGTTTGGGGTAGAACAGGAGTATTAACGAATGGCGTTGTCTTCGAGGCGGGTCAAGTTGTAGATGCAAATCCTAAAGACAAAAATATAATTACGTTTGATACAAGCGATAATACCCCCGCATTTAGATCAGCAACTGAGGTAGGGGAAGGTGGAATTTTAACGATAAAGCAAAATAGAAATATTCCAAATAGCCTTTATACAACAGGTATTGGGATGTCCAGACATGGTACATTTGTTCAACAAGCATTGGCAAATACAACACAGCTTTATACACCCGAACCGAAATATTATATTGCTGTGGGAATTGGTATTCAGATCGGACAGGTATTAGCTCAAACAGTAAGTCAAACGTCTGAATTGATATTTCCACCTAGTGTATATAATCTGACAGCAACTTTAACTGATGCACAAACATGGTTAATTAGTTAATTTCTACTTACAATTAAATTAATAAATTACAAATTCCGTGATTAATATTTTCATATTGTAGTTAATCACATAATCCTAATACCTTATTCATAGGTGAAATTATGTCATCAGAACACAAGAAAGAATCGGGAGTATCCGACGTTGAATCTCCTCGCCGTTGGTTCATACGTGCAAATATTGTCCTTGCTACAGGAGTTACTTACAGTATGTTAAGACCAATCTTACGGCAAAAAATAGTAAATGAATTGTATCAAGACGAATTTGAATTACATGACATAAAGGTTACTAACTCTGACATTGAGTTCACATACACACGAAAAGAAAAGGGCATGTTAGTAAAAGATGATAAGGATCATCTGCTGAATATAACCAAGGAAGCCTTGGAATTTGAGAAGAAAGAACATTACATTCAGAGTTATAAGATTACGACTCCAGCATTATAAAATAAATTTGCTCACCTTATTATAACTTCTTATAGGGCGGCATCTCCGCCCTATATTTTTCTCTATTCTACTTTACAACTGTAAATAGGTTAAAGATTAAATATAAAGAACTTAAATATTTAATTGCGTCCAACATTATTTACGTTCTAATAATATGCGTCATTATTGGAAAAAACAACAGGTTGAACTAAACTCAAATTTCATTCTTTTGGAAGGAGTTATCCATGTCTAAAACCCACTATTCTGAATCATTAAACCTAAAATCTCACTGGATGCCATTCAGTGCCAACCGAAATTTCCAACGCGATCCACGCCTTATCGTTGCTGCCGAGGGAAAATGGCTAAAAGACGATAAAGGACGCCAGATTTATGACAGTCTGTCCGGTCTTTGGACCTGTGGAGCAGGCCATACTCGGACAGAAATTCAAAAAGCTGTCGCAGCCCAATTGAGTACCCTCGATTACTCACCAGGCTTTCAGTTCGGTCATCCCTTATCGTTTCAACTGGCAGAAAAAATTGCCAATTTAACACCCGGTGATCTCAATCACGTCTTTTTCACCAGCTCAGGTTCTGAGACTTTAGACACCTCAGTCAAAATGGCGCAAGCCTACTGGCGTGTGAAAGGGCATCCCACGAAAACCAAACTGATTGGCCGTGCACGTGGTTATCATGGTGTCAATATTGCAGGTACCAGTTTGGGAGGTATTGGCGGCAACCGCAAAATGTTCGGACAGTTGATGGACGTAGATCACTTATCCCATACGCTACAGGCCAATATGGCATTTACGCCAGGTATGGCAGAAACCGGCGGCGTAGAGTTGGCCAATGAGATGCTCAAGTTGATCGAACTGCATGACGCCTCCAATATCGCGGCGGTCATTGTCGAGCCTGTGGCCGGTTCCGCCGGTGCGATTATTCCGCCCAAAGGATATCTACAACGTCTGCGTGAAATTTGTGATCAACATAATATTTTGTTGATTTTTGATGAAGTTATTACTGGCTTTGGTCGTATGGGGCGCTGGACTGGCGCTGAATATTTTGGTGTGACGCCAGATATTCTTAATTTTGCCAAACAAATTACCAATGGCGCCATTCCTCTGGGGGGCGTAGTGGCAAGCAGTGAAATTTATGAGGCATTTATGTCTCAACCACTGCCGGAACACCTTGTGGAGTTTAATCATGGTTATACTTATTCGGCACATCCGGTAGCTTGTGCCGCAGGGTTGGCAACCTTGGATCTGCTGGATAAAGACCACCTTATCCAGCGCTCTGCTGAACTTGCCCCTCATTTCGAAATGGCCCTTCACTCTCTCACAAACTGCCCAAATGTGACCGACATCCGCAACTGTGGCTTGGTGGGGGCAATTGAATTGGCTGCCCGTGACGGTGATGCCGCTGTACGTCCTTTTGATGCCAGTATGATACTTTGGAAAGCGGGTTTTTACGTACGCTTTAGCGGTGATACGCTGCAATTCGGGCCTATGTTCAATGCTGAACGAGCTGATTTGGATCGTCTTTTTGACGCTGTTGGAGAAGTATTGCATTACATCAACTAAGGAGAGGGATGAACATAAAGGGTATCAATATGCCATTATAGAAAGTCTGTGTGACAAAACAAAAAAGTGGCTTTTATAACTGATACAGAATTTAACGCTCACTTGATCGGTGAGCGTTATTGATAGTGACAAAGAGAAATAAGAATCTTCAACTTCCAAACAACAATTAGAGGTAATGAGAGAATAGTCATGGTCTCAAACAACGAAAACGTCGTTCTTAAAGAGCAAGATGTTTCCCTAATTGAAGCGGCAAAAGCGGCGATCATATCTCGATACAAACCGGATTGGCATGTCGTGGGTGCCGCGCTGCGTCTACGCTCTGGCGAAATTGTAACGGGCGTGCATCTTGAAGCAAATGTTGGTCGTATCGCAGTTTGTGCAGAAGCCATTGCGCTTGGACGCGCTGTGACGGAATACGGCTCTGCCGACATCGATACTATAGTGGCTGTTTATCACTCTCGTGACGGGGAGATTAGCATCGTGTCTCCATGTGGTATGTGTCGAGAACTGATTTCTGACTATGCGCCACAAGCAATGGCGCTTATCCAAGACGAGAAACACAACTGCGTGAAATGTCCAATCATGGACTTACTCCCGGCTAAATATCAGCGGAATATCACAATAAATTACAAACCTAAATAATATAATTACGGTAATAGTACAAAAGGGTATACCGACTAGTTAAAAATGTATCCCTTTCGTATTAGATCTTCATGTTCAGAATCTTAAACCTTCGAGTTAGTTTGGTATAACAAGGAGTAGTTATGAAAATATTAAATATTATAGTTTTATCTATATCGACAGTGATAGCTTCTAACTCTTTAGCCGATGAGATTAGAGCAAGGGATTTAGGCATTCCTTTCTCTGGAGTAACCGGGAAATATAATGCGATTACAGATGTTAGTGGTGTAGAAGTTGGCTATTCAACCATAATAAAAGGCGATGGAGAGCTAGAGGTTGGCAAAGGCCCAATAAGAACAGGCGTAACAGCTATATTGCCAAAAGGAAAGAAATTTAGCCCGGTATTTTCTAGTACATTCTCTTTAAATGGAAATGGAGATATGACCGGCAATCAATGGATCAAAGAAAGTGGTTTCCTGGAAACGCCAATATTAATAACCAATACTCATAGTGTTGGTGTTGTTAGAGATTCAACAATTAGCTGGATGTTTGATAATAATCTAACGTCACCACTAAAAGATGATCTATTTTGGTTATTACCTGTGGTTGCAGAAACGTGGGATGGAATATTAAATGATATAAACGGTATGCATGTAAAGAAAGAACATGTATATCATGCGTTGAATAGTGCAAAATCAGGAGCGATAGAAGAGGGTAATGTCGGCGGCGGAACGGGAATGAACCTTTTTAAGTTTAAGGGAGGCACAGGAACTTCATCAAGAATTCTAGATAAAAAAGATGGCGGATATACTGTTGGCGTTCTTGTTCAAGGCAACTTTGGCGATAGGGACGATTTGATTATTGCTGGGATTCCAGTTGGTAAAGAAATACAGGATCTCAAGCCGATATATCATGGAAACAAGAAAGAAATAAAGGATGCCGGTTCTATAATCGCAGTGGTGGCCACAGATGCGCCATTAGCTCCTCACCAATTAGATAAAATAGCTAAACGAGTATCTCTTGGACTGGCAAAGGTAGGCGGGGTAGCCAGAAATACCAGCGGTGAGATATTTATTGCATTTTCGACCGCAAATAGTGATGCATTCTCTAGAAAAGATATAAGAACAATAAAAATGCTGTCAAATGATAAATTAGATCCTTTGTATGAGGCCACAATAAGTGCAACAGAAGAAGCAATAATTAATGCTATGATCGCCGCAAAAAAAATGGTTGGGAGAAATGGCAATACTTCGTTTCCTATTCCTAAAGATAGAGTTAAAGAGATATTAAAAAAACATAATGTCTTAGCTCAGACTCAATCTGACACTTCAATTTAAAAGAAACGAGTTACCGAGTTTGATTAAAGGTTTTAAATCTGGAATCGAAATCGGTAACTACCATACTTCAACAACATTATCGCAGACTTTAACATTTATTTCAGGATTTTTCGCAATGCCGTGGACATTTTCACATCCAGCAGCCGTTTTTCCTTTGAAAAATCTTCCGGGGGGAAAGTTATTGAATTTGCCTGCGCTAATTATGGGTAGTTTGTCTCCTGATTTCTTTTACTCTGTTGGGTTATATGATATAGCAACCACTGCACATCACTTACCCGGATGGTTTTATACCGCATTTCCTTTATGTCTATTGATATTTTTAATTGTACGTCTTTTGTCATATCCTTTATCCGTCCTTTTCCCAATACCCTTTGCTCGTTATGAAAAACAGGGTTATAAGGACAGAATTATTTTTGTACTGTCGTTATTTCTAGGAGCTGTAACCCATATTGTCTGGGATGCATTCACACACGATAAAGGTTTTTTTGTCGAGTTAATTCCTTTACTACAATTCCGCATTTTCCATTCCATTACCAATGGTCAGGGGATAAGTATATATAAAATTCTACAGCATCTCAGTTCATTGTTAGGGTTATTGTACCTCACCATAAAGTACTGGCGATATCAGAAAACATTGAATCCTGTTATTCAAAAGAAGAACAAAAGAAAACTTTACTATTTGATTGTTATTGGATTTATCTCAGGGTTTTTGACATGCCCTGTAGCATTGTTTTTATCCTGGGAAGTATCGGGGATAAATATAAGCAGGTTTATTTTTAAGGAACTTACTCTATCTGTATCAGTTTTTTCTATTATTCTGGTATTTATTGCGTTATGGATAAGGTATTATTCTGTGAAGATTAAATCTGTTTAATCTTCATCGAAAAATAAATATTATTTTTAAGGTCAATCAACACTTTTAATTATATGATAACTAAAAGAAAAATAGGAAATATTATTATTCATGATAAAAGCAAAAACCCCATTATTTCTAACGAGGTTTGTCAATGTGTTGGAAGCATCTAACTAGATCGGTAAGATCTTATCTTTTATCTACTAACGCTCATAGTAACCAGCCCATTTACCACCATCACATTCTCTAACGTATCCTGTAAAATTCCATGTACTTCCATTATAATTAAATGATCTTAAAAAACTATTATAAGGATTAACAACCCACATAGTATTACCCACAATCAGCTTATCAGTAATATACACACCTCCACAATTATATGTCCCTCCAGCTGCCGAAGCAGCCCCAACTCCTCCAATTAATGCTGTTGCTAATACCCCAACTGTTAATAATTTCTTGAACATAAAACTCTCCTTAAATAGTTTCAGAATTTACATATTTAAACGTATCATTTACCAAAATCATATGTGATAATGTATGCAAAATCTAAATCATCACATCTATGATGTTACAATTTTAAAATTCAAAAACTGCTTATATTTTTCATCCTAGATTGGGTTAAGTTGAAAACCTAACTTCCATTTGTCATAATAGTACCAGAAATCAAAAAGGGCAAATTAAATCCATAACAATAATCTATTGATATATGGTTTCCATAAAACTATCTTGAATGCCAGTATATTTAATTTATTTTGTATAGAGTTAGTTTCACGAAATTTTTTATACTTAATTGTTTTATTCTCATTAATGAAACAAGAAAAAATCTTCTTTTATTATAATACATTAGAGAAATTGATATAGTATTACAGAATTAGGACTTGTTACAACGGATTTAATTTGTTAGTAGAAGAGGGTGATAATCCAGAATATTCATAAAATAACAATCAAATCTCTTCAATACGAGTCTATACATTATTCATGATAAAATCAAAAACCCCGTTATTTTTAACGAGGTTTGTCAATGTGTTGTAAATATGTAACTAGATCGGCAAGATCTTATCTTTTACCTACTAACGCTCATAGTAGCCAGCCCAACCGCCGTCACACGATTTAACGTGTCCTTTAAAATACCATGTGCTTCCACTATAACTAAATACATTTGCAAAACGATTAGAAGGATTAACAACCCACATAGTATTACCCACAATAAGCTTATCAGTAATATACTGGCCTCCACACTTATATGTTTTTCCAGCTGCCGATGCAGTCCCAATTCCTCCGATTAATGCTGTTGCTAATGCCCCAACTGTTAATAATTTCTTGAGCATAAAACTCTCCTTAAATAGTTTCAGAATTTACATATTTAAACATATTATTTACAAAATCATATGTGATAATGCGTGATAAATATAAATCACCACATCGATGATGTTACAATTTTAAAATTCAAAAACTGCTTATATTTTTCATCCTAGGTGGAATTAGGTTGGAAACCTAAATTCCATTTACCATAATAGTAGCAGAAATCAAAAAGGGCAAATCTAATATATAATGACAATTTATTTTCCTATAGTTTTCCATGAAACTATCTTTAATGTCAGTATATTTAACCCCTCTGGAATTTATGATCTTACTCACATATTTAATCTGGAAAGGTAACAATATAGTGGTACTTTAAATAAGGGAAAGTCGGCGCTGACAATTGAAATGGTTTATATTTTACTCACTCACGCCGAATGGATTTTCTGGTAATAATGTCAACTATCCTGACTCTGGATGTTATTAATGTGATTAACAGCAAACATTTTACTTCATTATTTTTCAGAATAATTATGGTAAAAAATTCCTTTTATAATTATTGCCTTCAAATGCTATATCTATTAACTATAATACTTCCTAATAAGTACTCTCATCGTAATTATGTGGCTACCCAATAAAAACATTCATGATTCCCCAAAAACATCATTTTTATTTTCATAATAAATTCACTTTTTATATTTTCATATGAAAAGTGAATTTAATTTAAAAGTTAATCGTCAAACATAAGCTTCAAAAAATACCAGTGTACTCATCCAGAAAAGTAGGAGAGGAGGGTGACAACATATTATTGAGACGGAGCATCTATCCTTCTGTAATGCTACGATACTGTCCACTTTGGAAAACCGGGCTTCATATCCCTATTCCAATCTCCCCTGTATCCAAAATTTCGGTCACTAATACCGTCACTGCCAGCACCAAAGAAGAACGCACCATCTGTTTATATCGGTACTTTTGTAAATCAATCAATTGCTGATCAATCACATCCTCTGGCTGGTCAAAGCGCATCATCTCAGGTAAAACCCCCATACAGTGCAACATCCTGACTGGGCCAATGATTTCATCATCCGTAAATTCATAGCGCTGCTGTTCTTGCTTTAACGTTTCATTTAAAGCCAGAAAAAGTTCGATGTCTTCATAGATTTCACGGGAAATAGCGCCAAGCGCATAAACCAATTTAAGTCTGACTGCCAGTTCGCCCAGCGGGCCATCTCCCTGGAGGAGCGGTTCAACAGCATATTTCACGGCATAATCATCTTTACGGAAAACTTTTAGCATCAACTGGTCAATAGCTCCCGTTATCAGGTGGATCACTTCCTGAATAAATGGCTTGACCTCGGTTCGCTCATTGAGCCGTTCGAGGAGCTGGTTTTCTGTTTTTTGTCTATTTTCCATGATGATTCTTCACTTCACGACGACGTTGTTCACTGTAGCCATGAAGTGAATTTTAACAGTTTCATTAAGTGTAGAAATTGATTACCGTGTTCACCGGATAAGTTCCCCTAAGCGCTGATATTCACTGCCTATACGCTCAATAATAGGAGACTGAACATCCAGTCGGCAAATATGGATAACGGCCTGTTTTATACCTTCGTCGTTAATTATCCTGCTCATTTCTACAGCCTGCGGATCAGAATCACTCCTGAAATGCAAAGCCGCAGCAATGCCTGTAATCAGGTTATCGTTCGCCAAATGATATGTCAGAGTCCCTGATAACGGCTTAATTAACCGATCCTCTGGGCTGAGTTTACGTATCGGCTGACGCCCGACGCGTTCTACATCATCCTGTAAATAGGGGTTAGCAAAGCGATTCAGTATCTTTTCTATATATTGCGCATGGTTATCAGGGGAGAAACTGTAACGCCTTATTAACACCCGACCACTTTCTTCCATTGCGCCTTTAACAATGGTACGAATCTGAGGATCATTGATTGCTGCACAAATCGTCTTATGACCGAAGAGTTGTCCCAAATAAGCCGTGATGGCATGACCAGTATTGAGGGTAAACAGTTTACGCTCCACAAACGCCATCAGGTTATCGGTCAGTTCCATGCCGTTGATAGCTGGGATTTCCCCTTTGAATTGTGTCTGGTCAACAATCCACTCACTGAATGTTTCAACGGTGACATCCAAAGGCTCATCGTTGGCGGCATCTGTTGGCGGCACAATTCTGTCTACGGCTGAATCAACAAAACCGATATGCCGTTGTACCCATTCATGATCTACCTGTGGAATAACTGCTAGTACATGCTGTTTCAACCGGCTGGTTCCGCGAACCATATTTTCACAGGCAATAATGTTCAGAGGTCGGTCATTGCCTGTTTCTTTGCGCAGCATGATGCCTTTTGCCAATGTTGTGGCGATCTTCTCCAATACCTGCGGGCCAACGGCGGTTGTCACCATGTCAGCCTGTACAATGTATTCCACTGTTTTCGGATCAGTGCTATTGATGGCATTAACTTGTCGCACGCTTTCAACGCAATGCTGTTCTTTGCCCACAATATGAACCTGATAGGACTGCTTATGTGCCAACTGGTCAACCAGCGGCTGGTTAATATCAGCAAATGTCATATCTGAATTAGCATCAGCCAGAAGTTTACCGATAAAGCCTCGACCAATATTACCGGCGCCAAAATGAATCACTTTCATGATAAACCTCTCTGCTCAAGCTGTACTTTCCCTGATAAGATTTCCAGCACTTCCTGAACACTCTGCGTTTTGCTTAGGCGCTCAATCACGCCGTCTTCATCAAGCGTGCGGGTAATGTGAGCAATGACTTCAATATGCTTATTGCTACGAGCCGCAATACCTATCACCAGACAAGCGATTTCGTCAGGCTCTTCACCAAATTGAACACCGGCCGGATACTGGCAAATCACGATGCCCGTTTTAAGCACCCGGTCTTTCGCGTCAATCGTACCGTGAGGAACGGCAATAGATTCCCCCAGATAGGTAGACGTTAACTTTTCTCTTGCCAGCATCGCATCCACATAGTCCGGTTCGACATAACCACCTTCCACCATCTTGTTGCCAGCAAAACGGATCGCTTCTTCTTTGGTCTGAGCGGTCAGATTAAGGTAAATATGGCTCTCATTCAGTGTAAATAGCAGCTCCTCCTTGTTTTCTTGGCCATAATATTCATCATTGGCAGCCGCGATAGACTGGCGCGCAATCCTGCCATCGTTTGCCGCATTCGGGTGCTTTTCTGCTATTAGACGGGTAACAAGGTCGCTATATACCTGACTGTTCAGAAAATGGGTTAGTGAGATATGAATGGCGCCCGGCGCAAAGATTTTTGCCCTATCTGTCAAATCCCGGTGCGTCACTACGATATCCACATCATCTTTCAGATCGTTTATCGCCATGTTGGTAACAGAAATGTCAGCCAATCCCGCATCATGCACTTTTTTCGCTAGTAAGCCCGCGCCCATAGCGCTTGACCCCATACCTGCGTCACAGGCAACCACAATTTTTTTCACGCGAGATAAATTTTTATTATGGCTGTCTGTCAGAGCGGCTTTCCTCTGTTTATTCGCCAAGTTGGGTGTTTTCATCTCACGTACACGCTGAGTGGCATGGCTCAAAGCATCTTCATCACCGATACGGGTTCTCTTCAACAAAATGGCTGATACCAGAAATGAGACCAATGTTGCACTACACACTGAAAGAATCACACCAATAAGAGAAGATTTCGGCGTCATCAGCAGTACAGCAAAGATAGAGCCAGGAGATGTCGGAGAAATTAGTCCAGCATGGAATACCCCCATGACGAAAACTCCTGTCATGCCACCAAGGATCAAGGCAATCAGCAAGCGAGGATTCATTAATACATACGGGAAGTAGATTTCATGAATACCACCAAGGAAATGAATGATGGCCGCACCGGAAGCAGTATGTTGGGCATTACCTCTGCCAAAGAACATGTAAGCCAGCAAAACACCTAACCCCGGCCCTGGATTTGCTTCAATCAGGAAGAAAATAGAGGCTCCCGTTTCAGTTGCCTGATGAATCCCTAGGGGAGAAAAAATACCGTGGTTGATTGCGTTGTTGAGGAACAGAATTTTTGCCGGTTCGACAACGATAGACGTCAGCGGCAGCAGATTATATGTGACTATCACATTCACACCGGCAGCCAGAACTTTTGATATCTCAGCTATTAGAGGACCAATTGCCAGATAGGCAAGTATTGCAAGGAGCATCCCGATAATGCCTGATGAAAAGTTATTCAGCAGCATTTCAAAACCACTTTTAACTTTACCTTCCACCCGGCGGTCAAAATGACGGATGGCAAAACCTCCTAATGGGCCTGCGATCATAGCTCCCATAAACATAGGAATCTCTGCGCCAGCAATGACCCCAATGGTTGTGATAGCGCCAACGGTCCCACCGCGCTCGCCACCGACCAGGCGGCCTCCTGTATAGCCTATTAGCAAGGGGAGTAGATAGGTGATCATAGGGCCGACAAGTCGCGCCAGCGTTTCATTAGGGAACCAGCCAGTCGGGATGAATAGGGCGGAGATAAGCCCCCACGCAATAAAAGCACTTAGGTTGGGCATGACCATGTTACTGAGAAAGCGCCCAAAATTCTGTACCTTTAATTTGATATTTGATGTTACCATGACAAAACCTCGTGGTACGAGAAGATAAGGTTTGGTAGACGTTATCGCCAAATAACGCCTGTTGATTGTTGAACACCTTCACTTTATCACGCCTTTTTTCAGATGCGTACCGCGGGGTTTTTTGTGATTAATATCACCAAGTTCCTCTTCTTCACCCCTTATTTATATTGCTCAGATCACATTTTACTCATGCAGAAAAATTAAATCGCTCAAACATTAACCTGAAAACAAAAATAACGTGAACTAAATCACTTTTTATTTAGTGGGCATTTTTCTTAAATAGAGAATTAGATCACAAAATATCTTTATCCAAAACGGGATATGACGCTCAGTGGAACGAAAACTCACGTTAAGGGATTTGATGAGTCTCGATCTTAGGATTTTCAATCGACCACTGGAAACTTCCTGATCATGAACATAACGCCCAGCAAGGGCGCTATGTTCTAAAAACTTTTGCAAGCGGGACTGCACCCTGTAAGCTATATGCCAACTCAGAAAGGTGCGGTTATTTCAGGTGTTTCTGTAGTGCTGCGCCAGCCTGTTCTATTGCCGTTCTGACTGTTGGCTCTTTACTCAGCGGATTAAGCAGACCAAAATCATGGATCATGCCGTTATAGCGGGTAACCGTCACTGGTACACCTGCTGCATCCAGCTTACGACCGAATGCCTCGCCCTCGTCACGCAGTACGTCTAGTTCAGCTGTCTGAATCAGTGTCTGCGGAAATCCTTTCAACTGGCCGGTGCTGGCTCGCAGCGGAGAAGCAAGAATATTGTTACGATCTGCGGCGCTGGTTGTGTAATTGTCCCAGAACCATTGCATCATATTTCTCGTGAGAAAATAGCCATTTTCATACTGGTTATAGGACACAGTATTGAAGTCTGCATTCGTAACAGGCCACAGCATTACGTTATAGCGTATTTCTGGTCCACCATACTGTTTCGCCTGCAAGGCAACGGAGGCTACCATATTACCTCCGACACTGTTGCCAACCAGGCCCAGACGGCTTCCGTCAACACCAATTTCCTTACCGTTCGCTGCCACCCATTTCGTGGCTTCATAAGCCTGACTGATGGCCACAGGAAAATGGGCTTCTGGAGACGCAGTGTAATCCACATACACGGCTACGGTGCCGGATGCCCTGACCAGATCACGGATTAAACGTTCGTGAGTCGGGAAATCACCCAGCACCCATCCACCGCCATGAAAGAACATGAACACAGGCAGCATTCCGATTGCGTTCTCCGGTTTCACGATTTTCAGCTTAATGTCCTGACCGTTAACGGTTATCGTTTTTTCAGATAGCTGTGCGGCAGACAGTTTTGCGCCTTTTTGTACATCCGACAGCACCTGGCGGGCTTCCTGCGGGGTCATCTGTTCTATCGGTCTGCCGTGACCGGAATTCAGAACATCAAGAAATGCCTGTACACCAGTCGTCGGTGCCGGGGAATTGACGGGTTGTGCTGCGGCGGTAGAAGTCATGGAGGCAAATAAGGCAGAGGTCAGGAGAGCAGATACTGGTTTCATAATAATCCTCGGTAAATTGTGTGGTTGTTGTGTTCTTCAGGGAAGGCTTACATCCCATACTCAAAATTAATATTGCACGAATAATACTTGTGCGCAATATACTTTTATTCAAATATTATTTATAATTTTTTATACTGATTCCCTGAAAGAGAACATTAAAATGAGCAAAAACAGCATATTAGGCGGACAATTGTGTTTCACCCTGTATTCGGTCACAAATGCCCTGATCCGCCAGTACAGGCCGCTCCTCAAAGAAATTGATCTGACTTATCCGCAGTTCATCGTGCTACTTGCCCTGTATGACCAGGACAATATTCTTCTCAGGGAACTGAGCGAGAAAACGTTGTTTGATTCAGGAACACTGACTCCACTTGTACAAAAACTGGAAGCCAAGAGGTTTTTAAACCGGGTTTCGGTTGCCGGTGATGAGCGGATGAAGAAAGTTGTACTGACTGAAAAGGCTATGGCGCAGAAAGAGTTGATAACAGCTCTTCCTAATCAGATCCGCTGCATCATGCGGATGAAAGATGAGGAACTAGAAATGCTCAGGCAACTTGCCAGAAATTTACTGGAAGACTTATAGGGGCCATGAACTGCCCCCGCTGACTACCCTCAGTTCTGGATGGCCTGAAAAGGAGAGGAGGGCAATAGTATTTCATTGAGCCTTAGCATTTGATCGTAAGGTGAGTTTTCATGTTGAATAAATTGAACCAGTTTGCTCCCAAGCTATATGGAGCAAACCTCCCTCGTATTTCACCGATAGGAAAGGGAGCTGAATTAGATATCAATAACCTGACTATAAGCCGTGAAGCTAATGAAAGAAGGCTCAGCGCCGACTAGTGGAAGGCAATAACTTCTTGAGCACTCACCCAAATCATCGGTCAGTCAACGCTGCCACTGTATGACCATGACGTTGCATCATGGCATCAAACTCGGCATCCAGCTTTGCATTCTGATACACCTCGAATTCCGCTTTACTGATCACTACGGCAGCGCTGCCGTCCCGACGGGTGATTTCAACAGGTTCACCATTGACTGCGGTATCCAGCACCACAGAAATATTGGCTCTGGCCTGAGTTGAGGTATAGGTTTGCATGGTTATCTCCTTAGGTAGAAGTAGGTGTACACATGCAATGTACATATAAAAAGTACATCATTCAACCTATCGTAATTATCGTAACACTAGAACAGGAAAGGGTACCAAAACCACCTAGTTCTATGTGAAGTTGTTCATCGTCTAAGTCTATTTAACATAATATACATTATGCGCACCAGTGTACAGATAAGACCAATCTGGCGGGAATTGTTGACACTGACCGCCAACGGGAATAGATGATAATTATAAGAGGAAAAATGAAGAAGAGTTTTTCGTTTCAATATAATTTGGTTCGCACAACGACGTTATGCTAAAGGGGCCGCTGCGGGATTTTATTTTCGCAGCGGCCTTTTCAACTATAACGCGTTGACATTAGGCGAACTATGATAACCAAACAAACAATCTGAAAAGAAAGCACCACTTATTCTGGAAAGTCGAGTATATCAACGTCCATCGACTGGTGAATGACACGTGAAATGAAGATGTCGTCATCCTGCAACATGTAATAGATGGAATGCTTCTTGAACTCGAAGCGGCGCATTCCTGCGCATACCCAATCACATTCCCTGCCAATCCAGGGAGATGTGGCTAGTAGCTCGAAAGTTCTTTTCAGTTCATCGTGATAACGCCTCGCCTGATTTTGACCAAACTGCTGTATCGTATAACGGGCAATATGAAATATGTCTTCATCAGCCAATTCGGAAAACTTATACATTTAAGTCCTTCGCTGCCATTACAAAAATATCATCCATGCTGTTTTTGCTGACGGGGGAATTCAGGCCAGCCAACACCATTTCACGAACATTCTGAATACGCTGCTCGCGAGCCTCCATCAGGCGCAAAGCATCGCGGACAACTTCGGATGTGTTGCCATAACGACCAGATTGGATCATATCACCAACGAACCCGTTGAAATGCTCACCAAGGGTAACACTAGTTACTCGTGCCATAAAATTCGTCTCTTCATTGTATTACTGAGTAATACAATTATAGCAAGGCATAACAATGATCACCAGCAGACTATGTTTGTACACCACCCGCTAGATACGGATGATTGATTGAAGACAGCGAGTACAGCCGCAAGGCAATCCAGGTTGTTAAAGGTCGTCTCAAGTGCATCTTGTCCTGCCTGAGTGATTTTTACTCAACGGGTTTAGAAAGAGGGATATCTTTTTGTCCCGCGTAGAAGACCACGAGAGTAGCACCCTCTTTGCCTGTGTAACCGCGATGAGTGCTGTCAACCATCTCCGGTACCACCTCTCCCGCCTTTATAAGACGTTTTTCGCCACTGGATTTTTTCTCTGCCGTTAACACCCCGTCCAGCACGTAAGCTACATTAGGTATCGGGTGCTCATGCCAGGCAAGACTGGTATTTGGAGCAATAGTAATTTTAAGAACTGAAAGCTGAGGAGTGCCTTTAGGGTATCCCTGATAAGACACGCCATCCCAAGACTTTTCAGTCTCAAGCAATTTTTCAACGTTAATACCAGCAGTATTGTTGCTATGTGCTTGAATGAAAAACGGAGCAATGAGGAAAGCAAAAGATGTAAAGGCTGATAAAGTTCGAATAGATAGCCGCATATGAGATCCTTGTGCATAGTGCATAAATTGGGTAGGTAAGCTGTGGCGAACCATACCCCACCCTAGAATTTTTTTAAAGTACAACTCTCTCCACCGAAAACATCATTACATCACAATGCCTGTTGAAACACTTAAGATTTACTTGACCAGTACAAAGGATACGAGTATATATTTTTCATAAATTTTTTTTATATATCTGTATTTTCAGCCTCATATTCATTTATCTAGATGGATACCCTAGCTTTATTAAAAAGTTAATTTTCTATATGAAGGGAGGAAGGATGAGCAGTGTTATCAGAGAAATAAGTGACGCTAATATTGCATATGCAGAAACTTTTGGCGATAAAAAAAACCTTGGTTTACCTGCTGTCAGACGATTTGCCATATTGACGTGTATGGATGCCAGGTTGGATCCAGCAAAATTTGCAGGTTTATCTGAAGGTGACGCTCATATTATTCGTAATGCAGGCGGAAGAGCCAGCGATGACGCCATTCGTTCACTTATCATTTCCTATAAACTTTTTGGCACAAAAGAGTGGTTTGTCATTCACCATACTAATTGTGGGATGGAACTTTTTACAGACAATATCATGGGCGATCTACTGGAAAGCAGCCTGGAAAGCGCAATAATGACGGAAGAGGGATTTAAAGATGTCGGCAACGGTACAGGATCATCCGAGGGAAAATATATCAAATGGCTTACCATTAGCAATCAAGTTGATAGCGTAGTTGAAGATATTCATCGTATTCGTACCCACCCTCTTGTCCCCGCAAATATCTCCATATATGGGTACATATATGATGTGAGGTCAGGAAAATTAATTGAGGTTCCTGAAGCAACAAGCATTGCAGAAGGTGCTTGATTTATGATGGAAAAGGCTATTGAAACCCAAAATCCAATAAGACTGACAAAAGCCTAAGAATACAAGAAATTAGCTCACTGTTTTTAACAACTCAGTGAGCTTTAATAGAACCATCTATCAATTCCAGAGCCAACCTTAAACGTTAACTCCCTTCTCTGCCCTTTATCCATCAGCACTAATCTTCATCCTCGGTTGGTAAAATAGCATTGGGTAAAGCACTAAAAGTTCCCCAATAAAAGGCAATTAAAGAGATCACTGCCACTGCAACGATATCCCAGGGTGCCGGAATAATGCCTTTACCGCCAAATGTGCCTAAATAAGATAGAATGATCATGGCACTGTAAAAACCGATCAGCCACAAGGAGGAAGTTATCTGTTGGCGCAGGCTCACTTTGCCTATAGGAACTTTATTTTTAAATAACAAGTAGATAAAAAACAAGACAATCTGTAATCCGAGCAACCAGGAAACGGTTTTCCAACCAGACCAGTAAACAATGAAAGCAGAAATAATAAAAGAAAGCGGGCCAATGATTGCAAACCATTTAACATAAAAAGGGCGTTTTATCTGTTTAGCATTACGACGTAAGGCAGAAGCGGTTACTGGGGCTAATGCGTAGCTCAGAATTAACGCCGCAGAAACAACACTGATAAGTTTTTCCCATGAAGGAAAAGGTAACGTCCAGAAAACAGAAAGAATAAACGTCAACCAAAGTGCAGGACGTGGTATCCCCGATTTTTCATCGACATGGGTAAACACATTAAATAATGTCCCACTTTTTGCCCAACCATAAACTACACGGGGAGTGGCATTCATATAAATATTCCCAGTACCGCTTGGAGAGATCACTGCATCACATACCACCAAAAAAGCGAGCCACCCCACACCGAGGATTAAGGCTATATCACGAAACGGCAATGAAAAATATTGCCCAATGTTATTCCAGCCACCGAAGAGTAGATCAGAAGGTATCCCGCCAAGGAAAGCTAACTGTAATAAAACATAAATAACCGTAGACAGTGAAATAGACAGAATAAGAGCAATAGGAATTGTTTTTTGAGGTTTTTCCACTTCCCCGGCGACAGAAATAATGGGCGTTAGGCCAAGATAAGCAAAGATAATACCACCCGTTGAAACCGCAGCTTCAACACCTGATATCCCAAAAGGAGAAAATCCGTGAACTTGCAGATTACTCGGATTGAAATAATTAAACAGGATAATAATGACGAGCAGCGGAACGATAAACTTGAAAATACTAATAATATTGTTAGATTTCGCAAAGGTTTTCACGCTGTTGTAATTAAGATAAAAGAAAAATGCTAATAAAATAAATTGAACCAGCCAGCCTGTCAGAGTCGGATCACCAGAACCAGGCTGACTGAGAAATGGAAACCACGCCGCCGCATATTGTCGAGCAGCGACAACTTCGATGGCTATTAAGCTGGAAAATGCAATTAAGGTGATGGAACCCATTAAATACCCCATGAGTTCACCATGAGAAAACACCGGGTAACGGATAATGCCACCTGATTTAGGCAGTGCCGCCCCCAGTTCGCAATAAACAATACCAAGTAAGAGCACGGCGATACCGCCAATCACCCAAGAAAAAATTCCTGCTGGTCCCGCAATAACAGACACATGACTGGCTGCAAATAACCAGCCAGAGCCAAAAATAGCCCCTAATCCAATAAAGGTTAAATCCGTGAGTGTTAACTGCTTCTTAAATTTACCCTGCCCTGAATCGGATTTTGGCAGCGAAGAAGCTTCGTATAGCGCCATAATTATTCGCCCTTTTCTGTTTCTTATTTGATATACGTCAACGTGGGGTAACTGCGCGTTTTACAATACTTCCCGGCTCATCACCCCATTGATTAATCGAGAAATATTTAACGGATTATGGTCTTGCAATGCAGGCGGAAGTAAGGATTTGGGATAGTTTTGGAAACATACCGGGCGTAGAAAACGCCAGATGGCCAGTGTGCCAACGGAAGTCCCTCTCACATCAGAAGTCGCTGGATAAGGCCCGCCATGAACCACGGCATCACATACTTCAACGCCTGTCGGATAGCCGTTGACAACCACCCTGCCCGCGATGCTCTGTAATCGTCGACTAAGCTCATGTGCATTTGCTAATTCATCGTATTCACCAATCAAGGTAGCGGTAAGTTGCCCCTGAAAACAGTCAATTGCGTGTAAAAGCTGATATTGGCTTTCGACTTCAATCACAATAGCAACAGGACCAAAAACCTCCTCTTGTAACAGGGCATTTTTATTCAACAACAAAGCAATATCTGCGCGATACAGCATTGCACTTGCCTGATTTTCATGATGTTCGCCAATGGCTAACTGTATCATTAAGGGTTCATCATCCAGTTGATGAATACCTTTTTGATAGTTGAGCAACGTGCCTTGGTTTAGCATTGACTGTGCCGGAAGAAGCGTGATTTCCTGCGTCAAGTGAGTAATAAATTGATCAAATTCCGGTGAACGAATACCCAAGATTATTCCTGGCTTGGTACAAAACTGACCGCTACTTAATGTGAATGAATTTACCAGTTCTTGGGCAATCTGTTTTCCCCGCTGCGCTAAGGCGTTTGACAGCACAATGACCGGGTTAATACTCGACATTTCAGCAAAAACCGGAATAGGTTGTGGTCGCTGCGCAGCCATATCGAACAGTGCACGTCCACCAGCGAGTGAACCGGTAAAACCAACGGCCTGAATAATGGGGTGTTTGACTAGATCTGCCCCCACGCTATTGCCATAAATCATATTGAATACACCTGCGGGCATTTGTGTGGCGATAATAGCGCGTTCAATGGCTTCTGCGATGATTTCGGCGGTAGCCATATGGCCGCTATGTGCTTTGAAAACAACGGTACAGCCCGCAGCTAATGCTGACGCCGTGTCACCACCCGCAGTTGAAAAAGCCAACGGGAAATTACTGGCGCCAAAAACCGCAATAGGACCTAGAGGAATATGGCACTGGCGAATATCAACTCTGGGAAGCGGTTTTCTCTCAGGTTGCGCAGTATCAATACGGGCGGCATGAATATCACCACGGCGTAACAGCGTGGCAAACAGCCTCATTTGTCCACTCGTTCTCGACCGTTCACCTTGAAGTCGAGCGGGAGGCAGAGCCGTTTCTTCTGATACAAGGGCAATGAAATCATCACCGAGAGCATCAATTTCATCGGCAATTCTAACTAAAAAAACAGCTCGTTCTTCTAACGATGTTTGGCTATAACGTGTAAATGCATCGGCGGCTGCTTGGGCGGCGAGTTCGACCTCATGTCGTGTAGCTTGATAAAACGCATAACCCATTGGTGAGTTATCCACCGCACGCCGACTGTGCAAACAGCGTTCTCCCTCTGCTTGCCTGCGACCACCAATAAACTGCCTACCTGAATGTGTTACCAACATAGTGATTCCTCCAAAGGTATCAGAAACAGTTACAGCCCAATTCAGAGACCTACATCAGGCAGTGAAGGACGATTAGCGAGGGCTTTTTCTACAATGGCGCGTACTTCTGCCAATGTCTCCCCTTCGAGTGGTAAACGCGGTGGACGGGTAATGGCACTACCACGGCCAACCATTTCTTCACACAGTTTGATGCATTGCACCAAATCAGGGCGGAAATCCAAATGCAACAGAGGCATAAACCAGCGATATAATTCCCGAGCTTCTTCATAACGTTTCTGTTTAGCCAGACGGAATAGAGTCTCTCCTTCCCGAGGAAAGGCATTCGACATACCTGAAATCCAACCTTCTGCGCCCACTGCGACTGACTCCAAAACAACGTCATCCAAACCTGCAAAAAGAATGAAGCGATCGCCTGTTTCATTGGGAATATCACTAAAAGGACGGGTATTGCCTGATGAATCTTTAAATGCAACGATATTTTCGCAATCGGCCAGAGACATCAGCATTTTCGGCGTAATATCATTTTTATACAGCAGAGGGTTGTTATATAGCATGACGGGTAAATCGGTAGAGGCAGCAATTGTACGGAAATACGCCCTATTTTCTTTCAGTGTTGGGGTATAAACCAGAGGTGGCATGATCATCACCCCATCAGCCCCTGCCTGTCGGCATTCAGAAACCATTTTGCACGCATTATCGGTTGTCAATTCTGCGATACCCGAAAGAACGGGAACTTGCCCACCAGCGACATCTACTGCGAGTTCAACGATAGTACGCTTCTCCTTCATAGACAGAGATGTGTTTTCCCCTACAGAACCATTGACGACTAAACCGGAAACCCCATCTTTAATCAGGTTTGTCATTACCTTATGTGTGACGTCCAAATTAATGGAAAAATCGGGGTTAAATTGTGTCGTCACTGCCGGGAAAACACCCTGCCAGCTAACCTTTCTTTTGCTCATAGCCTTATCCTTTGATTGTCACGGATTTATTTACTTGATATTTAAAATGTAAATTGTTTTTATTTTGTTAATAAAATGTGATTCGTTGGTTTTGGTGGAATGATGGCGATTTCACTACTGAGAAGCTTGTCACTTTTCACAGTGAACAATGACGAAATTAGCATAATAGGAATGGCAAACTTCAAGCTGAGAGACTTTGATGGGGTCGATAATTCCTAATGACAGGTAAAAAGACTGGCTTCTCAAATATATGATTAATTAACCCTATGTCGTATAACCCAATGTTGTACGAAAAAATGGAAATATTAGTAAAACAGCAAATTACTCCAGCCCTATTGACTGACGAAAATTACTGGGAGTGAGTCCAGTTGACGCCTTAAATTGCCGAGTAAAGGCACTGTGATCCGTATAACCACACTGCAAGGCAACATCTGTAATAGGTAATGCTGTAGCCAGCAATTCCGAAGCTTTTTCAATTCTGATTTTGTGGATCATCTGCCGGGGTGTCAGATGAAAGATGCGTTTACAGTAACGTTCCAATTGAGCAACCGAGAGACGTGTTAAATGAGTTAGCTCTTCGAGACGAATTGTTCGATCAAAGTTTTCACGAATATAATCATCAACGATAGCCAACTTTTGGTACACAGGGTGATTTTCCTTAACTTCCATCAAATCATGAGAAATTCCTGCCATACCAATAACTTGATTATGTTGATTATACAATGGCAATTTATATGTCATGCACCAGCCTGCTTTGCGTCCATGATAAAAGTGAAGCTCCAGTTGGTTTTGGATAATTACCCCTTGATGCAACACACGTAAATCCTGTTCGGTGTAACAACTGCCCATCTGAGCAGGAAAGACTTCGGAAGAGGTTTTACCGAGTAGCGAAGAGATCGACTTAAATCCACAGCGTGTGGCTAGCGTAAGGTTCGCAATGAGATAACGCGCTTTGATATCTTTGATAAAGAAAACCACACTGGGAATCGCATTTAACAACGGTGTAATTAAGGCAACCGCATTGAGAATATCTTGCAGGTTATTGGGTTTGTGATTAACTAATCCACTACAAAGCGCCGATAAAAACTCAACATTGCAAACATCATAACCATTTGTGCCAATGCCGTTTTTTTCATTATTCTGGTATATATTCATCATCTGCATCTCCAATCTATTACCATTAAAATAGGATTTTTGACTCGTGTTTAGCTATTTATCTTGATTAAAAAGATAAATATCAGATTCGACATATTAGCAATATTCAAAAGAGCTATTTTGTGTTCATGTGATAATTGTCACAGAAAGTTATTCCGCCTTCCTTATTTACCTATTTGATTTTATAGATCAATTTATAAATTTTTCTGGTAAAAACAGAAATAATCCTTATCAGGTTTATTTATAATTTTTCATTCCATTATCTTTATTTTATTGGAATGTCTCACTGACAATTCAGTGATTCTTTCATTGTGCTGATTTCAGCATATTGCAGTATGAAATTCATCAAGCGACAAATGAAATAGTACGCCACCATTGATTAAAAATACGTTAATCGGGTGGTTTTATGGCAGATAAACATGATTATCAGATGGTTCGCGTCATTGATTCACACACCGGAGGAGAACCTACCCGCACGGTAATCGAGGGATTTCCATCTCTTGGCAAAGGAAGCGTTGCCAAACAGCGTCAACGCTTTGAAGCCGAATTTGATCACTGGCGTAAGGCTCTCATTCTTGAACCAAAAGGGAACGATATGTTGGTAGGCGCACTTTTATGTCCGTCTACTGTACCTGACGCCGATCTGGGGGTGATCTTCTTTAATAACGCGGGGTATTTAGGTATGTGCGGCCACGGCACTATGGGCCTTATTGCTTCGCTCTATTATTTGGGCTGGTTGACCCCTAGCAAATATAAAATTGAGACCCCTGTTGGGATTGTAGAGGCAGTGCTCCATAAGGATGGAACCGTGTCTGTTTATAATGTTCCCTCTTATCGTTATCAGCAAAATGTCACCGTGAACGTACCAGGTGTGGGTGATGTTAATGGAGATGTTGCCTGGGGCGGAAATTGGTTTTTTCTGATCGGTCAGCATGACCTGCTTCTAACCCCCCACCATATCGATGAACTCACGCAATACAGTTGGGCCGTTAGGCAGGCACTGGAACAAGCAGGAATCACCGGTGAAAATGGTGAGTGTATCGATCATATTGAATTGTTCGCTCCTGATAACGATACAGATAGTCGTAATTTTGTGTTATGTCCGGGGAAAGCCTATGACCGTTCACCGTGCGGCACTGGAACAAGTGCTAAATTAGCCTGCCTGGCGGCGGATGGAAAATTGCAGCCGGGTGAGATTTGGCGCCAATCCAGCATTATCGGAAGTGTTTTTGAAGCCCAATATCAGTGGGTTGGTCAGAAAATTGCCCCAGTGATCCGGGGAACAGCGCATGTTTACGGTGATAACAAGTTAATCATTGCCAAGAGCGATCCTTTTGTCTGGGGAATCAATGTATGACCCCCTCCCAAATATCGGATGTCATTATCGTTGGTGCTGGCATCATTGGAGCCGCGTGTGCTTATCAGTTGGTACAGGATGGTTTGAGAGTCGCTGTAATTGATGATGGTGGTAAAGGGGCAACACAGGCAGGGATGGGGCATCTCGTGTGTATGGACGATAATCCTGCGGAACTGGCGCTGAGTAGTTACTCATTAGATATATGGCGAACATTCACTCCACATATGCCAGAAAATTGTGCATGGCGTAGATGCGGCACACTTTGGCTGGCGGATGCAGAGCACGAAATGGAACTGGCAGAGGAAAAAAGCGTACGCCTTACCTCCTATGGAATTGAGAATACGCCAATGACAGCGACACAAATTCATCAAGTGGAACCGATGGTGAGAAGTGGGATTGCCGGTGGTTTGTGTGTTCCTGGGGATGGAATTGTCTATGCACCGAATGTCGTACATTGGTTTCTTGCTAGCTGTAATGACAAAATTCAGTTTATTAAAGGACAGGTGCATACCTTAGAGCCTCAAACCGTTGTGCTACGTGATGGAAAGAAATATTGTGCGCCGAGGATATTGCTAGCAAATGGGCTGTGGAGTACACATCTGTTACCTGAATTACCGATTGTTCCTAAAAAAGGGCAATTGGCGATTACAGATCGTTACCCCACCAGCATCACACATCAACTGGTGGAATTAGGGTATAGCGCCAGTACACATACCTCGAATGATACGTCAATCGCTTTCAACGTTCAGGCCCGCCCTACTGGTCAGCTTTTAATTGGCTCTTCACGCCAGTTCCATAACGAACAACACACTATTGATCTCGCCCTACTCCGTTCTATGCTCCAGCGCTCACTTTATTTCTTACCTCAACTTGGTCAAATGAATATTTTACGTTGTTGGTCTGGCTTTCGTGCCGCGACTCCAGATGGCTTGCCGCTATTGGGACAACATCCTGATTACGAATGGCTATGGCTAGCTGTAGGCCATGAAGGATTAGGTGTAACCACCGCACCGGGCAGCGCCAAAATCATCTCTGCATTGATGCTGAATAGAAAAACGGAGATTGATCCACTGCCTTACCAACCTACACGCTTTACTACCATGACTCGCCAGAGGTTGCCATGACACCCAAAAAACCACCATTTACTGCTTTGTTTATTGATGGCGAACTGATCACGGTTCCTGCGGGGATTACTGTTGCGGCGGCGCTAGCTTATACCGGCGATGAACATTGTCGTACATCTGTATCACATCAACTGAGAGTGCCTTTTTGTGGTATGGGGATCTGCCAGGAATGCCGTTTGATGATTAATGGTCGCCGTCGTGTAGCGTGTCAGACAGTTTGTGAAATGGGTATGAAAGTCGAGAGGATCTGAACATGGCGACACCATCTTCTTCTACAGTATTACGTTGTGATGTACTGGTTGTTGGCGCGGGGCCAGCGGGATTGGCTACCACACAGGCTGCGATACAAGGGCAACAATCCGTTATCCTGATTGATGACAATCCCAGAGCAGGCGGACAAATTTGGCGCCAAGGGCCGTTTCATACATTGCCGCCGATGACGAAACGTTATTTATCGGTACTATCAGAAGATGCATTGATCTATTTACCGGGTTGTAAAGTGATCGCAATAGACAGCCAATGTGTGATTGTTGAAATGGCAGATAAGCACCGAATGGTTCATTACCAACGCATCATACTTTGTACCGGCGCCAAAGAAAAATTACTTCCCTTTCCCGGATGGACATTACCGGGTGTCACCGGCGCAGGCGGATTACAGGCGCTGATAAAAAGTGGTCTCCCTATGACAGGTGAGCGTGTTGTTATTGCCGGCAGCGGTCCCCTGTTACTTTCGGTTGCGGAGACAGTAAAAAAAGCGGGAGGGAACGTGGTTGGTATCATTGAACAAGCGCCTTTACACCGCCTATTTTCGTTTAGCTTGCGACTACTACGCTGGCCAGACAAGTTGTATCAAGCCATCTCTCTCATGCCACTTAAAAATTATTACCAAAACAGTATGGTGTTAGGAGTGGAAACTTCGACAGAAGGAACGTTGACTAGTGTGTATATCAGCAATAAAGGGCAAAAACGGAAATTATCCTGTACGCGTTTAGCATGCGGTTTTGGTTTAAGACCAAATACAGAATTGGCGCAATTGCTTGGTTGTTTGCTGGATGAACAGGGAAATATCCAAGTAGATGCGTGGCAACAGACAACTATACCTGGTGTATATGCAGCGGGAGAATGCACAGGTATTGGCGGCAGTGAACTTGCACTTTGTGAAGGATTTATTGCCGGGTTCGCAGCGAGTGGTAAATACGCACTGGCTGAAAAATGGCGGCGGAAACGAATAAAATGGCAACATTTTGCCACAGCGGTAGCACAAACGTTTAAATTAAACAAAGAGATCACACAAGCGCTTCCCCCCGATACCTTGATCTGTCGTTGTGAAGATGTAAGTTTAAACGAACTTGAACCATTTCAGGATTGGAACAGTGCAAAAATGGCGACGCGGTGCGGCATGGGAGCTTGTCAGGGAAAAATCTGTTCTGCCATTCTCCACGATATCAAACATTGGGCAATACCATCCCCTCGCATTCCACTATCACCTGTTAGTCTTGAAACGCTGGCAGCCGAGATCTCCCTTCAAGAAGGATACACAACAAGAGACAGGGAAGAAAATTCCCACTAAAAATCACAGCTTGTTTGGTCGCCTTTGCTATGATTCACATCGAAAATCATTAAAACCTTTAATGAATTACTTTAGAGATTAAGGTGTGAACATTTATGCATAAGACAAATGGAACCATTTTGGATGTACCGGGAGTTAAGGTTGGGCACGCCGAAGATGAGTTGCAACAAACCGGTTGTAGCATCATTATTTTTGACAACGGAGCTGTTTGTGGCGTTGATGTCAGAGGCTCTGCCCCGGGGACAAGGGAAACCGAGCTTTTAGATCCCATTAATACTGTTCAGAAAGCCAACGCGGTAGTGCTAAGTGGAGGTAGTGCTTTTGGATTAGACTCCGCCTCTGGCGTAATGCGCTATCTTGAAGAAAGAAAAAAAGGTTTTGATGTCGGTGTCACTGTCGTACCTATCGTTCCTGCCGCAATAATTTTTGATCTAAACTTTGGCGATCCTGCTATTCGCCCTGACGCT
Source organism: Photorhabdus akhurstii (assembly GCF_018448925.1). Lineage (GTDB taxonomy): Bacteria > Pseudomonadota > Gammaproteobacteria > Enterobacterales > Enterobacteriaceae > Photorhabdus > Photorhabdus akhurstii. Next base: position 130,985 of record NZ_RCWE01000002.1, on the reverse strand, counting down.
AAAATGGGCTATCTTGCCGCGCAAAACGCTTCTGTAACCCCTTTTCCATCGGGAAATACTGGCGCAGGCGCCGGGGCCACTATAGGTAAAATGGCCGGTTTTGACAAAGCCATGAAAGGCGGCCTTGGGACCGCATCGGTTCAATTACCTGGGGGGCTGACAATTGGCGCAATGGTTGTTGTGAATGCGGTCGGGGAAATCAGAGACCCTAAAAATGGTAAAACCATTGCCGGTGCATGTGATAAAAACGGTCATCTTATCGATCTCATGCCCTACATTATAAAAAATAATAAAGATAATAATTTCATTCAGGGAGTAAATACGACTATTGGCATAATTTGTTGTAACGCCAACATGAACAAAAGCCAGATGAAAAAAGTTGCCCAGATGGCTCATGATGGTTTGGCGAGAACGATATACCCTGTTCATACCATGAGTGACGGGGATACTATTTTTGCAGCGGCAACAGGTGGTGTGGACTCATCGGTAAATACAGTTGGTATTCTCGCGGCTGAGGTCATGGCCGCTGCGGTTCTAGATGCCGTAAAATCAGCTAAATCAAAATTTGGTGTTAGAGGTTATGCCGATTTAGCAGATTAAAAAAACACGGAGTTATGGCTACATTAGAAATTAACCTGGCTCCAGTGACGCGCCGAACGCCACCGGCGCTAATGGAAGCGAACGATACCTCAATCAGTAAATTGACGTTATCATCACCAAACTGGACTAATTCATAAACTACTGCTATAAAAATTAGTGTGGCTTGATATAACTTTTTTTTATTATAAACGGTTGAGGTATAAGATATGAAATATGCAATGTTGACATTAAGGCGAGATCTAGAGTCGCTAAGTTACAAAAAAAAGGTCAATCCATTCTTGTGGGAACAAGATAAAGATGTTGTTCATGAAAATCTTTCCAATCAGTTTCCTAACAACCAAAGGCGTAAAAATTATCTTAATGATCTAACCGAGTATTGCTGGTTAGTTTATCGTAAAGCCCTTTCAGCAAGTGGACCGATGCTAATTGGTCGAGTTAGCGATGTTCAGCAGGATAGATTACTTAAGCCACTCGGACTCGGCCGAGAAAAAAGTGAGAATTCATGGAACCCAAACGCCCAGGGGAATATTTTAATGGTAGATAAATGGACCGATGTGATAAATGATTGTTGGGTACTTGGTGGTATCCATAGACATGCAGATTTTCATCTAATGTCGGCCGAAGCCCCGTCTAATTTATGGAATCATGAACAGGGCTACCATATCGTCACCGCGAGAGAGATATTAGGTCTTCTCAATTTTGGGTATAAGCGTGAAAAACATGGGAAGCAAGTGATTTATAGATGTAAAAATCCTTCTTCTGCCGACAGAGCAAGCCTTCTCCCCTATAGAATCTTAATGAAAAAAGCGATGGGACAAGGACCTTCTTCAATTACAAAGCTTATTTCTGAACAAGTGACCGGCTTTAACGAGGAAATTAGAACATTCGATTATTCCAGCTTAAAATCCTTTGAAAATAATATTGCAGCGCGATGAAATTCATAATCTATAATGTCTTATCACCCTTTTGACGAATGAGTTAAAAGGGTGATGACGATCTCTGATGGATTATTCTGATCACTCTTAACCTACATAAGGTAATTTCTTCTAATCCCCCCAAAGATTAGCCCCACTGGCCTCTCCATATAGAACTTGATGTTGATAAAATCAACTGGGGACATATGTTAACATCCATTTGTTAGCATCCACGATCCGGCCTTACCTACATGAATAATCCAATCAAAAGGTTAACATTATGTCAGACATTCGCCTGTATATGCTGCAAACCGGAACCATCAAATGTAAGGTTCACAACATCAAGATGAATCAAGGCAACGGCGCCGATTATGAAATTCCGATTCCATTTTTCTTACTCACTCATCCTAACGGCCATACACTAATTGACGGAGGCAATGCAGTTGAAACTGCAACTGACCCCAAAGGCTACTGGGGAAATATCACCAAAGCCTACTGGCCGGTGATGCGTGAAGATGAAGGTTGTGTCGCTCAAATTAAAAAATTGGGTATCGATCCCGCAGATATCCGCTATGTGGTGCAATCCCATCTTCATCTCGATCACACCGGCGCAATAGGACGCTTCCCTAACGCGACACATATCGTACAGCGGCGTGAATATGAATACGCCTACACACCTGACTGGTTTTCCGCTGGCGGCTATATCCGCAAGGATTTTGACCGGCCAGGTCTGAAATGGGAATTTCTCGATGGGGAACGCAATGACATGTTTGATGTTTATGGAGATGGCACGTTAAAAACGATATTTACTCCAGGGCATTCGCCAGGACATCAATCACTACTAGTCACCCTGCCGAACAGTGGCAGCTTGCTGCTGACGATTGATGCCGCTTATACCCTCGATCACTGGGAAGAACGGGCGCTGCCGGGGTTTCTCACCTCTGCCACTGAAACCGTACGTTCGGTGCAAAAACTGCGGCATCTAGCCAAACGCACGAATGCAATTGTCGTAACAGGGCACGATCCGGATGCCTGGCCAACATTCCGTAAGGCGCCGGAATATTACGATTAACTCGAATTCATCAATACAAAATAGCCAGAAACTAGAAAGTAGACGTTTCTGGCTTGGCTCTTATTTTACGAAAGTTTAACTTACTATCCGAGAATAACTGTTATTCTTTCCCTTACCCTCTTAGCCAATCATTGACAAAAGAGCGGGCATTTTCAGATTTGAACCCAATTGAAGATATGCCGGTTGGCTTCCATAAAAGCTCAATAACACGCACTTTCTGGTTATAATCAAGGGTGTTAAACAGTTGACTTAACTGTTTATCTAAAAGCAAATCTCGATATTGAAAAAAACATTCATCATTGAATTGATCGCAACATCCGGCAAACAGCTTACTGTTGTTTTCACGATTTAACCCACAACATCTCACATGCTTAAAGCCAGACTCATAATAAAAATCGCATATCTCATCATATCTATATGCGTTGACAATAGGATTCAAAAATGCGTCTACATTAACAGCAATCTGATCAACACTATCATCTAAATGATTAGCTGTACTATCGCCATATTGATTCCGACTTAAGTTTCTGCATAGTTTATTCATTAAATCAGTATGTAAAAAATATTCTTCTACATGGATTTGTTTTGCAAAAATCTGCAAAAGCTCTCGCTGCCTCAATCGTCCATATTCTCCTATAGCATTGTATAGCCAAATAAGCGCGATACCCTCTTCATTTAATGAACGTGAAGCTGCTAAAAAGCCCTCTTGTGGACACTCCATATGATGAATAACACCGGTAGAAACAACAACATCGAATTGATTATCTCGTGTTAGCTTCTCAATCGTATTATTTTCTAACGTGACGTTATCCAATCTATGATAAGAGATCAGCTTATCGGCTACCTCTAATGCTTTATCCGTCATATCAACGCCCACAAATTGGGTATCGGGATACATACTTGCCAGCCCTACCAAACGATGCCCCGTTCCACACCCTAAATCGAGCACATATTTTCCCGTTAAATAACCCGGCTTAAATATAAGCCCTACAACCATAGCCATATCATAAATAAGATTATCCCCAACGGCAGAACTAGGATATGGATATCGGCTATACATCGCTTTGACATCCTGATTACTCATATCTATTTCTCCGAATAAAATGGAAAATAAGTGGTACTAGATTATAATTACCCATCATAGTGAGTATAGTGGTCACTCTAATAAGTCCATGAAAACGAGTAACTAAAAAAATATATCATAACGGTAAAAACATCTTAAACTCAATTAAGATGTAAATAATTCCATATTGATAATAATATTCTTATAATAGTACCCACTAGTTTAATGTGGGATTTCAACATCTCTTATATTTATAAGTCATTTAAATAGTTGAAGTTCGGAATAATCAAAACAAGGTGAATATTAATTTATTCAAATATCCCTTACTCTACATGTTTATCCATGTGCAAAAAAACAAACTAATCTTCACATCAAAATTAAATATTAATTTAATAACAAGCCAGAAACTGTAAACACAAAACAACAAATCCACCTCTGTAATTTAATCATTTAATTAAATATTATTTAACAAACAGCAATATAGCTTTTTTATCAGCTATTTTTAGAAAAAAAACAACTTACCTTGCTCTCTTTCTATGTACAGTATACTTTTATTTTAAATACTACAAAAAAATCATGGCTGTGATTAGATAACATCAGATAGATATAGTCTCACCTGATCTAACCAGAATCTCTTGTACTTATAACTGGAGAGAATATTATGCACGTTGGTATTATTGGGGCAGGAATTGGGGGTGCATGTTTAGCACATGGATTACGTAAAAATGGAATCAAAGTGACAATCTATGAACGTAATCCTATTTCATCAATCGATCTTCTTGGCTACGGAATTCATATCGATATATTGGGTCAGCAGGCAATGCAGGAGTGTCTCACGAATGAAAGCTGGCTCGCCTTTAAGCAAGCTTCAAAACCTATTGGTGGACAGTCGCGATTTTATAATGAGCGTCTGCGTCTTCTCGCTGTTCATGGCGGTATTTCTCCAATGGCAGGAAAAATTATCTCCGAACAGCGTCTGTCAACCAGCAGACTTGAACTGAAAGAAATACTAAGCAAGGGGCTTTCAGATATAACTCAATGGAACAAAACATTCGTTCGTTATGAACATATCGAAAATGGTGATATTAAAATCTTCTTTGCCGATGGCAGTCACGAAAATGTCGATGTTCTTGTTGGTGCAGACGGTAGCAATTCAAAAGTACGTAAGCAGTATCTTCCTTTTATCGAAAGATTTGATGTTGGTGTTAGTATGATAATTGGTCGTTCACGTCTTACTCCAGCTCTCGCTGCTTTACTCCCTCACAACTTCCTAGATGGAACACCCAACAGCATCGTACCTAAAAGCCCTGACTGGTTGTTCATCACTATGTGGCGTGCCCCAGTTGATATTCATGCAGAAGCTGCCTCAGCAGAAATGGATGATTTTATAGTTTGGGTTTACGTAGCAGCAAAAAATAGTTTTCCCAACAATATCACCGATCTTTCCTCTGAAGCCCTCTGCGATCTGGTCTTATCCCGTATGGTTTCATGGGACTCAAATTTGCATACTTTAATTAAGCATAGTGATATCGAAAACGTATCTCCGATACATTTACGCAGTATGCCTCATCTTCCACCCTGGAAATCCAGCACTGTCACACTACTTGGTGATGCTATTCATAACATGACGCCAATGGCAGGCTTTGGAGTTAGCACTACACTTCGAGACGCACTTTTGCTCACGCAGAAGCTTACTCGTGTAGCGTCAGGCCACGAGGAACTAGTCAAGGCAATTTCAGATTATGAGCAACAAATGCGTGCATATGCTAATGAAATCGTTGGAATTTCACTGCGCAGCGCTCAGAACGCTGTAGTACATTTTTCAATACCGCCATTAAAACAACGGCATTTGAGCATAAGAAGAAAAAATACATCTCAAGGTTATCAACACCGGCGTTAATATTCCGAGTAAATTGTCATACCTGAGCTAATTCCATATCATTACGCTAGATATACTGATTACAACAATAAGAACGAGGTGAAGATAAAAAAGAACTAAAAAGGAGCTGCCACCAGTATATATCATACTGGTGGCTTGGTTTAATTAATTATGAAATTTTTACCCAAGGATAAGCATCAGATGTTTCTGCGCCGTCTGGCACGGTACCTCTATTCCACCATTTAGCCTCCCAATTTTGATTGTTCCAACTCACTCTATCGCCGGCCTTATATGCCTTATTTGCATCCCAGACAGGGTAATCACTCCCTGTATTTGGATTAACTGGATCAACCGGTTCAACATTAATACCCTTGAAATAGAATGGTTCCATATCTATTTTTTTCGTGACTAACTCACAACCAAGACCTTCTCTGGCCGCATTGACCAATAAACCACGATCTTGATCTGCGGTCCATGTAAATATTCCCCCCAGATTCTTTTCTAATGCATATTGTGCTTTAGCTTTAACAGAGCGAGGGGTATCAAGAGAAATAAACAACTTGCTCTCCTTATTATAGAGATAATCAGCATCTGCTATTTCATCGGTATACAAGTCAAAATTATTTCTCCCTCTTTTTTCTTCCAAATCTAAATAATTATATATCGTGTCGTACCATTCTGTTGTCCCTGATTCAAATGAACCGGTTGTTGTAATCTTCGGATCTTTTTTCGGGACATAGCCAGGATCATAACTGCCAGATAATGGAGAATAACTATCAATAACCGTATTTCTGCCATTTCTCGAATAGCCGGTGTAGCCAATATTGATTGCAGATGCAGGTACGCCAAGACCCAATAAATACTCAACCGCTTTTTCTACACTATTATCACCGCCAGGATAATCACGGAGATTCGTGTGATGTAACAACCTTTCAGCCCACGGAGTACCAAAGAAATCATAGGTCATAACGTTAATACCATATAACCCAACTTGCAGTAATTCAGGTATTTTTGATTTTTCCATTTTCTCTGGCACCGCCGAACAAGCGATACTTATTTTTATATCTGAACGCCCTGCTTCTTTAAAAGCAGAAGTTAAATCTTTAATTAAACTAACATAATAATCGCCATCATCTGGCGCATACATGTTACCTTCATTTCCAGCAACGCCGGGATACTCCCAATCAATATCAATTTCAGTAAACATAGGGAAACGCTGAAATATATCAACTAGACTCGAACAGAAATAGGATTTTAGTGTTTCGTCTCTGACCATATTATAAAAGCCATTACTCATGGTCCAACCACCGACACTAAATGACATAATAAGGTCATGGCCTTGAGCTTTTGCAGCTTGTTGAACTTTAGCCAATCCACCTAATACGCCCATACTTTTAGATTGATCAAAATCCCTTGGCATTTGGATATCTTGCCAACCAGAATAAGTACAATTCTGATAAGATTGGCAATCTCCCCAAGCATCTGTGAACGTTACTTCTCCATTATTGGTGCGGGCAAATAACGGCGCTTGCTCTTTAATTTGCTGCTTTTTTTCACCCTCATCACCTAATATTCCACAGAAACCAATAACTAATTTATCATAAGCAAAAGGATTATCTAAAAGGTGCTGTAAATCTATTCCTCTACCTCGACGAATAGGATCTTGATTTCCTTGTAATCTACCGTCATATTGCGACCAATCTGTATAATAACCAAAAACTTTAGGTTTATTTTGTGTGTCATATTTATTGTAGACTGGTAATATTGTTCTTCCCGATGTGTAACTGAAATTTATTGTTTCAGTTGATGGATTGAAATTATCTATCTTATAAGACTGTTCACTAAGAGAATCTGTCTGGATTATTTTTGACATAAATCACCTCGACTAGATATCAATTTATTTTTCGATGAACACTCCAATTACTTTACTTGCGTGGTAACATAATTACATTCTAGTTTGTATTCTTAGGAAAACAAATAATTGCTATTTGTTTTATTGTTAATGGTAAACTCAAATTTATGTCAACGGAATTTATATTACCTACCATTTATTATCAGATGGCAAAAACAAATAATTGCAAATTGCAAATATATTAACCGTCATTATTACAATTATTTAATTCAATTAATTTTGTAAATTAATTTTTACGAGCCATCTATTTTAATTTTATTTTTAATTGACTATTTTTTATATTTTATATCTATACTGATTTGTATCCTTAGGGGTGTTCGTTTCTTTGAAATATTATTACCATACTTATATATGGAGATTAAAATGAAAGCTAAAGATGTTCAGCCAACCATTATTATTAATAAAAATGGCCTTATCTCTTTGGAAGATATCTATGACATTGCGATAAAACAAAAAAAAGTAGAGATATCAGCGGAGATCACTGAGCTTTTGACGCATGGTCGTGAAAAATTGGAGGAAAAATTAAATTCAGGAGAGGTTATATATGGCATCAATACAGGATTTGGGGGGAATGCCAATTTAGTTGTACCATTTGAGAAGATCTCAGAGCATCAGCAAAACCTGCTCACTTTTCTTTCTGCTGGTACTGGGGACTATATGTCCAAACCTTGTATTAAAGCGTCACAATTTACTATGTTACTTTCTGTTTGCAAAGGTTGGTCTGCAACCAGACCAATTGTCGCTCAGGCAATTGTTGATCATATTAATAATGACATTGTTCCTCTGGTTCCTCGCTATGGCTCAGTGGGTGCAAGTGGTGATTTAATTCCTTTATCTTATATTGCGCGCGCATTATGTGGTATCGGCAAAGTTTATTATATGGGCGCAGAAATTGATGCTGCGGAAGCAATTAAACGCGCAGGATTGACACCACTGTCGTTAGAAGCAAAAGAAGGGCTTGCTCTGATTAACGGCACACGGGTAATGTCAGGTATCAGTGCAATTACCGTCATTAAACTGGAAAAACTATTTAAAGCCTCAATTTCTGCTATTGCCCTTGCTGTTGAAGCATTACTTGCATCTCATGAACATTATGATGCCCGAATTCAACAAGTCAAAAATCATCCTGGTCAAAAAGCGGTGGCAAGTGCATTGCGTAATTTATTGGCAGGTTCAACTCAGGTTAATTTATTAACTGGAATTAAAGAACAAGCCAATAAAGCTTGTCGTCATCAAGAAGTTACCCGGCTAAATGATACCTTACAGGAAGTTTATTCAATTCGTTGCGCACCACAGATATTAGGTATAGTGCCAGAATCTTTAGCTACCGCTCGGAAAATATTGGAACGGGAAGTTATCTCAGCTAATGATAACCCATTAATAGATCCAGAAAATGGCGATGTTCTACACGGTGGGAATTTTATGGGGCAATATGTCGCCCGGACAATGGATGCATTAAAACTGGACATTGCTTTAATTGCCAATCATCTTCATGCCATTGTAGCGCTTATGATGGATAACCGCTTCTCACGTGGATTACCTAATTCACTTAGTCCGACACCCGGCATGTATCAAGGTTTTAAAGGGGTCCAACTTTCTCAAACCGCTTTAGTTGCTGCAATTCGCCATGATTGTGCTGCATCAGGCATTCATACCCTCGCCACAGAACAGTACAATCAAGATATTGTCAGTTTAGGTCTGCATGCCGCTCAAGATGTTTTAGAAATGGAGCAGAAATTACGCAATATTGTTGCAATGACAATTCTGGTAGTTTGTCAGGCCATTCACTTGCGTGGCAATATTAGCGAAATTGCGCCTGAAACCGCTAAATTTTACCATGCAGTACGCGAAATCAGCTCTCCTTTAATCACTGATCGGGCATTGGATGAAGATATAACCCGCATTGCGGATGCAATTATTAATGATCAACTTCCTCTGCCAGAAATCATGCTGGAAGAATAAAAAGAAAATCATTGAAATTTTTTCAATCATCTCTTGACTAAAAATACAGAACCCCATTTACTGCGGGAGAAACAGTACGAGTAAACAAGGGGTTTTGTATGATCGTTTTTGTGACAGGAGCAACTTCAGGTTTTGGTGAATCAATTGCCAGAAGATTCATTCAAAACGGTTCTAAAGTTATTGCAACTGGGCGACGTAAAGAACGGTTAGAAAAATTAAAAGCTGAACTAGGTGATAACTTTTACTTTGTTCAACTTGATGTCACTGATCGGGCAGCTATCAACCAGGTTGTAGAACAATTACCAAAATCACTCCGTCCTATCGACATTTTAGTCAATAATGCAGGTTTGGCGCTTGGATTAGAACCTGCTCATCTGGCTAACCTGGATGACTGGGAAATAATGATTGATACCAACGTCAAAGGGCTTGTCAATATGACCCATGCTCTGCTGCCCGGAATGGTGGAAAGAAATCATGGGCATATTATTAATATCGGTTCTACCGCTGCAAGTTGGCCATATTCCGGTGGAAATGTTTACGGCGCAACTAAAGCCTTCGTCAAACAGTTTAGTTTAGGCTTACGAGCCGATTTACAGGGAAAAAATATCCGTGTTACTGATATAGAACCCGGTTTAGTGGGTGGAACTGAGTTTTCTTTAATCCGTTTTAAAGGCGACAATGATAAAGTAAATAAAACCTACGATGGCACTCAGGCATTAACCGCTGAAGATGTCGCCGAGGCTGTTTTTTGGGTCGCCAATTTACCTGCCCATGTCAACATTAATACACTAGAAATGATGCCGGTTTGCCAATCATTTGCTGGACTTAGTGTACATCGGAATGAATAATCACATTCTTCTTGATAATTTGTTGAACATCTTGCTGCTATCTTATAATTTATCTATCTGATAGTTTCTTATTGTGCCATCTAAATTGGCTCCATCTCTTTCAAGAGTTCCAAGAGGATAAAAGATGAATATTTGTAATTCTTTGATATTAAAAGCTATGCCAGCTATCGCTCTGGCAATACCACTGTTATGGCAAACGCCGGCATTAGCGGCAACTTGTACTGCCGGAAGTACCTGTGTCACCGTGAATGGCAGCGGAGATTCTGTGCTCGATAAAGAAGCCGCCCGTCAAAGCAAAGAACAATGGGATGAAACCAAAAATCTTCGCACTAAGGTTAATAAACGTGCCGAGAAAGAGTTCGACAAGATCGATAAAGCCATTGATGCTCGTGATGCATGTATGAAAAGTACCAATATCAATGCTTACTGGGAACCCAATACCGAACGTTGTTTAGACAGCAATACAGGTATGCCTATCAGACCGTAATATAAAGGTAATGATAATGAAGATGAAAAAAGCACTTTTATGCAGTGCATTGCTCTTTACCCTACCCCCATTTGCCCTTGCTGCACAAGCTTCATGCGAAAGCGTGAAAGAACAAATTGCGCAGAAGATTATCAATAATGGTGTGCCGGAATCTGGCTTTAAATTGGAAATTGTTGCTAATGACCACGTTGAACAAGCCGGTAGTAAAATCGTTGGGCATTGTGAAAATAATGCCAAAAAGATTGTGTATACCCGGCAAGGAAACCAATCTCAACCTCATCCGACCGCCAAATAGACCCACATCATCTTTCTGAAGGAAAACACATACAGTTCAGAGAAAATATTACGCCAATATTTTACCATTGATGAGTAGAGGTCGAGGCTATGCGCTTCGGCCTTCTATTATCTCTCGGTGAACAGAACATTAGTGGCGTTTTCCATAACAAGTTGTTCCTGCATGATAACCCTAATATAGTTTCATATGTAAACCATTAGTTTTTTTAAAACTGACAATCCAAATAATCAACTCTAATATCATAACGTTTTGAAACATAAATATTTGCCGAATAATTATGGTGAATTAAATATCTTATTTGCTCAAAAGATCATATTAAAATTTTAAAATAGGAGACCGTTATGAGTGATCTTATCGCTAAGAAAATTCTCTCTATCATGGTGTTTTTAATAGCATTAGCTATATCAGGATGTAACGCTGTCGCAGGAAATCAGACAGAAACCGAGACTTTTAATGGTAGCGGCAGTGAGCAATATGTAAAAATTTATTTGCATAATAATACATCACATTTATTAATGGCGGAAAAAATAGACTTGCTTTGGGGAAGTTGGATTGAAAGCCCATTGTCATCAATATCCGCATATAGTCGCGATTCATTTGCCTCAAAAGGTAAGATTTTTAGTGGCACTGAAGGCAAAATTATTTATCGTTTACCCAATGGTGAGGGTAAGTTAAACATTCACTGGAGTCTTTCATATTGGGGTGCTCAGAACCACAATATCTATCTCTCCGAAGTACCCGCTAATTATAAAGTTGAGAAAACAGTTAAAAGCTCATCTTCTTCAGGTATAAAGATTGATATTTATCTCACTGAACAAAATGTCAATAGCAATTATAAAATTGCCGTGATGTCAGATCCCCAACCGTGGCGTTTAGATCCTGAAAGAGGTGATCCTAATGCCGACAAAGAACCGTGGGAAGAATTAAATAAAAAAGTAGCAAACAGTATCAATAGTATTTATGAAAGCAATCATCTTGCTTTTGGCATCGTTAATGGTGATCTTACCGAGTTTGGACGTGCTAGTACCAGAAGAAGCCTTGATAAGATATATACATCAAAAATCAAATTCCCACTATTTATGGGATTAGGAAATCATGATTATGCAAATAATGTTGATGATTGTACTTCACCAGAAAATCTTGATTTCAGCCGTAATGCCTGCGCCAGATCCGCAGTATTTGATATGGCAGAGAGAATAAGTGATTATAGTAAAGAACTGAATAATTTCTCCTATGATTATGACCATGAAGCATGGAAAGGAAGTTTATCTTATTCATGGGATTTTGGTGATATTCATTACGTTCAATTGCAAAATTATCCTACCTATAGCGTCAATTTGAACCACTATATCAGTCCAACCGTTTATATTACAAAATCCCTTGATTGGTTGGAAAGCGATCTTAAATCTGCTCAAACAAGAGGAAAGGCTGTAGTTTTAAATTTTCATGATGGGTATGACCATTTTATTACCAACAGCAGTTATGCTGAAAAAGAAAAATTTAAATCACTGATTAAAAAATACAACGTTATGGCTGTTTTCGTCGGACATTCACATGTTCTTAAAGAATACAACGCCCCCATCTTTGTAAATGCAAGAGTCTATGACAGCGGAGCACTATTTAAAGGTGATTTCTTTATCATTAATGTTAACAAAAAATGCATGCAAATATCTGCATATAATGGAATAGATGGTATTCCTAGGTTTGTTAAAAAAATGACAAGTGTTTGTGGTAAATAGAGATTAAGCCAATTATATCGGGTTGAGATCTTAGGTTAATGATAAACCTCACTTTTTCTCAAGTGAGGTTTTCTTATTGATTGCTTATATACCCAATGGATTTCAAGATGCAGTTTTTAGCACCTGAAAATGGTCGTTAATTCCAGACATCAACGAGTCCGCTATATCAGGTAGCGTTGTGGTAAAAAATTTGAATACTTTGTCTCGAAATTCATGTTTATCAGCGAAATAACGGTTATTTCGAACAGGTTCATTCATAACCTTCCATAATCGTTCTATCGGGTTTAAATTTGGGCTATATGAAGGAAGGTAATGTCACTCAATGTTGCTAACATAAGCCTACTCCTCCACAAGACGAGCTTTGTTGTCACCCGCACCATCCACAATAAGATGAATTTTTTAATATTTGCCATTTATTAACCATCCTGAATTCGATGATAGGAATATTTTTGATATTACGTCACAAATATCACCCGCTAAAACACCATTATCTCAAGAGGAGATACAAGCTCATATTGCTGCCGGCAATAAAAGAAGAAATAAAAAAAGCAAATAATCTTATTATTAGGGAGTAGCATAGGATGCTCCCCTGATAACATTGCTGATAAAAGATCACAGGAAACAATGTACTTGATTAGAAAACCGAACTCTTTAATAAATTTACCCGCTCTTAATTAATAAAACCGACAAAGAAAAAAATAACTTGCATAAAATAACTTATTTTGGTAGCTATAATTGAGAATACTAATGTCAACAATGAGGGCAAACTGAATGACTAAATTCATCCTTACGCTGTCTATTATCCTTGGTCTTACAGGGTGTGTTTCGCAGAAACAACCACTTTCTCTTGATTACATCGCAGGTAATGAAACATTTCATTTATCCAAACCTTGTATAGAACAAGCTCTTCCTGTAGGAGAAGTCGGTGATGATTTAGCTGTGAATGCTAATAACATTTTTATTAAGGTTAAAAAAGGACTGAATTGTAGTGACCGGTTCAAACTTTTTTTAGCAAGAAACTTAGGGAAAGAGTTGTTTATTTACTTTGACGGTAAGCCAGTCATAAAAACCAGACTAGTTTCTATGATTCATCCAGAAGAAGGCTTCCATCAAGCAATAGAATCGAAATCATTGTCAGATGGAATTCTTAGATCCTTGAATTAATGAAAAGCCTATGGTTGCTACTCTTGTGTTTCATTTATCCATCAAAAAAAGCAAACCATAGGCTCAACTTTAAGCGTTGTAAATGATCCTAATGTCAACCCACGGTCCCCATGTTAATGGCGGTGCCCAACCTTGCCTTATCGTCATAACAACCTCCTTCCCAATCAGACCATAATTACGAATGGTATTTATAAGATAGACTGTCACAGCATATATGCACATTTTTTTATGTATTTTTTCAGTATATATTACATCCTTGTGTGATTTATATAAGTGAATTCAAAAATTATCGCTTTTATCAGAAAAAAACCAAGATCACGGTTTATAAAAAACACAAAATAATTAGACAGAAAATTAACTAAATTCTAATTAATATAAAATTATAACTCATTATAGTAATATTTTATGTAGATTAATGAGTTATTAAATGATATATATCCAAAATGGAGGAAGGTAATGATCTCCATTTCGGATAAAATCAAGCATCTTCAATGATTACGGGTATATTTATGTATATTGGCTCTCTATACCAACTTCACTCTCACTTCCCCCAACTTGTTTAAATATAGTGGCGACATCCAAGTAGCAGGATAAATCTTTCTCTTCGGGGCGTAAAATATAAGGAATTTCACCTAACTGTGGCGCATTAATGTGACGGCGTAACCTATCCATCACTTTCGTATAGTGCGATAAACCAGGATTAATTCTGTTAGCTACCCACCCGACTAATTGCAACCCATCATTTATTATTGCCTGCGAAGTTAAAATTGAATGATTTACACAGCCTGGCTGAATACCAACAACTAAAATGACCGGGATTTTTTCCCGAATCACCCAATCAAAATAAAAAGTTTCATCATCCAGTAATACACGCCAGCCACCGTTACCTTCAATAATAACGCGATCTGATTTATTACTAAGATTATTCAATCCTTTTTTCATCTGCTCGAAATCAACCTGATTGCCTTCACAATACCTGCTTTTCCAGATAACTGGGTTAATTTCTTCATATTTAAGCGGAACGGGAGAAGAGTTTTGTAGAATTACGCCATCTCGATTACGCATACCTTCTTCTGTTTCATACCCTTCTGTGGCTATAGGTTTATACCCTACTGCCGTTGCTCCGTCACGATTAAAAACTTGTAATAATGCACGGGTAACAACTGTTTTACCTATGTTGGTATCTGTCCCCGTAACAAATAGGCGCGTTAACATAAATTCTGTTTTCCATAATGACAGATGAAATCCGGTTAATGAGCGCTTAAGTCTAGAGGATACAAAGATAAGGGAGATTGCGTTAGCTCAATGTTTTGTTTAATTGCTGCGTCAATTTAGCCAAAAAACGATATAAAGTTAATATTACAACCAGAGAACCACTATCAAGCATATTATCCCTTCATTAAATTGATCAATAATGAACCATCATATAAAGCTTTTTTAACTGATGCTACCGCAGATAATGTGCCTGAATTATTGAATTTTGTCGCAACTAACTCAATCTGTTTGCTATAAGCAGGTAAAGAGTATCGTTGAATACATTCATTAATCACCGGATACAAAACTTGCTGTGAAGCATTAAGGGGAGAACCTATCAAAATTTTTTCTGGGTTAAATAAATTAACCATAATTGCGATAATATGACCAATTTTCACCCCGATATCACGAATAATATCCATTGCCAAAGTATCGCCGTTATTAACCGCCTGACAGAATGATTCAATAGTCAGTGGTTCACAGTTCAGTAAAGAATCTGGTAGCACCGTCAACTGCTGTTTTGCTCTGGATAAAATATGGCTGATACCCGCAACCGTTTCCAAACACCCCAAATTCCCACAATAGCAGCGTTTACCATCAGGTTCAGCCTGAATATGCCCTATCTCCATTACACCGCGGTTGCCAGCATGTAATGTTTGTCCCTCAATAATCACGCCAATGCCAACATGTTCATCAATGACCATTTGGATAATATTCTGACAATTTTTTGCCGCTCCATATAATGATTCAGCTATTGTCCAGGCGGTTGTTTCATGTTGAAGAAATACCGGTAATCCCGTACGACGATGCAGATATTCGCCTATTGGTAATTCCTGAATCTGGTAATAAGGGAAACTGTGGATTAAACCCTTGGTCGGATCAACAATGGCATTTATAGTCATGCTAATTGCCGTCAGACGCTCAAGACGAGATTGATAGCGGCCGAAAAATGCATCAATCTCATCAATAATACTATCTAAAAAGGATTTTTCCTTGTTGACCGGTAATGGCAATACATCTTCAACAATTAACTTGCTGCTTAAATCACGCAGTCCCAATATTAAACTTCCCAAGTTAATGCTGACACACAGGAAATGCCAACTTTCAGAATCAAGCTTCAATCCGGTCGCCGGACGCCCTCTGAATCCTAAATCCAGAAATTCCGTTTCCATGACTAAGTGCGCATCGACCAATTCGCGGACAATCTTAGTAATACTGGCTGGAGCAAGTTGAGCTTTTTTGGATAGCTCAATACGGGAAATTGGACCATATTGATCAATTAACCGATAAACAGTACCAATATTAATCTGTTTTATCTGATCAATATGCCCTGGTTGTCCATCCATTATTTACCCTTTTACGCTCTAATTAATTCATGTTTCAAAATAATTGTTGGCTGATTATGTCGAGGTTTTAGGCAAAAAGTATGATTCTTTCAGTAAATATGTGATATTCAGCACGAAATTTAGCTGATTTCTACTTACTTTTTCCATTTAATATATTAGATATGAGTAGGTTTATCAGCCTGTCTGCCGCGGCCGATATTGGCCGATTCTTGTGATTTACCAACCAGACTTCAGAGCAAGGATGGTTATCAACTAATGGAATATACTGGACACCATCCACTTTCATGCGAGTAAAAGATTCAGTCACAACACTGACGCCTAATCCCGCAGAAACCAGCCCAAGAATGGTCATTGCTTCGCCTGCTTCCTGTGAAATCATTGGTGTCACACCTGCTTGAGCAAGTAATGTGATGATTTCATCATACAAAGCAGTCCCTACTTCGCGTTCAAAAAGCACCATCGGATAACCTGCCAACATTTCCAGCTTTATTCCCTGCGGAGCATATTGCAGCAAAGGATGTCCATCATAAACAGCAAGCATAAAAGGTTCTCGAAATAATAGCCGATACTCAAGATTATCCGGCAATTGAGTATTACGCATGATGCCGACATCGATCCGTCCAGTCAGTAATGGCGCAATCTGTTGTTTAGTATTCATCTGATGCATATGAATAGCGACTTCCGGGTAACGTTCCCGAAACTGCCGTAAACTCAGAGTAACTTTATGCATAAAAGGCGTCGTAGAAGTGAAACCGATAGACATTTCACCTAATTCTCCTTTTTGCATTCTTGCTGCTTTAGTTGCAGCAGCATCAACCTGAGCCAAGATCTGATAAGCTTCTTTCAGAAACATATTACCTGCCGGCGTCAAACTCACATTCCGGTTATCACGTTCTAACAACCGCGCATTTATACTATTTTCAAGTGATTGAATTTGTTGGCTTAACGGAGGCTGTGAAATATTAAGCCGTTCTGCCGCGCGACCAAAATGTAATTCCTCTGCCACTGCAATAAAGTAGCGTAAATGCCGTAATTCGATGGCCATAATCACCTTTGAGATCTAATACATATTATTATTAATGATTAATATATTAGACAAAATATTTTGCAATTCATATGCTTGATCTCCATAAAAATACCAGCTAGCTAATGAGTTAAGTAAGGAAATTATGTGAGTACCAGCCATAGTATCAGTGAAAATCCGACTCCTGATAATCATCTTGTCCAACATGTTCAAAACAAGAAAAGTTATATCCAGAAAGGCGATCCTCTATATGTTAAAGTTACATTGTCACTCTTTACTGTAGGATTAGCTGCATTTGCCCTACTCTATTTCATTCAACCAATCTTACCCATGTTGTCGGATGATTTTGGCGTTTCTCCCGCTACCAGTAGTTTATCTTTATCCCTTTCAACTGGCATGCTGGCATTAGGCTTATTAATCACAGGCCCTCTGTCTGATGCTATTGGCCGTAAAAATGTGATGGTAACGGCACTATTTGCCGCTGCACTTTTCACTTTACTCAGTGCATATATAACCAGTTGGCATGGAATTCTGATTGTACGCGCTCTGGTTGGTTTGTCTCTTAGTGGCGTAGCCGCCGTTGCAATGACTTATCTTAGTGAGGAAATCCACCCTAATTTTGTTGCTTTATCAATGGGACTTTATGTTAGTGGTAATTCTATTGGCGGCATGAGTGGGCGATTAATATCAGGTGTTATCACTGATTATTTCTCATGGCGGGTTTCTGTTATCGTACTAGGTTTATTAGCATTAATTGCGGCAATGATGTTTTGGCGTATGTTGCCTGAATCGCGACATTTTAGGCCAAGCTCTCTCAAGCCTAAATCTTTATTAATCAATTTGAGATTACATTTTCGTGATAAAGGATTGCCATTACTGTTTTTTGAAGCCTTTTTACTCATGGGCGGCTTTGTTACCCTATTTAATTACATAAGTTATCGTTTATTAGACTCACCCTATCACTTTAATCAATCAATTGTCGGCATGTTATCTATTGTTTATTTGGCAGGGACATACGGCGCCTCTAAAGTTGGCACATTAACCCATCAATATGGGCTTGGAAAAGTGCTGATCGCGACGATAAGTATGATGCTAATCGGTACGCTTATTACCCTATTTTCATCTGCGGTGATGATTATCATTGGGATGATAATCCTTACTTTTGGTTTCTTTGCCGCACATGCTGTTGCCAGCAGTTGGGTCGGACGTCGGGCGCGACGGGCCAAAGCACAAGCATCTTCCCTTTATCTGTTTTGTTATTACTTTGGTTCAAGTGTGGTTGGTACTTTTGGTGGTATATTTTGGCTCCAATCAGGTTGGAATGGCGTTGTTTTATTTATTGCTATTCTTCTCTTTTTGGCCCTACTTTTAGGGTTTAAACTCGCCAAACTTCCAGAGGCAAGATAATAGAAAAGAGAGAATGAGCCGCACTCACTCACCCCGGTCACATAGTTATCTATACTCCCGGGGATTCGCTCCCTTACCGTCGCGACGCATCTTGAAATCCATTGGGTATATAACCAAACCATTCACTAATTAATAATAACTTGAAAATCAGTAGAAATTAAATTTGCTAAAAAATTTGAACTCACTTTGTTTTTCACAAAAAAAGATAGATTTGGAAAGATAGAACCTTTACCACTATAACTCAATTCACCCTCTTTTATAATATAACAACAGGGTTCAATTAAATTTATGCTGTACTCTCCGGCACCAGTATCATCGGAATATATGCCAAAATTATCAAAACCGTTCTCAACATATTCCCCATTATTGAAAAACCAATCTTGAGTTGGCTTCTCCCTAGACATTTCTGCGGTAAAATTTCGTGGAGTGAAAAACTGGGCTTTAAATGTAAATGCAAGATAAAGATTTGAAATATTTGGATAACAAAATAAGTTGCGAAATTCTGAAATATTCTGGCCATTCAACCATATAAATCCTGGAGTACCAATGCGAAAATTCAAATTCTCCGCCTTCCACTTCTCTATCTTTCTATCGGGTGCCAATGGGAATTTCATCACGATACCATTTGGAGCATATTTGTTTACATAAATATTAGTCATCATTGTGCCTCATTTTTTAATTGATTTACTTGGCTCAATAGCCCCAACCTTGTTTATTATCTCTTTTTCACAGTATAATGCCATAATCTGATTACCGCTAATATTCCACGATCAAAATCACTTCATATTCATCACATTGCTAAGAAAATAACAAGATGATTAAGGAGATAGTAAAATACCGAAATTTATTTAGGATAAGCCCAAAATATTCACCTGCTGAAAAATTATTATCAACACTGATATCAATATTAAAATAATATACAGGAAGATTATTCCCATGTGGGAATAAACAGGAAATCGAGTAACGAGAATACACCGGATTAATACCTTAAAAACTTTTTGGGATTTTAACTCGATATCTCTGCCTACATTGAGAGAAAATTTACAACAATTTTTACTAACGTGTCGCATGTAACGTTTTTTTGGTTATATTATAGACATCGTTACATGTCACGAGGGTGAAGTATGAATAAGGTTGCAGATCGTGTCAGAAAACACAGACAACAGCTCAGGATGTCAGGATTAAGGCCCGTTCAAATATGGGTGCCTGATACACGCCTTCCTCATTTTAAAGAAGAGTGTCGGCGTCAAAGCCGTCTGGCTATGGCAACACAGGACAAGGAAACGGATACACTATTAGAAAACGCGATAAATGAACTAGCTGATTCAGGAGACTGGGAGTCAAGCGGGGAGACTTGATAACAGTCGCTCTACAAGGGGCTACCACTTTTCCGGGTGATGATCGAGCTTCTTCCTGAAACAAATCTTGAAAAACCGTCACAGGTCATGATTGATAAAACCATGACTCTCCCGAAAGAAAGAACTAAGGCGGCATCCATGTCGCCCCTTGGTTATTATTTCGTTCAGCCCGCAGAATCTTTATATGGTCAAACGGCCTCGCAACACATTACGGGTTTCAACAGACGATTGACTAAATAGATTTCCGGTACTATTTCGAAATGCTTGATTCACTTCAACGGCTCGAATAGATGGGTGAACATTTACCGCTTCCGGCTCCAATTGCGTAAGACGAGATAAAGTATAGGCTTCGCTTCCTTCAGAAGTGCCTGCCGACGAACTGAGTTCCCAAGTATGATGATTCACTGCATAAGCAGTACGTGCAAGGTTGATTAGCCCCGAGGTTGTTGACACAGCGCCAAAACCCACAGAGACCCATCCCAAGATATTCGCCGCATTCGCATTACTATCCGCCACAGCGGAAGCTGCTATTCCGGTAGAGAGTGCCACGGCATTCGCACTCAATGACACCGTGGATAAAGCAATATCCCAGCGTCTGCTAGAACGACTGGCAATTTCACCAAATTCAATCGGTACTGACCCGATAACACCCGTGCTGACCGCTTGAGAACCACTCCGTGCCGATTTTACCAGCGAAGAGGTAAAGGTTATTGCGCTGATGCCAAAACTTAAAACCCCCAACCCCGCACTAATCCAATTTAATATTCCGGCTGTTTTCGGATCTTTTTCCGATAATGCCGCTGACGCAATCCCTATCGAATCAGCCGCCAATCCAATGACAGTCGCAGTAACTGCAAGTGTACTGGTAGAAGCAATCGCCCCCAGAGCGCCCCCTGCGGCAATTAAACCTGCGCTAATTGCCGCGCCAGCTCCCAGTGACACAATGCCCACAATGATACCAATTGCCCCTAGCACAATGCCTAATATCCCGCCGGCACTAAGATGACCGTTCAGATCAATCCGGTTTATGGGATCGCCCTGGCAATAAGTGTAGGGATTAACCCCTCCCCGACCAAAAGGACTCCAACTGTCGGGGCTATGAAACCTCATGAGAACCGGGTTGAAAACACGATATCCGTTACCTAAGAAATACCATCCTGTTACCGGATCGATCTGCGCACCATTCAAACCCGGTAATGAAGAAATTAAACTCCTAAAGCCATAAGGGGTGTAGGATAAAGCCATCAACTCGTTTTCGTTTTGGCTGGCTACAACCGTACTATTATGGTCAGTACCATATTGATAGTAGACCGACTGGCCGTTCTTGGTACTCTGATGACCAAGCCGTTGCTTATCGCTGTTCAACCAGGTAATGGTTTCATCTCCTAATTGAACATTCGTCACTTTACCTGATGCATAATACTGACGATTCATCGTACCATTCGCTAAAACTTGTGCGGTTAATTTGTTCAACGCATCATACTGATATTGGCATACCAGATTACCCTTACTATCTTTAACCTGTACCAAGCGATTATTCTGATCGTAAATAAGCGTCTGCCCTTTTTCGTCGCGCGTCAGATTACCGTTGGCATCATAACTTAACTCTATTTGCTGTTTGTCGCTGGTAATACGAATAAGTTGAGTTGGATCAGTTTGACTGAAATGATAGTCCACTGTTTCCTTACCATCTCGATATGTATTATCAATCCGTTTAATATTTCCCCATTGGTCATAATGATAAATCTGTTGATTTAACACACGCCCGGTATGATCAACCGGAGATTGCTCCCCTTCGCATTGGTACTGGCTTAAGCGTTGATTACTATCATATTGATAACGTTCATTTTTCATAACCACCCCATCGACGGAGGTGATACGTTGACTAATTTGATTATTCTTTGTGTAGCTTAAAGTCATTACTTGTATTGAGAAGTCGCTAATTAGCGAGCGTTTTATTTCTCGATCAAAAACATCGTATTCGATTTTTGTAACTAATTGGGATAATGATGTTGCGTCTTTTGTTGTCGTTGTTATCAACCGTCCAACATTGTCATATTCAAATGTAGCGTATTGTGAGCCCTGCTCTGTTTTAACTAATCTCCCTTGTCCGTCATAACTATAAACATGATCATGAGCAAAACTATCTCTATGACGCTGAATCAAGCCGGACATCGTATAACGGTAATCGCCCGATGAAACGGGTTTATTATCCCGAGAAAGCGATTCGTGCTGTAATACACCCGATGGGAAATAACTGTAATTACTCTGGGATACTCCCTCTGACGCAGATAATAATGCCCCCGTTTTCGGGTGATAACGAAAGTTTTGTTGGCTCGTCTCTGTGGTAAATTTGGACATCACACTGCCGAGAGAGTAAAGATAATCAATGTTTTGTTTATTATGCGCAGGAGTGACAGACTGAATAGGTTTATCACCTTGAGGACCATATAAATATTCGGTTTTACGGCCACCCACCGTATCGCTGGTTACTCGCCCAAGACCATCATAAACTAATGAACCTAATTGTGTTCCATTCACGTTCAGCGCAGAAATCAATTCTTCATGGCTAAAGCTTGCATAAGCGGATTCTAATATTGTTCTGTCTGGCAACGTTTTTTTCACTATACGATCAAATACATCGTATTCAATCTGGGTAGCATAACCTTCCGCATCAGTTTCAGTCACCGTACGGCCAAATCCATCATAACGATAGGTGCGAGTGCTATATATCACACCATCAGGATACACAACTTTGATTGAGGCCGGTTGCTCAAAGCTATTTTGCTGAATATTTAACATCCCCAATCCTTTGACCCCTTGAATAATTGTCCTCGTAATCGGGTCATGGATTTCCAGTTCTATCCGACCATCGCTGTATTCAGTGCTGTAACGATTTCCCCAACCATCATATTGATAGGTTTTCGTTGTCACCAAAGGAGTAGTCAGACGAGTCAAAGGATTAGCAGATAAATCCCATAACCAATCATTTGAAATTTCTTTAATCAATTGCCCCAAAACATCATATTGTCTGGCAAGCACTTTGCGATATGTGCCTTGATAAATTCCCGATGTTCCCCAAGTACTATCATCATCTTGTTCTTCAATCGAACAAATACGCCCCTGTCCATCGTAATGGGTTTTACGCCTGACACCTTGGGAATCAATTTCTATCATCACCGGCCAAAAATCATTTTCGTCCCCACCGGGATATTGATAAACATAATTACGTTTAACTTCTTTTGTCGTGCCAGGGTCAATAATTTGACCTGTAATTCGGCCCAAAAGATCATAAGACTGATCTGTAATCACACGGTTCACATCAACTTTACGAAGCTGCCGATGTGTATAAATAGAGGTCACATTTTTCGATTCCATATGCGCGCCATCAAACCCCGTCACTGTAGAGTTTGTGGTCATCTCATTTTCGGAATATTCATATTTAAATGTTGTCACCGTTTGTTGGTTATTCATTACCGACGTTATTTTCGCTAACGATCCATGAGATTTACTCGTCGGTGAATTAACATAGCTAAAGGTTCTCACTATTTTACTATCTATGGTTTCTGAAGCTTTGCTGACATATTCCTTTATATAAGCACCTGTAAAAGTGGGCAATTTTTGATATGTGTAATTAGTCACTCTATTTGCGACACTTTGAGCGGCATCAGGCGATCCTTTTTGCGTAGCTGATTTTAAAAATCGGGAAAAACCTAATGGATCGGCAGGACAATTATTACCTTCACCCTTCACCGGATAATAAACGTATTCTTTCTGTATCCCACTGGTCTCAGTAATAAGTAGAGTATTTCCCCAATCATCGCTTTTAATATTAACCGTCTCTTCTCGTGAAGTATTGGTCTGTAAGTCTGTATAACGCGTTAATACCCGAGATGGTTGTTGTAAATTTTCTGGTTGCTCGGAGAAACTTTTTGACGGATCTTCATTATAAGTAATTTCTGTTGTAATTCTCTTATTATCTTGCGTTCTCGCTTCTTTGGTCATTAAATGGAATTTATTAAACACTCTTTCTGTTACTGAAATGACATTTTGACCATCTAAAACCCGTTCAATGGATGAATAGGTATATTTCCCTGTAACCAGATACAAATTATCCTGGCTAGAATCAAAGCTTGTCCGACCAGAAGAATAGCCCAAGAAATTATGTACTGAACTATATTCATAGGATTTGCTGATCGCGGGTTGCCCATTACCCGGTTGAATAATCAATGCCGCAGCATAAGGAATAGACTCCGAGTCCGTTACTTTATGCCCATTCTCTTTATAACTCACCAGTTCAACATAACCTGTTGGTGTACGAAAAGCACTAATAACCGGAAATATTCCTTTTAATGTCTGATAGGTCATCTTAAATCTGGCAGAATCAATAGGACCAGAAGCATCATAAGGTACAGTCACAGTAATAAGGTAATCATTACGATAATCGAATGAAATTTTGGCTGAGATATTATTATCATCTGGGTATTCAACTGATGTACAATTATTTCCAGAGTAATTGAGTTTAAGATAAGTTTTACCCGTCACACGGTATTTTATTTCGGATAATGCAAATCTTGAATTATAAATTAAATCAAATGCTTCACCATCAGGAAATTCAAGCGCCACCGTTTTTGCAATGTCACTCGATCCAATTCGTTTCAGTGTTTCTATAATGCCATTTTTGTTATAAACATAGAAGGTATTGCTATCGAGTTTATATACGCGCAAATCTTTTAACTTTTTATCTTTAAAGCTAATATCATTATTATTAGGCGGCAATGGCTTACATTTAAATTGCTCTCCATTTGCCCGGCTAAATGTGAGTGTTTTTACATCCAATGTTGTTAATGAAAATCGCCATCCAATCCCAAACCCATTATTTAACGTTGTTAATGGCGAGAATGATAGATTAAGAACCTGCTCAACATTACCGACATTATTTGGTCTTAACGTGATAATATTGATATTTGCGCTATATTGACCTGTTCTGGGATCGACACCGGTATTAATATAAGATCCAAAATTAAATGCATTGGAATATATATCGTTAACTTTCATATTAAATTTCCATTATTTTAGGTTAAATATTATTATCAACTCATTCTCATGCAATAAGAGATATATTTCAATAATATTTATCAAATTGCTGGTAAACGTATAATTGATTACCAGCAATAGTAGGTAAAGGAAGGAATTTAACTTATATTCGCGTTATTCTCAGTTCACGTCCTTCATCATTAGGTGATATCCTAAATTTATGTTGACAACCGTAATTATCAATAATAGTGATATCATGGTGTTTATTAAAATAGTCACTTGTCCATGAACATCCTGTAACATGGAGTACTTCAGCCGCAAGCTGAGTGTCTGGAACAGTCACAGTATAATCATAGTTCATAATACATCCACCCTGCATATTATCACGAGCATTTACCCTTGAACTTCCTCGTTTAAATACCCTTCCTCTTGTCAGAAACCTATTATCTGATGAGTCTTTACCAAGCTCATATACTCTATTAACAGTCCTGTCATTACCGTCAAAAACCCTCAAACGATAGGGTAG
This sequence comes from Photorhabdus akhurstii, assembly GCF_018448925.1. Classification (GTDB taxonomy): domain Bacteria; phylum Pseudomonadota; class Gammaproteobacteria; order Enterobacterales; family Enterobacteriaceae; genus Photorhabdus; species Photorhabdus akhurstii. Next base: position 105,098 of record NZ_RCWE01000002.1, on the reverse strand, counting down.
CGTCCATTTGTAAAGATTAATTGTCTGGTGATGGGTATCCGATTTTGTAGGATTTTCTTCCTCATCGAATAATATATCTATCTCCTCATGCAACTGATTGGCATTAATTTCATAAGGTGCAATAGCTTCTAATGAAATCTTACTGTCAAAAACATCATCACCAACTGACATATTAGTTGTTAGTGTACGTTTCCCCACTGTATCTTCGAATGTCATTTTTGCCATCAACTGTTCTATTCCTGTTTTACTGCTACTTACATAACGATAGATAATTTCAGGCACACTCTTAACATCCAAACTCTGTTGATGATTTTCGCTTGTACCGCAATCTCCAGCATAACTTGTAATCGGTTCATCAAAGACAGCATTATAAGTACTATTCAATAATCCGAAGTCATATTTATCTCGAACATCTGTTGTTTTCCATCCTGACGGCATTCTTAATTGATCATAGCTCAGACTATCACTTAATGCCGCCACCTGAATCGATCTTTTTTCAGCATCACTCAGCGCTACCTTTACCCAATTATTGTTCTTATATTCCTGTTTGAGTACAAAAATCTTCACCATAGATTGATGACGTCCATTAGCATAAAAACGGTTATCAGTTTTCTCAATAGTAAATGTTGTGATTTTCTTTGCCATAATATCCTCCAATCTTGTGAATTAAGCTGTAATAGAAATAATATCAAGTTCAAAGCCATAATATGGCCCCTGCAACTCAGGAATAATTCTGACGCGATAGCGTTTTGACAATTCATCTTCAAATTCCTTCAAGGCGTTCAGGATAAACTCACTGTATTTTCCTTGTGCAAAAAAGATAAATTGTGTAGTTGAAGGATTAATAGAAACATATTTACCAAGAGCATGGCGCAATGTCTTAATAAACAGTGTTCCATCTTCATTTAATTCGAACAATTTTCTGTCTGTCGTCGTTCTATCCATAAAATTTCCTTTACCTAAAAGATAAATATTTATCTCACGATAGTCACGACGCAGTATAAATTGTTTATTGATATCCAAATCGAATATTCTGGGTTTAACCGTTTTATCAAGTAAATGGTCTGGAATAACAAATTCAATCAAGAAACGACGCCCATTCACGACAATAGGCAAATGCTCTCGATCAATTGAGAAACAGCACAAATTTCCAACCCACGAAGAACCTTCTGTCTCTGTATAGGCTGAATATAAAGCAGCAATTTTACCTTTTTCTAGAATGTTCATTATAACCTCTAAATGTTAATAGTAAAAATAGGGTTAGAGTAAACGACCACCTCTCGACGAGGTGGTATAATGATGAAAATTAAAATCTCAGTTTATAAATTAGACTCTATATAATTCGTAAGTTCATTTAATGTTAAAATAGAATGATTTGAAAAAAGTTCAGCTTTAATACTAATACCATACATCTCCAATACAAAAACCTGAATTTCCACATAGTCAAGGCTATCAAATTTAAGCGAAACAAAAGAAGATTCTGGTGTTATTTCACCCTCTTCGATATCCTTCATCACTAATATTCTATTCTTTATCTTAGTAAAAATATCATTTTGTGTTGGCATTTCGCTTTCCTTTTATTTCATTTTAGAGACAATTGAAATCTTTGACACGAAAACAGGTTCTTTATCATATAAACATCGACAATGAAAAATACGAATATAGTCTTTAGGGCCATTCTTAATTATTAATGGTGGATTTAATTCAATACAGATATCCGGTGAAGATGATAATAGTGTACTATTAACAACCATTTTCTTTATTTTAATCCCTTGCCCAGTATGCAAAGTATAAGATTGATTTAGGTAATCCTGTAACTGATTAAAATGGTAGTGCTCAAAATTAAGAAATCTTGTCGAATTAATGACAAGATGAAAAGCAAGCCCATCCAGGAACCAGCCAACAGAAGTAACACTTGGGAAATAGCATCTAAAGGCAGCATACTTTTCACAAATTTCTTCTCCTGTTATTGTTAACCTTTGACAATTATCCTGAACGATCCAATCTTCAATTGACTCCACTGTATTTTCTACGCTGGTATTGCCGAACAACGTGCTTTCTTTGCCAGGGTTTTCCAATTTAAACGTTTTGTTTTTAGTATCAATTCTCAATTGATGTGGTAATGCGGTATAAACATGTTGACGGAACGACGCATCAATGTTCAATATTCCCGTTGTAAAAGCTGAAGTTAATTGAGAGAACTGTTGCCGCACATATAGCAGGCTCAACATCCCCTGCACCGGATGTTGCTGCATATTGTGTAAAGACTTACTTTTCGCTGGATAATGGATAGGATTAAAATCCCCAGAGAAATTCGACCAATGTTCAATATCTTCTATTTCAAAAATCAACATATCAGTTACCCTACCTTAGAGATAACCAACGCAGCGTTATGCCCCCCAAAACCTGAACTAATATTGAGCGCTATTTCTGGTTGAGCGGTATAGCAATGTTGATTAGGTAAATAATTAAGGTCACAATCTGGATCGGCCCGATGCAAATTCAATGTCGCCGGCAAGCAATTTTCAGTTAATGCCTTTACACATACAATAGTTTCGAAGCTGCCGGCCGCAGCAATAAGATGACCGGTATAAGATTTTGTACTTGATATGGGAACCTGATAAGCATGCTGCCCCAGCGCTGCTTTAATTGACTGGGTTTCATAAAGATCATTTAACGGTGTAGAAGTGCCATGAGCATTAATATAGTCAATATCTTCCGGCGAAATCTGTGCCTGTTCAATAGCTTTGGTTATCGCTAATATTTTAGGTTCAATATCTTCTATTGGCCGAGTTAAATTAGTGGCATCTGAATATTGAGCGTAACCTTTAATTTCCGCCAGAATCGTCGCACCACGTTCGACGGCCGAATCATAATCTTCCAGACAAACCACCGCCGCTCCTTCGGCCAATACAAACCCTGAGCGATCAAGGCTAAATGGACAACATGCGAGATTTGGGTCCGTTTGCTCTTTTGATAATGCATTCAGTACATCAATACTCCAAATATTACATTCCCGAGTAAGTGATTCAGAGGCTCCGGCAATCATACATTTCGCACGTCCTGAGCGAATAATTTCAAAGGCATCACCTATTGCCATTGTGCCCGTTGCGCAGGCGGCCGCCATAGTATTCTGATAACCACGCAGCCCATACATAATTGAACATGCCGCCGTCATGGCGCTTGGCATAGTGATGAGATTACTCATAGGATGAGCTAATTTAGCTTTCTTATATTGATAGGCATAATCTCCAGCATTATCGATAGCTCCCCAACCACTGCCAAGGATCACTCCACATTCGTATTTATCATAATATTCAACAGGTGATATGTTCACACCAAATGCTTGCGTAAGAGCTTGATAAGTCGCCTTCAACGCTGCTTTTCCGCAATCTGAAAGCGTATGAGTCAACTTTTTTGGTAATAACTGATAACGGGATGGGTTTGGTGCAAGGAAGGAAAAGAAACGTGAATTAATGAATGAGTCGGGAAATTCAATTCTGTGAAATCGATGCTGTTTCTCCATAATACTTTGCCAACATGATTCAACATCTTCACCAATCGGTGTTACCGCTCCCATACCTGTAATAACAACTCTTTGAGCTATCTGCATATTGGTTACCATTCATACATGGATTGAAAATGTCAATTTTTCTAGTTATAAAAGTAGGCTAATGAAGATATATCACCATAATCATAAATAAGTATTTTCAATATTTCTGCTTATTTGAATCGCCATTTGTGAATTATGTAAAACTAATTGATGGATTATTTTCCCCAGGTAATAAAACCGATGATAAATATCCATGAGCAAATATATTGTTATTTTAATACCATTATACTATCAATCAGCCTATAAAATAATTTTTCACATCACATTCGTCTGTAATATCATGATAAATTCTGAGGATTTATTTACCATTAACTCATTATTCTGTTTAATAAAGCATATCATTGTATAAAAAAAATAAAAATAATAGCTTTAATTATTGCGCAATTTTTTATTTCATAGCATATGAATTCAATTATTATATTAATAATACATAAGCGCAATTAGATTAAAATAAAATAATAAATATCTCATATTATTCTCGTGAATGAGTACATCAACAATGAATACATTAATATTGTCCTACCGCATATTCTCACGGCTAACTGACAGCATACAATGAGGTACATTTTTCAATCATTTTCTGTATCAAAACATATACCCTGCCCCGTTGTCTGTAATATACTGACATAACTGGATAGATACACAGCATTGCGTGTCTTCACTGTCCAGTTAATGTAATAAAACCGGAGGCAACATATGGCTGAAACAGGCAAGAATACAGGAGTGTTCAGTGGTAACAAAATCAGAGGCAAGCCCTGACTCAGTGTCAAAGCAGCAGTTAGCCACCCTCACCATCGATAAAATTACGCAAAGTATCATTATCATCTCAGTCGGCACAATTTTTTACCGACTACAAGAGGGTGAACACGGAGGCAGCGGCGTATTCTTTAACCGCGATGGAGGGCATACCCGGTACGGGTTAACGAACGGCACAATTGGTAATTTATATCTTGCCAACTCGCCAAGAACATCGATGAAGGAGGTGTTTCAACGTCTGCCAGCCATTACAGACCGGGAACTGGATGGGTACCATATGGCGACATTAGTGACAGAGAAAGAGTTACGTATTGTAGACATTACCCGGCTTGCGCCGAAAATGCACATCACCGCCCATCAGCTAACCGGCACAGACTACCGGATCACGCAGCAACTCGCGGCGAAGCTGTCACCGCACGCGGATGGACTTGCCTACATGTCCAACGTTACGCTTGAGCCATGCATCGTGCTCTGGCATGACGATCCTTCGGGTAAAGGCATGATACGCACCGAGGAACTCAAGGTGCTTAGGGAATTTGAGCATGAAGGAGAAATTGCCGAAGATATCCTGGTGAACGACCTGGATATCCCAGTAATATAACAAAAGGGGGAGCCGGTATGTGCCCGTTCCCTCTCTTTTTACTATGCTTCTATATTTCTATGCGGCATCTTGAGTGCCAAACAACTTGGCTAAACGGATTATCTGTTGAAGCTTATCATCCGAAACACCCTCTCTCAGTAAAGCAATAACCGTGAACTCTTGACCTTCTGGTAAACGGTGATCCAGTACATTACGTTTCTGCACGAAAAATCCGTACTGCATCACACCGCTAACGTGATTAAGATGAAACAAGATCTCCGTCACCCCCCTGAGCACACCTTTTTCGCCTTTACTTTCATCATCGGTGAACTGAAAAGCCGGATAAATAAACTCACCATCGTATTCCAAGGCCAGTAATTTACCGGTGTCCTTTTTCTTTTTAACTGTTACTTTACTGACACCTAGCAAACTCGCTACCTCGGCAGAATTTAACACACCACCGTTTTCACGCACGTTGTCAAAAAAGCGCGCGCGGCTACGCACACGATTGAGTAACCTCTTCTTTTCCGGCGTCAGTTCGGCAAGCGCTCGTGCTGGTATCGCCAAAAACAACATATTCATCAGAAACTGATTATCCGGCAACGCTAGCTGGCGCTTGATGTTAGCCTTACCCTTACTGCGAATACCATCAGCCAGCTCCTTAATAATATTCTCAAGGCGATCAGCCGCTACATCAGCGTCATCGTACTCATGATGAGGTGCCGTCGCGTTATTATTGACTTTAGTTTTCCTATATACAGTTTGCATAATGCACCTCAAGTTAACGATTGATGGCATAAAGAATATATATACAATCGTTAACCAATGCAAATCTTAATCAGTCTGTACACTAATTTACCGATCCTTTGTGCTCAGATTTACACCTATTTTTGTCGCTTTCTAATGGCCCTGTTATATACATGGCTAATTCCATTGGTCTTTCTCTATTAAAGGAGTTGATACTACCGTAGCTATGGGAAAACGATGTTCTTCATTACTAGTGAGCAATGAAGTGCTAAAAGGCTTCATGGTAAATTAGGATGCATAACAATTTTGACACATCGCTGCATCCGTCTAAAGTGGATCATCTTTACCTAGAAAGGTACTCCCAAAGAGTCGCTTACACGTTGTGGCGAACCTCCACAATCAGCAGAGACTCACTTAACTTATCGATAAGCTCGCTGAATACCTGACGAGATTGAATATCTAAATTAGCATCCCACTCATCTAACATCAGGATCTCTATCTTATCCACTGCCTTAACAGAGATTTCCTTAAGAAATTCCCGCAGTTCCTGCCCAGTCGACAGATTCTTTTCACTAGTTTTTTCAAAAACAAGTTCATGATGCGCCGGAAGGTAATAAGCCGACTCACCCAACTGCTCTTTGAGCCAGCAAAGAAAAGTGGACTTACCCACTCCATTTGGCCCTCTAATTGTGATTCGTCCAGACGACGGAACTGGCTTAATAATAAGTTCTTTTAAACTCGCCAAGTCTGGCAAAGTGCCATGAGTTTCACATTTCAAGCGATTCCATTGGATTCGTTCCTCCAGATTCTGCGATGTCTTTGGAGTCTCTACAGCCTGTCCTAGCCCCCTGAGCCTCGCACTTAATGCCGACCAACTCGTAGAATAGAAAATCACGATATATGCGTGCTGAAGAATAAGAACCTGGCGAGGTAAGGTTGCAACCAGAACCGTGAGAACAGAAGGATTGTCCATATTTTCCAAGAAGAGAACACTTGTCCAAACAAGTACCGGCGCCATCATTAGTAGCATGCCCAACGCTGAAGCAAGATTATTCCAGTATTGGCTACGAACGGCTGTTCCTAAAGCCAAACTCTGTCGGACCTTCAGTTCACTTTGATAAATAGACTGATTGTATTTATTGCCCAATAGGAAATTGTCCCACGCCAAAGATAAAACACGTTGAAGGGCTGTTCTGGCAGATTGAGCTTCTGTTCCCTTTGCATGAATTCTTTTTCTAAAGAAAAAAATGACGCCCGAAACAAAGGCAAGACCAACAAGGTAGGACCATGCAATCGACGTATCAAGGACAAAAGAAAGGGCAAGTACATTCAATGAAACATTTAGAACAACAGAGGCCCAATCAAAGATAAATTTGGAACTTTCATTAAAAACCAGAAACCCTTCTGAGGACACATAGGGCAAATGATAGTCTTTAAACTCTTTACTCGTTCGAATAGAAGCCCGATTCCAGAAATTAAGACGAAACCTTTCGACATATTTCTCAAGTGCAAGAAACTTAGACTTCTCAAGAAAAACAGCAGCTAAGCTAGAAGGAATATAGACGAGTGTAAGAGAAAGTATAAAAAGGACAAGATACAGAGTAAAATTCTCATTGGCGCTTACCTGTTTTGCCAGCCCCGCTATCCAATAAGTAGAGGAGGCCACAATTAACTGTTGGACAATAAGAAAAATCAAAGCAAAGGCAAATGCTTTATTAATTAAAAATTCAATAGCCGACTTTTTTACTTCCATCTTAATCTTATTTTTCTTTCAGTAGATACAAACTTCAATTGTCCACTAGAGATTCCCTTGGGAATTCCTGCATAACTGTGAAGCCAGTGCGTCTTAGGTTCGAATACGTAATTACTTAACTTAACACCGTCTGCAAGCTCAGCCTCAAAATAAAAATGGATAGCATTTGCACGTTGAGACGCCTTGCATTCGACGGAATACTCTGTGTCTGAGCTCTTATCTAATCCAAGATTAAATCGGCGAATGAGTTTTGGTTCAGAGCAAACTTCCATTCCGTCTGATTTGATAATTTTTTTTCTAATCAAATTGCAGAATAAGCGTTCAAACTCGGACACTAGTTCTGCCGGGACAGAACCAAATCGAGAAGCGTAACTACTCAATAAAAGATCAAAATCAGCGTTTAGTTCAGGCAAGTGTATAAACTGATATTTAAGACTCACTTTAGAAGGAATCAGCATTTTGATACTTGGGTGTCTAGTACAAAAATCGTGGCAGAGCTCAACAATACCTTCATCGATTCCAAAATAACCCAAGGTTTCTGTCACAAGAACATCCGGCCGATCCTTCAACTGGACATCAAAAGATTTTTTGCTAATGTACTGGATATTTTTACTTAAGCCCCTATTGAGTATTTGAGCAACAATACTACTAGCTTCCAACATGTCTATATAAGTAACCAATCCATTAGTTTTCTGAGCTAACATCTGAGTTAGAACTCCAGTCCCTCCCCCTAAATCAACTACATGAGAATCCTCTTGAACAATTCGATCGATTGCAGTTTTGAAGCAGTTCAAACGATGTTCATCAGCAAGCATTCTCGAATGGTACAAAAGTGGAAATGTTTCCATAGAGCCTTTTATTTCAACCATTATGCAAGCTTCTTCTCTCGTCCTACCATTAGATCAAGATACCCCTGACACTTCTGCATAATTGACTGGCCTCTTTCCGTGATTAAATCCCTATAGTTAGGAAGATCAGCCAAAGAATTTAATGCCTCCAGCGCCTGTGTAAGCATCTTATCCGATGGCGGATGAACGTGGCATTTTTCTGGTTCTCCGAGATAGTTTCGTCTCACCAAAAGAACTTCTACAGCTACGACGATACTATGAAAGACTTTATCGATAGGGCGCTTAATGTTGAGTATTGCTGATTTTGCAAAATTGGCTTCATTCTGGAGAAGCTTGTAGTCATGGAAGTGCAAATATCTAAGTTCGTCTATAAAAACTAAATTATGAGTAAGTTCATGGACCAATAATTCCGTGAGATCTTGTACGTGCCAGTGTTTACGGCTGTTGATCCAAATCACACCCACAGCGTTCGAGGTAGAACCGCCCCCTGAATTCTTTGAGTCTCTCAGAAATAAACTATCTATCGCCATCTGAAATACAGCGTATATCTGTGGCATCCTTAGCTTCAATTCTTCTAATGCAGCTAACAAAAACTCCAGTCGTTGCTTACGAACATCGTCTTTCAGACTATCGCCAATCAGAGATGATTGATCTCTATCATTTAACAAAGCGTCTGTTCGATAAAGCTCTACCAGCTTGTCTTCCATCTCAGGGTCCTCGACTATCTGAGTTCCTACACTCTCTAACCGCGGAACGTTGGGTTGATAGCCCTTTAAAAAATTATGAAATCCAAGCTCCAATTCTTCAGACGTTTTGGGAGCTATTTTTGATTTTAATGCACTAAGGACAGCTAGATTTCTGTAAACCTCGTTAATACCAATGAGGTGTATCATACTATACCCCCTTTGAAAAAAGAGGGGATACTGTCGAATCAAATCCCCCCTATTTATAATTAGACCAAATCATCATAAGCGATCATTCGAACATGAACGAAACAGCCTTCCTCATTTCGCATAACTTCAACATTGTCTTGTGCTTGTATGAAATCAAGTTCGTTTAGATCTTCTAAAATCTGTTCAAGAGTAGCCATATTCTTTCCCCTTTTTAACCGTAGTTAAAAATAAAAGTAGAAGTTGATCAGAGTTCTGTCAATTGAGTATTTACAAAAAATTCATGGGACGAAGCCAAGCTATAGCCGTTTAGTTACAGTTATAAACATGTGAATATGCTTGACCACTACTCATTCCTCTTGGTAGAACAAGTCATAAACAGGAAGCTCAGACTATTGAATACAACCATAGGATCTGGTCGAATATCATTCGCTTACGTCTTTGTTCCATTAAATTTAAAACTAAAATCCCATTTACAGAAGAAATAATATCGGGTATTGCTTAATTTGTTTGTAGTATCAATCTGAAAAAATGCGCTATTACTGGAGAAATCATGATGAAAAAAACAATAAAAAACATATCCTTATTCACAGGAGTTATGCTTGGAAGCTTGACATTAGCTCATGCAGCAATTATTCCACCCGGTACACAGCTGGCAACCGACCAGAATATTGTTCGTCATAATAGCTCAGAACCTGCTTCTCTTGACGTGCATAAAGTTGAAAGTGATGTTGAGTTTGATATTATAAACGACTTTTTCAGTGGATTAATCAGTATAGGAAATGATGGTAAGTTTAATCCTAATTTAGCTATCCGTTGGGAAACTAACGATAATAAAACTTGGGTGTTTCATCTAAGAGAAGGAATAAAATGGTCTGATGGTTCACCTATTACCGCTCACGATGTGGTTTTTAGCTGGAGACGTTTAATTGATCCCCAAATGGCGTCCCCGTATGGCAGTTATATTGAAAACATGTATATAGTAAATGCCAAAGATATTCTTGCCGGTAAGAAAAAAACCGATGAATTAGGTGTAAAAGCATTGGATAATTTAACGGTAGAAGTAACATTAGAGCAACCGTTATCCTATTTTTTAAATATGCTGGCACACCCAGTTATGGTTCCTATCAGCCAGAAAGCGGTTGAGAAGTATGGTGAAAAATGGACCCAACCGAATGTGTTTGTCAGTAGTGGTCCATTCAAACTCGCTGAATGGATCGTCAATGAGAAAATAATTGGCGTCAGGAATCCACAATATTGGGACAATGAACACACCGTGATTAATAAAGTCACCTATCTTAACGTCACATCAGAAACAGCGGTAGTGAACCGTTATTTAGCAGGAGAAATAGATATTACAAAGGGTATCCCATCGGTTTTATTTAACTCTTTAAAAACTAAGTTAGGCAGCCAGGTCCATATTTCTCCTAAATTAGGTGTTTACTATTACGAATTTAACACCCAAAAAGCCCCTTTTAATGATATTAGAGTCAGACAGGCATTAAATCTGGCTTTAGACAAAAACATCATAACCAATAAAGTTTTAGGGCAAGGCCAAAAGCCGGCCTATAATAACACTCCACCAAGCACAGGAGGAATGAACTTAAAACAGCCTGATTATGCATCATGGACTCTGGCAAAAAGAATTGAAAAAGCCCGGCAGTTATTGAATGAAGCAGGTTATAATAGAAATAACCCATTGAAGCTTAACCTTCTTTATAATACATCAGAGGATCATAAAAGGATTGCTATCGCAGCCACCTCAATGTGGAAGAAGAATCTGGGCATAGATGCTGTCTTACAAAATCAAGAATGGAAAACCATGTTAGACACCATGCATCAAGGTAACTTTGATTTGGTCAGACACGCATGGATAGCTGATTACGATAATCCTGCTTCGTTTTTAAATAATTATGTCACCAATAGTTCTAATAATACATCATTATATCATAACGATATTTATGATGATCTGATTAGTAAGGCCAAAGCAACAAACGACATAGAATATTTCCAGCAAGCACAAGATATTCTTACAAGAGATGTCCCGTCAATTCCTATTTATTACTATGTCAGTGCCAGATTAGTAAAACCTTATATTGGGGGATATTATATCAGCCCACTCGGTCTTATGTCATCGAAAGATCTTTATGTTATTAAACATTAATAAGACATCGTTGTAATATTAAAATAAAGATTACGGTTTTTAGCCGTAATCTTTTTCAGAGACAGTGATATCCTTAAGGGTAAATCAATAATAAAATCACTCATTGCTAATAAAATACCGTCATGCTTTATAACTATAAACCTAGCTATTCAAATACTACACCGAAACAACCGTTGAATTAGCAAGTAATTTCCGTAAATTGCGCATTTCTCTTCCCTGATTAATCGCGACAGCACCGACTAAAACTTCATTCTCTGTACCAAATAAAATGGCCTTATCTGATTGCAAATCACCCTGAACATGCCACTCTTCAGCCTGCATATTACCAACCATCTGGATGTTAATGCCCCACTGATCGGTCCAAAACCACGGAGCGCCCGGCTGCGGGGGTTCCAACCCCATCATGGCGTGTGCGGCAATAGTCGCCTGACGGTTAGCATTTTCCCAAGTTTCACGGCGCTGGAGATCACCTGTCAGTGGTTCTCTCTGGAGGCAAACATCCCCGGCAGCAAAAATATCCGGTTCAGAAGTCTGACAACGGCTATCAATGACGATACCGCCATTAGTCACCAAACCGGCATCAGCGGCAAGCTGATCCCTGAATTCGGCGCCGATGCCATAAATAATAATATCTCCGATCACCTTTTCTCCGGTGTTCAATATAAGTACTAATTCACTCCCTTGCTTTTGTGCGGAAACAATTTTGGTATCAAGGAAGAATTGCACCCCGTTTTCCTGATGACGATTCAGAAGATAATCCTGCAATAACGGTGGGGCACAACGCCCCATGATGTTATCCGCCTGTTCGATAACCGTAACATTCGCTCCCAATTCACAGGAGGTTGCCGCCAGTTCCAGGCCAATTACACCACCACCAACAATCAAAATCCGTTTGTCTTTTTTCACCGCCTGGCGTAAACGTTGCGCATCATCCAACGTCCTCAGGGTATAAACATTTTCACCCAGTTGATCGAGGAGCGGAAACCGTCTCGCTCTTGCCCCCACAGCAAGCAGGAGTTTGTCATACCTAAGCTCGCCGCCATTTTCTAAAACGACACAATGTTTTGATGGCACAATCTGGCTGACCGATTGGCCTATGCGTAGATCTATCTGGTTTTTCAGATAAAAATCTTCGGAGAACAGATATTTCGGCGCTTCCTCTGGGTTGATTAAATACTCTTTCGATAAAATTGGCCGTTCGTAAGGCGCATGATATTCCTTACCAATTAAAATAATATCGCCATCAAACTGCTGCTGCCTTAAGGTTGCGGCGGCCATCGCCCCCGCTTGTCCTGCTCCAACGATAACAAAAGTCTGATTCCGCATATTACGCTCCTATCTGAGTTACAGGTTGAGCACTGACCATTGCCATCCCTGCCAGCCACTCCTTAATAGGTTGGTAATAATGTCGCTGCGCTTTATATTCGCCATAAACAGAAAGCGCTGCAAAAGCCGCAATCCAACAACGAATTTCCTGTCCACCCTTACCACCCTGAATGGCAATCCCTCCCTCAGTTAATGAAGCAAGGCGTCGAATATCGCCACTACAAAAAATACGCAATAACTCGTCATCCCACTGTGGATTCAACGGAGCAACGACATTCTCACCACGAGCCAACGATTTTCCAACCTCAATGACTCGGTTTTGCCGTTTCTGACGCACTTCTTTTGTCGGATTTCTTCCGGCAATCAGTCCTTCCTCAACTTCCGGCGGCACTTGTCCCATCTGGGGTATCGGGGGATCATGTGATAAGCCGCCAGAACCTAGCAGCAATACCCGCTGATCTTTGGTGAATAGGAATTGACCAACCGCACGACCTAACGCAACAGCGCGGCGGCATGTCGGCAATGGTTTAGCTGCACAGTTAATAAATATTGGGATAGTGGGATAACGCTGTAAATCTTGGCAAAGCAACATCAGTGGTTGAGTAAAACCGTGATCGGCCTGCATACGCCAGGACTGGGCAACATCAATATCGGCGTTATATAAGGCGGAAATTAAATCCTGCGCTGTGTTCTCAGGAACATTGAGTGGACCTTGACCAATATCCCAATCCCCCACTGCATTCGCCCTGGCTCCAACGCAAAATGCCGGCATGAGATCATAAAAAAAACCATTAAAATGGTCAGGAGCGAAAATTACTATCAATTGTGGGTCGTAGGCTTTTATCTGTTCAGCCAGTTGCTGAAAAACCTGCCTAACATGCTTTTCTGTCGTTTCAGGTGGAGAACCAAAGTCCATTAAAGGCGTGTGTGAAGTACAAATCAATTTAATGGTCATTTGAACTCTCCTTTTTGTTCGGAGACATCACCCCCGCTGTAGCTTGGCGAATGCCACGGATACTTAACCCGGCATCAGCCGTTATCATCACTCCCGTTAAAGTGCGGTTATTGGCGCGGGAAGCCAACATGACATACGGACCGGTGAAATCTTCTGGCTGAGGTATGAATTGCAAAGGCAAAATCGCACCGAGACTTTCTAATGACAGATTATCTGTAATACATCTATCTTGCTGAGATAGTGAAGCTGCCCCACGAAGATCGCTTGGCATACCACAAGGCGCAACACCATTAACCCTGATAACTGGCGCTAATTCATAAGCTAACTGGCGGATCATGCCGACCGCGCCGTGCTTGCTGGCGGTATACAACACCCCTCCACCACCAGAAAACCATGACGAGTTTGACAATGTAAAAATCATGCTGCCTTCTGATGCGGTTAACGCCGGTAACGCGGCTTTAGCCCCTAGAATATACCCTTTCAGGTTCACACCCATCAGCTCATCAAATCCTTTATCAATCTGCTCTGGCGAGGCGTCAAGCAAGCTGATTTTATGATCCCATATCCCGGCATTACCAACAAAGCAGTCTAATTTGCCAAAGCGTCGAACAGTTTCAGCCACTGCTTGTTCATTGTCCTCAAAAGAGGCAACATCACCGTGAACAACACAAATATCGTTACCAAAACAGTGCGCTAAAGCTGTCGCTTTTTCTGCCGATAGCTCCAAAACGCCCACTTTAGCGCCTTCAGCAATAAAACGTTCTACTAAAGCCAAACCTAAACCGGAGCCACCGCCTGTTAATAAAATGACTTGATCTTTGATCCAACTCATTATTGCTCCTCCGATACAGTGATATAAATGTTTCCGTCTTTAACAACAACAGGGTAGGTCTTCAATGGATCTGTTGCAGGAAGGCAAAGCGCCCTCCCGGTTCTGAGACAAAAACTGGCCGTATGCAGTGGACACTCAACTGTCGCATTGTCTTCCAAATACCCTTCGGATATCGAGGCATTACCATGACTGCACCGGTCATCAACAGCAAAGAATTCGCCATCACAGTGAAACAGCGCAATATCCGGTGTGTATTCAACCTTACGCGCTTCTCCGTCGGGCAATTCTCCAACAGTACATACGAATAATTGGCTCATCAGAATAAGACACTCAAGTTATGGAAAGTTAAGACTGCCTGATCCAAAGTAATTTCACGTTTGCAAATCAGCCAGCTATCCGTTTTCGGATTACGGCGAACACAATCCAGCCGTTTACCAACATAAAAAGCTTCATCTCGCTCTTTTTGTGAACGGTACAGCAAATAATTGGACTGAACGTAAAATTGGTCAGGCGAATCCGTTTCAGTAATCACTAAATTTGTCAGTAAATGGCGTGTACGAGATGGGGGTTCCTCTGCCCATGCCATACCGGTTTCCAACCGGGCTATCCGGCGTTCAAGTTGAAATTTATTATCATTGAACAACCAAGTGGTTGGCGGCTGGATACTCTTACGGCGATCGCGGGTTTGAGCATTAACAATGGTGCGCATGGTATAGCTGAGATCTTCTGATAACAGCTCAAGCCAGTCACGAAATTTCCACTCATCCAGTAATGCAATTTCGTAATACAAGAACTGGCTTATTTCATAATGCAGTTCCGACGATACCCTTTTTTCCTGATTGACAATTAACTCTTTCATTTGACCAACTCCTGTTGATAAACCCGGCTTTTTTCCTCTACTTCATCCCAGGTTTCGCTGGTGAGTAAGTCAGCCCAACGCTGATACATGCCACGGGCAACGGTTTCGGAAAAAACATAATTGGTCACACCCGGAATTCCATCATCTCGCACTCTTTCTTGTCCTAATCTCATTTCCATACACAATGCGCTGTTACGGGCTTTGTAACCTCTAAGTACTTTCTGGATTTCTACCCAATTTTCTGAATCATCCTGTTCGAGAAAACCTGCCGGACCAAATGCACGGGCAGTACTGTTCTCAAAAGCGGCTTTTACTTCTGGAGAAGCGGCTTTATCTGCGATGCAGAACGCCCAAACTTCTACCTGATCAGGTCCACGCGGATGCCACACCCGCATGGTTGCGGTGCCGTTAAGCCAGGAAAGCGTCGGGAAAATATTGTTGTGACCGGCAAGACGCAGTGCTCTGACTTTTCCCAGTCGCTGCTCTGCCTCAGCATAAGTTTCACGGTAGTAACGGGCAACGGCGCCATCAACCCAAACGTTGGCATCGGGTTTTTCGGTCAAGAAAAATCCACAACCGTGACCATTCTGGGCAAATTGCACGGCATCTTTTGCCGTTTCCCAAACTGGCCGGGAAGTCTGATCAGCACCTAATGCTTTATGACTGTCGCCCTCTTTTACACTTAAAACCTGTACAGCGGAGGCATGACTGAATAGAGCATGGTATTGATCACCGGCAAACTGTTCAGCGGGTAATTTCCAGTTACAATTGATCACCCACTTTTGCACGCCGCCAATAACCTCAGTTCCTCCTTCACGGCGATCAAGCACACCATCAAGATACCAAGCCATATCGCCAAGATAATCAATCAGGGAGGGCGCAGTCGTATCCCAGTTACCAAAAATCAATCCTTTATAATTTTCCACACATGGCACTTCTTGAAGTCCCCATTGCTCTTTGCAAAGCCCATGTGGATAGGCGCACGCTTCCAACGGAACGTCGACTAATCGTCCGTCCACACCATATGACCAACCATGATAAGGGCAAGTAAACGCACGGGTATTACCACTATCCGCGTAACAAACCCGCATAGAACGATGGCGACACTGGTTTAGAAATGCTTTAACGGAACCATCTTTCTGGCGGACAACAACAACACTGTCTTCTCCCATATAAGTATTGAAAAAATCACCCGGACTGGGGATTTGGCTCTGATGAGCTAGAAACAGCCAACAACGGCCAAATATTCTTTCGAGTTCTAACTGATAGAGCTCGGGATCGATATAAATCTGAGGAGTTACACGACCGGCTCGGGCATCAATCAGGCGGTAAATATCTGAATTTTTGCTCAATGTCATATTATTCAATCCTCAAGTAAAAGAAAGGTTGACTTTTTGCCAACATGCAAAATGAATGCTATTAATAGATTAATATTTTGTGAAATACATTGTTTGTTTAAATTGAGACTTTTTTTCGATATGTGAGGAAACGGCAATGGAATTAAGACACTTACGCTATTTTATTGCGGTGGCAGAAGAATTAAACTTTACTAAAGCCGCAAAAAAATTGCATACTGCACAACCTTCATTAAGTCAACAAATAAAAGATTTAGAAGATTATATTGGTTCCACACTATTAGAGAGAAATAAACGTAGAGTCTCTCTAACCAAAGCGGGAGAAGTTTTTTTCCAACAAGCCCGACTTATTCTTGACAATGCAGAAAAAGCAAAAAAAATGGCCCGCAGAGCGGCACAAGAACAAATTGTGCTAACTATTGGATTTGTCCCATCAGCAGAAGTTAAAGTATTACCTGAAGTCATCCCAATATTTCGCCTGGCTCATCCTGGAGCAAAAGTAGAACTTATTAGTTTATTTAATCCAGGACAAGAAGATAAATTATTACAAGGTGACATTGATGTCGCTTTCATGCGTCCGCCGATAAAGAGTGATTATATTGATTTTAAAGTCATTCTTAATGAACCGCTGGTGGTTCTGATGCCCGCTAATCACAGGCTAAGATATTGTGAGAAAATTTCAGTCAACGATCTACACGGAGAAAATTTTATTACTCCCGATCCAACACAATCTGGCGTATTACAACAGATTATAGAAAATTACTTTACCGAACATAATGTCGTTCCTAATATTATTCAAACAGCTAATAATATGCTATTAATCTTAAACATGGTTAGTCTGAATTTAGGGTGTGCAATAGTACCACTCTATATTACCAGCATCATGACAGATGCGGTTATTTGTCGGCCATTATCAGGCTATTCCCCGACAATAGAGTTAATAATGGCATGGCGAAAAGACAACACCTCAGAATTATTATCGCACTTAATAGATGTTGTTGAAAATAAATACCTGTAAGAATAAAAATAAGCGTCATTGTTTTTACCTTTCAGGCTAGACATATTAAGTATTAGTGAATATTACCCGTGGTCGTTATATTAATAACGTATTAACTTAAAATAAATAAGGGAGATATCATGATGTCAACATCAGCAAACCCTCAACATAAACCTATACAACCTGAATTACGTTCGCTTTGGTCGGCCATTGCCAGTGGTGAAATCCATCTACATCATCTCAATGTAAAAGGGATAAAAACCCGTGTTCTTGAAGCAGGTAATGGACCTATTCTCATTTTCTTACATGGTATTGCAGGTCATTTAGAAGCTTATATGCGCAACATACTGCCCCATGCTGCCCATTTTCGTGTACTGGCGATCGATATGCTAGGGCATGGCTTCACGGATAAACCTGTCCGTTCCTATGAAATTATCGATTATGTGGAACACCTGCGGGATCTTATTGAGACATTAAATCTGAAAAAAATTCACCTTTCTGGCGAGTCGTTAGGTGGATGGGTTGCAGCCCGGTTTGCAGCAAAATATCCGCAATATATTCACCGTCTGGTGTTGAACACCGCCGGTGGCATGATTGCTGATCCAAATGTGATGGAACGCCTGCGCACACTGAGCTTGAATGCCGTGAAGAACCCGGATCGGGAAGCTACCCGCAAGCGTCTTGAATTCCTGATGGAAAACCCGGCTATGGTGACAGAAGACCTGGTTGAAGCCCGTTTTGCCATTTATCGTCAACCGGGTATGTTGTCCGCAATGGAAAACATTATGTGCCTGCAAGATATGGATACCCGCTTACGTAACCTCTTGACCGAAGATGAGCTGGCAAAGATCCAGGCTGAAACCCTAGTGCTATGGACCACACACGATCCGACTGCTGCGGTTTCAGTAGGTCAGCGCCTTGCCAGGCTTATCAAAAATAGTCGTTTTGTCGTGATGGAAAAATGCGGTCACTGGCCTCAATATGAAGACCCGGACACATTCAACCGACTTCATATCGATTTTTTACTCAATGGCAACAGATAATGTCTCTTTCAGACGAGTGATATTCCAGTTGGAATGTCACTTCTGTGGTTTGATTAGGAGCAACAACAGATGAATAACGTCATAAACCATCTTAGTGAGAAATTATTTCAATCGTGGCAGAATCGTCAAGCTATCGATCCTATCTCTGATGAATATCCAGAACTGACATTACACGATGCTTATCTCATCCAGCAAAAAGTTATTGTTCGCCGGTTGGAAGCAACCGGAGCACAAATTGTCGGCAAAAAAATCGGTATTACCAGCCAGGTAGTTATGGATATATTGGGCGTCGATCAACCCGATTTTGGCATTCTCACCTCAGATATGCATTACAAAAACAACGCCACTGTACCCATTGAACAATTAATCGCACCGAAAGCTGAAGGTGAAATTGGCTTTATCCTAAAACACAATCTGAGTGGACCAGGTATTACGGCGGGAGATGTACTCAGGGCAACAGATTACATCGTGCCCTGTATCGAAATTGTCGATTCCCGTATCCGTGACTGGAAAATAAAAATCACAGATACTGTTGCTGATAATGCCTCATCAGGGTTATTTGTCATTGGTAATGGTACCCGTCTGCCATCAGAAATTGATTTAGCTGCCGTTACAATAACGCTGGAGAAGAACGGCAA
The DNA here is from genome assembly GCF_018448925.1 of Photorhabdus akhurstii. GTDB lineage: Bacteria > Pseudomonadota > Gammaproteobacteria > Enterobacterales > Enterobacteriaceae > Photorhabdus > Photorhabdus akhurstii. The sequence goes on along the minus strand of NZ_RCWE01000002.1, from coordinate 85,742 downwards.
ACTGGTTGACACCGGCATCGGCGCCGCTGCACTAGAGCATCCCGCTAACGCAGTTGCCTGGCTAGCGAATATGCTAGGAACACTGAATATGGCATTACTTCATGGAGAAATCATTCTCTCTGGCTCCCTCACCACAATGGCGCCAGTTAATCCTGGTGATCAGTTGAAAATTAACTTACTTGGCGTGGGATCTGCCAAGGTCAGTTTCGCCTGAAAAGATGGATCGAGAAACCGTTTTAAATAATGTACCTGAGAAAGCGTAATGCCAAAAACAGAGATTAATTTCCGGCTAAGATATCAACGGTATATTGGCGCTCCTGCACGCCATTTACCGCTGATTCTACACCCTCAGCACTGAATGAGATTTTTACCAGCATTATGGAAAAGTTAACACATTAGAAAATCGATAAATATGATAATCAGCACACCCAGATGATGAAAATAATGATTAAGACCAACCTCTATTTTTATAAAAAGCATGGGCTACCGCTAACTTTCCCGCAACTTCTGCGGTATTCACTAATACGGCCATATTGGCTTTCGCCGAGATGCCATCAGTTTCTCGGTCAATCGTTCTCATCAGATACTTTGTTAATGAATTACCAACAATATTATTCTTTTTAGCCTCCAATACCGCTTGTTGTATAATCATATCAATCTTTTGACTCTCAAGTGCATTGAGAATAGATCGCATCCTTTTCGCCGAAGATAAATCATTATTGCTCTCCGAACTGTAACCAGATGACATTAATCCAATATACAATGGATTACTTTGTAACGCATGTAACCGACGACCCAATGTCATATAATAATGCCATTCCGGGACACAACGTGGAATAATTGACACATCAAAACTGGAACGATCATAAACTTGCTGATTAATCGCGATAACATCCTTTTTTCGGACAATATCATCACTTATTCGTACAAATTCTCCGTTAGAAAAGTGATATAAAACAAACAGTACTCCAACAATTTTTACCAACCCAGGAGTCATATCCTGATATAGCCAATCAAGCAGTACCGCTGATAACATTTGCCCTGCAATAACAAGGACAGCGGCATTCATCGCCCCTAATTTAGGAAAAATATAACTACTGACTGCTACAAACAAAGCGTCAATATTATTGTTAAGAGAAAAAAACCACCTATATGATTCCAAAGCGAAGCACCAAAAGAACCAATCGAGACACTTAATTGCCCATTAATCGTCCTTGTCGCCGCGATAAATATGCCATTTAAAAAGGCAATTTACCTTATTATTTAACTAGTTGTATTTAGGAATAAAATCAAAAATAGGCTCTTAAATTCAAACCATGTTTTCAGACTTGTCTTATTTCTCTATAAACCTTTATATGGAGCCATAATCTGACTTGTCAGAAAAATAAAAAATAGATAGATTTTAAAAGATAATTGCTATGGAGAACGTAAAAATAGGGCTTGCCATAGGTGGATAAAGGAGAAACTCTTTACTAAACTCAAGACGCTGATATTGAATATAATCTTGCTATGGCAATGATCGAACATTAACTTTACGGTAATGTAACAATTTCTTATAGTTAATATATAAGGTAGTACATTTTCTCGAATAAATTGCAGAAAACCATTATAGCTCTTACCAGAATCATCAAGAAATGCTAAAGTTGAAGGATATGAATATTTCAAATGAGCATGCCATATGATCCAGGAAAAACGTGTTATTCGTCGAATCCAGTCTGGTGGTTGTGCGATCCACTGCCAGGATTGCAGCATTAACCAGCTATGCATTCCTTTTACCCTGAATGAGCACGAGCTTGACCAGCTTGATAATATCATTGAGCGTAAGAAACCTATCCAGAAAGGGCAAACATTATTTAAAGCAGGCGATGAGTTGAAATCTCTTTATGCTATCCGTTCTGGCACAATTAAAAGCTACACTATCACCGAAGAAGGTGATGAGCAAATTACAGGTTTCCACCTCGCAGGGGATTTAGTCGGTTTTGACGCTATTCTTAACACTAAACATCCAAGTTTTGCTCAGGCTCTGGAAACATCAATGGTCTGTGAAATTCCGTTTGAAACATTGGATGACCTGTCTGGAAAAATGCCTAATCTTCGCCAGCAGATGATGCGCCTAATGAGTGGGGAAATTAAGGGCGACCAAGAGATGATATTGCTGTTGTCTAAGAAAAACGCCGAAGAACGGCTAGCTGCATTCATTTATAATCTCTCTCGTCGTTTCGCTCAGCGTGGTTTCTCACCAAGAGAATTCCGTTTAACCATGACCCGCAGTGATATTGGTAATTACCTCGGTTTAACTGTTGAAACTATTAGTCGTCTGCTTGGGCGTTTCCAGAAAAACAATACTCTCGGTGTAAAAGGTAAATACATCACGATTGAAGACATGGATAAGTTGTCTGAATTAGTCGGAAAAAAATCTGTTTCAATTACCTGATCTTAAAACCAGATCATCTTATTTTGTTGATCTGGTTCTCCTCTGACCTGTTCGGTTTGCTTATATTGGTTTATCTTTAGTATTGAAACGTGAGTATTGAAGCGTGTTTTGTCTAGCCTCTGTGAGGATACCATTATGGCAAACTATCAAAACCTTTTAGTTGTAATTGACCCAAGTCAGGACGATCAACCGGCATTAAGACGCGCAGTTTATATAGTGCAACGCAACGGTGGCCGGATTAAAGCTTTCTTGCCCATTTATGATCTTTCTTATGAAATGACCACCTTACTCTCCCCAAAAGAAGCTAGTGCTATGCGTAAAGGGGTTACCAGCCAACGCACTGCCTGGCTTAAACAACAAGCGTACTACTATCTGGAAGCCGGTATTGATATTGAAATAAAAGTGGTATGGCATAATCGACCTTATGAAGCGATTATCCAGGAGGTCATTACAGGTAATCACGACTTACTTCTGAAAATGACGCATAAACATGACAAGCTAGGCTCCTTGATTGTTACCCCACTCGACTGGCAGTTACTCCGTAAATGCCCATGCCCAGTATGGATGGTCAAAGATCAGATATGGCCAGACCAAGGCTCCGTTGTAGTCGCAGTCAATTTGTCTAATGAAGAGTCATATCATCATGAGCTGAACCTGAAACTGGTTAAGGAAACTCAGGAACTGGCAAATCAAGTCATGAAAAACCCAGAAATTCATTTGGTCAGCGCTTATCCTGTCGCGCCACTGAATATCGCCATTGAATTACCCGATTTCGACCCAAGTGTTTATAACCATGCTCTACGTGGCCAGCATCTTATTGCCATGAAAGAATTGCGCCAAAAATTCTGTATTGATGAAAAATATACTCATATCAATGAAGGACTACCGGAGAGTGTTATTCCCAAAATGTGTGATGAGATGAATGCGGGTATTATTGTTTTTGGTATCCTTGGCAGAACTGGGCTATCCGCCGCTTTTCTGGGAAATACCGCAGAACATGTGATCGACCAGCTTAAATGTGACCTTTTGGCGATAAAACCTGATGGTTTTGAATGCCCAGTTAAAGCCGCTAAAGAGTGATAGTAATAGAGTAATAGTATGATAATCATCCATTTGGCGATAAAACCTGAAACAGATTTTCATCCCAGGTTTTATCGCCAGATAAACGGCTCAGGTAACGTAACACCAAGGATCTCCTCACGGGCTATACGCCAAAAAAGACGAATACCCGCTTTAACTTGATAAGTTTCTTTTCCCAATACCTTAAAGATTAGACCACACTGATTAGGTAAACGACTGGTACCACTCGCTATACCCGTTTCAGCATCGTACTGAGGAGTCATTCGCGCCAGAATACGATCATGGTGAACCTGAGGTGTCAGCAAGATCACGTTTCCGAACACATGGAACGGCCCCATCACCCCTACGCTGTTCAACGGTTGTTTTTTAGGCTCCAGTACATAACGCTCTGTAAACAATACCTTGCCATCAAAATCAGTTGCCGTAATACGTGATGAATAAACATCAAATTTAAACCCCTGATCAGCAAGGTGGTATTTGCGACCGGACATAATAATTTCAGAATAAATCAATGTGGCGGTCGGATGAATGGTTATCTGAGTGTCGGTAATAAACCGAGAACCACTGTGAGGTATAATCGGATCGGGCATCATTTCCAGATAGCCTCCCTGCTCTATCTGGATAGTTTGTACTTGCGCCGCGTAGTTATTCTCCATCGAATGAATCTTAGTCGCCGATTGGGTGGTGACATGACCAAACGCCTCTGGAGCGACATGAATGTCCAGCGCCAATCTATCCCCTTGCAAGATACATCCCGACGTGGAGATCATAAATACACACGGCATCTGCGGTAAAGCCTCATCCCAATACAGCGCCCGCTGCACTAAATAAGGCACCCGGCGTTTCATTTGCGCCAAAATACTACGATCACCACGCCGGGCAAATCCCAACCGCAGATAGCCACTTTTACCGACATCACCGCTTGCCATTTGAGGCGGTTCATCCTGAAATCGTGCAAGTTCCGGCGCGTTGACACCAAGATTATTCGCCCATTGACATGCATCTCCGATATTTTGCGGTGAGCTGGTGGAAGTCATTGCGTCGCCTGTAATGAATGGGTAAACAGGAAATCACGCATGATCATATTTACCAACGTTTCAACACCCTCTCCGGTTTTGCAATTGGTAAGGATATAAGGACGCTGACCACGTACAACTTGAGTGTCATGCTCCATCACCGCCAAGCTGGCGCCAACATAAGGCGCTAAATCAATTTTGTTGATCACCAGAATATCAGCCTGTACCAAACCCGGTCCGTTCTTGCGCGGGATTTTCTCCCCTTCAGCGACATCAATCACATAAATATAAAAATCTGCCAAAGCCGGACTAAAAGTGAGTGTCAGGTTATCACCACCACTTTCAATTAACACAACGTCGCTGTCAGGAAAACGCGCTTCCATCTCCTCTACCGCGGCAATATTCATACTGGGATCTTCGCGCACCGCGGTATGAGGGCAAGCACCGGTTTCCACGCCAAGTATCTTTTCTTCATCTAAAATGCCCTTCAAAGTACGTTTAACCTGTTTAGCATCCTCAGTGGTAACAATATCATTGGTGATAATCAGAGGTTTTATTCCGCGCTGGATCAAGATAGGTGTGATCACTTCAATAACGGCCGTCTTGCCTGAACCCACCGGACCGCCAATGCCAATTCGGGTAATTTTTTTCACAGGGATTTCCTCACACGATTAAGAGGTGGTTAAAAGCGATATCAGGATCAAGTTAATTACTGAACAGCCGGGTAAACGCGCTAACGTGAAGCGCTGCCAGAACATCGGTTATAGGTGCATAAGATGTCATCTGTTCAATCCCTCCCTTTTCCGCCTCATCACAAAACAGTTCGATATCTTGATTCAATGAGAACAAGATACGTTGAATTTCTATATGGGTAACACGCATCAGGCGTATAGCCGCACTAAGTATCGTCATTGCAACGCCATATTGATGCATGACGATCACTTCACGTGGAGCCGCACCCAATGCACTCATGACAACCGCCAAAGTAATCGGATAGGTACCGGCGGCAATATCGCTCTTTATTTGTGCTAACCACCATGCAATTAACGATTCACCAGTGACTTCAACTGCCATCTCCGCTAATTTTTTCCCCATCCGCGTGACCATTGTGCGACTTTCTTCATTTAATTTGCGATTAAATACCGCCCAATCATGGGTGATAGCGGCATCATGTTGCCCACTATTCAGCGCCTGACACGCGGCCACAACTGCGCGGCCATCACTACTTACCGCCTGTAACAACGCTGTGCGCGTGAACTCGCTTAACGTTGCCACGTCATACACGATTTTGCTCTGAATGGCCGATTCCAGACCGTTTGAAAAAGAAAACGCGCCAACAGGCAATACTGAATCAGCAAACTGCATGATCCTGATTAAGCGGAGAGCGTTCATTTTAGTTTAATCACATGCTGGTTCAGAAATGTATTATCGACATGAACGTGTGTCGCGGAATCCTCAGCACCACCGAATAATAAGCGAGCTTCTGAGTTGTTAAGAGAAGGCAATATCTCTTCACCTTTAACAAAGGAGTAAGGCAAGGCATGAAAACCGTGGGTTTTCATGACTGAATCCATGACCTTAGTTGAGACTGTCAGCGGAATATAAATCTGGTTGTTTTTAATCACTGACTTCCAATGCTGATTACCTAAAGCATGACCAAGTTCGAAGCTGGTTTTCATTACCGTCTCTAAATCTAATGACAGTAATGATTTCAGATGAATAACCATCACATCACGCAAGCTCATTTGAACAATAACCGCCAGTCCTTTAGCTTCGTCCCACAATAAAACGTCACCATCAGACAATACTTGATGACGGTCAAGGGAAATACCTAAATCCAATCCGTTAAGGGTAGATTTACGACAACGGCTTTTTTGCGCTTCCCATTGCGAAAGCACCAAGATATCCGGCGAGATCCCTTGCAAGCGATCTCGCCAGAAAACATCCTTTTTGGCATTACCAAGAATCTGTTCAATAACAATCATAAGATTAATCCTCTGAACGCATGGATCGGTTAATCCGGCCAGAAACATATTCTCTGACCGGCAGTAAAAAATAGATTAACTAAAGAAATAGCGCTGATTGAGCGCGACTGTCCTGACCGGTTTTACAGTGGCATATTCACCATTCACCTTGACAGAAAAGGTTTCTGCATCCACTTCAATTGCGGGCGTTTCAGCATTACGCACCATGTCTTTCTTAGAGATAGCCCGGCAGTTGCGCACCGCCATAACTTGACGTTCCAAACCAAGGCTCTCTTTTACCCCCAGTTCCATCGCCGCCTGGGATACAAAAGTAACACAGGTTTCCTGAAGGGTTTTGCCCAATGCGCCAAACATAGGACGATAAAATGTCGGCTGCGGCGTCGGCAGTGAAGCATTTGGGTCCCCCATCACCGCCCAATTAATCATACCGCCTTTAATGACCAACTTAGGTTTTACGCCAAAAAAACGTGGCTCCCACAGCACAAGATCAGCCATTTTTCCCACTTCAACCGAACCGAGCACGTGACTTATGCCCTGAGCAATGGCCGGGTTAATCGTAATTTTGGCGACGTAACGTAATACACGGAAGTTGTCGTTATGTGCTGCATCTTCCGGCAACTTGCCACGTGCCGCTTTCATGGCATGGGCAGTCTGCATCACGCGTAGCCAGTTTTCTCCCACTCGCCCCATTGCTTGAGAATCACTGGAAAACATCGACAATACGCCCATATCGTGCAACACATTCTCCGCAGCAATGGTCTCTGGACGCACACGGCTTTCCGAAAATGCCACATCAGCCGGTACTTTAGGATTAAGGTTATGGCAAACCATAATCATATCAAACAGTTCCGCCTGGCTATTGATACCGTAAGGCAGTGTGGGATTAGTCGAGCTAGGCAACACATTCATCTGGCTGGCAACTTTAATGATATCCGGTGCATGTCCGCCACCGGCGCCTTCGGTGTGGAAAGTATGAATGGTGCGACCTTCAAAAGCGTCGATGGTATCTTCAACATAACCGCCTTCATTCAGGCTATCAGTATGCACTGCGACTTGGATATCCATTTCATCCGCTACACGTAAGGCATTACGCAACGCGGAGTTAGTTGCGCCCCAGTCTTCGTGCACTTTCAACCCGGCAACGCCCGCTTTGATCTGCTCAACCAGCGGCATAGCCACCGCAGCATGGCCTTTTCCCAAAATACCTACGTTAACCGGTAAACTTTCAAAAGCACGCAACATGCGATGGATATGCCACGGACCGGCGGTGACAGTGGTGCCATTAGTGCCGTCAGTGGGGCCAACACCACCGCCAAAGAAAGTCGTCACCCCATTGGATAAAGCATGTTCAGCCTGTTGAGGAGAAATAAAGTGAATATGGGTATCAATACCAGCAGCCGTGAGGATGAGATGCTCGCCAGATATAGCATCAGTACTAACACCAACCACCATACCGGGGGTAACGCCATTCATCATGTTAGGATTACCACTTTTACCTATCCCGACAATACGTCCCCCTTTTATGCCGACATCCGCTTTAATGACGCCTTGCCGGGCATCTAAAATAGTAACGCTGGTGATGACCAAATCTAATACGTTTTCGCTGGTCATACGGTTATCCGCACCCATACCATCACGCAGCGATTTACCTCCGCCATAGACCGATTCATCACCATAGCCACGCAGATCTTTTTCAATTTCAATAAATAGATTGGTATCACCCAAGCGGATCTTATCGCCGGTCGTCGGGCCAAAAAGACCTACATATTCCTGTCGGGAAATAGTTGGCATAGTTTATTCCTTTGTTCGAAAGATTTTCCGACGTTCGTCAACTCTACCTTGAATTTATTCGATTCTACTATCCGGCATGTAACCAGGTTTTCTCCACAGGCTCATCAATAACAACCTGACTTTTACCCGCCCAACCATCGACTAAATTATTAAATCCATAAACGTTTTGTTTCCCGCCAATCGGGATTAATGACACCTCGATTTCATCACCGGGTTCAAAACGGATAGCAGTTGTTGCTGTGATATTAAGTCGTTTACCAAACGCAGCCGCACGATTAAATTGCAAAGCTTTATTTACTTCAAAAAAATGGAAATGAGATCCCACCTGAATAGGGCGATCACCTGAATTACGAACTTTTAATTGAATAACCGGACGATCTTCATTAAAGGAGATCGGGTCTTTAGCCAGAATATACCCCCCCAACGGAGTAACATCTTCTTTATTATTTTTTTCCATCGGAAAATCTCCACGTTAAGACGTGAGTCAAGACATAAGTTAATATTTTGTCTAGATAATTTTTCCTGCTATTTACAATTTGTTTCAGCAATCATTGAATGGGATCATGCACAGTGACCAAACGACTACCATCAGTAAATATTGCTTCAACCTGTACATGCGGAATAAGATCAGCGACGCCATCCATCACATCCTCTTTAGTCAGAACATGTCTGGAATCATCCATCACTTCTTCCAATGTTTTCCCCTCTCTGGCGCCTTCCAATGCAGCCGCAGTAATAATCGCAACGGCTTCAGGATAATTGAGTTTTAAACCGCGAGACTTACGCTTTAATGCGACATCAGCCAGTGTATATACCATGAGTTTTTCGATTTCCCTTGGTGTTAATTGCATAAAGCCCCCTAATCATTGGTTATTCCATACGGCCACACTGCTATGTCAATATATAACTTATATGTCAATATATAACTTAATACAATTTTTCCAACAGACTTTATTCAAAAGCTGCTGTCCCTATCCGAATATTGATTTAGATAATCTTTTAGCAAAAAATCTTTGACACAAAGACCATAATATGTCAATTAAGATCATTCTTTTCAACACAGGTTAGTCCTCTTACCTCTTATTTAAATTTATCCAAGGTAATATTACAAGCTGATTAGTATGCCCACTTGGTAAAAAAATTATAGGTCATGAAGTCAGAAAATACTTACTGTTTTTTTGGACTTCTAGCAATCACCCGTAAGACGGGTTTTACATTTACAGATTTACAGGTATTCCATATATGAATAATTTAACGGATAAAAAACGTGCTGTATCTCTTCTGGTTGTTTTGATTGCCGCCAACATACTGGCTTGGGTTTGGGCATTTATCGCTTTCCGTCATCATGCGGTTATGATGGGGGCGGCCCTGCTGGCTTACGGTTATGGACTGCGCCATGCGGTCGACGCTGATCACATCGCAGCCATTGATAACGTCACCCGTAAATTGATGCAACAGGGTAAATCACCTATTGCTGTCGGCGCATTCTTTTCTCTTGGGCATTCCACCATTGTTATTCTGGCCTGCTTCGCCATCGTCCTAACCTCTATGGCGTTTAAAGATCAAATGGGCTGGATTCATGACTATGGCGGCATTGCCGGTACCTTAGTTTCGGCCTGCTTTCTGCTAGCAATAGCACTAATTAATTTGCTGATATTAAAAAGCGTTTATCAGAAGTTTCAGGAGATCAAACGTGGCAGAAATCTGGCTAAAAGTGATTTGACTGTACTAGAAACGACGCCGGGGGGGATCATGACGCGCCTGTTTCACTCAGTCTTCCGACTGGTAAGCAAAAGCTGGCATATGTATTTGGTCGGTTTTCTGTTTGGATTGGGTTTCGACACCGCTACCGAAGTTGGGCTATTAAGCATATCTGCCGCCGGCTCTCTCAGTGGGCTTCCTCTGTGGTCGTTGATGGTATTCCCGGCGCTATTTACCAGCGGTATGGCACTCATCGACTCACTGGATAATTTTGTAATGGTGGGTGCCTATGGTTGGGCGTTTTCCCAACCGACACGCAAACTCTATTACAACATGACCATTACCGCGGCTTCCGTTGCTGTAGCACTGTTCATCGGTGGGCTGGAAGCGCTTGGGCTTATCGCTGAACAGTGGGGTTTGCATGGCGTTTTCTGGAACACTATCGGGGCATTAAATGACAATATGGGCAATGTTGGTTTTTGGGTTGTCGGGATTTTTGTTCTGTTCTGGACCTTATCAGTGATGAATTATCGCTGGCGGGGGTACGATACGCTGGAAATTAAATAACAAACGCAGAACTCTTCACATAACCGTGCGATGTATTACATCCTGAAATGTTGTTATGCTCGCTATCTAATGATAGCATTTGTGTTACTAGTGATATCATTGTGAGAAAGGTTATGCATAAACAAACGAAACAGACAATAACCCTTCGCTTAGATGAAGGGTTAAAAACACGCATTAAAGCGTTGGCTGACACGCAAGGTATTTCTGCCCATTCGCTTATGGTACGTTCAATCGAAAGTGAAATTGATACTTTGGAGGCCAGACAACAATTTTTACGTGATGCCGAAAACGCTTGGTTAGAATATGAAGCCACCGGTTTACATTTAACTGGCAGTGAACTTTGTAATTGGCTGGATGCGATTGTACGTGGCGAGGATAAGGAGCCACCTGAATGCCATCTGTAATAGTCACTCCCGCAGCAACAAGAGATATAAATCGTCTTATTGATTTCTTATATCAACGCGATACAGTTGCTGCGAAGTCGGCACTTAGTATCATTAGCAAACACATCCAAGCACTGGAATCTAACGTCTTATCTGGACGGCCAACAGAAATTTATCCACTCTTTGAGTTAATTATCCCTTTTGGTGGTACAGGCTATATATTGTTATACAGAGAACTTCCCGGAAGTAATACGCGTTACATTTTGGCTATCCGTCACCAGCGAGAAATCAACTATAAACACTAACTTAAGCATTAATAACTGGTGAATCGCAAATAAAGTAAAACAACGAATGTAATTTCTGTCTCTTAATCAAGAAATCTGACTAAGAGACAGTAAATCCATCATAGCTGTAAGTTAAAACAATAGAAAATCACAGTGCACGCAGGATTGCCTCTACGCTCGCCTTCGCATCACCGAACAACATCTGGCTATTGTCTTTAAAGAACAACGGATTTTGCACACCGGCGTAACCTGTGTTCATAGAACGTTTGAACACAACAACATTTTGTGCTTTCCAAACCTCCAGAACGGGCATACCCGCAATCGGGCTGTTGGGATCTTCCTGTGCCGCAGGGTTAACGGTGTCGTTGGCGCCAATGACCAACACAGTATCGGTATCAGAGAAATCATCATTGATTTCATCCATTTCCAAAACAACGTCGTAAGGCACTTTTGCTTCTGCCAACAGCACGTTCATATGCCCAGGCAAACGCCCCGCAACGGGATGAATACCAAAGCGAACGTTGACTCCCTTCTCCCGCAGTTTGGCTGTGATGTCATGTACCGGATATTGCGCTTGAGCAACCGCCATACCGTATCCCGGCGTGATGATAACAGAAGTTGAGTTTTTCAATAGTTCAGCCACTTCTTCCGCTGTGGTTTCGCGGTACTCGCCCATCTCCTGCTCGTCACCGGTTGAAGAACCATCAGTACCAAACCCGCCAGCAATCACACTGATAAAAGAGCGGTTCATCGCTTTACACATGATGTATGAGAGAATCGCCCCCGAAGAACCAACCAGTGCACCCGTTACAATCAACAAATCATTGCTCAACATGAAACCCGCTGCTGCTGCTGCCCAACCTGAATAGGAGTTCAGCATTGAAACCACCACTGGCATATCCGCGCCACCGATGGAAGCAACCAAATGCCAACCAAACGCCAATGCGATTGCTGTCATGAGCAATAACGTGAACACTTGCAGGCCCGTACTTTCCGTTTTCACAAAGGTAATCAACAGCACAAAAGAGATCACAAGCGCTGCAAGGTTTAATTTATGACGATTTGGCAACATCAACGGCTTAGAGGAAATTTTTCCACATAATTTACCAAATGCCACAACGGAACCGGTGAAGGTAACCGCACCAATGAAAACCCCCAAGAAAACTTCTGTTAGATGGATATTCTCCATCACGGGTTCTGCAAAACTATCGTGAGCAATAAAGCTATTAAAACCGACCAGCACGGCGGCCAAACCAACAAAACTGTGCAGAATAGCAACCAATTCCGGCATTTCAGTCATTTCAACTTTATTTGCCAGACGAATACCAATAACCGCACCGATCACCATCGCCAGAATAATCCAGACAACACTTCCGGTATCAGGTCCGAAAATCGTCGCAATCAATGCGATTGCCATTCCGGTGATACCAAAAATATTTCCGCGTTTAGAACTCTCATGACGAGATAACCCTGCCAGGCTGAAAATAAATAAAACGGCGGCAACAATATATGCTGCTGTAACGACTCCACTCGACATTAGTTACCCCTTAGTCCTTACGAAACATTTTCAGCATACGTTGAGTGACAGTGAAGCCACCGAAGATATTAATGCTGGCAATAAGAACAGCAATAAATGAGAAGAAACTTACCCATCCACCATCACCAATTTGTAATAACGCCCCAACGACAATAATCCCCGAAATGGCATTAGTTACCGACATTAACGGTGTGTGCAAAGCATGGCTGACATTCCAAACCACGTAATAACCCACCACACAAGCTAACGCGAAAACAGTAAAGTGGGATAAGAATTCTTTTGGCGCAGCATTGGCTAACCAACCGAATAAGATAACAGCCAATGCCAATAAACCATATTTCAACCAAGGTGAAACGGGTTTCGCCGCTGGCTTTTCTGCTTTAATCGAGGCTGGTTTTGCCTGCGGCTGAGCTGAAACTTGAATCGGTGGTGCAGGCCAGGTAATTTCTCCCTCTTTGACGACTGTCACGCCACGAATGACAACATCGTCAAAATCAATATTGATTTCGCCATTTTTCTCTTTACACAATAATTTGAGCAAATTAACCAAGTTAGTACCGTAGAGCTGAGAAGATTGTGTTGGCAAACGGCTGGGCAAATCTGTGTAACCAATAATTTTCACACCATTTGCAGTAACAACCAATTTATCTGCTTGCGTTAATTCGCAGTTGCCGCCTGTCTGAGCCGCCAGATCAACAATCACACTACCCGGCTTCATGGATTCAACCATCTCTTTGGTGATAAGACGTGGAGCGGGTTTCCCTGGAATTAACGCGGTTGTTACAATGATATCAACTTCTTTTGCCTGTTCGGCAAAAAGCGCCATCTCCGCTTTAATGAAGGCTTCGGACATCACTTTTGCATATCCGTCACCACTACCGGCCTCTTCTTCAAAATTCAGCTCAAGAAACTCCGCCCCCATGCTCTGAATTTGTTCTTTAACTTCAGGACGAGTATCAAACGCACGAACAATCGCGCCTAAACTGCCTGCGGCCCCGACAGCAGCCAAACCAGCAACACCGGCGCCAATAATCATCACCTTGGCTGGCGGGACTTTTCCTGCCGCAGTAATCTGACCAGTAAAGAAACGGCCAAATTCGTGAGCGGCTTCGACTATTGCGCGATAACCGGCAATATTTGCCATAGAACTCAACGCATCCAACGATTGCGCTCTGGAAATACGCGGTACTGAATCCATCGCCAACACCGTGACTTTACGGTCTGATAGCTTCTGCATTAACTCAGGGTTTTGCGCTGGCCAGACAAAACTAACCAACGTACTCCCTTCCTTCATTAATGCAATTTCGTCATCCTCAGGAGCATTAACCTTTAAAATAATATCTGAACGCCAAATATTATGACGATCAGTAATTTCAGCACCTACTTGTTGGTAAGCACCATCTTCAAAACTGGCTAAACGCCCAGCTCCACTCTCAACAACGACATTAAATCCCAATTTCAGCAGGTGTTCCACAGTGTTCGGTGTGGCTGCAACACGTGCTTCATTGACAAGTCGCTCCTTCGGTACACCAATACGCATAATGTTCCCTTCCTAAAGCCTAAGATTAATGATGATTATTGCTTGCTACAGTTAACTTAGCGACTAAATTAACTTGATTACTGCCATCAGTAAAATCTATCAACAAATATTTTAATAACCAACTGAAAATATTATCGGTGATCGACCGCTAATGGGTAAAAAATAACTAAGTAGTATTATAATAAGTAGTACTATAAATAGTATTACCGGCGCGAATCGCACTTTTAACTGGCTCACTCCCTATGTTGCTAAAAACTTATGGCGCCCTATTCTATAAACTTGCATTCATTCATACTGATAGCATAAATTCGTGGGACATTAGCTATTATTACATGTAATAATTATCGGCTATGTGATACACAACCATGTTCAGCAAGTTACAACTATTATTTAATGCGCAAGGTGGAAGGATTTTTTATGAAGCTGAAAACAACGATGATTGCAGCAGCGGTATTCTCATTAACGGGTATTACCACTGCTCAAGCAGCTCAGGAGTTGTCCCCGGAGAAAGCAGCGGAGCTGAAACCGTTTAAACGTATTACGGTTACAGGCCCTTTTAATGCTATTTATGAAGCTGCCGATGCGGTTTCTCGTCGTGCAGACAAAATGGGTGCAGATGGATTTTATATCCAAAGCCTTGACGATCTGAATAATAGTGGCAATCTGCGCGTCGTAGCTGATCTGTATCACAAAGATGCAGAGAAAATTGATAATTCACCTAAATATCGTGAGTTTCGCGGCATCAAAGAATTACCCAAAACAGAAGCTGTAACGCTGGAGCCATTCGATACGGTCACTATTAGCGGCTTTTATGACACTGAACCTGATTTGAAGGAAACCATTGCAAAAGAAGCCAAGAAAAAAGGCGCAGCGGCTTTCTTTATTGTTCGTCAGGTTTCAATCAATGATGGCGGTAATCAGACGGTTACCGCTTATGTTTATAAAGATGATGCGCCAAAACGCCAAATTCAGGCTGATGAAGCGGTTATCCCGGCAGATTCCGATTCTGGACGCACTGCATTGGCTGCTGGTGGCGAATCGGCTAAGAAAGTAGAAATTCCTGGTTTAGCCTCTTCAACTTCAACCAGTAATTCTGTTGGTCGCTTCTTTGAAACCCAGTATTCTAAAGGTGAGCGTTACACTGTCACCCTTCCTAACGGTACGAAAATCCAAGAATTAAATAAAATCAGCGCGGCTCAGATGGTATCTTTTGATTCCATCACCTTTTCAGGCTATTACAACAGCATGCCTGATGTTTCCTATGAAGTCGCTAAACGCGCCGCGGCTAAAGGCGCTAAGTACTATCATATTACCCGTGAATGGCAATCCAGTGGTGGAACCTCCACGATCAGCGCAGATCTGTTCAAATAACCCTATTGAACCAAAAACAAAAAAAGGCACACATGATAATCATATGTGCTTTTTTTATTCATAAAGATAATAAAGTTCTTCAAATTAGTTAGCGGATTCCAACTTCGAATCGATACAATCAATCGCGTTCTGTATCGTCACTATTTTTTCCGCTTCTTCATCATCAATAGTTATTCCGAAGTGCTCTTCCAGAGCCATAATCAATTCAACATTATCTAACGAGTCGGCACCTAATTCCTCGAATGTTTGTGTATTAAGAATCTGGGTTTCAGGTATTCCAAGTTGTTCTGCAACAACACTTTTGACACGATTCTCTAAATTTTCCACGCTGTATTTTCCTAGATGTACCCATTACGAGGGGAAACAGGTTGTTTCCCCATTCTTCATTAACACTAAGATTAAATATTTACACAACAGTCAGGTGCATGAATGCCCCTGTGAATCTGGCACTTTCAGGGATAAAACATAACAGACGCTGATCTTTCTTCAATTTACCCGACTTCATAAGCTCATCCAACATGATATAAATAGAAGCCGATCCGGTATTTCCTTTCATTGTTAAGTTAGTAAACCAACGCTCTTGTTCAATACCAAAATTAATATCTTCAAGACCCTTGGCAAATTTCATGCGGAAATATTCAGATGAGTAATGAGGCAAGAACCAATCAATAGATTCTGCCGATAAATTACGATCAGCAACTATCCGTCTCAATGGTTCGGTAAGTGTGAATTTAACAACCCTCTCATTTAAATATCTAACATCTTGTTTGATGCAGAAAACAGAATAGGCAAGCCAATCAGCCTGACTCATTTGAGCCCAACCTTTCAAACTGCCATCTGCTAACTTTTCTCCACCTGAGTACATACATGTCTCTTGCTCATTAGCAAAAGAGTAAATATCTATCCAATCAATTCGTAATGAAACACCATCAGGTCGAGGTTTGTTTTCAAGTAAAGCAGCGCCGGCACCGTCAGAAAGCATCCAACGTAGAAAATCTTTTTCAAAAGCGATTTCAGGGCGTCGTTCCAGTTCTGCAACCCGAGCTTCGTTTTCACTCTGGAAATTGCGGGCATGCAATACAGTGGAAGGTACTTCCGACGTTGTTGAAACCGCATTACTTGTCGTTCCCGAGAGAACGGACAAATAAGCATATTTCATCGCTGTGATACCCGCAGCACAAGCACTGGAAGTTGAGATAACTTCACATGGTTTATTTTTGAGCTCTCCATGAACCATGAGACCATGACCCGGTATAATTTGATCAGGAGTACCACTGCTTGCTGCCAGAATTTGCATATCGTCTAAAGAGAAGTGTTCATCAACCAAACCTTTTACTGCTTCAGCCGCTAGTTGAGCAGATGTATAAGTTGCCTCACCTGTCTCCGGATCCAGTGCATAATGGCGATATTTGATACCATTATTGCGAAGGACTATATGACGAGATCTTGATGGACGACCGCCAACAAAACCAAGAACAGATTCCATTGTATTATTATCTATTGGGTTTCCCGGCATAAACGCGGAAACTTTAGTGATATAAACGTTGTTACTCATTTACTTATTTATCTCCTTATCATCATAGCGGGCAGAACCTGAAGGTTGTTCATAGTATTTCTGTAATTCATTAAGACGTTCTTTTAGTAATGGGGCAAGCAAACGGCGCACAACCACTGAAATAGGAAAAACAACTAGTACCATCAATATCAAATAGGTTACAAACAACGCTAATAAAGAGCGTCTTACCCATATCCCTCGTTTGCCTACACGGCAAATCAGCCCGGACCAAAATCTAAACCCTCGATGCGCCGCACGTTCACCAAAAATAAAAGCTTGGTCGACAACCGCCGCACCCATACCTTTCAACATTGGAGCATCAACTTTCTCTTTATCCGTTTTGAGCGCTGCCAATAATGCATCACCAAAACGTGGAGCATCTTTAACATCTTCCTCCGATACGCCCGCCCGCGGTAAGCTAGGAAATGGCTGTCTTTTTCCTGTCATTAGCCATATTGGGGTTGTGAATACTGTTGCAAAAAAGTTTGCTTTATCAACAAAAACCACGTTATCGCGCAAATACGCTCCACTTTCATGCAACAATTTTTTGACAGTTTCCTGAGCTATCAACCACATGTTTCGGCAAGCAATAACTGTCACCACCGGTCGGCCATTAAGTACACGCTTTCCTTCTTTACTCTTAAGAAATGCTGTTATCGGAGGAGCCGGCGATAAATACCAAACCTGGTAGCCTAATATGACTAAATCAAAAGGTTCTTCGTCTTCCAGATTCAAAGGCGCTAGCTCAGGCGGATGCAACTGCACTGTTTCTGGGAAAACATCAACAAATTTGGAAAATTTCCAGGGAAACGCAAATTCTGGAATCGGTTTCAGAACAACTTCACGGATGTATATCTCATCAGACTCTTGCAGGGGTGAGATTAAACTTTTTACCACCTCGATCAATTGACCACTTTGGGAATATGACACTACAAGAACACGTTTCATATGTTCTAACCTTTATGAATATTTAATACTGAGCCATTCATAGGCACCTAAAAGATAAGAATTTGAATGACAGCTGTCCTCTAACCATCTGAGAATATTTTTTGGCATATGTACATATAATCATTCCTGAAAATTAAAAACATATACAAGAAAAACAAGTTAATAAATGGCAGAGTAATATTTTCACAAACAATATAAATCAAAGCAGTCGTTGTCAACATGATTTTTTTATTTTTATATAAGATTAGTTTTATATCACATTGTGGAAATTTAATTAGTTACTGATAGAAAAGTCAATGAAAAATATATTAACCTGAATATAAAATTAACAAAATCAATTAAATTTCAATAAATACTTAAATTAAATCAATAAATTAAAAAACACTCTAAATGTTTTAATTTAATGAAATATTTATAACATTATGAAATTACATACTCAATAGATTAATTTAACAAATTGACATGAAAACAAAAGATGATTATTACTTAGCAATAATATTGCATGACAAAATAAAAATTAGAGATGAAATTTTCCACAATCATTTTATTAAATTTTGAGATCGATCGAAAAAATTAAAATAAAAATTACTTAATTAGTAATAACACCATAGTACTTCATATTTATCACCTATTTACCTCAATACGACAAACAGCATTATAAAAATAACTCATATAAGCTTATAAAAATAAATTGCATCTCACTACACTTAATCATCACCAAACTCACCATCAAACAATGCATAAATTTTATAGTTATTTGCATAGAAAACCATTGCATCCAGCTCATACCCTTCGTAGAATCCCCCTCTATTTCTAGGTTCAATCTGTCTATCTTTCCGTTCTATACAGCTTGGAAGCAACGAAAACCAGATACCCAGCTCATCTTTATGATCGGGTAATGAACTGGCTAATAATGCAGTTTATGTCACATTAGGAACATATCTTTGGAAAAGAAACTAGGTCTCACAGCTCTTACTGCTCTGGTACTCAGCTCTATGGTTGGTGCTGGTGTTTTCAGCTTACCGCAGAATATGGCTGAAATCGCCAGCCCGGCAGCGTTAATGATTGGTTGGGGAATAACAGGTGTCGGCATCCTGTTCCTGGCTACCGCACTGTTATTACTCTCTCGTCTTCGTCCGGATCTTGATGGAGGGATTTTCACTTATGCCAAAGAGGGCTTCGGTGAACTAATAGGCTTCTGTTCTGCCTGGGGATATTGGTTATGCGCAGTCGTTGCCAATGTTTCTTATCTGGTTATCGTTTTTGCCGCCCTAAGTTTCTTTACTGACAAAGAGGGCATCGTCATCTTTGGTGATGGCAATACTTGGCAGTCCCTATTGGGAGAATCTATCCTACTCTGGTTCGTCCATTGGTTGGTACTCCGCGGCGTTCAAACCGCAGCCGGAATCAACAAATTGGCGACAATGGCAAAATTGCTGCCTTTAGGTGCTTTTATCATACTTGCCGCCATAGCCTTCAAAATGGATATCTTTAACCTCGACTTTAAAGGCATTGATCTAGGCGTTCCTGTCTGGCAACAAGTAAAAGACACCATGTTGATTACTCTTTGGGTCTTTATTGGTATTGAAGGTGCTGTTGTCGTTTCAGCCAGGGCGAAAAAACGGACAGACGTGGGTATTGCAACCATGCTGGCTGTCGTTGCAGCATTAGCAATATATATCTTGGTCACCCTACTCTCCCTTGGATTAGTACCACGATCTGAGTTAGCAGAAATACGCAACCCATCAATGGCAAACCTGATGGTGGGACTCGTTGGTTCCGCAGGCGAAATCATTATTGCCGCTGGATTGATTATCTCCGTCTGTGGTGCTTATCTGAGTTGGACGATCATGGCGGCAGAAGTGCCATTTATCGCTTCCCAACACGGCTCTTTTCCAAAAGTATTTAGCCAGCAAAACCGCAATAATGCACCGTCATCTTCATTGTGGTTCACTAATGGCGCGGTACAATTCTCTCTCGTTTTGATCTGGTTAAGTGGAAGCAATTACAATTCATTACTGGCAATTGCATCAGAGATGATTTTAGTGCCCTATTTCCTGGTGGGAGCATTTCTTTTAAAAGTCGCTTTTGATCGTAGCAATAAAGGACTATTACTCATTGCTGTCGGAGCCTGTATTTATGGCATATGGCTACTTTATGCATCCGGTTTAATGAATTTGTTATTGTCTGTTGTTCTCTATGCACCAGGTCTTATAGTTTTTCTGTATGTACGCCATCAAAACCCGCAGAAAAACAGCTTACATCTGGCTGAAAAGCTCACTATTGCCGTATTGCTGATAACAGCAATCCCTGCCACTGGATTACTGCTCAAGTAGTCTCGTCAGATTCAGGCCATTACTTTCCTGTGATGGCTTTCTGGATTTTCATATAGCAGTTTGTCTGGTTTTTTGTTGTTCTTTCATATTTCTGTTGGTGTTGTGTTTAAAAGTATGTTGTAACTAATATTGTTAATACAACTTGATTGGTATGGTTTTTTAATCAATTTTGTCGACACAAGGTGTCGAAGAACAAAGCCAAGATGATTTTCAAAGCACCGATGTTGGTGGAGTATTCCAGCTCATCACCGGCATAAGGTGTAAAACTTGAGGCAGGATGTCTATTTTGCCTATTGGCATCATCCCTGATTGGGGCATTCACACCGCAACAAATTCGGTACGAATGCCCTGATAAGGACCAGATATTGTCCTTAAATTATTTCAGTTTGTCGGCCCAATCTGCAATTGCATCAGCTGCTTCAAGCGGCTTCTCCGCAGGTAGTGCATGGCTGGCCCCTTCAATCACTGAGACAGTAACGCGGTTCCCGAACTCGTTTTTCGCTTCCATCCGAGACGTTTCAGGTCTAAATGGATCGGAACTCGCCTGCAAATCGAGGATCGGCGCCGTCCCGCCCGCCCACCAATCCTTGCGATTGGTCAGCTTACGCGCCGAGGACTGACTTTTTATGACATCAGCATGCCAGCCCTCAAGCCAAGACGTCGGGTCATTGCCTTCCGCGAAGAAGGCAAGTCTAAGTTTCGCCAGCCGCTCTTCACGAGTGGATGTCGGATTACTAATCACCGTGATCGCATCCGAGAGCTCCGAGGGCCAAGATTTCGCTGCCCCTGCCAAAAGTACTATGCCACGCGTCATCTTAGGATAATCCGCGGCAATCGTTTTAGCGATCCAGTGGCCATAAGCGTGCCCTACTATGATTGCCTTACCTCCTTCCGCCGCAACCACGGCCGCAAAATCATCAGCAAAGTCGTGGAAGGTCACGTTTTCCATCGGACCGGTTGACCTTGAGATTCCGCGTGGTTCCGGCAAGGCAACGCGATAGCCACGCATCGCCAGCCGATCCGCGAGTGGCGCGAACTCCGCCGTTCCTCGCCCAGTTGAAGCAAGAATCATGAGCAATGGCCCCTCTCCACGTACCGAATATTCGATCGATGCCACACCATTTGTGGCGATTTTTCGCTCTACTTGCATAGCCGAAGCAGGACGCGCGACTGCAAGAACAATGGACAAAAGGCCCAATACAAAGACGAACTGTTTCATTTTTCCTTCCTTACAGTGTTAATTGCGTTGAGGATTTATACCTAAACTGAAATAGGTATTACCACAAACAATAAAATAGAAAGATCATATGAGAAAACTATAGAGTAATTTTTTCCAGATTACTTATCTCTATCAGAATAAACATGCTCAAAGAGAAAATGACATCAAGAGGTAATAACATCAAAATAATAGAACAAAAAAATAAATTCTTAAGCGTGATAAATTAATTGTGATTTATATCACAATTAATTTTATAACCAATTATTAACTAAAAGATATTCTCATTAATTAGCATAATGATTTATTACTTACAATAAATCACATTAATATTAAAAAATAATCCTGTTTAAGAAACAAAAACAGATAAAAATCTTAAATACAACACATTATCCAGTCATTCTTTGGATTTTTCCTAATTAATCGCTATGATCACCCGGCTTTATCCCAAAAAAGACACAGTTTGAGTTATCGTCGTTGTCATTGGGCAAAAGTCATAAATATTTACACGCTGTATTGATGTTTATACAGTTCCCATTAAATCAGTATTTCTATTTCCCTGACGCCATGCTCGGCAGGGTTAGGATCTATTTAAAATGAAAGCTAAACTGATTATTTCATCCTTACTTGCATCTTCTGTATTTATTTCTGTAGCAAATGCAGCCGACGGAAAAATCAACTTTACAGGTAATATCATCGCAAATGCCTGTAAAATCGATACTGACTCTGCAAATCAAAACGTAAACATGGGAACAATTGGCTCAAATGCATTTAGTGGTGTAGATAGTACCGCATCAACAACACCCTTTAGCATTAAAATGAGTGACTGCCCACCAGAATATACTCATGCACAAGTTAAATTTGACGGGCAAATAGACAGTAGAAATAACAATCTTCTGGCCTTATCCAATGATAAAGGCCAGGCAGTCGCCGATGGTGTTGCTATTGGTATCTATGAAGAAGATAACTCAACGCTGATTCCTTTGGCAAAAGCTTCCAAATCTCAATCTTTTACTGATCAAAAAACAGCAGAACTGAAGTTCATTGCAAAATATGTTGCTACAGCTCAAACCATTAGCCCAGGCTCCGGTGATGCAGTCGCCAATTTTACGATTGTTTATAACTAAGACAGGCTAAATTTGGAACAGAACTTCATTCACGTTTTGCTTCTAATAAAGCAGTACAGGGCATGGATGCCCACAAAATAACGCATAAAAACACGATAAAACGGAGATATTACCGTGCAGTATCAACGCCTATTCACAATAATTTTTCTATATATTATCAGTGTAAATTTCGCTATCGCCGGTGTCGTCATTGGTGGAACCCGTGTTATTTACATGAGTGACAAAAAAGAAGCGTCTATTTCGATAAATAACCCAGAAAAAGATGCCCCTTACCTGATTCAATCTTGGGTCCAAGATGAAAATGATAATATGAAGACCCCTTTTATCGTTACTCCCCCCATCTTTAAACTCGCAGCAGGCCATGAAAATATCCTGCGTATTGTAAAAACAGCAAGTAATCTGCCTCAAGATCGGGAATCGCTTTTTTGGTTAAATGTAAAGTCTATTCCTACTTCTGTAAAATCAGATCAGAATCAATTACAAATAACAGTTAAGTCAAAGTTTAAATTGTTTTACCGCCCTGTAAATTTGGCAGAAAAGTCAAGTACCGCATACAAAGAACTCAAATTCCGTACGGAAAACAACTCATTGATCGCAGAAAATCCTACCCCTTACTTCATTTCATTCTCTTACCTTAAAGTAGATCAACATGAAATAAAACCTGCGGGCATGATTAAACCCTTTAGCCAACTAAGCTGGCCTCTGCCGGCAAAGAACATAAAGCAGGTAAATTGGAAAGCAATTAATGATTTTGGTGGCGTTACTGCCGAGGAAAAAACAACCATTTAATAAAACCGTTACATTAATTTATACCAGAAAGTTAATTATGGGAAAGTGCTCACAGCATAAGATTAATAAGCAACCATATGATATTGAACATTCATGGCTCTTATTATTGCCATTTATAGCTATGGGCGTATTTTTTTACCCTGCTAAAACTTATTCTGAAGATTATTTCAACATTCATGCACTAGAGATAGGTACTGATTCTGGTTCACCTGAAGATATTGATCTCTCTATTTTCACACAAGATGACTATCCGCCCGGTATTTACTGGGTAGATATTTACCTTAATAGAGACAAAATAGATACCAGGAACGTAACCTTTGTCACGATAAATAACAAATTACTGCCCAAGCTGACAATTAAGCAATTACAGGATATGGGAGTAAAAATTGATACATTTCCAGAGCTGTTCAGTTTGCCACCAGAAACAGAGTTGTCTGATTTAAGTCAATATATTCCATCAGCAAGCACTCTCTTCAATTTTAGTCAACAAAGACTGGATATCAGTATTCCACAAGCAATGTTAAACAATCAGGCAAGAGGTTATGTTTCTCCTGAATTATGGCAGCAAGGATTAACTTCATTACTAATTAACTATAATTATAGTGGTTCAAATACCTGGCAAGATAACCCATCTGGCTCTACGCAGACCCATTATCTGAATCTTCGAACGGGCGCTAATTGGCAAGCATGGCGTCTACGCAATTATTCTACCTATACCAGTCGTGACAAGAATTGGAAAAGTATTAACACCTATTTACAACGGGATATTCACGCACTAAAAGGGCAATTAACCCTAGGTGATAGCTTTACCCCCTCCTATATTTTTGAAGGTTTCCAATTCCGGGGCTTACAATTAGCTTCTGATGACAATATGTTACCAGACAGCTTACAAGGCTTCGCCCCCAGTGTTCGAGGAATTGCCCAAAGTAACGCTCAGGTTACGATCAAACAAAACGGCTATATCATTTATCAAACTTATGTTTCACCGGGTCCATTTGTCATTAATGACCTTTTCCCAACCACAACAAGTGGAGATTTGGAAGTTATTATCAAGGAAGCCGATGGTCAGGAATACCGATCTACTCAATCCTTTTCAACTATACCGATTATGTTACGAGAAGGAGGACTCCAATATTCGATAACACTGGGCCAATATCAATCATCAAATAATCGTGGGCAAGAACCCAACTTTGCCCAAGGTGCATTAGTCTATGGTTTCTCGAATAACATCACTGCCTATGGCGGTACGATTTTTTCAAAAGATTATCAATCTATTGCTTTAGGATCAGGTTATAACCTTGGTATATTGGGTTCTCTCTCTTTTGACATCACTCATGCTAACACCGATTTACCATCCAATATAAGTACCAAAGGACAATCCTACCGTTTTCAATATGCAAAAGATCTTTCATTAACAGGAACTAATTTTACTCTGGCAGGTTATCGCTATTCAACACGTGGTTTTTACGATTTCAAAGAAGCCAATGATATAGATGACTCTAATAAAAGTGACTGGCGTTACCGTACCAATAAAAGAAGTAAATTACAACTGCATATTAATCAATCCTTGGGAGATTTTGGTAGTTTATATTTGTCCGCTCTTCAACAAAATTACTGGCAACAACCTGGCTATGAACGTAATATCAACGCAGGTTATAGCACCAATTATAATAATATTAATTACAGTCTAAATTATACCTATAGCCAACTTCCAGATACGAATAAAAATGAACAACTTTTTTCATTTAGCATACAGATTCCATTAGATCGCTGGCTAAAGAATAGCTGGACCAGTTACAATTTTAACACCAATAAAAACAAGGATATTTCCCACCAAGTCGGTTTAAGTGGTACCGCGCTGGAAGACAATAATTTAATCTATAGTTTACAGCAGAGTTACACAAATCACGGCACTGGCGCTGGCGGTCATATCCATGCGGAATATAAAGGAGCTTATGGTCAACTTAGTACCGGTTATAGTTATGATCGTCATTCTCACCAACTGAATTATGGCCTTCAAGGAGGAATTGTTGCTCACCCATACGGTATTACTCTTTCACAACATTTGGGAGATACATTAGCATTAGTCCGGGCTGATGGCGCTCAAGGAATAAAGATCCAAAATAATGTTGGTATTGCCACCGATTGGAATGGTTATGCAGTTATTCCTTATGTCAGCAGTTACCGGAAAAATCGGATTGCCCTAGATACTCATTCGTTAGCAGATAATGTCGATATCGACGTTAATGCCCAAACCGTTATTCCTACTCGGGGAGCATTAGTTCTGGCGGATTTTAAAACCCGGATAGGCCATAGAGCTCTAATCAATCTCTATTACCAAGAAAATCTTATTCCTTTTGGCGCGGTTGTCACATTAGAAAAACTCCGTGATATTGATGAAATAAATAGCGCGATTGTTAGTCATGAAGGGCAAGTTTACCTCACCGGTTTACCCGATAGTGGACGATTATTAGTTAAATGGGGTTATAAAGATATTCAGGAATGTGTCGTTAATTACAAATTACCAGAAAAAAGCCCTTTATCCGGTATTTACATAATAGAAGAGCACTGTAAATAACAACCTACAGGAAAATGCTATGTTTAATATTTACAATAAACTTAAGTATTTGTTCATTATCATCAATTTATTAATTGGTTTAATCGTTAGTTCTTATAGTCTTGCTGCTAACTGCCAATTTGAGAAAGGATTTAAGCCAGAAATCACTCATCTCTCTTTTGGAACCTTATATGTCCCAAGAGATCAACCTATTGGCACAACGATTTACGAATATCGTGCAGATGAATTAGCCAACAAAAACAATATTTTCTATTGCGATACAAACGTTAATACATCATGGGGATATACATCCTATAAAAGCGCAGATTATAACAAGGATGCTATTTACGAGTCCGGTGTTCCCGGTGTTGGCATCAGAATAAATACCTGGGGTCCCGGCTATGGTATCGACTGGTTACCACGTATTGCTAATAACCCTGTAAGCTGCGACAATTCTGGTCGTTGGTATTGTGGTCAGACATGGGGTTATCTGACAATTCAGCTAATAAAAATAGCGCCAACAACAGGCTCTGGTTTTGTCAAAAATGAACAATTAATTCAAGCACGAGTAAATAACCACATCGTGCATACTTACCGTTTGGGAAATACCCGAATTATTACTAAAAGCTGTTCATTGAAGGATAGCAATATCACTGTTCCTATGGGCGATATTAAAAAAATCGATTTTTCTGGTATTAGCAGTACCGCAGGAGGGAAAGATTTTGAGGTTATTTTAGATTGTGATGATGATGTTCAGATTCAATTAATGCTTGACGGAAAGAGAGCAAAAAACAACTTATATCATGTATGGGCGCTTGATCAAAATGATAATCACACAACTGCTTCCGGTGTGGGTATGCAAATTCTTTACAACAACCAACCTGTCATTATCCACTCACAAATAAATATTGGTAATAGTTATTCAGGTGGGAAGTTATCTATCCCTTTACACGCCCGCTATTTTCAGACCGATCGCAATATTACTCCTGGGCAGGCAAATGTAACGGCAACAATGACATTAACTTATCAGTAATAAATTTATCTGCATCAGTTATAGAAATTTTATTTCTTGGCTGATGCCCTGTTATTTTATTATTTTTATCTTAAAGGTTTTTGGGGAAACTCAGAATATTACTCTCACTAATTAACATGTTATGCGTTAATATAGTCGCATCGTTTACGAGTCAGTTCCATTTCTCCTATTGAATTCAGTGGAACATTTAATCTTGTTGATAAACTTTCAAAATAATCATGCTGAATAACCAGATAATAAGGTCAAAATTTATTAATTTCATAAATTAATTTACAAAAAATTTCTTTTTTTTACAAAATTATGCTTTTAAAAATGTTTATTAAGTTTAAAGTTAAATTCCTTAATATTTACTAATGGAAATAAGTATGACTTGGCAATACTCACAAAGCACTGGTGTGCTTACACATAACGGCTCTTTTATTGCAAAGGGCTATAGCGGTCATGGAACCGGAATAAACAACCCATCTATGGAACAGGTTGAAGGCGAAGGACCAATTCCCCGTGGTTATTACAGAATCAACGGTTACTCTAACTCAATAACCAAGGTTACCGTGATATTAGACCCTATTATGGGAACTAACACGTTTGGACGCTCTCTCTTCAGAATACATGGTGACAGACGGGATGGCACATATCGGCAGGCATCACATGGTTGCATCATTATAAATGGCTCTAATCTCAGAAAAGAGATAGCCAACTCTAGCGATACAATTCTGGTGGTCGAATGAAAAAACTAGTTTTACTTTTAATACTGACATCATCTAGCTCACTGGCCGTGGATCGTCATATTACAGCTAAAAATCCATATCCAAATTTAACACCAGAGCAGTTGAGCCTACAAATAAAACAGCAAGGTGCAAGAGCAGTAATTAAAAATATGCCAGAAGGAGACAACGGAGAATGGGATTATATAACAGATCACATTGCAAGTGGAGATATAGCATGGCTCAAAGTAGCGCCTTTGCTTGCAAAAGGAAGTGATGCCCATTCATCAGAAACGCTATCAACAGCATTAGCAACTGCATTACCGAAAAACGTAAACGGAGTATTATCTATTCTTGATGATTCCAATATTTCAATTAGCACTGATTCTGTCTGTTCTCTACCTTTTTATCAAGGAACAGAAGCAGAATTAAATCAGTATGTCGTTGATAGTATTCGTGCACTGTATAAAAGTAAAAGTGGTGAAAAATGCTTACAAAAGCTTATTTCTACCACAGGTAATTCAAAATCGTTTTCTGAAGGAGATTAATCATGGCTATTCCTCTATATATGTACATAAAAGACGACGGCGGAGCAGATATTAAAGGTTCCGCTGATGTCTATGGTAGAGAAGGCAGTATTGAGATTTTAGGTCTTCATCATAGCGTCAGTATCGCCACTGATGATAATACAGGAAAATTAACTGGAACGAGGAAACATATTCCATTTATGATTGAGAAAGAAATTGATTCGTCATCCCCATACCTTTATAAAGCATTAACCACAGGACAAACATTAAAATCAGCAGAGCTTAAATGGTATAAAATAAATGAGCATGGGCAAGAGAAAGAGTATTTCAATACTTTCATGGAAAATGTAAAGGTGGTTAATATTGTTCCTGTTATGTTAGATATAAAAGATTCATCAAAAGATAAATTCAATCATATGGAAATCGTTGAACTTCGCTATGAAAAAATCACCTGGAAGCACAATGATGGAAA
The DNA here is from genome assembly GCF_018448925.1 of Photorhabdus akhurstii. Lineage (GTDB taxonomy): Bacteria > Pseudomonadota > Gammaproteobacteria > Enterobacterales > Enterobacteriaceae > Photorhabdus > Photorhabdus akhurstii. Next base: position 56,789 of record NZ_RCWE01000002.1, on the reverse strand, counting down.
TATAATCCATTCTGATAGCTGGAATGAAAAAATCTGAATAAGACCATAGAATAATTATTCTATTAATGACGACAATTTAATGGTTATGTATTATCACTATTAGTATGATAATACCCATTTCCTCTATTGCCCTCTAATTATGGAATATTTAAGCAAACATAATAGACGATGAAGTGAACCTCTAATTGTTAAGCATTCAATTTTCAGGGTTCATTTCAGTCTTAAACGGCCAGATATAAAAAAACGCGAGAGGCAAGTTTATGAATGAGAATCTTTACTAATGATGTTAACTATATGGTGGCAAGATTCGGGCGATAAAGGTCTTGGGTCCCACTTAGATAACTCACTAACAGGCAAGTCTAAAGCACTCCAGGGAATAATACCATTAACCCCTATACCATATGGAGTCAATACATCTATGAACTGTTTTTTAATAACGTCGTAAATACGGACATCACCCAACTTAATAATACCAGAAGCCCACAAAGCACCACCTGCCAAGCTCTGAATATTGTCGCAAATAATATGTCCATGTTTTAATAACAAGATGTTATAAACCGAACGAGCCAAACCAGATCTCCGAAAATCTTCTGATACTTCAATAGCTCTTATCTGCTTGCCAGTTTTGGTTATCCCTTTATCGACAAAGTTAAAGTCATTATATGCAATTCTGCCAATTAAAGTGTCCTCTGACTCCTCATGCATATCAAGAGAAAGCAATTCATTAATAATCCGCTCAGAGCTATACCCACATTCTCTTAAGTGTTCGGCATATTCAGAGTAGAAATTAGCGGTCGAACAACCCATATAAACTATTTCTGAATAGTAATGATATTCACTCCCGACAAGGGCGTATTCTATAATTTTCAACAAATCATCTTCCAATGATAGATGATGAAATTCGTCTATAATATTCTCTGAAACACAACTTGGCTTTCTGCTCAAGTCCTTTGAATATGAACTAATAAGGTTAGGAGCCATCGCTATCCCTGTAAGATTTAATGGACAGTCGTTAGTTTGAAATTATCAATAAAGTTTTTAACAACGGATTCAATATGTTTCATGATGGCATCAATATTGCCATTGTATTCTGGATATTGCTTCTCAGGAGAAACAAGATATTTCACTCTTTCCCTTCTGACAACTAATTCGGCAAATGGGACCACATAGAAATTATCACTCTTATTATCATCTTTAAGAGTTACTATGAATAACTGCCTATTAACATCTTGTCGTTCACTGAGACGGAGAACAAAAAAGAGTTTATTTGTATTATTATCTTTAAAAGAGTCAATAACTTCTGTTGAGTGGCTAATAGTCTGTATAGATCTGGTGTGTTCAGTCCTCATATAGCCTCCTAACATTATGAAATTCAAGTGAATAGATGATTAGCAGTTATCAAATTTATGTCACTTAACATGACATAAATTTATATCACATAACGTGATAATAGTTGGATTGCCCCCCTAGTTCAACAAATTTAACAACCAAAGTTGTGTTTTACTGCTCTGTGATGTACCAAAATGTTTCAGATTTTAAGCTATACTTACCTTGAGGTTAGGTTAGGAATTCTGATTTCTAAAATGTCTGTGCGGTAGTGCCCCAATCGTATAATTATCCAAAATTAACGTGAAGGTTTAGGTTCGGGTAAGTCAAATACGTCACAGATAAATTTGTGACCAGGCGTGGAAACCCGATTAGCTGGATGACGCAACAGTAGATGATCACATTAGTAAATAACTGACTACACTGGTTGGGCTTCGCTACGAAAAAATCACCTGGAAGCACAATGATGGAAATATAATCCATTTTGATAGCTGGAATGAAAAAATCTGAATAAGACCATAAAATAATTATTCTATTAATGACGACAATTTAATGACTATGTACTATCCTATCACTATTGGTAAGATAATACCTATTGGCAAGTTTATAAATGAGGATCTTTACTAATGATGTTAACTATATGGTGGCAGCAATCATGAGATATCGAGTTCGGTTCCCATCGAGAAAGCTCACTCATAGATAGATGCGTGGCGCTCCAAGGTTTAACACCATTAATCCCAATTCCACCTTCTGTTAGCACATCGACAAATTCATGTCGTATGGTGTCATATACCCTAACATCAGCTAGTGTTATTATTCCACTCGCCCACAAAGTACCGCCAGCAACACTTTGAATGTTATCGCAAATAATATAATCGTGCTTTAAAACTAATCTTCTATATATTGAGCGTCCCAGACCTGCTGCCTGATAATCTGACGAAATAAACGCCCCCTTTATCTGCTTACCCGTCTTTTTTATACCACAGTCATAGAAAATAAAATCATTGTATGCAATGCGACCTATTAACTCATCCTCATCAGGATTGTGCATATCAAGATCTATTAGATGCTGGATGATTTCACCTTCGCTGTAGCCGGAATCAAGCATCTCAAGAGACTGAGACCTATAATAATCATCAGTGAAACATCCTAATCGAATGATCCCTATGTAGTAATGATACTCACTACCACTCAAGAGGTACTCAGTCACCTCTAATAAATCACCACCTTTTGATAAGTGGTAAAAATTTCCTACAATCTCTTCTTTTATACAGTCAGGTTTTCTACTTAAATCTTTGGTGTATGAATCGTTCAGGTCAGGGGCCATCTTTATCTCAGCTACACATTAGCAACAGGACTATATTTCTGAATAAAATCACAAACAGTTTTTTCAATACTGGTATTTATTGAAGGCAATCTATCTTTCAGTTCAGGATATTGATATACCGGATTTACAAGGTATCTTACTTTGTCTTTACACACTGTAAGTTCAGCATATGGGATCACTCGGAACTTGCTTGAATTGTCTGCATTTTCAACAGTAACGATAAACAGTTGACACTTAATATCAACCCTACAGCTTAAGCGTCTAACAGAGAACATCCTTTGTGATGGTTCATCAAAAAAAGAATTGATAACTTCTGTTGAGTGGCTAATAGTCTGTATAGATCTGGTGTGTTCAGTCCTCATATAGCCTCCTAACATTATGAAATTCAAGTGAATAGATGATTAGCCGTTATCAAGTTTATGCCACTTAACATGAATAAATTTATATCACATAACGTGATAATAGTTGGATTGCCCCCCTAGTTCAACAAATTTAACAACCAGAAGCCATCCCTAACTTGAGGTTAGAGCAGGTAGTTAGGAATTCTGATTTCTAAAATGTCTGTACGGCAGTGCCCCAATCGTAGTCATGATCTCATCCAATTTCAGAGACCTAAGTCGCTTTTATGACAGTTAACAGAAAGCCCCGATCAATAAAGATACATCCATATTGGTCACCGAATCTAACGGAAGTGCCTGGAACGAACTTAAAATAGGTTAAATTTAGGATGACAGGCCAGCCAATCACTGGTCCTCCGGCTTTTATGAATACTATAATTATCCAAAATTAACGTGAAGGTTTAGGTTCGGGTAAGTCAAATACGTCACAGATAAATTTGTGACCAGACGTGGAAACCCAATTAGCTGGATGACGCAATTACATAAAATTTGGAACCCACTCGCATATTAGGCAATTAGAAAGAATAGTGACAAAGTAATATTGGTATAACAAACCACTACTCAAACAGCAACAGTGTTAAAGAATGACCAAGTATCATAGTCTCAAGAACAAAATCATTGGTGGAATCGGTAAGATTAGCAGTTATGACATTGAATTCACTTTTAACGGCAAAAAACCACAAACCTTTCGGTTGGTATTCTTTCCATTAACTGACGATGTTGTCGGAGCCGAAAGAATTGCTAAAGTGTACGATATTAATCCCAAAATTTTATTTGCTGTGTCTATTATCTTTTTCGATCAAGCTTATGAATTAATCCCTACGGACGAATTAAATGGTAGGACTCCATTTGATAAAATAGATAAAACTGTTCATTACAATAGAAATGAAAATAACTACCTTTTTAATGTTTTAATATCATACATTCTGGATTATATTGAAGAATCTAAAGTTCATTACTTGTACTTTAGTGGTTACAGTGATTCTCATAAAAGAACCTATGAAAGACTTTTACAAAAGGTACAATCAAGATTAATATTAGAGTATGAAGATTTAGGAGGAGGCGATTATGTTGTTAAAACGTGCTACAGCAACCAAGAAGAAGGCAACTCAGGCTGACTACGTTCGTAACCGCAAAAATAAAACCGCTATGGTTAATGCTTTCATTGAGGCTAACAAAGCCAAACATACGGAAAGTCCCTGCTAACCAGCTCATTCGTTTCAGTCTAAGTAAAAAGCCACCTTTAGAATAGGTGGCTCTCAGTTTGACGATTTAACTGACCTATAAAAACTGTATCGCAAATGTAAAACTTGGGACGCAGTTTAGAATATGACCTTCTTCTTTGATCAGGAAGCAATTTGCTCCATTGTTTGCAAAATTCTCTTATCCGAGACCGGATATGGCGTACCCAGTTGCTGAGCAAACAAGCTGATCCGCAGTTCTTCAATCATCCAACGAATCTCTTGTACCTCAGGCAACTGCTTTTGTTGCAGTGATAATTTTGCCAGCCATTGCTGCCACTGTTGCTGGACATTTTCGACACGCCCCATTTGTGCTCTATCTCTGTGCGGATCAATCGCTAATTTTTCAAGACGGCGCTCAATACCTTGTAGATAACGCAGGACATCCGGCAAACGTTTCCAACCATTAACGGTGACAAATCCTTTGAAAACCAGACCAGAAAGCTGCTCTTTGATATCCGATAACGCCAGGGCTAGTGAAATATCAATTCTCCCCTTAAGGCGTTTGTTAATAGCAAAAATAGTGGTGAGTATCTGTTCTACCTGTTTAGCTATTTCCACGACAGTATCGTTCAACTCAGCCCGAACTTTGTCCTGTAGCTGAATAAAATCCTGCTCATTCCAAGCTGGTCCACCATTCACTGCCATTAATTTATCCACACCACAGGAGATACAATCATCAATCAGATCCAGTACCTTGCCATAGGGATTAAAATAGAGTCCCAGTTTGGATTTATTCGGCAATTTCTCATGTAAGTATTTAATTGGCGAAGGAATATTGAGCAATAACAGACGGCGAGTACCTTCCCACATGGCAATCTGTTGCTCTAATTCAGTTTCAAACAATTTGATACCGATACTCTCTTTTTCATCCACCAGCGCAGGAAATGCTTTAACAGAGTAACCACCGCGTTTTTGCTCATATCGTCCCGGTAATTCACCAAAACTCCAGATATGCAGCCCACTCTGTTCAATTCCATCATCAGCAACAGAGGAAAGTGTCTCCTGAACTTTCTCTTTCAAGCGTAATTTCAGTGCAGATAAATCTTTACCCTCAGCGATAGTTCGATTCTTCTCTCCTACCACTCGAAATGTCATTTTGAGGTGATCGGGTACTTGCTCTAACTGCCAATCATCACGTGACACCGTAACGCCAGTTATCCGCCGTAACTCCCTTTCAAGACTATCTAACAAAGTGGATTGAGGTTGAGATACTCGCTCCATAAATGCCTGAGCATAGTTTGGCGCAGGGACAAAATTACGACGAACCGGTTTTGGCAGTGATTTAATCAGCGCAACCACTAAATCATAGCGAATACCTGGGATCTGCCAATCAAATCCTTCATCCTTAACCTGATTCAGCACCGGCAGCGGAATATGAACGGTCACGCCATCAGCTTGTGTGCCCGGTTCAAACTGGTAGCTAAGCCGTAATTTCAGTGCATCTTGATACCAGTAATTGGGGTAATCCAACGCACTGACTTTATCGGCATCACCTTTGATCAACATATTTTTTTCAAAGTTGAGCAGGTCAGGTTGCTCTTTACCTGTTTTCATCCACCAGCGATCAAAGTGGCGGGCAGAAACTACATTCTGAGGTATCCGTTGATCATAGAAGCTAAATAGAGTTTCATCATCCACCAAAATGTCACGACGACGGGATTTATGTTCCAACTCCTCAATTTCCTCGCGTAATTTCAGATTCGCTCGGAAAAATGCATGTCGAGTTTGCCAGTCGCCTTCCACCAGCGCATGGCGGATAAACAACTCACGGCAGAGCATTGGATCAATTTTGCTGTAATTAACCTGACGACTAGCCACAATTGGCAAACCATATAAAGTGACTTTTTCCTTAGCCATTACCGCGCCCTGAGATTTTTGCCAGTGCGGTTCGCTATAATGATACTTCACCAGATGTGCGGCTAATGGTTCAACCCATTCAGGTTCTATCCGCGCAGCAATACGTCCCCACAAGCGGCTAGTTTCAACCAATTCCGCGGCCATTGACCATTTAGGCGGCTTCTTGAATAAACCAGAACCAGGAAAAATAGCAAAACGAGCATTACGCGCACCGGTATATTCCTGTTTGTCTGTATCTTTTTGGCCAATATGGGATAACAGCCCAGAAAGTAACGCAGTATGAATACTGCGGTAATCTGCATCCTGGCTATTTATCGACAAACCAATTTCTTTCACAACTTGTCGTAACTGAGCGTATATATCCTGCCACTCTCTGACTCTCAGGTAGTTAAGATAATCTTGACGGCAAAGCTTGCGAAATTGCGAAGAAGAAAGTTCCTTTTGCTGTTCTTTCAAAAAATCCCATAATTTCAGAAATGCAATAAAATCGGAGTCTTTATCAGCAAATCGACGGTGTTTCTCATCAGAAGCCTGTTGTTTCTCTAGCGGCCGCTCCCTTGGGTCCTGAATAGACAGCGCAGAAGTGATGACCATCACTTCACGCACACAACCATGATGACGAGCCTCCAATACCATACGCGCCAACCGGGGATCAACCGGGAGTTGAGCAAGCTGTCGTCCGATTAATGTAAGACGGTAATTACTCTTAGCCATTGCGCCTTGATTAATGGTGCTCTGATCAATAGCCCCAAGTTCTTCCAGAAGCCGAACGCCATCCTGAATATTACGTTTATCAGGCGGTTGCACAAATGGAAATGCGCTGACATCCCCAAGACCAATTGCCGTCATTTGTAGAATGACCGATGCCAAGTTAGTACGCAGGATTTCTGGATCAGTAAACTCCGGCCGAGAAAGGAAATCCTCTTCTGAATACAGCCGTATACAGATCCCATCGGATACACGTCCGCAACGCCCTTTCCGCTGATTAGCCGACGCCTGTGATATTGGCTCAATCGGCAATCTCTGTACTTTCGTCCGATAACTGTAACGGCTGATACGTGCATATCCGGTATCAATCACATATTTAATTCCCGGTACAGTCAACGAAGTTTCTGCCACGTTAGTTGCCAGCACAATTCTCCGCCCCGTATGTGACTGGAAAATCCGGTTCTGATCACTGTTAGAAAGACGCGCAAATAGCGGCAGTACTTCGGTATGACGCAGATTCAGTTTATTCAGCGCATCGGCTGTATCACGAATCTCCCTCTCACCACTCATAAAGATCAGGATATCCCCAGGCCCTTCCCGGTTGAGTTCATCAACAGCATCAATAATTGCCTCAAGCTGATCCCGCTCGCCATCATTATCTTCCCCCATCACCGGACGATACCGCACTTCTACCGGATAGGTTCGACCAGAAACTTCAATAATTGGCGCATGATTAAAATGACGGGAAAAACGCTCAGGATCGATAGTCGCCGAGGTAATAATCACTTTCAAATCAGGACGTTTTGGCAGCAACTGACGCAAATAACCCAGAATAAAATCAATATTCAGACTACGCTCATGCGCCTCATCGATAATGAGCGTGTCATATTGTTTAAGCAACCTGTCATTTTGCAATTCCGCCAGCAAAATACCATCGGTCATCAGCTTAACCAACGTGTTATCGCCCACATGATCACTAAACCGGACTTTATAACCGACAGCAGAACCCACCGAGGTTTCCAATTCTTCCGCCAGACGATTGGCAACCGCGCGAGCAGCCAATCGACGGGGTTGAGTATGGCCGATCAGACCTTTTATTCCCCGACCTAGTTCAAGACAAATTTTCGGGATTTGGGTTGTTTTACCCGAACCGGTTTCACCCGCAATAATAACAACTTGATGGTCACGAATAGCTTTGTAGATATCATCTTTCTTCTGGCTGACGGGCAAGTTTTCTGGATATTTGATCGTTGGACAAGCAGCCTGACGGTTAATGATTTTCTGAGACTCTTTCACTTATATTGATCCTTGTAACTTCTTAACTTTACTGATTAGCCAGCTTTTATTGATGATGCGGTTCTTATTGACGACATAGTAACACATCTTATTTATTGGCAATAATTTCGGCGGATATTTCCCCATCACGCTATATCAACGCAGGTAAAAGTTTTTCAATAAATTTGAATGCTAAGCTCTAAATATTGCTCTATTACCAGAAGATAATAACTCATAGAATCACTATATCGTGATTAACAAGTGAATTACCAAGAGTTAATTTAAGGAATAAAAATGAGTAAAGTTCTGGTTCTTAAATCCAGCATTATGGCGCAGCATTCACATACTAACCAAATGGCAGATTTCTTCATTGAAAAGTGGCAAACCAATCATGCTGATGACAGCATTACGATACGTGATCTGGCCGCACAACCCATTCCTATTCTGGATAATGAACTGGTTCATGCATTACGTCCGAGTGGCAATGAAATGACTGCTCGCCAAAAAGAGGTATTAGCATTATCTGACGAACTGATTGCGGAATTACAGGATAATGACATTATTGTTATCACTGCGCCGATGTACAACTTCCACATTCCAACCCAACTGAAAAACTATTTTGACCTGATAGCCCGTGCTGGCGTGACTTTCCGTTATACCGAAAATGGCCCTGAAGGTCTGTTAAAAGACAAACGGGTAATTATCTTGACCAGCCGTGGCGGCATCCATAAAGACGGCCCCAGTGATCTGTTAGTGCCTTATTTGCGTCTGTTCCTGAATTTCATTGGTCTCACTGATGTAGAGTTTGTTTTTGCCGAAGGTGTAGGGTTAAGTCTTGATGCAGCAAATCAAGCGCAACAAACTGCCCGTGAAGTTTTAGCAGCAATAGCTTCCTGACAGCCACGTTTTTGTTCATAATTCATACATTATCTATATTTATATTGCTGCTTTTTGCGCGTCATTCGACGCGCTTTTATTTCTTCAACCATTTACCATTAATACCAAGCACATATTCACCAGGTTCAGCTCTGTTCACCAGTTTTTCGCCAGTAAGTTTAGCCACTTGTTCTGTAGAAATATTATTGCCAGCCGCAATTTGTGCGTATTTTTCCTTACGGGCCCGATTAATCTCTGCCACTAAAGCCTGTGCCTGACTATCTGCTTTTACTATAGCCAGATAACCACTGAACGTTTCACCCACCAGCCCTTCCTGCTTTGCTTCATTCAGGGTCATTCCTCCCACAAAAGGGCTGAACAATACACTTGCCAATAACAATATTCCCGTACCTGTTATCTTCATAATGCTAACCCCCCTAGAATAAACCCGTGTTATTCTTGAGCATCTCTTCAACTTGCCTGTCTACTTTTATCTGAATTTCATGCTCAATTTTGACATTCATATTAATATTAATGGGCTTCTCAGGTGTTGCCACTTCAAGGCGTATACAACCTGACAATATTAAAGATCCCATTGATAGTAAGAACAGCTTTGTTCTGGTTCGTTTTGTCATTTATCACTCCCATTTAATACAGATATATTCTGCTGTAACCAATCTTCAAGATTGTTGCCAAACCGTAAGCTACGCCATAAATGAAAGATATTCTCTTCATGATGGTAATTCAGCTTGACTTGCCGTTTTTTATCCCTTAATGAATTAACACCTTGAATTTCAGCATTAAGTGTCAAAACCCCTAAATTATTAAGACTGACTTGCGCCCGTAAGCGACTGATTTCTAAATAGCGTAACCAATCCATAGCGGCACCGGCGGAAATATTATCTTTGTTAATGGAATCTACCGTATCTTTATCCAGACGTAAGGTCATATGGTCGATATTGGTAATCCGACCTTGCTGAACTATCCAGCGTTCATTGTTAATAAACAACGGCAATTTTCCGCTGATTTTGCCGGACATCGCAAATTGTTTAACTTTCAACACAGTAAAAAGGCGACTTAGCTCCAATTTATCAAGCGTCAAAATAGCCGGATGATGCTGAGGAAATCTTAATTTATCTAGGTTAATACGCCCATCCAACATACCTACATTTACATTAGTCAATTCCAGCGGCTTTTGTTCCGATGGCGGATAAAATCCCTGTAAATCCGCCGTTAAATTATGCATTTCAAACAGATTATTAATTGTTTTCACTCGTAGCTGAACCGGCGATTTAACACCAAATTGCCAGATACTATCTTTCAGCCGCCACGGTAAGACAAAATTAAGGCCGCTGATTTCACCATCTTTAAGCCACATGCTGCCATTTTTTACCACCCAGTGACCACCCGCAACAAAACCTTGCCCTTGTGTGGCAGAAAAAGCGGCCTGTGCATAAAGATCACCTGAGCGCAAGTTTATCCCTAAATCTTTAGGTACCAACGGCTGAAATGCAAGTAAGGATTGAGTAGGCCAACGCGCTTCACCACGCAATCTTGCTCCATCCCAACGACTGTAAAAAGGGATCGGGCCAATATTTCTTGATGAAAGATCACCATTAACAATAAAGTTGTTCGGGCTTTTCCCTGTCAATTTTGCTGTCAGTTCAGTGGGGGGCAGAAAGCCACCGGACCGAAACGATATTTTCTTCGTTGCCAGTCGTAACTCACCCTTAAAGGTGGGAGATTTCTCTGAACGTTGCCATTCCAATGGCTTTGTTAACTGTAGACGCGGCGTATCTACCTGAATCATACCGTGTTTAATAACATTAAAGCCGGTAACCATTTCGTTGACGCTAATCAATGTGTCACGCCAGCGACCTTTTCCAGCGATATCCCATTTAGCCTGTAGTGACGGCAAATCGCCATCTCCCCAATAGTTCCAACGCCAATAGCCTTTATCCGGCATAAAATTCTCGGCATGACCATCAAGATGCAAACGGAATTTTCCCCAATCACGGTGTTGTGCATTAACAATCGCCTGTAACCGGCCAGTAAAACCTTCACGTGTCAGATAAGTTCCCGCTAACGGTGATCGAGCATCTTTAACAATAAACTTATCGGACAAACGCCCCCAAGTCCGAAACAACGAACCTGACTGGAAAGTCATTCTCGGATTAACCAGCGGACCACTAATTACCGCAGGCAATGACATAGCCATAATCATATCCTGCACATTAATCTGACCTGTTAATTGAAAAGGAAGTTGCATATTTAACGAGTTTATCCGGCCCGGTTTTATCGTTAACACTATATTCGCTTTACCACGTTTCCCCTGCGTGACCAAATTTATACGGCCACTAATCAGCAGGTTATCCAATCCTTGTTGCCAATGAGCAATCTTAATATTCACTCCACCCGCAAGAGGTTGTCCCGCACTCGTCCACCGCCATTTACCATCAGTAATATCAAACTGGTCTTGGTTAAACTGCCAAGGTAATTCAGCCAAAGGTACTACCGTCCCCTCTTCTCTGATAATAAATTTGCCGGATTTCCCTTGCCAACCTAACTTGATATTTAGCGGGTGCATATATTGACTGGCAATAATTTTACCTTTTACTTCACCATGAGGAGGTAGTTTGTCCACATTAAGTGGTAAAGTCACTTCACCATTAAGGCTGATTTCCTGTTCTGGTAATTTAATTGCCAGTTGGTCAATAAATAACGATTCCTTACCATAAATATGCGCTGACAATTTAACATTCTTTCCCTGATAACTCAGTTTTTGCCCCTGAGGAGAGGAATTGAATTTTAGCTTTCCGGCAAAATCTTGCCAGGGATGAAAAGAAAGATTATCCACAGACAAACTTCCTTGTGGAATAAGAGCTAAAATATCAGCAACAGACAATGGAGCAAGGCCCTGAGTAGATTCGGGCAACTGATTTAGGCAATGGATATCTCCATTAATATCTGCGGCATTTAATTGCCAATGATAACTGTTATCTATCTCTGAATATGGGTAACTAACAGATAATCGCGATACACGAATGAGCCTGCAATCTTTCATCTGCAATGAAATATCAGCCAGTTGCAAAGCCCCATTTTTCCATTCTGGTTGTTTCAATGAAACCGTCATACCTGGAGGTAACCAATGACTGGTGACTTTAGGCAACCAATGAGGAATAGAAAACCATCCCGCCGCCATCAGCAATACCAGCAACATCAGTATGGTAATGAATATCTTTAACCCTTTGGTTATCAAGTTCTTTCCTCTCCTTATTAAGTCTTAGATCGGTTACTTCTATTGTTATTCCATAATTTAGCAGACAAACCTTAAACTAAGATATTGATTATTAAGCAAATTGTGTTGAACATATAGGGGAACAACAAGCAATACACTTATAGAGTTAATTAATTTATTGGTTTATTTAACCCTTTACGTCAGCAATAATTTAAGCCCAAAACAATTTATTAGCTACTTAAATTATAGCGGAGATAATCCCATGAAATTAGTCGTTTACAGTACCAAACAGTATGACTATAAACATCTGGAGCAGGTCAATAAAAAGCTCGGATTTGGTTATGATTTCGAGTTTTTCGACTTCCCTCTCAGTTCAAAAACTGCCAAAAACGCTATTGGTGCAGATGCTGTTTGTATTTTCGTCAACGATAATGCTGACCGTGAAGTGCTTGAAGAATTGGCTGAAATGAATATAAAAATCCTCGCATTACGTTGTGCAGGTTTTAATAATGTTGATCTGGATGCGGCTGAAGAATTGGGTATTCAGGTTGTACGGGTTCCAGCCTATTCTCCTGAAGCTGTTGCTGAACATGCCGTCGGATTAATGTTGTGCTTAAACCGCCGTATTCACCGAGCTTATCAACGTACCCGTGACGCCAATTTCTCTCTTGAAGGCTTAATTGGTTTCAATATGCACAACCGTACAGTAGGAATTATCGGAACCGGGAAGATTGGTATTGCTACCTTACGTATTCTTAACGGATTTGGTATGCGTCTGTTAGCTCATGATCCCTACCCCAATCAAACTGTTTTGGAGCTCGGTGCTAAATATGTCGATCTGGATACGCTGTATGCACAATCCGATGTCATATCCCTTCATTGCCCGTTAACACCAGAAAACCATCATCTGCTGAATGAAGTTGCTTTCAGCAAAATGAAAAACGGCGTAATGATCATCAATACCAGCCGAGGGGCTCTGATTGATTCCGCGGCTGCCATTAATGCATTAAAACAACAAAAGATTGGCGCTCTGGGTATGGATGTTTACGAGAATGAACGCGATCTCTTCTTTGAGGACAAATCTAATGACGTAATTCAGGATGATATTTTTCGTCGCTTGTCTTCATGTCATAACGTGCTGTTTACCGGTCATCAGGCATTTCTGACAGAAGAAGCCTTAACCAGTATCAGTGAAATTACGCTGGGAAATATCCAGCAATTACTCAACGGGAAAAATTGCCCGAATATTGTTAGTAAGTACCCTTAAAATAATATATAGGAGATAAACATGAAAAAAATATTACCTTTGGCAACAGCAACTTTATTGTTAGCCACATTCCAAGCTTCAGCGACAGAAAACGTGTCAGTTAATGATTTACAACATCACAAATTTGTCCTGGTGAGCGTTAACGGAGAAGGCGCGCAAAATCAAGATGGTCGCGTACCAACTATTGAGTTCGGTGAAAAAATGCATATTTCTGGTTCCATGTGTAATCTCTTTATGGGTCAAGGCAAACTGAAAAATGGTGTACTGACCGTTAAAAACTTAGCCAGCACTCAGATGCTTTGTTCTGATGATAAATTAAATCAATGGGATTACCTGATTGGTAAAGTATTAGCCGATGGCGTTAAAGTGAAGTTGAAAGGTCAAAAACTGACACTCTCTCACTCCGATAATACATTAGTTTATAAACTGAAAAATTAAGTTCAGTAATTAAAAACTCATTTATAAAGTTAGCATTAAACATTTAACAGAGTGAAATTCCTTGAATGGACTCAAGATTAAACTCTGTTTGTCTAAGTGTTTTATGTTTTATTTAGGTGCCGAAAAATACTTTTCGGCACCTATAGATATAATATCTAAGAATAAATTTATCACTGACATTGATCTTTTAAATATTATAGGAGAAAAAAATCGACAAAAATAGATAATGTAATTTACTTTTAACTTATTCCTTCCAATTTAAATAAAGAGTTATACGCTTTTAAATTTAATAGATAGTTTACTAACTAAATAAAAGGAAATAATTTATGTCTAATATTACATCGACAGATATTCAATTTATCGACCTCATGAACGAAATGCGTCAACACGCAAAGCATATGTTAAATGACTCTAAAACTGAACAATTTGTGCCATCGACACCTGAACTCCAAGCATATGCAAATATACTTGGGGAACAATATGAAAGTGTAGATATTACCGAAAATAAGGAAATAGATGGTATTATTAATCAATTGAAAGATTCAGTGAAATCTGGTGCTAATTCAACAACAAACGTTTCCAAGGCAAGTGTAACTGATAGCACACAGAAATATCAGGAAGCAATTGCCGCTGATCCAGACAACGCAGACCAAGACTGGATCGATAACATGAATAAATCTCGTCAAAGAACCAAAGATGAGAACAACAGACAAATTGATACAAGTTACGATAAAGCCATTCAATTTGGGTTACAATTTCCTAACGCCAGAGCAGCAATCCAAAGTTTTATGGAAAAAACTAATGCATTCTTCTCCAGTTTGTTTGGCAGGCTTTCAAATTTTATACTTGATGCAGCCAGGCAACTCTCTGAATGGATAAGCAGAGCATGGGAATCAATTAAATCGTTCTATGATAAAATTAATGCTTGGGTTTCCGGCGCTTTGTAATTAACTAATAATGGTTCGAATTAGCTCGAACCATTATATTCACCTCAGATACAACTTGGAAAAATTAATTACTTATTAGGCAACTTGATTCTGGAAATAATCGCCAGTCTATCCATATAATATTCCGCATTACCCCATAACCAACTCTGCTCTTTACTGACATCATCTTCAGCTAAAATACTTCTTAACTCACAGGTCATAACATCATAACCGTAAACATAAAGCCCAAACTGTAACGCCTCATACATTCTGGCTTGCCAAAAAGAGGTGCCTTCTATTATTTGACTTATATTTGAAGCGACAACATCATAGGTTTTAATCAGATAGTGGAAAAAGATTTTAGCAGCCAAATCACTTAATGCTGCTTTATGCTGCGGTTTCCTCGTTCGCCACACAAGTATCTGCGAAGCGGGACGACAGTTAAGCACTAGGTCACTTATTACAATCACTTTATTGTAATAAACCACTTCTTTTGTTTCATCACTAAGTAACGCTAATTCAAAGTAAGGTTCATCTATATCATCCAAATCTAACCGGTTATCAACCCTGATTAACCGGTAACCTGGAGGAAAAATGAGTTCATCCACATCATGCACAATATTAGTACCAGAGGAATCAAGAGCATCATACAGAACACGATTGAACTCTAACTCACTCAATTGGATGAAATCATTGGTAATCTTTTCTATGTTTCCCACATGTATTGGCATACTTTATGCCTCCTATAATAGACCACAGGTTCAATTACCTAATGGTAATAGTATAGACGCAATTATATACAATCAACCTTTAGTTTATTCTTGGCGGATACACCCATTGGATAGCTTAACTCAGGAACAAGCCCCAACGAGGGAAACACAGAAAATAATTTGTTAAATTATAGTTAGTTAGATCATTATTAAGGTTTATTAATAATATGATCTTCCCACTCTACAACATCAATTTCCCGTACAGCGATATGCCTAACTGAAATTCTTTCGCTATGCATTGCTGATTTGGAACCTTTAATCAGAGGATGCCACGGTAACAATGACTTCCCTTCTTCAAGCAAACGATATGCACAAGTCTTCGGCAACCATTCGAAAGTCGGCAAATTATAACGGGTTAACTTGATACAATCCGGCTCATATCTGAAACGCTCTTCGTAATTTTTGCATTGGCACGTTTTTATATTGAGCTGATTGCAAGCAACATTAGTAAAATAAATTTCATCGGTATCATCATCCATCAATTTATGTAGGCAACACTGCCCACAACCATCACATAATGATTCCCATTCTTCATCCGTCATCTGATCTAGAGTTTTTACCTGCCAGAAAGGCTGAGACATAACTTCTACTATTCCTTATATTATTCAAATCACCCTGGTAGTGAGTGAATTGTCATTCAAAGTAACCTTTAACACATCACCGGCTTCCAGTGCTCCAACACCTTCCGGTGTGCCAGTGAGAATCACATCCCCCGGCCGCAAAGTGAAAAAGTGCGACATATGGCTGATCAGGGGAACGATTGGTGTCAGCATATCACTGCTATCACCGTTCTGCCGTAGCTCATCATTGACTGTCAGTGAAAACTGGACATTCTGTGGATCACCAAAATGGCTTATTCGAATAAACCCAGATATCGGACAAGAGCCATCAAACGCCTTACTTTTTTCCCACGGTTGACCTGCTTTCTTGAATTTAGATTGCAAATCACGCAAGGTGAGATCCAACGCAACAGCAAAGCCGGCGATCGCGGCGCTAACTCGCTCTTCATTTGCCTGTTTCAATGGTGTACCAATCAATACAGCTAGTTCAACTTCATGGTGAACGGCGCCAAAATCCTTTGGAATTGCAATTGGCTGATGTATATCACACAGCGCAGTTTCTGGCTTAATAAAAACGACTGGCTCTTCCGCTGGCTGAGCTCCCATCTCTTTAATATGTTTAGCGTAATTACTACCAACGCAAACTACTTTATTGACAGGAAGATCCAGTAATGCCCCCTGCCAGTCTCTGTGTTGATACATATTCGTTCCTCACTCTGGTTTATTAGGCAACACACCCATAATTATAGCACTTATTGCCATATCTCATCGGCCACCACGCCAAGACTCATCGCAAAATAAGGAGCACAGGAAACGGAAAGAGGTTACCGCTATTCAAAGGAAATTTTTCCTCTAAAATACAAACCTGATTGTTGTCCTTTAAAAGCACGGCTCACTGTGAATATTCTGGTGGTTAATAAAACCGCGATGACGATTAACTTTGCTCATCAAGCTTTTGGATTCTTCTTATTTTTCCATCTGGTTCAGATGTGCATTCATTAAGTTTTCAACCGGAGGTGGGATTTGCAGGTAAAAACCTTGCTCAATTAACGATATTTTTACCTTTTCTATATCAGCGCCTGCCAGTTTCTTTCTGTCTGCCAGAGAGATCATCATTGTATATTGAGGCTGACCAAAACTTTTCAGTAGCTCTTCGGGGACGCGAGAGAAATTATCTCTTTTTTCAACATAAAGGTATGTTTGCTCTCTTTTCGGGCTTCTGTAGATCACACAAATCATTATAATAAACTCTTTTAAATTCAGGTCACAACTTGCTTGAATAATTCAGTAATTATAACATGTTTATTGTATTTCAAAATATCGTATCCCAGAGGTTGTTCTGGGGTGATCTCAAATTTGCTGAATCTGAGTCAGGATAGATGTCACAGTCGCCAATTGAGCTAAAAGGCAGTAATTTTACGCTTTCGGTTGTTCATTTACACAGTGACCAACCAGAAATCATTCTACAGGCCCTACAGGAAAAAGTGGAACAAGCACCGGATTTCCTGAAAAACGCGCCTGTTGTCATTAACATCTCCGCTCTGCCGGCAGACGCTGATCTGAAAGCGCTGCATCACGCTATTGATTCAGCAGGATTCCGTATTGTCGGAATGAGTGGTTGTCGTGATGAGCAACAACGCAGAGCGGTAATACAAGCATCCTTACCACTACTAAGCGAAGGCAAAAAACAAAAAGCCTCAGCAAAGGAAAATAAACCGGCAGAACCTGAGATTAAAAAAACTCGCGTAATTAATTTACCAGTTCGCTCAGGTCAAAGGATTTATGCCCAAGGCAGTGATCTTATTGTCACCAGTAATGTAAGCGCTGGCGCCGAGTTGATTGCCGACGGCAATATTCACATCTACGGCATGATGCGTGGTCGGGCGTTAGCCGGTGCATCCGGTGATCAGGAGTGTCTGGTTTTTTGCACCCATTTAAATGCAGAACTTATCTCTATCGCAGGGCAATATTGGCTCGGCGATAAAATCCCGACTGAATTAGCAGGAAAAGCCGCAAAACTTAGCCTGGTAAATAATGAATTAACTATTGAACCTTTAATCTAGCCCTTTTAATAAGGAATCACTTCATGGCACGCATTATTGTTGTTACATCAGGTAAAGGTGGCGTTGGCAAAACCACTTCAAGCGCGGCCATTGCTACCGGCCTTGCTCAAAGAGGTAAAAAGACCGTCGTTATCGATTTTGATATCGGCCTGCGTAACCTCGATCTAATTATGGGATGTGAACGCCGCGTAGTTTATGACTTCGTGAACGTAATCCAAGGTGACGTCTCGCTTAATCAGGCATTAATTAAAGACAAACGTACCGAGAACCTTTATATCTTGCCTGCATCACAAACCCGCGATAAAGACGCTCTCACTCCTGAAGGCGTTGAGAAGGTTTTAGTTGATCTGGACAAACAAGGTTTCGATTTTATTATCTGCGACTCCCCGGCAGGGATTGAAAGTGGCGCGTTGATAGCACTCTATTTTGCTGACGAAGCGATCATCACAACAAATCCTGAGGTCTCTTCCGTACGTGATTCGGACCGTATCCTGGGTATTCTGGCTTCTAAATCTCGACGAGCTGAACGGGGTGAAGATCCCATTAAAGAACATCTGCTATTAACTCGCTATAACCCAGGCCGGGTGAGTCGTGGTGATATGCTAAGTATGGAAGATGTTCTGGAAATTTTATGCATTCCTTTAATCGGTGTTATTCCAGAAGATCAATCTGTACTGCGTTCATCTAACCAAGGGGAGCCGGTTATTTTGGATACAGAATCCGACGCAGGAAAAGCGTATACAGATACTGTTGAACGTTTATTAGGAGAAGAGCGTCCTTTCCGTTTCATTGAAGAAGAGAAAAAAGGCTTCTTAAAACGCCTATTTGGGGGGTAAAACATGGCCTTGCTAGATTTCTTTCTGTCGAGAAAAAAGACGACAGCAAATATCGCTAAAGAGCGGTTGCAAATTATCGTGGCAGAGCGCCGCCGTGGTGATGCTGAGCCTGCTTATCTGCCTGATATGAAACGAGATATCTTGGCGGTAATCTGTAAGTACATACAGGTAGATCCAGATATGCTCTCTGTGCAATTCGAACAGAAAGGTGATGATATTTCCGTGCTGGAACTTAATATAACATTACCTGAGACAGAAGAAGCTCAAAAATAACACAGAAAGGCAGCTGTTTTATCACTACCGCCATCAAAGTAACCAAGCTCATTATATTATATGGCAGTCTGAGGTGGGGTACCCCTAACGGGAACCCCTTTCTCGCGCTTTAGCCTAGCATCAAGCTAATGCTCTGATATGGATTAATCAGGATAGTTCGCCAGAATCTCTGCAACAGGTTCAGCCAGCAACTCTCCCCGCCATCCACTAAGCAGCTCAGGCTTGCCATTTAATTGTTTCAATTTCCAATGAACACTGAGTAATTGATTAATCTGACGACGAGATGCCAATAATTCAGAATTAAATCTATGCTGCTCACTTACCTGATGGATTAGCGCTTTAATATCCTTAAACGCTTTACGATAACCAGGTTGATCAATCAGGTTCGTCACTGGCGGCGGGCATTCGCTTTCAGGGATATTTCCACTTTCAGCGACCATTGCCAATAGACGACGGCCATGACAACGAATCTCCTGCCCACTTAGCCCTAACGCATCCAACTCTGCCAAAGAAGTTGGCATATAACGTGCTACCTGCCACAGGTTTTCTTCACGAATGACGAAGTTCACGGCTAAATCGCGTTCTCTGGCCTGATTCAAACGCCATGCAGCCAGTTTTTTCAAACACGCAAGCTGTTGGGGGCGTAATTGACAGAGGTTGCCTATCTGTTTATAAGCAGATTCTGGTTCTAATATCTCTTTGCGGCGTCGGCTGATAAGCTGACACTCACCCGTCGCAGCCTCCATATATCCGGCCTGCGCTGTCGCAGTCATCAGGATATCCGCCAAAGGCAACAGATAATAAACATCCGCTGCCGCATATTCGCACTGTTTTTCACTTAACGGGCGAGCAAGCCAATCAGTTCGGGATTCGCTTTTATCCAGCTCGACATGAATATACTCAGCCACCAGCGCGGCAAAGCCACATGAAAGCGGGTGCCCAATAAAAGCCGCCAGAACCTGAGTATCAATCATCGGCTCCGGCAAGCATTGAAAAGTATTCAGAAAAACTTCCAAATCTTCACTGCCGGCATGCAACAACTTCAATATTTGAGGATGAGTAATTAACTCACGAAAAGGTTGCCAGTTGGTGATATTAAGTGGATCAATCAGAGAAAGTTGTTCGCCATCATACAGTTGTATCAAACCTAATTGTGGATAATACGTCCGTGTGCGTACAAATTCAGTATCCAATGCTACTTTTGAGTATTTTTTTGCCCTTTCGCAAACTTGCTGCAACTGAGCATCTGTGGTGATCAACTGATAATTCAAAACATAGTTCTCTTAGCCATTCATGGAATAAGCACGACAACGCCGGCTGATACCGGCGTTGTCGTGCTTATCAATATTATGAAGAGGATCTCAGGCTATAGCTACATTCCTGACCTTTTCCTCTTCATCACGCAGTTCCCTGCGAAGAATTTTACCTACATTAGACTTAGGCAATTCATCCCGGAACTCAATGATCTTCGGTACTTTATACCCTGTTAGATAACGACGGCAATGGGTTCTAAGCTCATCCTCGGTCAAACTAGGATCTATCCGAACCACAAACACTTTGACAGTTTCACCGGAACTTTCGCTTGATACACCTATTGCTGCTGACTCTAGCACTTTAGGGTGAGCTGATACAACATCTTCAACTTCATTAGGATACACATTGAAACCAGAAACCAAAATCATATCTTTTTTACGATCTACGATACGAATGGAACCCTGTTCATTAACATTCGCAATATCACCCGTTGCTACCCAACCATCTTTCAACACTTCTTCTGTTGCATCAGGGCGATTCCAATAACCAACCATCACCTGTGGTCCACGTATCCACAATTCCCCCTGCTGGCCCATCTCTACCTCATTACCATCATCATCCACAAGTTTGATTTCCGTTGAAGAGACCGGGAAACCAATACTGCCAGTATAATGTTTCGAGTTATAAGGATTACAGGAAACCAAAGGTGAACATTCTGTCAGACCATAACCTTCAAGCAGATTGGTGCCTGTCACTTTTGCCCATTTCTCAGCAACTGCTTTCTGTACCGGCATACCACCACCAACAACCAGACGCAGCGTAGAAAAATCAAGCTTCTTAAATTCTTCATTATTCAACCAGGCGTTAAACAACGTATTCACCCCGGTGACAGAAGTGAACGGATAACGACCTAATTCTTTAGCCGTACCCGTAATATCACGCGGGTTAGTGATCAGAAGATTACACCCACCCAAGTAAATAAGTAACAAGCAATTCACCATTAACGCAAATATGTGATAGAGAGGCAACGCCGTAACAATCAGCTCTTGGCCTGCACGTAATAATGGAGAATAAACCGCTTTTGCCTGTTCAAGATTTGCCAATATATTACGGTGAGTCAGCATAGCTCCCTTAGCTACGCCGGTAGTGCCGCCGGTATATTGCAGAAAGGCCAAATCATTACCGTTAATCTCCGGTTTTACATATTGCATGCGATAACCCCTCTGTATCGCACAACGGAATGAAATGGCATCAGGCAAATTATACTTCGGCACCAACCGCTTAATGTATTTCACCGCAAAATCGACCAACGTACCTTTAGGACGAGATAGTTGGTCGCCCATACGCGTCAAAATAACATGCTTAACTTTAGTATTAAAAACGATCTTTTCCAATGTATGGGCAAAATTGGAGACGATCACAATAGCGGAAGTGCCGCTATCATTAAGCTGATGTTCAAGCTCACGCGGCGTATACAGCGGGTTTACATTTACAACAATCATACCTGCACGCAGAACACCAAACAGTGCAACGGGATATTGCAGCAGGTTTGGCATCATCAGAGCAACGCGATCTCCTTTACTTAATCCCAAACCATTTTGCAAATATGCTGCAAATGCCCGACTACGCTCTTCCAACTTACGGAAGGTCATAATCTCACCCATATTGATAAATGCAGGTTGATCTGCATAGTGCGCTACGGCATTTTCAAACATCTCAACCAATGATGCATAACGATCCGGGTCAATTTCCGCAGGAACATCCGCCGGATAGTGTTTTAGCCAGACTTTCTCCAAGGTAGTACTCCTGAAATTTTAATTGCTATGTTATCACTCGCCTAATAAATAACGCACGCCTTGATTTAACAAATTATTAACTCAGCGTACCAGTTTAAAAAAGAAACATTGTTCAGGTTGAGATACACATCACTAATTTCATGTTAATCCTTATACATAAAAACAAAGAGAATGGTGTCGTCTGTAAATTATTTTTAATTATCAGTATATTATTGCTCTAGTTAATATTTAACTTAGTAGCTATTGGTTATACATTGACCTACTTATTTTTTGCTTAAGATAGCATTTTTGAAATAGCATTTATTGCTTTCGTCTATTCCAATACGCTATTAGAAATATAATGGTAATAAAAAATGATTATAAATAACATTACAGTCAGAAGGGCAACCTATGAAGATAGTGCAACTATCAGCAATATAGAGCGCCAAGCAGCTTCTCTTTTTCCAGAAAAACTCTTACCAAAAGCACTCGGTGACCAAACCCTATCCACGTATGAAATTGAATCAGGTATTCAGGAACAGCAACTTTGGGTTGCTGAAAGTGATCAAAAGCTGGTTGGATTTGCGCTAATCCGCCGTTTAAATCAATTGATGCTGCTAGCCGAGATTGATGTATTGCCAAAATATAATGGCCAAGGTATTGCCAGTACCCTGCTTAGCCTAATCATTGAGCAATTAGCACAGAACAAGGAAACCGCTCTTTATCTCACCACTTTTCGTGATTTTATGCCAAGCCGTAAATTATATGACAAATTCGGTTTTGTCATACTACAACCGGATGATATTCCTGATGAACTACGAAAAATTCTGGCAAAAGAGATGGCTGCGAGTTTGGGTGCAAGAATTGCAATGAAATTAACGATCAATCCAAAGATAAATAGGAAATAATAGATAAATTACCGCCACATATTATTGCGGCGGCTCAAACTGGAAATAAAGTTACAATGTCACAAAGTCTATATCGACAATCCCGATTAAGATAACTCTATCTGGTCAAAATAGTCTCAACAGGTGCGGGGTCGGGGTAATACCAATTCCATCCCCAACCTGAATAATATGGATAGCCATAATAATTCCAAGGCCCCGGGCCATAAGGCATCAATACTCGCTGAACAACTTTCCAGCGTTGATAGCCCATCGCATTAATCACAACATAATCGTAATCCGCACAACCAATTTTTCCCTTTTTTAATCCCACTATCGGACCTACGATAGTGACGTAATTTCCTTTAAAATCGTCAGGCTCAAGGAAATCATTAACATAAGCATAGATACGGCCAAGGGAAGGCTCATGCAGCTCTGGACTGGCATCCGATGCTAATGGCAATGATGATATTTCCAGACGAGTACGGTGATTTTCATTCACTACACCAAGTACCTTGCCGCCGAATCGTCCTTCCTGACCGATAAACAGCTCAGGCGTACTCTTAACAGAAAGTAGATCTTGAACAGGTGTTGGTGACGTTCCTTTTACTGAATCAGGAACGGTAATACAGCCTGTAAGCATTACAGCAACTAACAAAATTAGCGCTTTAATACTCGTCCGGTAGTTTATTACTCTTAACATAACCACCTTCTCCTGAAAATTGTCCCAATCATTATGTTTAAAATAACTCTATCTATTTGATACTCTCTTTTACTACAAGTTTCATCAATCGATACTTAACGACCTGGTAATTTTTTCCAAGTAACTTCATTACGCAAGTATACCGGTTCAGCATGTTCTACGGCCGTCATCTCACCGTTTTTCCACATCTGTATCGCCAGAGGCAACATATCTTCAGCATGAGGTAATGTGATTCTGCTATCAGTTAGCGCTAAATGACTTGCCATCAACTGAGGATAAGCCTGCCAGCCAGTACCAGCAACTACCCAATCACCATTCAATGAAGCCATGAATGCCTGCACCTGCTCCGGCCTCAACACAGCTTCTGTTTCACTCCCTTGCCATTCACCTTGCTGATTACGGATATATTTCCCCCAGTAAACTTCCCCCATCCGAGCATCAATGGCGGTTAATACCTGAGTTGCACCTAGCAGACGAAAAACACCTTGAGCCATTGCATTGAGCGTTGACACACCAATCACCGGCAGTTCAGCTCCAAGAGCCAAGCCCTGAGCAATACCGACACCAATACGTACACCGGTAAAACTACCCGGCCCACGGCCAAAAGCTAAAGCATCAAGCTGCTGTAAACTCATCCCGGCTTCTGCCAGAACAGATTGAACCATAGGTAAAATACGTTGCGTGTGTTCACGTGGAGAAATTTCAAACTGTGCCAAAACGGCACCATCATTCCAAAGAGCAACAGAACAGGCTTCCGTTGCAGTATCAATAGCCAGAATTCGTACAGGCATGCCTTAAGCACCTCGGCAAGAAATATAATCCAAAATAAGGCGCTATTTTATCATAACCCTGTCGATTTTACCCAGTTGGCAGCCATATGAAGGCCATTACCCTTTGCCATATGTACACAGGGTAATTGTGTCTTTATGAATTATCAGATAGAAAAGAAATTCAGTTTACCTGTACTCCATCGCTTCCTAACGTGATTTGCTATTACAATATGGAGCGATTCTTAATCATGTCACGCGATAGCCTGAATTCCGTTCTTCTTAACTATCGTAAGCAACCTCAGGGCTGGACCTCCGGGGTTTTTTGTTCCACGCTCCCAGTCTGATATAAGATTTTTGCTCACATTCAAATATCGGGCAAAAACAGGCTGTGACAAATGCTCCCGCTCACGAAGAGAACGTATTTCCTCTGGAGAGAGCGATTCTATGGGAGTCAAACAGGCGGCATCAAACTCACGCATGGTTTGCTTATTGACAGCCCCTATTTCGCTTAGTGCCTCCATCGTTTCGTGAATTGCAGCAAACGCATCACTACGATATTTTTTAACCATATTTAGTCACCTCCGAAAAATGACCTTCTTTAATTAGCCTGGCTAATTGTTCATCTGATAACCCTAGAACGTGGGACGCCATCTTCTTAAACTGTATCTCTTCGTCATATTCAATATTAGATCTGTCACTTTTAGCAAACTCATAAACAAAAAAAGCACGCTCTGCGGTCTGGTACAAAATTACCGTGCGAAACCAGAAATATTAGGAGATTGCCGAGTTTGCAGGAAAGCGACCGCTTTCGTTAAATCTCGGGTTCGTGGTGAAGGTGGCAAACTATTCAAAAACACTTCACCATATGGACGCATCACTAAACGATTATCACAAATGACAACAACGCCATAATCATCAATATCACGAATAAGCCGCCCGACACCTTGTTTTAAGCTAATAACCGCGTCCGGCAACTGAACTTCATTAAATGCATCACCGCCTCTCAGTTGGCAATCTTCAATACGGGCTTTTAGCAAGGGATCATCCGGCGCCGTAAAGGGCAATTTATCGATAATGACACAGGAAAGCGCCTCGCCGCGCACATCGACACCTTCCCAAAAACTGCTGGTTGCCACCAATAAAGCGTTGCCGGCGGCAATAAATTGCGAAAGTAGCTGACCTTTGCTGGTTTCACCCTGAACTAAAACCGGCAATGTCATGTTGGCACGGAACTCTTCAGCCAGACTGCGCATCATCTGGTGTGAAGTACATAAAAAGAAACATCGACCTTTATTGGTTTCAATGAGTGGTTTGAGCATCTCTGCCAACCATTTTGCGCTACCAGGCTGATTTGGCGATGGTAGATGACGGGGAACGCAAAGTAGTGTCTGACTTTGATAATCAAATGGACTTGGCAGTAATAACGTTTTCGCCTCTTTTAAACCTAGCCGTTCAGTAAAGTAGGAAAGTTGCTCATTAACAGAGAGTGTAGCTGAGGTGAACACCCAACAACCTGATTGCTCATTAATTATTTCACTAAATTTGTCGGCAACAGACAGCGGTGTGAGTGCTAAAAGAAAATGGCGACCATAACTTTCAAACCAATAGCTATAACCGGGGATAGTCACCTCTTTCAAGCGCTTAAGGCGGTTACGATAAATTGTTGCCCTCTCAAATGCCGCATCCAACATAACTGAACGCCCTAAAGATAATTTCATCACGTCATAACAAAGCTCAAGCGCATCATCAAGCAATACTAATGCTCGCTGGACTTGCGGATTTTGCAATAGTTCCCGCAAATTACCCCGATAACCGTTCTCTCCTAACGACAGCCGGAAATCTTGAGTGCTTTGACTCAGACGATCTGCGCTCTTTTGTAATTGAACTTGATCCCGAACTTCCGTGCGATACGCCATAATGATGTCTCTGGAGAGATCCATCAGTTGGCGACTACTTAATTGCTGACCAAAATATTGACTGGCGATATCAGGGATTTGATGTGCCTCATCAAATATTTTGACTTCTGCTTGCGGGATCAACTCGCCAAATCCCGTTTCTTTCACGACCATATCCGCCATAAACAGATGATGGTTAACAACAATAACATCCGCCTCCATTGCCCGGCGACGAGCTTTGAGAACAAAGCATTCCTGATAACGCGGACAATCACTACCCAGGCAGTTATCGTTCGTACTGGTGACCAACGGCCAAACCTGGCTATCTTCCGCCACTTGGTGACAAGTACTGATATCACCCTCTTCAGTTTGTGAAGACCAGCCTCTTAGCCGAACAATATCTGCCAGAATTTCTGCTTCCAATTGCCCGCCCCCAAAAGAGTGCTGTTCCAACCGTTCCAAGCACAGATAATTTGCACGGCCTTTCAACAACGCCAATTTACCGGTGAAATTAATCGCTTCAGCGACGGTCGGTAAATCACGATTATAGAGCTGATCCTGTAATGCCTTAGAACCTGTGGAAATGATAACTTTCTGCCCAGAACGCAACGCGGGTGCTAAATAGGCAAATGTCTTACCAGTTCCCGTACCTGCTTCTACGACCAATTGTTGATGGTTTTTAATCGCACACTCAATAGCCACTGCCATTTCTCTTTGAGCATCACGAGGTTTAAAGCCTGTTATTGCTTTAGCAAGGGCGCCATTTTTCGCAAAATCGTCTGACACAAATCGTCTCTTTCAATAGAATGGATGGAGATTATGCCAATAGTATGTTCTGATCACCACCCAAAATCAGGCAGATAGTCATTCACAGAAAGGAGTATCCATGACAATTGAACGCATTGATCCACAGGATCGCTGGTCTGAAGCAGTAGTTTACAATAAAACTATTTACTACACCGCCGTACCGGAAAATCTGGATGGTGATATTACTGAGCAAACAGCAAATACGTTAGCCGCTATTGATATCATGTTACAGCGTCTCGGTTCTGATAAAAGCAAAATTATCGACGCCACTATTTTTCTAGCTGATGGAAAAGAGTTTGCTGGCATGAATGCTGCCTGGGATGCATGGGTTGTAGCAGGAAATGCGCCAGTACGCTGCACCGTTGAAGCTAAACTAATGAACCCCAAATATAAAGTCGAAATAAAAATTATCGCAGGTATTTAATATTAATTTTGGGATATTCTCTATCGCCTCCATTTATATTTTAATTATATGGAGGTTATTCAGAATATCCCAATAGATGTTACTAATGTAAATAAGATATAACTTTCTCCATTAATTTAGTTACAATAACATTTTAAAATAAAATATTAATCGACATTTTCATTAACTATATTATTCATTGTTCTAAATGGAATGTTATAAACTCAACAACTCTAACCTTCCTCTTATGCCTTGAACTATAAGATGTGACCATTATAATGCTCATCTAATATTGACATTCTCATTTTGACAAACCATGATGATGACCATTATAGTGTTCATTAAGGCCATCAATGACCACTATAATGGTCAACAGGAGGAAGTATGTTAAAACATAGAGCCTATTCAAAATTCTCCCAAGAGGCAGTTATGTTACTCGGAGAACAAATCAAGTTAGGTAGAAAACAACGCCATTGGTCAGAAAAGAATTTGGCAGAACGTGCTGGTATATCCAGAACCACGCTACAAAAAATTGAAAATGGGGATATGGGTTGCTCCATAGGATTAGCATTTGAGCTGGCCAACCTTGTAGGTATCAACTTGTTTGACAATGATAAATTTCCTATCTCAACACGTATAGAACAAACAAGAGGTAAATTAGTTTTATTACCACGGCGTATTCAGGAAGAAAAAAGAGAGGTATACGATGATTTCTAACAACAAAGAAGCTTATGTCTGGATATGGTTACCAGAACAAACTGAACCAGTGGTGGCTGGCCGCCTGGAAGAATTTAACGGCCGTATTCTATTTAACTATGGTAAAAGTTACCTTGAAAGATTCAATAGCCAGCCACCATCTATCTCGATTTATGAACCAGAATTACCATTAAAATCTGGTATCATATCCCCACAGAGTGATCTGACAATACCTGGCTGTATCCGCGACGCTTCACCTGATGCGTGGGGTCGCAGAGTTATAATCAACAAAAAATTAGGATTAAAAGGAGCAGATACAGAAACTACTATATTAAATGAAATAACTTACCTTCTTGAATCAGGATCTGACCGTATAGGTGCTTTAGATTTTCAGCTATCTCCATCGGAATATACACCACGATCTATAAAGAATGTCAGCTTAGAAGAATTAGTTCAATTGGCGGAGCACGGCCCAAGGCACTAATTGAAGATAAAGGAAAAAAATATGTCGCTAAATTTTCTTCAAGTAGTGATCTTTACAGTGTGGTTAAAGCAGAGTTTATTGCTATGAGACTTGCGAAGCTAGTTGGTATTGATGTTGCACCAGTAAAATTAGCAACATCTGCAAATAAAAATGTACTATTAATTGAGAGATTTGATCGAGAATATACCCAAAATAGTTGGTTACGAAAATCAATGGTCTCTGCTCTAACTCTATTTAGTTTGGATGATATGATGGCCAGATATGCTAGTTATGAAAATTTTGCCGAGATTATACGATATCGTTTCACTAATCCTCAGAAAACATTAGAAGAATTATTTTCACGATTAGTTTTTAATATACTGTGCGGTAATACAGATGATCACGCTCGAAATCATGCTGCATTTTGGGATGGAAAAAATTTAAGTTTAACTCCGGCTTATGATATATGCCCTCAAGGTAGATCGGGTAATGAAGCATCTCAAGCAATGTTAATAGTCGGAAATAAAAATCTCAGCCAATTACAAACCTGTTTAGAAACTGCACATAACTTTAATATCTCAGAGAAAAAAGCAAAAGAAATCTTTAATAGACAAATATTAATCATCCAAGATAATTGGAATAATATCTGTGAAGAAGCTGAGTTAAGTGAAATAGATAAAAAATTGTTCTGGCATAGACAATTTTTAAATCCATTCTCCATAATTTTTTGAGAACTTTAAAATCTGTACATAAACTTATTATAAACCCATCTTATGGGCCAAAATACCTATTCTATTTCAGCAATGGCCCTTAATAATTCATTTTAGAAATATATGTTATGTTTGAGCCGATGATAATACTCTGATGATCAATGTAAATAAAATAGTTTCCAATATTGCTTATCACAAATAGCGTTAATTTCATCTGGTAGAGTTAACTCACCAAATGGATTTTCTATTATTTACCTTTTCAATGTTGAATTATACTTATACGTCGTCCATACTTTCTAATAAGCACATCAATGTCGGGCCACTGTTGAGTGAATATAAACATGGCCTAATCTTCAATAACTTTTATCACTTGGTATGGAGCATTCTATGGATGTTTGTTCAGGTTGTCATGAGCCCCTTCATGATTCCGTTGTTGCGGAAGTAGAAGGCAAGATCTATAAAAGTTGCCCATCTTGTTCCACCGCAATGGGTCAACATGTTTTTTATCGTTATAAAGACTTTGACATGAAGGAAATGGGGAATGGCCGCTATATTGTTCAGTCTTGTTGTCCTGGTTGTTGTGTGAAAGATGGCCATAAACCAGACGTCTGTTTTAGCTGTTAAAAGTCACTTTTATTCATATCTGCTGGTTATTATGCAAAATAGTTGCTAGTTGCATGCCAGCAGATAATATAAGAAATAAACAATAAAATTCGTTATTTAAAAACCAAAGCGGGAGGAGTTATACAGTATTTAATCAAAATACCTGAACAGAGAAAAAAATAGTTATAAGCGCATCAGGAGCGACAAAATTAAAACAATCTCTGTGAATCATACTCCCCCCAGATTGGGTTACTCCACGACTTAAGCCATCTTGATCATCACCATGCCCAACAGCAACAAGGCAATTCCACCCCAACCTTTACAATTCAAACGCTGATTAAACATAATCCAGCCAGCAGCAACTGTCGCAATGATACCGAAAGCGCCCCATAAGGCATAAGCAATGGAAAGCTCAATTCCCTTCACTGCCTGAGCAAGCGCACTGAACGCCCCAAGGACAACAATAATCGAGAGAATCCCCATCCAAGGACGTCTAAAACCATTAGAAAGTTTCAGTAAAATATTCGCTAAAATATCCAACGCTACGGCAAGGAATAAGAACGCCGCATGCCACCATTCAAATTGTTGCAACATGTTATGCCTCCTTTATTTTACTGTTTTTAGTTGTTGCGACACTGACAGCCTTATTTGCCATCTGTTTCACTACCTCTGCCGATTTTTTAACTGCCGCTTTTCTAGTGCCGGATTTAATCAACATAATTCCTGTTATCAGCAGAGCCAAACCACCTACTTTCATCAATGACAGTGATTCATCAAACCACATGACACTAAAAACAGTAATAAATAAAATGCCAACCCCTTCCCACAAAGCGTACGCAACGCCTAATGCAACTTTTTTCACCGCCATTGCCAGCAAAATATAGGATGTGGCGATCATGATGTACATAACAGCCATGCCAACTACACCACCGGAAACGCTGGCATGTTTCATCGATAAGGTACCGATAACTTCGGTAACAATTGCCATTGCAAGGAATAACCAATAAATCATTTTCTTTCTCCTGACCACGTAAATACGCACGTCAAGACGCAAGCTAATAAATGATCTAACCCATCTATGCATGAGATGAGAAATAATAACCTGACGTTTTGACGAAATAGAAATACCGGTTAAGAACCGGTTAACAGGAGTCAGACGCTATAATGCACCACACCAGTAATGCTCACTGGATAAAATGGCAGAAAGGAAAAGCACGTGGGTGGAACTTTGAAACTTGACGCTTTTGGCGCTGTTCATGATATCTCATTCTTTCATCGCACCGATATTCCGCGCGATATACGAAGAATCCTCATAAATAATGTTAGTGTTCCTATTACTTCTACCATACGAAATAATAGAAAGCAACCACTCAATTTTACTTACTTTTTATCTGATAAACAGAGTTGAATCAAAAAACAGAATTGATATCAACATAAGCTGATACCTTGTTGATAACAACCCAAGCCGCTTACAGCGCGGCTTGAGCTTCAACAGAAAGGTTTGTCAATTACTCAAACTCATTCCACGAACGACCATCGCGGGTGATCATAGCAACAGAAGCAACCGGCCCCCATGTTCCCGCCTGATAAGGCTTAGGCGCATCATTATCCGCCGCCCATGCATTCATAATAGAATCAACCCATTTCCAAGCTTCTTCCACCTCATCACGACGAACGAATAGCGCCTGAATACCCCGCATAGCTTCCAGCAACAATCTCTCATAAGCATCTGCCAATGGAATATGGTTAAACGTTTCAGAGAAACTCAGATCCAGCTTAGTAGTTTGTAAACGATGCTTGTGCTCCAGCCCCGGGGCTTTGTTCAGAACTTCGATATCAATACCTTCATCCGGTTGCAGACGAATCGTCAGTTTGTTCTGTGGTAGTTGCTGATAAGATTCAGAGAACAAATTCAATGCGGGCTTTTTGAAGTAAACCACCACCTCAGAACATTTCGTTGGCAGACGTTTACCCGTTCTCAGATAGAAAGGCACCCCGGCCCAACGCCAGTCATCAATATCGACACGGATAGAAACAAAAGTTTCCGTCCGACTGGACTTGTTCGCTCCCTCTTCCTCCAGATACCCCGGTACCTTGTGCCCTTGAACAAAACCGGCAGTGTATTGACCACGTACTGTTTTCTCCCGCACATTCGTGTGATCAATACGACGCAGAGAACGCAATACTTTTACTTTTTCATCACGAATACGGTCTGTCGTCAGATCTGCCGGAGGAGACATAGCAATCATGGTCAATATTTGCAACAGGTGATTCTGAATCATATCGCGCATTTGCCCAGCTTGGTCAAAATAACCCCAACGGCCTTCAATACCGACCTCTTCAGCTACCGTAATTTGTACATGATCAATTGTCCGGTGATCCCAGTTATTCACAAATAGGGAATTGGCAAACCGCAGTGCTAATAGATTCAATACGGTTTCTTTACCCAGATAATGATCGATACGATAAACCTGACGCTCATTGAAATATTTTGCTACTTCATCATTAATGGCTTTAGATGATTCAAGATCAGTCCCTAAAGGTTTTTCCATCACAACCCGGTTTGGCTCTTTATTTAACCCGGCAAGGCCCAATCCGTGACAAACCGAACCAAAAGTGCTTGGCGGCATGGCAAAATAGTGAATTGCTGGCTGGTGCCCTTGATTAAGAATCGCTTTCAATTTGGCAAAATCTTCCTTTTGATTAACATCCAGATTGCAGAACGCCAAACGTTCACTCAATGTCTTCCATAACTCTGGATCTAATTTTTCCGGCAAGAACGTATTTAAAGCTTCTTCAACAACCTTGGTATACGCCTTTTTATCCCAATCAGCCCGGCCAACACCGATAATTCGGGTTTTTGGGTGGATATAACCCGCTTTCTCAAGCTGGTAAAGGGAAGGCAATAATTTCCGGCGAGCCAAATCCCCTTTAGCGCCAAAAATGACTAAATCACAAGCCTGAGCTGTAGAAGTAACCGCCATATGTATCTCCTCATTGCGGGATATTGTAATTTTGTTACAGCATTAACCAATAATGTACTCTTTTGACTATGGCGCGTAAACAGCGATAACGAATAACCACAACCAGATGTTAACAATATGTTTTACCCATGATAAAAATGTGATAGTTTTATGTAACTTTACAACGTTTATGAAAGATAATTACCAATGTGAAAGTTAGACACTTGTCATACTTTTATGAAAAACATTAAATTATTGTGACTTCCTACTGCCAGCTTCAATTTGCTAATAGTATATTTTCATAAAAATTTATATAGATTTCTCATCTGAATGAAATCGTCAAAACCACAGGTAACTGCGTTTTATGAATACACTGGAACGAGTCCAAAATAGTATCGAATTCTTGAGTAAATCAGAAAAAAAAGTGGCGCAGATAATCCTGGCTTCACCACAAACTGCAATTCATGCCAGTATCGCAACGCTGGCAAAAATGGCGGAAGTCAGTGAACCCACAGTAAACCGTTTTTGCCGCCGTCTGGATACCAAAGGTTTTCCCGATTTCAAACTCCATCTAGCCCAAAGTCTTGCCAATGGCACGCCTTACGTAAATCGCAATGTTGAAGAGAGCGATACAGTTAGTGCCTACACCAATAAAATATTTGAATCGGTAATGGCAACTCTGGATACCGTCAAAAACAATTTGGATATCACAGCCATTAACCGAGCTGTCGATTTACTGACTCAAGCCCGAAAAATCTCATTTTTTGGCCTAGGGGCTTCTGCGGCCGTCGCCCATGATGCAATGAATAAATTTTTCCGGTTCAACATTCCCGTTATCTATTTTGATGACATTGTGATGCAACGAATGAGCTGTATTAACAGTGCCGAAGGTGATGTCGTCGTACTCATTTCCCATACCGGCAGAACTAAAAGCCTGGTGGAAGCAGCACAACTTGCGCGAGAAAATGATGCGACAGTTATCGCAATTACCTCCCAAGATTCTCCCCTCGCCCACGAAGCAACGCTCGCCATTCTTCTGGACGTCCCGGAAGATACAGATATTTATATGCCAATGGTCTCAAGAATCGCTCAATTAACCGTTATTGATGTTTTAGCTACGGGTTTTACCCTGCGCCGTGGTTCAAAATTCAGAGATAATTTGAAAAGAGTCAAAAAGGCGCTACGAAATTCACGCTTTGATAAAATTGACTTTCCCCCGACCTGAAAATAATCCTCTCGCTATTGGCTGACTCACAACAATTGTGTAGTCAGCGCTCGTTTATAGCTTATTGAGCGTCGGTAAATAGTCTGCATTAGCCGAGATAAGCGAGAAATTACAGAATTATAGCAAGAAAATCCTATTTCATTGAATCAATTCAATAAAATAATAATAAAAATGTAAAAATTAAATTATAAATCATTATAAAAAATTACCGAAATAAATAGCAAGCAAGAAGATAAAAACAACTTTCAAATGTTGAATATAAATAATTTAGATATTTACCCCTGTCAACAGTTTCTGATTTTTAATTTCCACCAATTATACAAAAACTATTATCCCCCTAAGTCATAAGAACACTTCATTATGCTTTTTCCGGGCTAAACTATTGTTGACATAATTGTAGGAAATGACTTTCACAATAATTTAATATATTGATTATAAAATCATATTATTTAATCTGAGGAAAATATATGAATCCCAAGAGTGATTTTAAAGCTTTTTCTATTGGTAACAATGCTAATGTAGTCAGTCAAGAAGCCTATGAAGAAAGCCGAAGTTTGAAAACTGGGTTCCCCCCAAGTGATATCACTATTCATGTGCTAAACAAAGTATTACGTCAATCATCAACTATATCCTCTGTCATCGCTAATTTTATCGCGACCCAATCTGGCAATGATATTCTGGATGATGGCGATATAGCTAAACTTATTGCTCAATTAAATAGAGCGTTAGAACAAAAAATTACAACAACAGTGCCAAGTGCCTCATTAACACAACAAGGCGTTATTCAACTCACAGACAACACAGGCAACAGTAATACCCTTGCGGCAACGCAAAAGCTTGTCTCTGATGTCAATCAGAATGCGAATAACCGGCTGGCAAAAGACCAAAACGGCGCAGACATTCCTGATAAAGATGCTTTTGTGAGAAACCTCAGTTTGTTTGAAAAACTGATCCCGGTAGGGGTGCCACTCCCCTGGCCGACTGCCACCCCACCAGAAGGATGGGCACAATGTAACGGCGCTTCTTTTGATAAAACAAAATATCCGAAATTAGCGCAAGCCTATCCTAATGGAGTATTACCCGATTTACGTGGTGAATTTATTCGTGGTTGGGATAGTTGGCGTGGTATTGACAACGGACGTAGTATATTGAGTTTTCAATATGATGCGTTCAAAAGGCATAATCATAGTATTTCTACCACTAACAGCGATCAAACCTCTCTTCAATATCCAGACCCCGTGCGTGGCGGTATGCATGGCGATCCTAATGATCGAGGCGGCTTAGGGGAATATAAATCTATTGGGATGAATGGTGATAATGAAACACGTCCTAGGAATGTGGCGTTTAATTATATTATAAGGACGGCCTAATGAATAAAATTGCACGGGACAAAAATAATATAGCCATCAGCATATTTTCAGATGATGAATATAAATAATTTAGATATTCACCCGATCATACAATTTCGGAATTTTATTTCTGCCCATTATACAAAAACAGTTACCACTCTAAGTCATAAGAATATTTTATCATATTTTTTTCAAGCTAAACTATTATTGACATATATTGTATGGAATGACTTTTATAATAATTCAACATATTGATTACAAAATCAAATTATTTAATTCCAGGAGAGAACATGAGTAAAAAAAATGATTTCAAAGCCTTTTCCATTAGTAGTAATGCTAATGTAATTAGCCAAGAAAGATATGAGCAAGATCAGGGTTTGAAGACTGGGTTTCCACCAGAAAATATTACTACTCATTTGCTAAATAAGGTATTACGTCAGTCATCAACCATATCCTCTGTTATCGCTGATTTTATCGCGACTCAATCTGGTAATGATGTTTTAGATGATGGAGATATAGCTAAACTCACTACCCAATTAAATAGAGCATTAGAACAAAAAATCACAACAAAAGTACCAAGCGCCTCATTGACACAACAAGGTGTTATTCAACTCACAGACCAAACAGGCGACAGTAATACCCTTGCGGCAACGCAGAAGCTTGTTTCTGATGTCAATCAAAATGCAAATAACCGTCTGGAAAAAAACCAAAACGGCGCAGACATTCCTGATAAAAATACGTTTGTGAAGAATCTTGGCTTAATAGAAACCATTATTAATACCCAATATCCTGTAGGAATTGTGATTTGGTTCGCTCAAAATAAAAACCCCAATGTGCTATTTCCGGGTACTACATGGGAATATATTGGTGAAAATAAAACCATTCGATTAGCTAGCGCCAATGGCTCCGATATTTTATCAACCGGCGGCAATGATTTGATAAGCCTGACAGCGGCACAAATGCCAGCACATAATCATACATTTTTTGGGACAACGAGCACATTTGATTATGGCACCAAAACCACCAATATCGCCGGAGAGCATTATCATGATAGTGGGTGGGGTGAAACTACTGGTGGGCGTTATGGTCATTTCGACGGTTCTAAGAACAATCAGGGATCAAAATCTACAGATTGGAACAATGCCAAATTTAACACTAGCACTAATGGTGCCCACTCTCATACGGTACCAATAGGGTCACATGACCATACAGTTTCAGGTAATACCGGAAATTCTGGTGCCAATGCCGCGATTTCAATTACTAATTCATATGTTAAGTTAATGGGATGGTATCGAAAAGCATAAGACCCCTGCCTCCCCCAGACTGCTCACAAACCTTACACAAATAAATAACTGTCTCTTGATCATAAGTCTGACTTAAGAGACAGTTCCATCCCATCATTATCAAGAAAAATTTATTATTTACATAGTTTACAGCATCCCTATTCTGGATGTTTTTCTCCTCCAGTCCCCAAGTATTGCCAGATTCCAGTAAGCCTAAATCACTACACCTTTCATTATCAAAATCTTTAGAGACATTAGATTATTGATAAATCGGGAACAAATCGTGATAGGATAGAAATACGGCAATAAATATCCGTTAAAAAAGGGTTAGCTGATTCGCTAGGGCATAGCGATTGTGTAAAACGTTCCCCCTGTCGTTCCCCTATAGCTGACACTGGTCAATAGGCACTACAGTGAAAAGTATCATGATAAGTTGATATGGGTCACAAAAGTAATCTATAAACAGCCTTGATAGTTGGATTGCCGAAGAGTTTTTTTACTCGTTTTATAGGATAATTAATAGATTATTGATTATTTTTATATAACCAATACCAATACTCACAGGTCAACGGAGTAACACATGTCCAGACGGCTCAGAAGAACTAAGATTGTTACTACACTTGGTCCGGCTACCGACCGCGATAATAATCTTGAAAAGATTATTGCTGCGGGTGCAAACGTAGTCCGCCTCAACTTTTCCCACGGTACCGCCGAAGATCATCTCCAGAGAGCCAGCAAAGTCCGCGAGATCGCAGCCCGCCTGGGGTGCCATGTCGCTATTCTTGGCGATCTTCAAGGGCCTAAAATCCGCGTATCAACGTTTAAAGAGGGCAAAATTTTCCTGAATGTCGGAGATAAATTTCTGCTTGATGCCAATCTTGGTAAAGGCGAAGGCGATAAGGAGAAAGTCGGTATCGATTACAAAGGATTGCCCACGGATGTTGTACCGGGTGATACTTTGTTGCTGGATGATGGGCGTGTTCAACTCAAGGTATTAGAAGTTCAAGGAATGAAAGTCTTCACGGAAGTCACTGTAGGCGGCCCGCTATCTAACAATAAGGGCATTAATAAACTGGGCGGTGGATTATCTGCGGAAGCCCTAACCGAAAAAGACAAAGAAGATATTATTACGGCGGCCAGAATCGGCGTTGATTACCTAGCCGTCTCTTTCCCCCGCACCGGAGAAGATCTTAATTATGCTCGCCGACTGGCGCGAGACGCGGGCTGTGAAACGCAGATCGTGGCGAAAGTTGAACGCGCAGAAGCCGTTAGCAGTGATAAAACCATTGATGAAATCATTCTGGCTTCTGATGTCGTCATGGTTGCTCGTGGTGACCTTGGTGTAGAAATCGGTGATCCAGAGTTGGTTGGCGTTCAGAAAAAATTAATTCGCCGTGCCCGTCAGCTAAATCGTGTAGTGATTACCGCGACTCAGATGATGGAATCTATGATCACCAACCCAATGCCTACTCGTGCAGAAGTGATGGATGTGGCAAACGCCGTTCTCGACGGTACTGACGCCGTAATGCTCTCCGCTGAAACCGCTGCGGGCCAATACCCTGCCGAAACGGTTGCCGCAATGGCGCGAGTCTGTCTCGGAGCAGAAAAAATGCCCGGCCTCAATGTATCAAAACATCGGTTAGACACCACTTTTGACAGTATCGAAGAAGCCATTGCGATGTCTACCATGTATGCGGCAAACCATCTAAATGGGGTTAAAGCCATTATTGCCATGACTGAATCAGGCCGCACCACTCGTATCATGTCTCGCATCAGTTCTGGTCTCCCCATATTCTCTATGTCCCGTCATGAGAAAACCTTAAACCAAACAGCGCTTTACCGTGGCGTTACACCGGTTTATTGCAGCAGTCATACTGACGGCATTACAGCGGCCAATGAAGCGGTTAATCGTCTGCGCGATAAAGGTTATCTGGTTTCCGGTGATCTTGTTCTGGTTACTCAGGGTGATCAGATGGGGACAATTGGCAGCACTAACACCTGCCGTATTCTTGAAGTGGAATAACACGTTACAACACTTTAGCGCCAAATTCTCGGGGAATTAGGTTAGATAGAGAATGCTGGCGCATCCCATTTAATCCAACAGTAATTTAGTAACTCGACGGTAAAACAGACTTTTACCGTCTTTTATAACATTTCATGTAATCCTAATTGCTTATAGTAATGAATCATAGTAATAAATGACTCGTCACAAAACCCCCTAATCGTTGGATGCCATGTCCAATATTAGGGGGACAAGACAAACTTTCAAGCCGTGATAATAACTCTACATCTTTGTAACGAAAATCACAGGTCTTCTCTCCCATATGGCCCAATATCACCGGCTTTCCGAGTCTTAAGTAATTTAAGTATCCAGGTATATTGTTCAGGATTCGGTCGTACCAATTGCTCCAACTCTTCATTCATCCGGCGAGCAATAAAAGCGTCATCTTTGCCATCAATATCATCCATCGGTGGACGAATATAAATATCAAGTTGATGGGTACGGTAATTATAAACCGGAAACAACGGCACAATAGCAGCACGACAAACCTTCATCAATCGCCCAATTGCCGGCAATGTCGCTTTATAAGTTGCGAAAAAATCAACAAATTCACTGTGCTCCTCACCATGATCTTGATCAGGCAGATAATATCCCCAGAAACCCTGGCGAACAGTAGCAACAAATGGTTTAATTCCAGCATCACGAGAATGTAAACGGCCACCAAAGTGATGGCGAACTTTATTCCACAGATAATCTGCAACCGGGTTTTTCTGGTGATGGAACATGGCTGATATTTTCTGTCCACCCTCAGACAGTAATATAGCTGGAATATCCACCGCCCAACCATGAGGCACCATGAAAATAACGTTTTTCCCCTGCGCTTTCAGTTGAAGAATAACTTCTTCCCCATGCCACTGCGTCCGGCTTAATGTTGATTTTGTACCACGTAAACAAAGTTCAGCCAACATAACAAAAGGTTGAGGTGCGGTAGAAAACATCTCATCAATCAATGCTTCACGCTGTTGCTCCGTCAGTTCCGGCATACAGTAACACAGATTTATTCTTGCTCTACGACGTGCCCCTTTCGCTAACTTACCCGCCAACCAGCCTATTTTAGCCAGCAGAGGATCACGCACTCTAACCGGCAGGTAAGCCAGCCCGGCCAACGCACCAATGCCCAGCCATAACCCCCAGTAACGAGGATGCAGGTAAGATTTATGAAATGTCGGCACATAACCAACTTTACTGTCTGTATCTGTTTCTTTATACATGAGCTAACTCTTTTAAAACAAAAAGATCATTGTTCATTTCACATGTACAGGGGGCTATATCAACGATATCAACACACCTTTTTCTGAACATAAATAAAACGACAGCGGATGATAGCAATCATCCGCTTTAAAGTCTGTTACTAATGAACAATTAAACTCAATCTAACAGAAGCTGAGGCGTGACCTCTTTTACCGTTGCCAGGAATTCCGAGCGTTCTTTACCACTCAAACCACCAGAGCGCGGCAATTTCGCCGTTAATGGGTTTACCGCCTGCTGATTGATCCAGAATTCATAATGCAAATGTGGACCCGTAGAACGACCGGTGCTACCAGACAACGCAATACGATCACCCCGTTTTACCTTCTGCCCTGGTTTCACCAACAGCTTTCTCAGGTGCATATAACGCGTGGTATATTGGCGACCATGACGAATGGCAATAAAGTTACCTGCTGCTCCATTATATTTAGAAACAATCACCTCACCGTCACCCACCGCCAAAATAGGCGTTCCCACTGGCATAGCAAAATCCACCCCTTTATGTGGTGCAACCCGACCAGTGACTGGATTCACACGCCGAGGATTAAATTGGGAAGATACCCGAAATTGCTTAGTAGTTGGAAAACGCAAAAATCCGCGCTCCAGACCGGAACCTTGACGATCATAAAAACGCCCATCTTCCGCCCGGATAGCATAATAATCTTTACCACCACTATTTAGGCGAACACCAAGTAATTGGCTCTGTTCACTGCGACCATCCAATATTTCACGGGACAGCAATACAGAAAAACGATCACCTTCATGTAATTTACGCAAATCAATTTGCCATTGCAGTGCCTTGGTGACTTCACGAGCTTCACTGCTGGTTAAGCCGGCATTTAAAGCACTGCTGGTAAAGTTACTATCAACAACGCCAACAACGACGCTGTTTTTCCACTCCCCTTTCTGAAACTCTTTTGTTTCTTTAAACAGATCGCCTTCACGGGTATAAATGCGCGTTTCACGGCGGGAAACACCCCAAGTCAGAGTTTGCAAGTCACCCGCTTCATTGACTGTCCATGACAATGGCTGGCCAATGTTCAGCCCCCGTAACACTTTATGCTGACTCGCGAGTAACGCGACATCAGAAGAGTCGATGCCAAATTGGGTCAGAATATTACTGAGGGTGTCACCATCGGAGACAATATATTCATGCGGAGTTTGAGCCGTGACCTCTGAGCTCGTCTCTTCATCAGGAATACCTTCGTCCGGTAGCTGTTCACTGCTATCTGCAATAATCTCATCGCTATCTACAGAAGGATTAATGGCAATGCTGCCGACTGTTGTTTCTTCTTGTTCATGATGATAAGCAATAGGTTGCCACATAGTGACAACCAATGTTGCTACAGTCAGCGAACCCAACATAATTTTATGCGGTCGCGGTAACTCCTTATACACCAGAACGATAGTTTTAACTATCTGTTGCACTCATTGAGTTCCTTATTACTTTAATTCAGGCAACCCATGTACTGTTCCGACAACTGAGTTATAAATTTCATATAGCTGTCTTTATCCAATACGATGCGGCTTCCTAACGGGTCCAAGGCGCCCATACGCACTCCCGTATCCTTCGCCACAGCATTAATAACGGTCGGCCTGAATTGTGGCTCAGCAAAAATACAAATTGCTTTCTGCTCAACCAATTGTGTTCGTATATGATGTAATTTTTGTGCGCCAGGTTGTATTTCAGGATTAATCGTAAAATGTCCTAATGGAGTCAATCCATAATGCTGCTCGAAATAGCCATAAGCATCGTGAAAAACGAAATACCCCTTACCACGCGCCAGCTTAAGAATATTAGCAATATTTTTGTCAGTTTGCGCAAGTTGAGCATTGAATTTACGTAGGTTTACGTCCAGCGCCGCTTTTTTCTGCGGATAACGCACTTTTAATTGGTCATGAATCCCCTGTGCAACCTGTTTTGCTATTTCTGGTGATAACCAGATGTGCATATTATATTCACCATGAGAATGATGTTCATGACCTTCTTCATGTTTATGCCGATCCGGCTCGGATAAATCTTCATCATTTTTCAGCAATAATGGCTTAATCGTTGGCAATT
Source organism: Photorhabdus akhurstii (assembly GCF_018448925.1). Lineage (GTDB taxonomy): Bacteria > Pseudomonadota > Gammaproteobacteria > Enterobacterales > Enterobacteriaceae > Photorhabdus > Photorhabdus akhurstii. Next base: position 14,252 of record NZ_RCWE01000002.1, on the reverse strand, counting down.
GTGCTAAAGCTAACTGTTTATTTTGTGAAACTTTGGCTAACGGTTTAGACAAAAAGATTTCCATCTCAGGTCCAACCCACACAACTAAATCTGCCTGGTTAATTCTCTTAAGATCAGACGGTTTCAACGCATAATCATGCGGTGATGCCCCATCAGGCAACAGTACCTGCGTATCAGTTACACCATCAGTTATTGCCGCAGCAATAAAACCTAACGGACGGATTGATGTCACAACATCAGCATTAGCCGATTGTATCGTCCCTGACATGAAAACAGCAGTAATCGCGGCCTTACAGAGAAACTTGTGCGCTAGTTTATATGATTTGTGCAACATAATGTAAATATCTCGTGGACAGAAGCAAGAATTGTTATATTATAACATCTCAATGTTCACGCAAGATATATTTAGCATGTCAACACTCATCACTTTAAAAAATGTTGCTGTTACCTTCGACAATCGTCAGGTATTAAACAATATCTCTCTTAATTTACAACGAGGGAATATTCTGACTTTGCTAGGTCCCAATGGTGCCGGTAAATCAACTTTAGTTCGTGTTGTTTTGGGGCTTGTCGAACCATCATCCGGCACAATTGAACACACCGCCGGATTGAGAACCGGCTATGTTCCACAGAAGTTGCATCTTGATCCCACTCTGCCATTAACAGTCAAACGCTTTATGATGCTAAAACCCGGCGTAAAATCTGCCGATATATTGCCAGCACTAGAGCGAGTGAACGCTGCTCATCTATTGCAGCAACCCATGCAAAAATTATCCGGCGGGGAAAACCAACGGGTTTTATTAGCCAGAGCGCTATTAAATCATCCGCAATTATTAGTCCTTGATGAACCAACACAAGGGGTCGATGTTAATGGTCAGTTGGCACTTTATGATCTAATCAATCAAATTAGAACCGAATTGCATTGTGCTGTATTGATGGTATCCCATGATTTACATCTGGTTATGGCGAAAACAGACGAAGTTTTATGCCTTAATCAACATATTTGCTGTTCCGGCACACCTGAAGTTGTTTCAACTCATCCTGAATTTATCGCTATGTTTGGTCATCATGGCGCTGAACAATTGGCAGTATATCGCCACCAACATAATCACCACCATGATTTGAAAGGGAAAATTATCTTGGAAAATAACAGGGAATGCCACTCATGATTGAATTACTATTCCCCGGTTGGTTGGCCGGCGTATTATTGTCTATTGCTGCCGGACCATTAGGTTCATTTGTTGTCTGGCGCAGAATGTCCTATTTTGGCGATACTCTGGCTCATGCTTCATTACTGGGCGTTGCTTTCGGATTATTGCTAAATATTAGCCCTTTTTACGCGATTATCGCTGTCACTTTGATACTGGCAATGATGCTGGTTTGGTTGGAGAAACGCCCTCAACTGGCAATCGATACTTTGTTGGGGATTATGGCTCACAGCGCACTATCATTAGGGCTGGTCGTTGTCAGTTTGATGTCTAATGTGCGAGTTGATTTGATGGCTTATCTGTTTGGTGATTTGTTGTCAGTCACCTATGAAGACATTTGGTTGATTGCCATCGGCGTCACCCTTGTCGCCACACTTCTGTTCTGGCAATGGAACGCTCTGCTTTCTGTCACCGTCAGTCAAGAAATGGCGTTTGTGGATGGCATTAAAATACAGCGGTTAAGAGTACTGTTAATGCTGGTAACAGCGTTGACAATCGGCCTGGCAATGAAATTTGTCGGTGCGCTGATTATCACCTCCCTGCTCATTATCCCGGCAGCCACTGCTCGCCGTTTTGCCCGTACACCAGAGCAAATGGCCGGTATTGCCATTGCGGTTGGTATGCTTGCTGTCACCGGCGGATTAGCGTTCTCCGCCGTTTACGACACACCAGCAGGGCCATCTGTCGTGCTATGCGCTGCGGTGATGTTTATTATCAGTCTGATCAGTAAAGCAAAAAATTGATCCACTGAGTGGGTATAACCCAGTCATGGAGAGCGGGATAGGTTTCCCTTGCTGGAGTACCCATCCCGATTTTTCAGGCAATTAAACAGCTCATTCCTGATCTCTGACCACACCAAAATGGCGATAAGCATGTTCGGTAGCAATTCGTCCACGGGAAGTACGTTGAATAAAACCCTGTTGGATCAGAAAGGGTTCCAACACATCCTCAATCGTTTCCCGCTCTTCACCAATGGCAGCGGCAAGGTTATCTACCCCTACCGGCCCACCCATAAATTTATCAATGATGGCAACCAGTAACTTACGATCCAGATAATCAAAACCGGCAGCATCTACGCTCAACATATCCAGCGCTCTGGCGGCAATATCGCCATCAATCGCGCCATTCCCTTTCACTTGAGCAAAATCACGCACCCGGCGCAGTAAACGGTTTGTAATCCGCGGCGTCCCACGAGAACGCATGGCAATCTGCCGGGCGCCATCGTCAGTGATCTCGACCCCCATAAAACGAGCACTGCGAGAAACGATACTTTGCAAATCGTCCACATTATAGAATTCAAGGCGCTGCACGATACCGAACCGATCACGCAGTGGCGAAGTCAAAGAACCTGCGCGAGTGGTAGCCCCAATCAGGGTAAAAGGAGGCAAATCAATTTTGATCGAACGGGCTGCCGGTCCCTCGCCAATCATAATATCCAGTTGATAATCTTCCATTGCCGGATAGAGAATTTCTTCCACCACTGGCGACAAGCGGTGAATTTCATCGATAAACAACACATCATGCGGTTCAAGATTGGTCAACATTGCCGCCAGATCGCCCGCCTTTTCTAAAACTGGGCCAGAAGTTGTACGGAGATTAACCCCCATCTCATTGGCAACAATATTCGCCAGCGTTGTTTTCCCCAACCCCGGCGGACCAAAAATCAGCAGGTGGTCAAGGGCATCACCACGCAATCTGGCAGCCTGAATAAAAATCTCCATCTGCTCACAGACTTGCGGCTGCCCAACATATTCAGACAACAATTTAGGTCTGATTGCGCGATCAATGGCTTCATCGTCTTGTAAAACTTCCGCGGAAACCAGACGGTCAGCTTCAATCATGGCTTACTCCTGTAACTTAAAGAGCGGCGCGAAGTGCTTCGCGGATAAGTGTTTCACAATCAGCGCCCGATTTAGCGACTTTACTTATCATGCGGCTGGCCTCTTGTGGCTTGTAACCCAGAGAGACTAATGCCGCCGCGGCTTCTGCTTCGCTATCCGCATCAGAATTTGTCTGTTCGGCCGTTGTCGGCAAATTAATATCACTGCTCTGATTGAAGAGATCGCCATTAAGCCCTTTAAAGCGATCTTTCATTTCAACCACCAGCCGTTCAGCAGTTTTCTTGCCCACACCCGGCAGTTTAACCAAAGAAGCAATCGCCTCTTGTTCAATGGCGGAAACAAATTGCTGCGCAGACATGCCCGAAAGAATAGCCAACGCCAATTTAGGCCCTACGCCATTCACTTTAATTAATTCACGGAATAGCGCCCGCTCCTGCTTATCATTAAAACCATAAAGTAATTGTGCGTCTTCACGTACAACAAAGTGAGTAAACAGAACGGCTTCCTGTCCGGCATCAGGCAATTCATAAAAACAGGTCATTGGCATATGGACTTCATAACCAACGCCATTCGTTTCCAGTAAAACCAAGGGTGGTTGTTTTTCCAGCACAATTCCTCTGAGACGCCCTATCACTCGTTTACCCCCTAAAAAAATAAAACTGATTGTTCTACTTATGGTTATAACATAAAAAAAGCTGGATGCATATCCAGCCGTTATCTTAAACGTCCACGAGCCAAGATTAATCTGGGATCGCCAACCCGCAAAAGATTCTGATTAAAGTGACAATGGGTTATCGCAATGGCCAATGCATCTGCCGCATCGGATTGCGGGTTAGCAGATAATTTCAGCACAGAACGTACCATGTGCTGAACCTGACTTTTTTCAGCCGCCCCAGTTCCGACAACCGTTTGTTTGACCTGTCGAGCCGCATATTCAAAAACCGGTACAGATTGATTAACGGCGGCAAGAATCGCAACGCCTCGCGCTTGTCCTAATTTCAGCGCTGAATCGGCGTTTTTTGCCATAAAGACCTGCTCGATGGCAAAAGCATCCGGTTGAAATTGCGTAATAATTTCAAGGATACCTGCATAAATACGCTGTAACCGGCTAGGCAGATCATCAACTTTTGTTCGGATACAACCACTGCCAAGGTAGCTCAAATGACGCCCCTGCTGACGGATCACGCCATAGCCAGTGACGCGGGAACCGGGGTCGATACCTAAGATAATCGCCATATTCTGTTTATTCGCCTTTAATTATCACCTTTAATATAAGGAGATAAAAACGTTAGAGAAAGTGCCCTGTACCACAGCACACTTTCTCTACGCTATACAACCCAATCGAAATTACAGCAAAGCAGCAACTTCATCAGAGATTTCACCGTTATGGTAAACCTCTTGTACGTCGTCTGAATCTTCCAACATATCAATCAAGCGCAATAACTTAGGTGCGGTTTCCGCATCCAACTCCGCTTTAGTGGAAGGGATCATTGAAACTTCTGCTGATTCAGCCACAAAACCCGCTGCATCCAACGCATCTTTCACGTCACCAAACGTTTCTGGCGTAGTGTAAACATCAATCGCGCCATCATCATAAGTTTCCACATCATCAGCGCCGGCTTCCAACGCCGCTTCCATAACCGCATCTTCATCCAGTCCCGGCGCGTAAGAAATCACCCCTTTCTTGGTGAACAAATAAGCAACCGAGCCGTCAGTGCCCAGATTACCACCGGTTTTAGTGAAAGCATGACGAACGTCAGAAACGGTACGGTTGCGGTTATCACTCAAGCACTCAACCATCACCGCTGTTCCCCCCGGGCCATAACCTTCATAAATGATGGTTTCCATGTTATCCGCTTCATCGTTGCCGACACCACGGGCGATAGCACGGTTCAAAGTATCGCGGGTCATGTTGTTGGACAGTGCTTTATCAATCGCGGCACGCAGACGTGGGTTAGATGCCGGATCTCCACCACCCAGACGGGCTGCCGTTACCAGCTCCCGGATAATTTTGGTGAAAATCTTACCGCGTTTCGCATCCTGCGCAGCTTTGCGGTGCTTGGTGTTGGCCCATTTACTATGACCTGCCATAAGGTTCTCCGATAAAACGTCTAATAAACTTATTCAATAACAAACTCTTCAATCGCCTGCCGATTGCTCCACGACTTAGTGAGCTTTACTGCTTTATCCGCATCCAGCCACTGATAAGCCTGATGTTCAGTCAACAGGCATTCTCGCTCTTCCGGCAATGCCAGACAGAACCAGTACTCTTTATTACGGGTGACTCCTGGAGCATAACGATGGCGTAAGTGGGTAAAAATCTCAAAATAGAGAGAACGTCGGCAATCTACCAATTCAAGATTTTCACCTATGATATCAATACCGATTTCTTCTCGCACTTCGCGCAACGCTGTCTCCCACGGCGTTTCGTCTCCATCAAGGCTGCCAGTCACAGACTGCCAAAAGCCAGGATCGTCCCGCCGCTGTAACATCAGCACCCGTCGGCTGGAAAAAGAATAAATAACCACCAGCACAGACTCAGGGCGCTTATAAACCATTACTCACTCTCTTTTCTGGCAACAACAGAGATTGATAACTCTTCGAGTGCCGCCGAATTAGCATAACTTGGCGCTTCCGTCATTAAACAAGCAGCGGCGGTGGTTTTAGGGAATGCGATAACATCACGAATATTATCCGTTCCTGTCAGCAACATCACCAAACGGTCAAGACCAAATGCCAAACCTGCATGGGGAGGCGTACCAAATTTCAACGCATCCAGCAAGAAGCCAAACTTCTCCTGCTGTTCCTGCTCATTAATACCCAGAATACGGAACACCGCCTGTTGCATTTCATTACGGTGAATACGCACCGAGCCGCCACCGACTTCGTAGCCATTAATCACCATATCGTAAGCATTGGCAATGGCCGAAACCGGATCTCGCTCTAACTCCTCCGCTGACATATTACACGGTGAAGTAAACGGATGATGCATAGCGGTCAGACCACCCTCCCCATCATCTTCGAACATTGGGAAGTCGATAACCCACAATGGCCGCCAGCTATCCAATTTTGTCAGGTTCAGATCGCGCCCTAATTTCAGACGCAACGCTCCTAAGGCATCAGTGACCACTTTCACACTACCGGCGCCGAAGAACAAAATATCGCCATCTTGTGCATCAGTACGGGAAAGCAGACCTTCAATCACCTCTGCATTCAGGAACTTGGCTATCGGACTTTGCACCCCTTCCAGACCGGCGGCACGTGCATTGACTTTTATCCACGCCAGCCCTTTTGCGCCATAAATCCCAACGAATTTGCCATATTCATCAATCTGCTTACGGCTCAGTTCAGCACCACCCGGTACTCGAATTACGGCTACACGGCCTTTACTGTCATTCGCCGGTTCAGCAAAAACACTGAATTCTACCTCTTTAACCAGATCAGCAACATCAACCAACTCTAATGGGTTACGCAGATCAGGTTTATCAGAACCGAAACGACGCATCACTTCGGCAAACGTCATCACCGGGAAATGCCCCAGATCAACACCTTCAATTTCAAGCCACAATTCGCGGATCATCATTTCCATCATTTCCCTTACCTGCTCAGCAGTCATAAAGGAAGTTTCCACGTCGATCTGGGTAAATTCGGGCTGGCGATCCGCTCGCAAGTCTTCATCACGGAAGCATTTAACAATTTGATAATAACGGTCAAAACCGGACATCATCAGCAATTGTTTAAATAACTGCGGGGATTGAGGCAAGGCATAAAATTTGCCTTTATGAACACGACTTGGCACCAAATAATCACGGGCGCCTTCGGGGGTTGCTTTAGTCAACATTGGCGTTTCAATATCCAGGAAACCCTGATTATCCATGAAACGACGAACAAAACTGGTGATTTTAGCGCGTGTTTTCAGGCGATTTGCCATTTCAGGCCGACGCAGATCAATATAGCGATATTTCAGGCGTTGCTCTTCGCTGTTCGTCTGATTGCTATCCAAAGGCAGAGGTTCGGAACGGTTGATGATATTTAAACTTTCCGCAAAAACCTCTATTTCACCGGTAGCCATATCTTTGTTGATTTGACTGTCAGGACGAGCGCGTACAGTACCGGTGATTTGAATGCAGAATTCATTACGCAGTTCAGCAGCCTGAGAAAATGCGGCTTGCTGATCCGGGTCAAAAAATACCTGAACGATCCCTTCACGATCACGCATATCAATAAAAATCAAGCCACCCAGATCACGGCGGCGGTTTACCCAACCACAAAGAGTCACCTTCTGGCCTTCATGGGTCAGGTTCAACTGCCCACAATAATCAGTACGCATACAATATCCTTTTACTCGGCTGTTGTGCTGTTGCTGCGGAAAAAAGGCCGTCATTATAATAGAAATTCTACTCAGAGATAAGGGCAGGCAATATCCCAATGCAACACCATTGCTTGATGTCTGATAATCAGGCAATTTATTTTCAATTCCCATCTATTTATAGCGACAGTTTTATTTTTGGGGTTTATCATAACTTAATTGGCCAATTTCGGTTAGGCAATGGAGTTAAAAATGGTTAGCTCGCTTTATGTTGTGTTGGGCGCACTATTATTGATTAAGCTGTCTTTTGATGTGGTTAAGTTAAGAACACAATATCGTGTCTCATATGGAGATGGTGGTTTTTACGAACTACAAACAGCAATCCGCATCCACGGCAATGCGGTAGAATATATCCCCATCTCTATGTTATTGCTGGTCATGATGGAGATGAACGGCTCAAATGTCTGGATGATACATGTCTGTGGTTTGATTCTGCTCACCGGCAGAGTCCTGCATTATTATGGCCTGCGCCACCGTGAGCTCCACTGGCGGCGTTCAGGCATGGTAGCAACCTATCTTTCCATCTTATTAATGGTGATGACGAATATTTACTACCTGCCTTGGGAACAAATATTTTCTCTCTACTAACGAAACGAATAGTACTGGCACTAAAATAACAGGCAGCAAACTCGGCTGCCTATTATTCTAACCATAGCTGTTCCCCATGTAAGGAAGACTTTCCGACGTTGATATGCAACGCAAACAAGTGTTGGTTTTTTTACCTCTCATTGGCGAGGGTATAAACCGCATCTCCGGCCCGTTTACCAATAGCAATTACCAGCAAGATAATCTTATTGTCATTCACTTCATAAACTAAGCGGTAGCCAGAAGACCGCAATTTAATTTTGTATCGGTTCGCTCGCCCTCTTAATCTTGCTGACTGCACATGAGGGTTTTCTAAGCGTTCAGCCAATTTTTTCTTTAGCTGCTCCTTAATTGGATGACCTAACTTCTTCCACTCTTTTAAGGCCCGCTTTTCAAATTCCAGGCTATAGATCATCTAGGTTCACACTAACAAATTCAGCATCTTCTAAACGTTCATCTGCAATTTTGTTTAGTGCGGCATCCTCTGCTAACTCCTGATAGTAGGCGAATAATTCGGGAGGCACACAATAAAACGCAGGTTCATTTCGATTCAGGATTGCGACCGCCTCACCTTCCCCCTGCAAATATGTCCCCATTGGGTTACGTTTCAAATCGGTAATACTTGCCGCTAAATTTGTTAAGATTTGATATGCCATACACCACCTCACTCTTTTACGTAAACAAACAATAGGTCATTTAAAGGTGCTTTTCAATGCATCTTTACTTTTTTATATAAAACCCAAAACTCCCTTAATGCTGACTGACTCATGAAATCAAGGATTGATCGCGCCATGATATGATTTTTATACCACACTTAACTTCCTCAAATATTTCCATTATTCACTACTTTTAAGTACAGAGAAAATTGGTTCAAGGTCAAGCTGTACATCTGTTAGAATGCCACCCTCTATTTTTTCTGATAATTAATGCTGTTATGTCAAATCAAGATCCTTACCATCAAAGGGATAGCCTGTTTGCCGCTCCCATCGCCAATCTGGGAGACTGGCGTTTCGATGAACGGGTAGCCGAAGTTTTCCCTGATATGATCCAACGCTCCGTGCCAGGTTATTCAAATATTGTTTCCATGATTGGTATGCTGGCCGGTCGTTTTGTGACATCAAACAGTCAAATTTACGACCTGGGTTGTTCCCTAGGCGCATCAACCCTGGCAATGCGCCGCAATATTGCCGCTGAAAACTGCAAAATTATCGCCGTTGATAATTCCCCGGCAATGGTGAAACGCTGTCGTCGTCATATCGACGCTTTCCGAGCACAAACACCGGTTGAAGTCATTGAGGCCGATATTCTTGATATTGATATTCAAAATGCTTCGATGGTCGTGTTGAATTTCACTTTACAATTCCTCAACCCGCAAGATCGACAAGGTTTACTTAACCGGATTTATCAGGGATTACGTCCCGGTGGTGTTTTAGTTTTATCAGAGAAATTCAGCCTTGAAGATCAACAAATCGGTGAGTTGCTGTTTGATATGCACCACGATTTCAAGCGTGCTAACGGATATAGCGAGCTGGAAATCAGCCAAAAACGCAGCATGCTTGAAAATGTAATGCTGACCGACTCTGTAGAAACCCACAAATCCCGTCTCCATCAATCCGGTTTTAACCATGTTGAAGTCTGGTTTCAATGTTTCAACTTTGGTTCACTACTGGCGATAAAAGGAGACGATAAATGATCGATTTCGGTAATTTTTATCAACTTATTGCTAACAATAACCTCCAACATTGGCTTAATTGCCTCCCGGCTCAATTGCATGAATGGCAAAAAGAGGCTCTGCACGGCAGTTTTAAATCATGGGTAAAAACCCTGGAAAACCTACCCGCAATTTCACCGACCCAATTAGATTTGAAAAATGGCGTAATCGCAGAACGTGATCCTCCCCTATCCGCAGGTGAAGAAATTTGCCTCACCAATATATTGCGAGTATTCATGCCGTGGCGCAAAGGTCCATTCTCTCTTTACGGTGTAAATATTGACACTGAATGGCGTTCAGACTGGAAATGGGATCGGGTACTGCCTCATATTTCCCCACTAGCTGGCAGGACAATTCTTGATGTTGGTTGCGGCAGCGGCTATCACCTATGGCGGATGGTGGGTGAAGGGGCTGAACTTGCCGTTGGTATCGATCCAACTCAGCTCTTCCTCTGCCAGTTTGAAGCTGTCAGAAAATTACTTGGCAATGATCAACGCGCCCATCTCTTACCTCTGGGCATTGAACAATTACCGGCACTGGCTGCTTTCGATACCGTCTTTTCAATGGGCGTTCTCTATCACCGCCGCTCTCCTCTTGACCATCTCTGGCAATTGAAAAACCAATTGGTGGCCGATGGTGAACTGGTATTAGAAAGCCTGGTTGTTGAAGGAGATGAACATACCTGTTTAATCCCTGGTGAACGTTATGCTCAAATGCGCAACGTCTATTTCATTCCTTCGGCAAAAATGTTGAAAATCTGGTTGGAGAAGTGCGGTTTTGTCGATGTGAAAATTGCCGATCAAGCGATAACAACCACAGAAGAGCAACGTCGTACAGCCTGGATGAGAACTGAATCGTTATCTGATTTTCTTGATCCTACTGATAGCAGTAAAACCATTGAGGGTTATCCCGCCCCTCTGCGGGCGATACTGATCGCCCGTAAGCCCTGATTTTGCGAACTGGCCCAAAATTGGGCCAGTTCATAATAGGCTATTCAAATAAAGTCAGACTCAGCATCCCTTTCATCACCTCCACCACACCACCATCAACACAATAATGTGAAAACTCATCCACCTCATTGTCGGCGCTCATCGTCACCCCCGCTTTGCGGTAAGTCATGGTAGAAGGCATAATCCGGCTTGCCGAACTGTGAACTTCCGTTAATCCGATATCAATAAATTTATGAATATTACTCATACGAACACCCGCACCTGCCATAATAATTGGCCCCTGACTGGCTTGATGCAGCTCTTTCAACAAGGGTAATCCCAATTCGGCATTCTGTTGCTGACCGGAAGTCAATATTCGCTTAACACCAAGCTGAGTGAGTTGATCCAGTGCCACATAAGGATTAAAACACATATCAAATGCACGGTGAAAAGTGACGGCCATATCGCCAGACAGCACCATCAATTGTTGCATGCGGGGCAAATCGATATGCCCTTCTTCATCTAACACACCAAAAACCACGCCCATAAATCCCATATCACGGATCTGAGCAACATCATTTTTCATCACCTCAAAATCTGAGTGACTGTAGCAAAAATCACCACCTCTTGGACGTACAATGGGATGTACAGGAATAGTTAATTGCTCAATAGCCTGCTTCAACGTACCAAGACTCGGTGTTAATCCCCCTTCCGCCGGACTGGCGCATAACTCTATCCGGTCAGCACCAGCCTGTTGTGCGATTAATGCGCAACCTACGCTAAAACAACAAATTTCTAACTTTGTCATCAGAAGTTCCTTGGACACCTAGTCATTAACGAGCAATCAATGAATCTAAGCGATTCAGTAATTCAACTCACTAACTATGACATCTAATTATTGCCGATGATTTGTAGGAAATCACAAGGTCAGAACTTTTATCTGGATCACAAGGATGAAAAAGTTAATTTTGCCGACTAGTGCTCATTTTTAACAATTTCACGCAATGTAAATGGGTGAAATTTGACGGTGATCTCACCATCAGTGACAGCTAAAGTAGGATTAGGCAACCACTTTTTTTTCCCTTTGGGTTGACTCTGTTTAACTATCCCCAACTTGGGTGTATATTATACTCAAGTTGGGAACAGATGGATAAGTGATGGAAGCTGTTTTTATTGAACTACCACCTTTTGAACGTTACCGCCATAACTACCTGAATGATGAGGAGTTCCGAACCTTCCAAAATATACTGCTGAAAAATCCAACAGCAGGAGACGTAATCCAACATACCGGCGGATTACGTAAAGTGCGTTTTACTGATTCCAGAAGGAAAAAGGGAAAACGGAGCGGTATTCGGGTGATTTACTATTGGTGGACATCTAAATCGCAATTCATACTTTTCACTATCTACGATAAAGATGAGATGTCAGACTTAACTAAAGAACAATGCGAATCCTTGCGTAAGATGTTAGAAATGAGAAAAAAAGGAGCATAAATGAACCGTGATCTATTTTCAGAACTCAATGAAGGAATGAAAGCTTGGGAAGAGGGTAATGAAGGCAAACTCACATTGAAAACGTATAAGAGGAGGTTAAAAAATGATATCTCCATCAATCCAGATGAGTTGAAATCCATACGGAGTAAACTGAATATTTCTCAAGCTGTTTTTGCCCAGTACCTGCACACCGGTGAGACGACATACCAAAACTGGGAACAAGGGCGGGCTAAACCGAATAAACAGGCTGTGTTACTGATTAAAATGGTGGAGCGCCACCCGCAGGCACTAGAGTTTCTTGCCAGCCTCACATAACGACATCACTTTAACTTATGTAGCCAGGCATTCACTTTTAACAATTTCACGCAATGTAAATGGGTGAAATTTGACGGTGATCTCACCATCAGTGACAGCTAAAGTAGGATTAGGCAACCGCTCTTGTTCCCCTTTGGGCTGACTCTCTTTGACAGAAAAACCTGTCGGCAAAGGTTGCGGTAATAATGCTTTTGCCGCTGCTGATAAGATCTCAGGCGCCACCGGCAGCACCAGTTCCACATGTTCCCATCCCTGATGCAAGTAAGTTTTCTTGCCAGGATAAGGCAGCTCAACACAATCGATTTGCCAATTAAGCACCGTGATGGTGTGTTCTAAATCAAACAAGCAGATTGGACGTCCATTAATGATACTTTCTGACATCAAACTGCCACATTGCAAAAAACCTTTACGCCAGCGCTCGGCTACAGAGATATCGTGGCAACGTAAGGAGATATGATCTGCTTGATATTGCTCAACATTCAAATTAAGCCGCTGTTTGAACCGCGCCAATTTTTGCTCAAATATTGCCAGATCAGCCACTAAATCCTGTAATGCAACAATAGAAGAAAAATGTGTCATATTATCCCAGTTAAGATGCTATAAATTGGCGCCAAACAGCCCAAGAGTTTTAAAGGCTTGCCGCCGTTTCAAGCCTCAAATAATACCCTCGATTTGTAACAAAATGAAATTTGATGGTGCCAACACAACCACTCTTTCAATAATCTCCATAAATTCGCAAGATGTTATTATCCATCATACACTATCCAGCGGCCGTATATTGTTCATCGAGCGTCTGTAAATAATCTGCACTGGTTAGGTGACTAATATCATCTCCACTTTCCAAACGCGATTTCAGCCAATCAATAATCCGTTCCTGCAATTTCCCTTCTGGCTCATTTAGTTTTTCAGCTAATTCACCGTGGTTTTCCCACATATCACTACTGATCACAAATGCTTTCCCTTTCAAGGCGTAGTCGGAATGATGCCAGGCATGCGATAAATGATCGCCCAGAATAAAGGGCGATTCACTGCCGCCTTGACCACAATTTTCAGGCCGATAATAAATCTGTGGTTCGGGTATATCGATCATCAACTCACTCACCGGTGTCAAAAATGCCGACCAATCGCTGACGATCATTGCGGGTAATAACTGACCGAGAATACGCGGGTCCATACTGCGCAAAATCACTTGCCTCTCCCGCAATATCACTTGCTGGCGTGAACGCCAATGATTAAGCTGTTGCGTCCATAAATCCTCACTGCGATAAGCCCATCCCCAACTGTTATCGCTCAGAGTTTGGCTATCAAGCAGATGACCGATTACTGACAGGCAACCTGACTTGGGCTGAACCAACCAGGGACCTTGCGCCAATATGTGGTCCATCGGTGTACCGCTATACAAAGGAAAAGCCTGCTCTACCCAGTCGTTGCGATAAAAGAGCGCCACCGGGTTAGGTTCTGCCAGTGAATTCAGCATAAAGAAAACTGGCGGCTTATTAGGCGTAGTCAGCCATTGTTGCCAGTTTATGGAAATGTTCATTCATCCTCCTGGTTATTAATAGTTAGATTAACTTCTCTCTGAGCTTGCAAAGCACAAACCAGTTTGACTGGAGATTTCACATCAGGCAGTGGTTCTATACCCTCTGGTAGTTGTAAAGATAAACCACGCCCGGTACCGGCTGAACCTTGCCCGACCAGCAAATTGGGGGAAGTCAGAATACCGCCGGGAGTTAACCGGATAAAATGGCCGCCGACTTTTAAGGTAATCTCTGACGTCGCCTCCAACACCATCTTACCGCCG
>NZ_RCWE01000001.1:440996-581553 GCF_018448925.1 Photorhabdus akhurstii | reverse complement strand
TTTGTGAGTATCATCGCCTGAATAAGTCACCGTGATAACAACCGGGCACTCTTCTAAAACCGTTATTCCTGAAATTATATCTGCTGTAAGTGTCGACATATTAAACCTCATATTAAAGTTAAACACCAACAAGTAACAACCACCTAATTTCTATCAAAATAATGTTCTTCCACAATGATGCTTACTACCTATTATCTCCTTCCTGTTTGTCACATAAATAAATTATTTACTTTAGCCATTACTGTAATAGCAATGTATTCTTTATCCAAAAGGTATCATAAAGTGGGATACAGTGCTTTCTCCACATATTCCTTGATTAATGTATGAGGATCAATAGTAATAAATACTTAATCCAACTCCTCTCACACAATACCATCAGCGTAAACATTCATATTAATAATATCATCTATATTAATTTCAGTGAACAATTAAATAATTGATTTTTCCTCGCTGTTCAAGTTCTAAATAACCTTGGTGAGTAAAAATTCTAGCTACAGCTAATATATGAGAAACCTCTGTGATCGCTCATTAGGGACTGAATCTGTTAAAATAACGAGAAGATAACATGGCTACGTTTTCACTATAAGTCACAGTAATAACAACTGGGCACGCATCTAAAACCGTTATTCCTGAAACTATATCTGCTGTAAGTGTCAACATATTAAATCTCATATTAAAATCAAACACCAATAAGTAACAAACACCTAATTTCCTATCAAAATAATGCTCTTCTATAAATGATGCTTACTACCTATTTATTTCCCCCTACTCCTCACATAAAACCACATAAGCATTTGAAGCTAAACCACTATTATCCAACAAATGAGCCTGAATTTTTGTATCATCTTTTTGTAGCCCGCCCATTCTTATTTCAACCATCGATCCTTTAGTTGGATTACCCAATAAACCCTTTTGAATAAGATCTAAATCCAAACTATTAACCAGATAATCAATTGATTTACCAAGATCACTCTCTTGTATCCTATTTCCTCTTGTACACCAAGGTAAAGGTTTACTCGCGTCAATACGACTATTCAGGTCAGGGTAACCAATCCCCGGCCCTATCGGGTTAGGATCAAAAATTATAAAATGGTTAATTTTCACATCAGGAATAACATATTTTAAATACCGACCAGATTCTGGGTGTGTAAACGTTGCAGTTAATGTAGCCATTCCTGCTTTTTTAACTTGAAAACGCTCTCCATTCACATCAATTACGTTCCTATTACTTGAATCATATACTCCAATATAACCACCAGATATTCCTGCTTTTCCAGGCAAATACTCAGGTTTAAACTTCATTCCTTCCCAGCCAAAGTTCATTCTTTCCTTTGGTACTGAACGCCCGAGCGATTCTCCATCTTTATGGTGATAATCCAATATAAAGAAGTTAGCAACATCCTGCTCATTAGCCTTAATTTCTACCGTTTTATTCTTAGAACCAACAGATGAATCATTCACTTTGGCCGTTACCATAACAGCAACAAACCCGCCACTTTTGCTATATACCCGATATTGCGCTTTCCCATCAGCATCTGTTTTACCATCACCCACTACCTGAGTAACCAAGTTTTTATCAGTAATAGTAACTCCCTTACTATTTGTTGCACTCCAAGTCACCGCAATACCACTTTTCGCCTGCCCGGAAAAATCTTTTACTGTGGCAGTAAAGGTATAAGTATGCTCCTCGCCTTCTCCTTCTGTTACGTGATCTGGGCTAACAGTAAGAGAAGCAAGCTCATCAGGGCTGATAAAACTGACTTTTTTATCTACATTCACCGGCGTCTGCTGAGTAGCTGTTTTTGCGGACACTTGTACATCAATCGCTACCACCGTACTGCCTAACGTCGCCGTCACCTGCCCCTGCGCGTTACTCACCGAATCGCTCTGTTTTGTCAAGGTTAACCCCTCAACCGTTGGATCTGTCTGCCAGTCAATGTCAATCGGTTTATCCGCCACCAGATTGCCATATGCATCTTCCACTGTCGCCGTGAAGGTGTAAGTATCAGTGCCTCCGTTGTAGAGCGGACCATCTTTGTCCACCGTTACATGGGTAACATGATAGCTAGTGCTCAGATCCTCAAAGCTGACTTTTCGATCAGCATTGACCCACGACGGGTTCGCCGCCGCTTTCGCCGATACCTGCACATCCTTCACCGCCGCCGTGCTGATTAAGGTCGCCGTCACCTGTCCCTGCGCGTTACTCACCGAGTTGTTCTGTTTCGTCAGGGTTAACCCCTCAACCGTTGGCTCTGTCTGCCAGTCAATCTCAATCGGCTTATCCGCTACCGGCTTGCCATGCGCGTCCACTACCGTCGCCGTGAAGGTATAACTGTCCGCGCCGTTGTTATAGCGCTTCTTGTCTTTATCCACTTCCACCGTCACGCCGGTGACTTGATAACTGCTACTCAGCTCCTCAAAGCTCACCGGGCTATCGGCCTTGACCCATGACGGGTTCGCCGCCGCTTTCGCCGATACCTGCACATCCTTCACCGCCGCCGTGCTGGTTAAGGTCGCCGTCACCTGTCCCTGCGCGTTACTCACCGAGTTGTTCTGTTTCGTCAGGGTTAACCCCTCAGCCTTTGGATCTGTCTGCCAGTCAATCTCAATCGGTTTATCCGCTACCGGCCTGCCATGCGCATCCACTACCGTCGCCGTGAAGGTATAACTGTCCTTGCCGTTGTTATAGCGCTTCTTGTCTTTATCCACTTCCACCGTCACGCCGGTGACTTGATAACTGCTACTCAGCTCCTCAAAGCTCACCGGGCTATCGGCCTTGACCCATGACGGGTTCGCCGCCGCCTTCGCCGATACCTGCACATCCTTCACCGCCGCCGTGCTGGTTAAGGTCGCCGTCACCTGTCCCTGCGCGTTACTCACCGAGTTGCTCTGTTTCGTCAGGGTTAACCCATCAACTTTTGAGTTGGTCTGCCAGTCAATGTCGACCGGCTTACCCACCACCAGATTGCCGTGCCCGTCCTTCACCGTCGCCGTGAAGGTATAACTGTCACTGCCGTTGTTGTAATGCGCCTTGTCTTTATCATCCGCATCCACCGTCACGCTGGCGACATAATAGCTGGCGCTGTATTCCGTAAAGCTGACTTTTCCATTCGCGTTCTCCGCCGTCTGCTGGGTAACCGTTTTCGCCGATACCTGCACATCAGATACCGCCACCGTACTGCTTAACGTCGCCGTCACCTGCCCCTGCGCGTTACTCACCGCATTGCTCTGTTTCGTCAGTTTTAGCCCGTCAGTCTTTGGATCTGTCTGCCAGTCAATATCGACCGGCTTACCCACCACCAGATTACCGTGCCCATCCTTCACCGTCGCCGTGAAGGTATAACTGTCACTGCCGTTGTTGTAATGCGCCTTGTCTTTATCCACATCCACCGTCACGCTGGCGACATAATAGCTGGCGCTGTACTCCGTAAAACTGACTTTTCCATTCGCGTTTTCCGCCGTCTGCTGGGTAGCCGTTTTCGCCGACACCTGCACATCAGATACCACCGCCGTGCTGGTTAAGGTCGCGGTAACTTGTCCCTGCGCGTTACTCACCGCATTGCTCTGTTTCGTCAGTTTTAGTCCGTCAACCGTTGGATTGGTCTGCCAGTCAATGTCGACCGGCTTACCCACCACCAGATTACCGTGCCCGTCCTTCACTGTCGCCGTGAAGGTATAGCTGTCAGTGCCGTTGTTGTAGTGTTCCTTGTCTTTATCCGCATCCACCGTCACGCCGGTGACCCGATAACTGTGACTCAGCTCCTCAAAGCTGACCTTTTGATCAGCGTCAACCCACGACGGGTTCGCCGCCGCCTTCGCCGATACCTGCACATCCCTCACCGCCGCCGTGCTGGTTAACGTCGCCGTCACCTGTCCCTGCGCGTTACTCACCGCATTGCTTTGTTTCGTCAGGGTTAACCCATCAGCCTTTGGGTTTGTCTGCCAGTCAATGTCGATTGGCTTATCCGCTACCGGCTTGCCATGCGCATCCACTACCGTCGCCGTGAAGGTATAGCTGTCAGTGCCGTTGTTGTAGTGTTCCTTGTCTTTATCCGCATCCACCGTCACGCCGGTGACCCGATAACTGTGACTCAGCTCCTCAAAGCTGACCTTTTGATCAGCGTCAACCCACGACGGGTTCGCCGCCGCCTTCGCCGATACCTGCACATCCCTCACCGCCGCCGTGCTGGTTAACGTCGCCGTCACCTGTCCCTGCGCGTTACTCACCGCATTGCTTTGTTTCGTCAGGGTTAACCCATCAGCCTTTGGGTTTGTCTGCCAGTCAATGTCGATTGGCTTATCCGCTACCGGCTTGCCATGCGCATCCACTACCGTCGCCGTGAAGGTATAACTGTCGGTACCGTTGTTATAGCGCTTCTCGTCTTTATCCACTTCCACCGTCACGCCGGTGACTTGATAGCTGAGGCTCAGCTCCTCAAAGCTCACCTTTCGATCAGCATTGACCCACGACGGGTTCGCCGCCGCCTTTGCCGATACCTGCACATTCTTCACCGCCGCCGTGCTGGTTAACGTCGCCGTGACCTGTCCCTGCGCGTTACTCACCGAATCGCTCTGTTTTGTCAGGGTTAACCCGTCAACTTTTGAATCGGTCTGCCAGTCAATGTCGACCGGTTTACCCACCACCAGATTGCCGTGCCCGTCCTTCACCGTCGCCGTGAAGGTATAACTGTCCCTGCCGTTGTTGTAGTGCGCCTTGTCTTGATCCGCATCCACCGTCACGCTGGCGACATAATAGCTGGCGCTGTACTCCGTAAAACTGACTTTCCCATTCGCGTTCTCCGCCGTCTGCTGGGCAGCCGTTTTCGCCGATACCTGTACATCAGATACCGCCACCGTGCTGGTTAAGGTTGCCGTCACCTGCCCCTGCGCGTTACTCACCGCATTGCTCTGTTTTGTCAGGGTTAACCCGTCAACCGTTGGATTAGTCTGCCAGTCAATGTCGATCGGTTTACCCACCACCAGATTGCCGTGCCCATCCTTCACTGTCGCCGTGAAGGTATAACTGTCCCTGCCGTTGTTGTAGTGTTCCTTGTCTTTATCCGCATCCACCGTCACGCTGGCGACATAATAGCTGGCGCTGTACTCCGTAAAACTGACTTTTCCATTCGCGTTCTCCGCCGTCTGCTGGGTAGCCGTTTTCGCCGATACCTGCACATCCTTTACCACAGCCGTGCTGGTTAAGGTCGCCGTCACCTGCCCCTGCGCGTTACTCACCGAATTGTTCTGCTTCGTCAGTTTTAATCCGTCAACCGTTGGATTTGTCTGCCAGTCAATGTCGATCGGTTTACCCACCACCAGATTGCCGTGCCCATCCTTCACTGTCGCCGTGAAGGTATAACTATCCTTGCCGTTGTTGTAGCGCTTCTTGTCTTTATCCACTTCCACTGTCACGCCGGTGACTTGATAACTGCTACTCAGCTCCTCAAAGCTCACCGGGCTATCGGCCTTGACCCATGACGGGTTCGCCGCCGCTTTCGCCGATACCTGCACATCCTTCACCGCCGCCGTGCTGGTTAAGGTCGCCGTCACCTGTCCCTGCGCGTTACTCACCGCATTGCTCTGTTTTGTCAGGGTTAACCCGTCAACCGTTGGATTGGTCTGCCAGTCAATGTCGACCGGTTTACCCACCACCAGATTACCGTGCCCGTCCTTCACCGTCGCCGTGAAGGTATAACTGTCACTGCCGTTGTTGTAGCGTACTTTGTCTTTATCCGCATCCACCGTCACGCTGGCGACATAATAGCTGGCGCTGTACTCCGTAAAACTGACTTTCCCGTTCGCGTTCTCCGCCGTCTGCTGGGTAGCCGTTTTTGCCGACACCTGCACATCAGATACCGCCGCCGTGCTGCTTAAGGTTGCCGTGACCTGTCCCTGCGCGTTACTCACCGGGCTGCTCTGTTTCGTCAGTTTTAGTCCGTCAACCGTTGGATTGGTCTGCCAGTCAATGTCAACCGGCTTACCCACCACCAGATTGCCGTGCCCGTCCTTCACCGTCGCCGTGAAGGTATAACTGTCACTGCCGTTGTTGTAGTGCGCCTTGCCTTTATCCGCATCCACCGTCACGCTGGCGACATAATAGCTGGCGCTGTACTCCGTAAAACTGACTTTTCTATTCGCGTTCTCCGCCGTCTGCTGGGCAGCCGTTTTCGCCGATACCTGCACATCAGATACCGCCGCCGTGCTGGTTAAGGTTGCCGTGACCTGCCCCTGCGCGTTACTCACCGCATTGCTCTGTTTCGTCAGTTTTAACCCGTCAACCGCTGGATTGGTCTGCCAGTCAATATCGATCGGTTTATCCGCTACCGGCTTGCCATGCGCATCCACCACCGTCGCCGTGAAGGTATAACTGTCAGTACCATTGTTGTAGCGCGCTTTGTCTTTATCCACATCCACCGTCACGCTAGAGACTCGATAGCTGCTGCTGGACTCAGTAAAGCTGACTTTTTTATCCGTAGTAACACGTTCGCCATTAATACTGACGCTGACTTGTATATCGGATAATGGTGTTGTACTGGTTAATGTTGCAGTCTGTTGCCCATTTTTATCTGTTGCCTCTGAATCAGGCTTTAATTTCAATCCAGGATCTTTTTTATCTGTATCCCAAATCAATTTAGCATTTTCGATCGGTGTTTTTTTGTCAGCGCCAAGCAGAGTAGCTGTGTAGACATATTTCGCATTGCCATCAGCAATTAAAGGATCGGTTGTATTAACACTCAAAGAGATATTACGTTGTAATATATGAATTTGTATTTGTACATTCTGCTGCTCATCTTTACTTGTACCTGTTATGGTATAGTCATTTTTTCCATCAGGCTGATATTCCGGTAACTGAATAGTATAACCATTAGTACTTTCTATGTTTATAATCCCGCCATGCTTCTGGAATAATTCAGGCATTTCCCAGGTAATATCTTTTAATGAAGTATCTGATTGAATTTGTATTGGTTTAACTTCACCACCGTAACCACTAATTTCTAATACAGGAACCAGTAACCTAAAACGTTGCGGTTTTTTCAGATAATTCAAAATAATATTATTATTTCTTTCAACTAAGTCGTAACGATTTCCAGCCAAACTTCGTAGTGAAGAAACATTTTCTGGTGATAGTTGTTCTGATAACGGAACACCAAATCGATAGTTCACATTGAATGAAAATATGCCATCACTCTTTCCATCTTTCCCTAATTTATAGTCAACTCCCGCAGTGATCAGTGGAATCGGGGTATAATTTACCCCAATAGTTGCTGCATAGGGATCTTTTTGCCTATTGTCCTTTCCGAATAACGCAACATTATCACCAAAATATTGTTCATATTTTATTTTGGCGCCGAGTGACGGCATTGCAGGTAAATACATGTCGGCAATAAGGTCATAACCATTTGCAGGGCGCTCATAATAATTGGTTAAATCACGAGAGTTATGCCAATCACTCAAGCGAAAATATGCGTTAGCAGACATTTTTAGGTAGTTAGTCCACAATTCACCGCCCAGGCTAAATCGGCTGTTATTACCGGTTAAATCATTATCGTAAAAAGTGTTCGCCCCATACATCCAATTGTTTATGAATAAACGGGTTCCAATGCCTAAATTCACAGTGTCACGGCTATCTTTATGACGATATCCATATTGACTATAAATAAGCCAGTGATCTTTATCATCATAGAAAGGGACGAGTAAGTCTACAGAACTTTCATCCAAGCGCCCATGATGGTCAACATTTAAATTAATTTTAGCTGTACCAAACTGGGATAACCATTTCTGAGTATTATTTGTTATCTGACTATTTAATTTATTGACAATATAATCTTGCGCCAATTTTTTTGGATCTTGATTTAATAATCCAAGGAATTCAGGGCCACGAGAGAGGATTAAAGGCGGGAGATTTTGATTATCATCTTTAGGATCATTTTCATGTAACTGGGGTATTTTTGGTTTTTCACCGCTATCGTTTTTTCCTATTACGCTTTTCTTTGATAAAAATTTACCGCACCGCCTCTGCTCTGATCGATTTTTCTCTTTATGAGTAACGTTTTCGTGTAATTTCTTACTAACCTGATTTTGCTTCATGGCGGATTCTGGGTAATCCTGACAATTTTCAACACCAATCAAAGAGTTTCCTAATTCAGGTAACGCAGTATAACTTTTCAGTGGCATAAATGCGGCAAATAAAAAACAGGCCATGAGTACACGCTTATTTACTTTATAACTTATTACGTTACGAAAAATACGATTGATGTTCATCAGTATTACCATAAAGTTTCCGCCGTTATATTCATTTATAGCTACTGAGCACATTAAATGACTTTTTATAGCTTTGTATAATGAAAATAAATTATCAGCCAATAACCATTAGTAATCACTTAGCAAAACCATCGTAAATTCTTGCTCAATGCGACATTAAGTACCTACGCAATTTTCAGAAAAAACCCGTTGTGCAAATAGTTCAACGGGTTTTCTGCTTATTGGTGATTATGAGTTAGCACTTAATTATTATGATTTTTCAGGCCGTTGAACTCTAACATTAATCACTCGGCCATCGGGGATATCACATAGTTCACCATCATGGTAATAAACGACTTCCCCGCCATCGCTAATACTCTTAACCCGTTTATTTTGAGCAAATATCGGCGCATCTCTATTTTGACGATGATAACATTCAATGGTTATATCGCCACTAGGCATATCTACTGATTCATTAACCCAAATCAGATTTAACCCGTTACTGTCTGCCGGAACAATGGTACCACCATGAATTCCCCATGCCCCATCTTTAGCAAAACCGTTGCAGCCGCTGATGCGATATTTCCCTGTCTCTATCCGCTCGACAGTCATACCCTCCGCTTCACGAGTTAGCTCATAAGTTCCGTCTGGATAAATACTTACTACGGGGCTGGATACTTTGAGATTGCCGTTAGTGTCAGCGATACAGTTATTATTCAGGATGGCAATAGGATTACCGTTATATTGCAATTTATCGCCGCCGATTGTCAATCTGCCGTATCTTTTTTCATTGCAAATATCAAAATCCTGTAACCCATCACCTGGAACCCCAATGTAGGCGGTTCTTTTTCCCCCCTCAAAAAACTGAAAATATGCGTGTCTACCCGCGTCATATGTTATATTAAAAACACCTCCGGCCCCCTTTAAATTTGCCGACCCGGCATTAATCCGCCCCTCAGGAGAAACAGAGAAAACCCGATTGTTATTAATATATGCGGCCAACTCTCCACCGATTGTCAATTTGCCAGATTTTTTTTCGTTACAAATATCAAAATCCGGTGAGCCGTCACTCGGGAATCCAACATAGGCCGTCCTTTTTGCTTCCTCAATAAACTGAAAATAGGCATGTTTACCCGTATCATGGGTTATGTTAAAAACCCCCGCATTCCCCCGTATATTCGCTGACGCGGCTTCAATCAGACCCGCAGGAGAAACAGAGAAAACCCGTTTGTCATTAATATCTATCGCATATCCGTAGGTATTAACACTACCACCACGCACAATACCGGCTTTAGCATAATTGTCATACCAATTGTAAAGTGTATACGAGACTATTGTACCCGCCGGTCTTCCACCAGATTCAGAAGCTAACACAACCGCATTACGTTCGTTTGGAATTGTCTCGACTTGTTTAAACCTAGCGTTCCCATTTATATTCGCTGACGCGGCTTCAATATGACCCGCAGGAGAAACAGAAAAAACCCGTTTGCCATTAATATCTATCGTATATCCGTAGGTATCGACGCTACCGCCACGCACAATCCCCGTTTTAATATAATTGTCATACCAGTTGTAAAGCGTAAACCCAACTATCTCATTTGCCGGTTTAGCCCCCTGTAAAGAAACTAACATCGTCGCATTACGTTCAGTGGGAAGCGTTTCAACCTGTTTAAATCTAAAATACTGTGGATAATTCCCCCCGTTGGCCGATACTGCATTTTTCGCCAATTCCACAGTTTCCGATAAGCCGAGGTTTTTCACAAATGCGTTTTTATCAGGAATATCTGCGCCATTTTGATTTTTTGCCAATCGGTTATTAGCATTATCATTTACATCAGAAACGAGCTTCTGAGTGACGGCGAGAGTATTACTATTACCTATTTTATCTGTGAGCTGAGTAACACCTTTTTGTGTTAATGAGGCATCTGGTACTTGTATTGCGATTTTTTGTTCTAACGCTTTATTTAATTGGACAATCAGTTTAGCTATATCCCCATCATCCAGAACATCATTGTCAGAATATGTCGCAATAAAATTAGCTACAACAGATGTTATTGTCGACGACTGACGTAATACCTTGTTGAGTAAATGAGTGGTAATATTTTCCGGGGGAAATCCTGTTTTTAAACTCGAGCTATCTTCATATCCTTCTTGACTGACTACATTGGCATTATTACTAATGGAAAAAGCTTTAAAATCGTTCTTGAGTTTCATATATTCTCCTCAAATTAAATAATATCAATTTATAATCAATAAGTTATTTCAATTATATTCTAGCTTAGAAGAAGAATAATGAAACATTCTTAAAACTTAGGTTGACAACTATTTTTTATAATTATTCCTTACAATTTCACATCCTAAAAATAACTTATTGTTCGATAACCATCAGTAATCACTTAAAGGAAAGAATAATCAAACTGAACTTTGTACTCGTCGCACCCGGCAGGTACACTAGCCTTCTTTTTGTTTTATGCCAAAAGTGAAGAAAAATAGTGAGTAACATAAAATTAATCGTCGGTCTGGCTAATCCTGGTGCTGAATATGCCCAAACCAGACACAATGCCGGAGCCTGGTATGTTGACCTGCTCGCTCAAAGCCACAATCAGTCACTAAAAGAAGAGAGTAAATTTTTTGGTTACACCGCCCGGATCAATATCTGCGGTCACGATGTTCGTCTGTTAGTTCCGACGACATTTATGAATCTCAGTGGTAAATCTGTCGCTGCCCTCGCCTCTTTCTACCGTATCCAACCGGATGAAATTCTGGTGGCCCATGATGAACTCGATTTACCGCCAGGAGTGGCAAAAATGAAACTGGGTGGCAGTCATGGCGGTCATAATGGCTTGAAAGATATTCAGAATAAATTTGGCAATAATCCTAACTTTCACCGCTTACGTATCGGTATCGGCCATCCCGGCGACAAAAATAAAGTGGTTGGCTTTGTGCTAGGCAAACCACCAGCCAGTGAACAAAAGCTGATCGATGACGCAATTGATGAAGCGCTGCGTTGTACTGATATCCTGATGAAACAAGATATGAATAAGGCAATCAATCGCTTACATAGCTTCAAAGCCGGCGCTTAATGACATGGAATCGATAAATCTTGTCTGTAAGATCGTGATAGCCCGCCATTCCGTGTATAATGGCGCCAATTTTTTTGACTCATCAAACAGGCTAACACAGCCTTTTGATTTATAAGTAATTTAAGGTGAAAATCATGGGATTCAAATGCGGTATCGTCGGCCTGCCTAACGTCGGAAAATCAACATTATTCAATGCGCTGACTAAAGCAGGTATCGAAGCAGCAAACTTCCCGTTCTGCACTATTGAACCCAATACCGGTGTCGTCCCTATGCCAGATCCACGGCTTGAACAACTGGCGGAAATTGTGAAACCTCAGCGAATCCTACCGACCACAATGGAATTCGTCGATATCGCGGGTCTGGTAAAAGGCGCATCAAAAGGTGAAGGTTTGGGCAACCAGTTTCTGACCAACATTCGTGAAACAGAAGCTATCGGCCATGTTGTGCGCTGTTTCGTCAACGACAACATCATTCACGTTTCCGGTCAAGTTGATCCTGCTGCTGATATTGAGATCATCAATACCGAACTAGCCCTTTCCGATCTGGACACCTGCGAACGAGCCATTCATCGTGTCCAAAAAAGGGCCAAAGGCGGCGATAAAGATGCCAAAGCAGAATTGGCAGTACTGGAAAAATGTCTGCCTCATCTGGAACAAGCGGGTATGTTGCGGGCGTTGGATCTCAGCACCGAAGAGAAAGCGGCTATCCGTTATCTGAGTTTCCTGACGCTGAAACCCACCATGTACATCGCTAACGTCAACGAAGAGGGTTTTGAAAATAACCCACATTTGGATGCTGTTCGTGCGATCGCAGAAAAAGAAGGTTCGGTGGTCGTTCCGGTTTGTGCCGCGGTAGAAGCGGATATCGCGGAGCTGGAAGATGATGAACGCGAAGAGTTTATGGCTGAACTTGGCCTGGAAGAACCCGGTTTAAATCGCGTTATCCGCGCGGGTTATCAGTTACTGAATCTGCAAACTTACTTCACTGCCGGCGTGAAAGAGGTTCGGGCATGGACTATCCCAGTTGGCGCAACCGCGCCACAAGCAGCCGGGAAGATCCATACTGATTTCGAAAAAGGTTTTATCCGTGCACAAACCATCTCTTTTGAAGATTTCATCGCTTACAAAGGTGAACAAGGTGCAAAAGAGGCCGGTAAAATGCGTTCAGAAGGTAAGGATTATGTCGTTAAAGATGGCGATGTGATGAACTTCTTGTTTAACGTCTAATTGACTTTTCATCTCTGACAACATCGCAAGATATCTCTGAGACTGATTAAAACTCTTAAAATCCACGCAGTTGCGTGGATTTTTGTTTTCATATAGAAGCCGGTTTTGGTGTAAAAACGGCTAATCCGAGCCATTTTGTTTTTAATGGTTATAATTACTTTATGTGACTATTTACATGCTTTTCTATTAGGCGTAGTATGTTTTTACTGATGACTTTCTATACGATAGTTATCCGGTGTGAGTCCGTTTAGTCACTTATCCTATTAAATTACGTTGTTTTGGGTGGTTCTTCTCTATCTAGTCAAAATCTAGTCAAAGTTCAAACAAGCCAATGAACAATCATTTTTAACTTAATCTAATAAAGGAGTCCAAAAATACTTAAATCTTTATAAAACAATCTTTTAGTTCCTTTAGTACTAACAAAGAGGAAAGACCATGAAAAGTCACAAGAGGTTATCGTTATTCACGCTTCTACTGCTTACTGCCAGCCCGGTAGCGCTTGCGGTGCAAAATAATTGGCCCGGCACCAAAGTAGATCAACCAGCACCTAAAATCAAAGGGATGCCCAAAGCTCTGGAAAGAAATTTGGCTAACTTTGACGATCTTGATTTCCGTGTCTATACAGACCAAAGATGGTGGGATCTACATAAGAGCCATGCCATGAACATTATTGTTCACTACCCTGATGGTCATACTACTAAGGGTATTCGACAGCATCTTGACGATCTGAAGTATATGTGGACATTTGCTCCTGATAACCGAATCACAGAGCACCCGGTACGGTTTGGTACCGCTGATGCGGAATGGACCGCTGTTACGGGATTTACAGATGGAACATTTACGAAACCTATGGTTCTCCCAGATGGTAAGGTTATTAAACCTACAGGTAAGGCGTATCACCTCCCTATGGCGACACTCGGACACTGGAACAAACAAGGGGTTATGGATGAAGAGTATCTCTTCTGGGACGATTCTGTGCTTATGAAACAGATAGGTGTTAGTGATTGATTCAACTACTTCGTACGGACTTGCTTAAGAGCGAGTCCGTAAATGTTGCAATGTTATATGTTTGGGCCTGCCCCAATAGTGGTGGGGAGCATGATAACTTGTATGCGCAATTCTTTACAAAACCGGCTAGTCAGAAAAAACCGCCTATTTCCAATTGCATTATTCCTGTGGTTTTTCCGGCAGTTGCACTCGAACATTAATTACTCGACCATCAGGAATATCGCATAACTCACCATCATGGTAATAAATAACTTCCCCATCACCATTAATACTCTTAACTCGCTTATTTTGAGCAAATATCGGCGCATCTCTATTTTGACGATGATAACATTCGATGGTTATATCACCACTAGATGGGTCTACCGACTCACAAACCCAAATCAGATTTAACCCGTTGCTGTCTGCCGGAACAATGGTGCCACCATGAATTCCCCACTCTCCATCTTTAGCAAAACCATTGCAGCCGCTGATACGATATTTTCCTGTCTCTATCCGCTCGACCGTCACCCCTTCCGCTTCGCGAGTTAACTGGTAAGTTCCATCTGGATGAATATCTACCACTGGGCTGGAGACTTTTAAGTTGCCATTAGTATCCGGCTTGGCGTTGCTTGTTGACCAGACTTTGTACCACGGATTCCATTTATTGATGTTACCGTCACCATTGTGCGTTCTATAGTATAATTCGCTCTTCGGCAAGTATGAGGAGTGAATCATCAGCTCATAAGCCTTAAAGGTCCCATACCCTCCTGAAAATCTCATTCCTGGCCCATGTATACCTGGGCCATTTAGTCCTACTGGATAGCCAAAATATGTCGAATTCTGAGGAATGTTATCAAAATTATCGATTGTAGAAGCTGTATTAGTCCCAACAACAACCGGCTTTGTACTAATAACTTCTAAATTGAGATTTTCCACAAATGCTTTCTTATCAGGAATATCTGCGCCATTTTGATCTTTTGCCAATCGGTTATTAGCATTATCATTTACATCAGAAACGAGCTTCTGTGTTACCGCAAGAGTATTACTATTGCCGGTTTTATCTGTAAGCTGAGTAACACCTTTTTGTGTTAACGAGGCATTTGGTACTTCGGTTGCAATTTTTTGTTCTAACGCGCTATTTAATTGGGCAGCGAGTTTAACGATATCCCCATCATCCAAAACATCATTGCCGGAATATGTCGCGATAAAATTAGCCACAACAGAGGCTATTGCCGACGACTGACGTAATACCTTATTAAGTAAATGAACAGTAATATTATCCGGTGGAAATCCGGTCTTTAAATTTGGACTTTGTTCATACTCTCCTTGACTCACTATATTAGCATTATTACCAATAGAAAAAGATTTAAAATCATTCTTGGGACTCATATACCCTCCAAAATCAAATAATATTATTTTATAAAAAATATATTGAACTACTGTAAACCACTCTCAAAAACTCACTTCAATCATAGTCTAGCCTAGAAAAATAATAATGGAACATTCTTACAACTTAAATTGATAACTATTTTTATAACTGATAGCAATGAAAAACAAAACCACCTAAAACCAGACATATATTAAAACCATTTTCATCTAATATATGAAAGTAACTCTTTTTCATCCATTTCATCTCGAAAATATTTTTAATAACATTTATTTCACCATAATAAAAACAATAATTATCCACATAATAAACCCATATTATATTATTAGGTATATGCTCTTCACGGTAGAATAGATAAGATGAACATACAACAAAAATATTTTAACCAATAAGTTAATATAATTGAACGTAATCTTTAATTGTAATTATTCGTTTTCTTACATTCACATAATAAATGCAAATAATTTTACCTATACTATAAAATAACTTGCTTTATTTAAAAATAACTCATTAGGTGTCTTATACCCCAGTGTCTCACGTTGGCAATTATTTAGTTTATTCATACGAATCTTATTTCCTGTTCTATCACCGATGAAAAATCTGTGCTCTTTGGAAGATACTGACAAATCAATCCATTTGTGTTTTTATTCACTCTGCGTTCCCAAGAAGCATAAGGATGTGCAAAATAAACTTGCGTTCCTATCGTAGGATTTTCACCAGTTCATACCTTTGCTTAGCTTCTAATTCATACCATCATTGAGTATATTAAAGGATTATGAAACATTTCTTATGGACGATATGACATGGTTTCCGTTTATATGGATAAACAAGACAAAACCAAGCAGATAGCTGACTGGAAAATTTGGTATAACGACAAGAACAATGAACTGATGCTTACCAGCTATTTTGCTTCCGGAAAAAAATATACTCTGCCAATGACAAGATGTGCGGTCATCCCCACAAAAGCCACGAAAGGAAATCTTCTAATAATAAATGGTCAATCCATTATCACGGCTATTGAAAGTGCAGAAACCTACGGCAATAGGTTTACCGTCATCTATTATCCCGGAAGTAACAAACCTTATGTCATGAAAACGGATAAGATTGAAATTATTTCCGCAACGAACATCATGAATGAAGCGGTTTTTGACTATTTTATCGCTGTGGCAAAAGCACGTATCAACCATACCAAAGGAAATGACAAGCTCATTGCTGAGAACGTGCTACGCCAAATGGAAAAAATCACTCCCCATCCTGATACGGCGCTACATGCTTATTGTTTTGGTAAAAATCAAACTCGGAAGCCGACTCAACATTTTATTTATCCCTTTGGAGTAAATGAAAGTCAGTTAAAAGCTGTTGAACACGCATTTTCCTCCCAGATCAGCATTATTGAGGGACCACCGGGAACAGGGAAAACGCAAACCATATTAAACATCATTGCCAATATTTTGTTAAATCAAAAGACAGTGGCTATATTGTCCAATAACAACTCTGCGGTAGAGAATGTATATGAAAAATTATCCAAAGTGGGACTAGGTTATCTGGTTGCCAAATTAGGGAGTTCCGATAATAGAAATCTGTTCTTTGAAACCGGGCAATCCTCCCTTACAGGACAAATTGAGCATACCACTGATATTCAGGCTATTAATTCAACACTAAACAAATTAAAATTGCATCTCAAAGCTCAAAATCAGATAGCACTTCTACAGGCACAAATCGATGAATTATCCATCGAAAAACAATATCTAAAGCAGTGGCAAAATGAAAATTTAACAACAAAGCCAAAAATATTAGAGAAATATAAGTTACCACCACAAAAAACAACCGACCTACTTGCTTATTTAAACTATCTTGCAATGCGGCGTATTTCTTTTGCAAACAGAATTCAGCTCTTACTTAACTTCAGAATAGTACGTACCAAATTTCTAAATGATTGGGAGAAACGTAAGGAGTTCATTTACTCTCTACAATTCTCCTATTATGAAAATATGTTGCATCAAAAAACAAAGCTACTAGATAAGTATAAGCAAGAGCTACGGAACCACAATTTTAAACAATTGTTGAACAATCTAACAGATAGTTCGATGAAGTATCTTAAAAATCATCTACGTCAGCACATTCACCACCAGTCTACTTTCAGTGCACAAGATTATCGTAAAAGATTTAGTGAATTTACACGACGCTTTCCTATTATTAGCAGCAGTACGCATTCTATCATTAATTCTATCGCCAGAGGCGCTTTGCTCGACTATGTAATTATGGATGAAGCTTCACAACAGGACATTATTCCAGGTATTCTAGGTCTCGGCTGTGCTAGAAATATCATTATTGTCGGGGATAGAAAACAATTACCACATGTCCCAGTGAAACTCCAAATTACGCCACCAGATGAATTTTACGACTGCGTAAAATATAGCCTTCTGGACTCTTTTATCGGGATTTTTCAGAATAATATCCCCATCAATTTACTCAAAGAGCACTACCGATGCCATCCAAAAATCATTCAATTCTGCAACAAACAGTTTTATGATAATCAACTCATCCCGATGACACATGACAACGGTGAAAAGGCATTATCACTAATTACCACCGCCAAAGGAAATCACACCAGAAACTTATCTAACCTGCGAGAGTTGGAGTCGCTAAATAAAATCGGATGGGAAGCAAACCATGATATAGGCTATATTGCTCCTTATAATAATCAGATCAACCTTTCTCAGGAGCACCTGCCGGAAGGTATGATTAAGGCCACAACACATAAATTCCAAGGGCGAGAGTGTAATGAGATTATTTTCTCCACTGTTTTAGACAAGAAGTGGGATAGCCAAAAGAAAATTTCTTTCGTTGATGATCCGCATCTAATCAATGTGGCTGTATCCCGTGCCAAAAACAAATTTACGCTGGTGACCGGGGATAATGTATTTACCAAGAACAACCAAAGTATTGCTGCTTTGATTCGCTATATCAGATATTATGCAGATACCAAACAACTTCATGATAGCCCTGTCATTTCTGCCTTTGATCTGCTTTATGACGAATATGACAAATCATTAGAAAAACTAAATGCCAAGTTGCGTACAAGTGATTCCAGATTCAAATCGGAACAAATTGTTGCCCAACTGCTACGCGAAACCCTAGCTCAGGAAAGGTTCAATTCAATTAAATATCATCAGCAGATTGACCTGATTCAACTGGTTTCACTGAAAAACAACACATTTATTCCGCATGAATTGGAATTTATGAGAAATAGAGCCAGTTGTGATTTTGTTCTCTACTTCAAAATGGGGAAATCTCCTTTGGGAGTCATTGAGGTGGATGGTTATTATCATGATACTGCTCAACAGTCTGAACGTGACAATGTAAAAAATGCCATTCTGATAAAAGCAGGCATTCCTTTATTAAGATTAAAAACCATCGATAGCGATATTCAATGTAAAATAGCTGCTTTTATCACTGGAATCCTCGACAACTCCTTCATAACAACCGATTGAATGCAAATATTGCTTACTAAGTGGAGAAAACATCCGCGGTATCCAGATACATTTTTGAACTCATCCAAATTTAATTTAAAACCTTCTGTTGATTCAGAAGGTTATTAAAATTATCGATAAAATTGGAGTTGTTTTTATTTATCACCGACTCCCATTAATTAATATAATATCTTAATGTTTTATCATTACCCCATCTTTCATCAAGATATACTGATATTAAATATAAGTTTAACAGTGATAACTCGCAAAAATAATAAATCCATTCCAAAAAACAGAACCGATAATTACCTACACAATAAAACCACATTATATTCTTTAAGCA
This sequence comes from Photorhabdus akhurstii, assembly GCF_018448925.1. Classification (GTDB taxonomy): domain Bacteria; phylum Pseudomonadota; class Gammaproteobacteria; order Enterobacterales; family Enterobacteriaceae; genus Photorhabdus; species Photorhabdus akhurstii. The sequence continues at coordinate 562,813 of NZ_RCWE01000001.1, read as the reverse complement.
ATGCCATACACCCAGCAACAGAATAAATAAGATGAACCATACAACAACAAAAATTCCAACCAATAAGTTAATATATTTGATCGTAATTTTCACTTGTAATTATTTTCACCTAATAAATATGAATCAAAATAAATCGACAAATAATTAATAATAAAATGCATTATTAGAAAATAAAAAAATAAATAGTAGAATAGTATAATGTAGGATTATTCAATAAAAACCTCACAAATTTTATTGAAATAGACTTTACATACTACATTTTTACACTATTATTAAAAGATTAGATATATATTTTTATCCATCGATTAAGATGTTATCGGTTTTCAGGAGCATATGTTTATCACATAAACAAAGCCATATATTATTGATATAAAATAAATTATAGTTTCTGAACCCAGAACTCAGGTTGAATAAAAAAATCAATTGCTTATCTAATAAATCCACAAAGGAAAGCAACCATGAAAGATATATTAAAAAATTCTGATCATAAAATTAAAGATATTCAGGAGTGGATAGAATACATTAAGCACAGAGGAGAAAAATATTCTAAAACGCAGCCACATTCAGATAACATTTTTATTCGTTTCCTAGAAATTGAGAATCTTTCTGATATACAAAGTCCAGCCAGTGTAGCAGCGACAAATACATACACACTATTCGCAAAGAAATCAGCCACATCAAATAAATATCCAGTCAGTGTCACTGAGGGGCTGCAAACTATCATCAATTTATGTCGAGTCGCATCAGGCTATGATCCATTGGAACCAGAAGGTAATGGCAATGCGGAGAAGTTCATAGCATTCACCGAAGAAATAGAAAAGGTTCCCTTTCTCTCTTTACTATGGGCAGACAAAAGTACGATTACTCAACAAAGCCATGACACAGATGTCTTGATCGATTCTTTTATTAAAGTCTTCCAAGGATTATCTCCTCAAGATAAAATTACCCTTAAGATTTATTTGAAAAAGTTGATTGATACCGCTTTATCATATGCCGATCAGAAGGAAAAAAAATCCAACCTGGTACAATATGCTCTGGCTAAAACCCCAAATGGAGTGTCACTCTTACTCTATTCTTTTGTATTGACAATAAAGAAAGTAGATAACAAAGGTACGATTAAATTTACATCTCATTATAATCTTTGCCAGGCAGAATATAATCTCAGCCAGAAAATATGGGAAATGACAAGATCGGTATTGGAGAAAGAAGATAAGATAACCATAGAATATTTAATCGATTGTATGACAACCAAAACGAAAGCATAAACTGAAAGCTTTCTATAAGTAGATTAATTGATTTATATCAATAACATCATTACCAATATGTTCTGAGATTATTCTCATTATAGTTATTCAATAAAACTATTAAACTCAATAAAAATACAATATATGAAAATATCACATAAACAACCATTTATCCGTGAGGAATAAGTTAAATTACATACCCTTAATATTTGATAGTGAAAAATATCCATCTATGGATATACTTAGTTTGCAAAAAAATATATTTAACATTCGTTAACAAAAATTTAAAACAAAAATTACCAAGCTAAAAAAGCAGTAATATTAAGTACATGATTATCGATTTATCTCACTGTTAATAATAGGGTTAAACATTGTTCCCTATTTTCAACAGTACCCTAACATTCAATCCCTAACTTAATAAATCTATTAAGGATAAAAATCATGGAACATATCTTAAATAATCCTGATTATGCAGTTAAAAAAGCCCAAGAATGGATAGAACATATTGAAAAAGGAGGAACAAGACTCCTTAACGATTGGGAACGCTCAGACAATATTATTATGGATTCTCCTGATGCTGGCGATTATTCCGATGTACAGAGCCCGGCTAATGGCGCAGCTACAGGAGATTATACACAGCTTGCAAAAGACTCTTCCACATCATCTAAAAATCCGTTAAGCATTACCGAAGGCTTGCAAACTGTTATTAATATGTGCCGTGCAGTCTCAGGCTATAATCCTTTAGATCCTCAAGGCCAGGGTAATAAAAAGAATTTCTTCTCATTTACAGAAGAGTTATCTGGCGTTCCATTCCTTTCTTTGCTGTCAACAAGCGTACAAAATGTTATTCAAAAAAGCCATGATGCAGATGTTTTGATCAACTCTTTCCTGGAAAACTTCTTAGGATTATCTAGTCAAGAGAAAGAGCAGATGAAAACCCCGCTGAGACAATTAGCTATCGCAGCATTATCCTATGCAGGTAGAAGACAAACTCAATCCAATTTCGTACAAAGTGTTCTTGCTACATCACCAAGAGGTGGCGTTTCATTCTTCTTATATTGGTCTGAGTTTTCAATCGTCGCTTACGAAGATGATAAAGGTCTTATCGAATTCAAATCTCATTACTTCCTGCCACAAGCAGAATATAACCTAAGATACGAATCATGGGTAAATGTAAGACCTGCATTCGAGAAAGCACAGAAGGTATCATTAGAAGATTGGATTGACAGTATGACCACTCGAAGAAAGAAAGGAAGTAATGTAAGAGCGCTTTGTATAGAATAATGTGGTGAAATAACCCCAAAATGGTGTCTGCAAAAAGGTCGTGGACACCATAAAGTTCATTGAATCCGCGATAAACCACAGTAATTATTTTTCGTTGACCCAGTTCTCAACGCGAAGGCCAGGAACTCGCTCGAATTCGCGCACATTATTAGTCACGATAATCAACCCTTGGCTTCTGGCATGCCCTGCTATTTGATTGTCATAAGCCCCTATACGTAAACCGCCCCGTTCAAGCTCTGCGATAATCTGACCGGCATGCACAGCAGCCTTACTGTCGAAATCCAATACCCTCAACCTAGCAACGAATCCCTCAATAATCTTCATATTGCTTTCTGGATTTCCCGATTTCTCTGCGCCTTTAATCAACTCCATCAATGTCACCGTGCTAATACACAACTGATCGTGATGGAGCAGAAAAGCTTCGCGCACTCTCTGGGGCTGGTTCTTGAGAGTGTAGATGCAAATACAGGTATCAAGCATGTATTTCAGCATCAGAATCCCTCTCGCTCTTGTACTGGCGGCTGCTCGCGTTCTACCATAAAATCGGCCGTAACACTAGGGCCATCAAACCAACTGTCCCAAGATTCACCAGCCGGAGTGATTATGCGAGTATGGCCTACAGCGATAACATCAACCCACTTCACATCTTCCGGAAAAGCGACAGCTTTAGGAAGCCGGACTGCCTGAGAACGATTGCTTTTAAATACCGTTGTTTGAACCATAAAATGTTCCTCATACAGGGATATACTTACTGTATATCCATGATAAGCACTAAAAAGAGCATGTCAACAAGATGTACCCAATTTTTCTTAATTAAACACTCTGAAGGTATTGGCTCTTATCTATATAAATCACTAAACAACTATAGCCAGAAACCCGCATCGTTATGCCTTTCCACATTCAGACAGTAAACTATGGCAAATATTGCCTAATGTTTGCATAGCATGTTCCATTTTCTGGTTCCAATCAAAAGAGGCATTCAGACGAAAGGCATGGTTAAACTGTTCGCTGGTACAAAACATACTCCCGGGTGCAATGCTGATCCCTTCTGCCAATGCCAGTTGATAAAGCCGCTGTGCACTGAACAGAGGCTCAAATTCCAACCAGAGAAAATAGCCACCTTTAGGGCAATTCACTTTTACTGAATCGGGCATATAGTCACCAATCGCTCGTAACATCAGGTGTTGACGTTGCTCCAATGTGCGACGAAGGCGGCGTAAGTGGTTGTCATATCCCCCTTCCGCAAGATAATCAGCAATTGCCAATTGCGTCGGCATGCTGGCAGAAACGGTACTCATCATTTGTAGCTGTTGGATTTTTTTGGCATGTTTTCCTGCTGCAACCCAACCTACCCGAAATCCCGGCGCCAGACATTTAGAAAACGAAGAGCAATGCATAAAGTTGTTTTCACTGTCCAACCCTTTCGCCGGTACAGGCCGTTGCTGCTCGAAATAGAGTTCACCATAAACATCATCTTCAATCAGCACCACCTGATTACAGTTCAGGATATGCACCAGCCGTAATTTACTGTCAGCGGACATCGTTCCCCCTAGCGGGTTCTGAAAGTGAGTCATTAACCAACAAGCTTTTATCGGGTATTTCTGAATCACCTCCTCCAGCGCATCCAAATCAATACCATTTTGTGGATCAGTTTTGATGGCTACCGCTTTCAAGCGCAAACGCTCAATGGCCTGCAAAGCGCCGTAAAAAGCCGGTGATTCAATCACCACCCAATCACCCGGCTCCGTCACCGACTGTAAACTAAAACTCAGTGATTCCATCGCACCAGCGGTAATGACAATTTCATCAGGAGAGACATGAATACCATGCATGGCATAACGGCGTGATATGTTACGGCGTAACTTATCATTTCCCGGCGGTAAATTGGCTAAAGCGCTATGCGGCGCTATTCGCCTGGCAGCAGCCGCTAACGCTTTGGAAAGTTTAGGTTGAATCAATAAGGATGGGTCCGGGAATGCTGAACCAAACGGAATAATCGCAGGATCTTTACACGCCTGTAATACATCAAAAATAGAAGCGCTTATTTCCACGCTTTCACTTAAATGTAATCGCTTTCCCCCTTTTGCGGCGGCAAAGGGTTGCAAACGTTTAGCGACGTAATAACCCGATTGAGGACGAGAAACGATCCATCCCTGACTCTCTAATAATTGATAAGATTGAACAACGGTCATTAAACTCAAACCTGATAACTTCACTGACTCTCTCAGCGAAGGTAATCTATCTCCCACCAGCCAGGTACCATCTTCGATATGTTGAAGAATTTGCCTGGCAAATTGTTCATAACGCTTCATCAATTCAGACCTCTTCCGCAAACTGTTATAGTTAATATACAGAAAACTGTCACTATTATAGTTATTTTTTTCATGCTTTACTTACCCGTATACATTTCCTGCCTTTATTCAAACTAAAAATAAGAGGTCACCATGTTTGGTTTAAGCGCCTTGGAACTGGCCAGAATTCAATTCGCGTTTACCGTCTCGTTTCACATTATCTTTCCGGCAATTACTATCGGGTTGGCCAGTTTTTTAGCCGTACTGGAAGGATTATGGCTGAAAACTCGGAATACCGATTACAAAGAGCTATATCATTTTTGGTCGAAAATTTTTGCCGTTAACTTCGGAATGGGCGTGGTTTCTGGTCTGGTTATGGCTTACCAATTCGGCACCAACTGGAGTTTTTTCTCTGATTTTGCTGGTTCGATCACCGGCCCGTTACTGACTTACGAAGTACTGACCGCATTCTTTCTTGAAGCGGGCTTTCTCGGCGTGATGTTATTTGGCTGGAATCGTGTAGGTGAAAAATTACATTTCTTCGCCACCCTTATGGTTGCGCTAGGTACTTTGATCTCCACTTTTTGGATACTGGCCTCCAATAGTTGGATGCAAACCCCGCAAGGCCACGAAATTGTCAATAATCAGGTGGTCCCCGTCGATTGGCTGGCCGTGATATTTAATCCTTCCTTTCCATATCGCCTGGCTCATATGTCTACTGCGGCCTTCCTCGCCTCGGCATTCTTTGTTGCAGCTTCGGCGGCATGGCATTTATTAAAAGGCAATGACTCGACAGCAATGAAAAAAATGCTATCCATGTCGATGTGGATGATCCTGATTATTGCGCCTTTACAGGCATTGATTGGGGATGCTCACGGTCTTAACACACTCAAGCATCAACCCGCCAAAGTCGCGGCAATGGAAGGCCACTGGGAAAATCTTCCCGGCGAAGCGACTCCGCTGATCCTGTTTGGTATTCCGGATATGGAACGGGAAGAGACGCGTTATGCCGTCGAAATTCCTTATCTCGCCAGTCTGATTCTGACTCACAGTATAGATAAGCAGGTTCCTGCTCTTAAGGAGTTTCCGCCGGAAGACAGACCAAACGCGCTTATGGTTTTCTGGTCATTCAGAGTGATGGTCGGCCTCGGTATGTTGATGATAGTTGCTGGTTTTTGGGGGCTTTGGTTGCGCTATAAAAAACGACTTTATCAGTCAAAAACCTTCCTGCGTTTTATATTCCTGATGGCGCCTTCCGGCCTGATCGCCATTCTTGCCGGTTGGTTTACTACCGAAATCGGCCGTCAACCGTGGGTCGTTTATGGTCTGTTACGCACCAAAGATGCGGTATCCGCACACGGTGAAATCCATATGAGCATCAGTTTGTTGCTTTTCATCGCGGTTTACAGCTCGGTATTTGGTGTGGGTTACGCCTATATGATGAAACTTATCCGCAAAGGTCCCAAAAAGGAGTTAAACAATGGGTATTGATCTACCGTTAATCTGGTTCATCATCATTGTGTTCAGCATCATGATGTACATTGTCATGGATGGTTTTGATCTTGGGATTGGGTTGCTCTATCCCACGGTTAAAAGTGATAAGGATCGTGATTTAATGATGAACAGCGTTGCGCCGGTGTGGGATGGCAACGAAACCTGGCTGGTGCTTGGCGGCGCAGGTTTATTCGGTGCTTTCCCTTTGGCTTATGCCGTTATACTTGATGCATTAACAATTCCCCTGACATTAATGTTATTTGGCCTGATCTTCCGTGGCGTCGCCTTTGAATTTCGTTTCAAAAGCGCGCCTGAGCATCGTCATATCTGGGACAAAGCTTTTATCAGCGGCTCTGTGATGGCGACGTTTGTTCAAGGCGTGGTGGTGGGCGCCTTTATTCAAGGATTCCCGGTGGAAAACCGAGCCTACGCCGGCGGCTATTTTGATTGGTTCTCACCCTTCCCCTTATTTTGTGGTTTTGGACTAGTAGTTGCTTACGCCTTGTTAGGCTGTGGCTGGTTAATTATGAAAACCGAAGGTCACTTACAACAAGAGATGTACCGTATCGCCCGTCCGCTCATTTTTCTGATGCTGACAGTTATCGCCATTATCAGTTTATGGACGCCATTCATTCATCCGACCATCGCTGCACGTTGGTTCAGTCTGCCTAACCTGTTGTTCTTCCTCCCTGTGCCGCTATTAGTGGTCTGGGCGGGCTGGAAACTACTACATTCAATCAAACGTCAGACTCATTACACACCGTTTCTATCAGCGCTATTGTTAGTTTTCCTTGGCTACAGTGGATTAGGCATCAGTATCTGGCCTAACTTGATCCCACCGGCAATTAGCTACGAAGCGGCGGCGGCGCCACAACAAAGTTTAGGTTTTATGCTGGTCGGCGCTCTACTTATCATCCCAGTGATCCTGGTTTACACCTATTGGAGCTACTACGTTTTTCGGGGGAAAGTTAATCATGAACAAGGCTACCATTAATCAAAACACGCCACGCCCTTCTGTATGGAAACGGATAGGTTGGATGGCAATGATCTGGTTATGCAGTGTGATGGCTCTTTTTGCTGTTTCCACACTATTTCGCCTGTTAATGACAGCAGCCGGTATGAAATTGAAGTAATTATTAACACTATTTAATAAATTGAGCTAAAGTTTTCATCAGTATTGCAGAACGGAATCTTAGCCTGATGAAAACAAGCTCAAATAACTCCATCTTCAAAAATCAAAAACTGTTTGTAATCAACTCTATTATAAATTTATTTTTACTTTTTATACTGTTATTGATTAACAAACCGTCGATCCCAGATTTAATTTTACCGTTATTGATAATGTTAAGCATTACAAATGTCTACTTCCTGATAAAAGTGGTACATAATTCTGCTCCTATTAAAGAATGGCAACATGCAAGATACAAAGCAGAAATTAACGCCCTGAAACAAAAAAATGGCTATTTGGATTTTCTCTGTCAAAGCCATTTCAAACTGCAAAATTGTAAACTGCTACCTGAAAAGCTTCAGGAGATTTTTTCCCACCTCAATCGCCTGATCCCTTTCTGTGAAGCCAAAATCATCTTTTATCCATCACAACAAGAATATTCCTTCCGTAATCCTCATCAATGCCCCTATTTCGATATGCCGCTTATTACGAGATGGAATTTAGATGACAATATTGATAACTATGGGACACTCTGGATAAAAACACACAGAAATAGTGATCTTACTCCCGATGAAAAAAGTCTGGTTCAAGATGTGGTAACTTTAATGACAAATAAACTATTACGGGAAAATCAGCTCCAATGCCAACACCAGAGTGTGTTAGCCGCAGAGAGAGCCGCTATTTCCCGTGAACTCCACGATTCCATTGCTCAATCCCTCTCTTTCCTTAAGATTCAAGTTAATTGCCTATATATCGGCAGTGATAATTTACCCAAGCAAAGTTTAACCTCGCTGAATATGATTAAAGATGAGTTGAATATTGCCTATCGCCAGCTAAGAGAATTACTGGCAACTTTCAGGAATGAACAACCTCAATGTAATCTACAAGAATCTTTACAGGACTTGATTAATGAATTTAACCACCGTCTAGGCTTCAACATTGAATTCAATTACCGCCTGACACATCAGCACATTCCTGACAGTTACAGCAAGCATTTGATACAAATCATTAGGGAGTGTTTGAACAACTGTTATAAGCACGCCGACGCCAATTGGATCAGTGTCCGCATTTACCCTATTGATGACAAAATTATTACAGTTGTTAGTGATAACGGTCAGGGTATCAATCTGGACTCCGCTAATAAAAACAAATTTGGCATGGCTATTATGCAAGATAGAGTTTCTATCCTGGGTGGACAATTACAGATAAAGAATCGAAAACATGGCGGTACAGAGGTAGAAATTCAATTTTCACTGGATTGAAAAAGGCGGATAAATTCCATTATCGACAGCAACGTAATTTGTTGAATGATAATAATTATCATTTTCTCTAATTGCTGTTACACTAACTTTGGCTTTATCAGACAATAACCTTCGGTAAATTTTCCAGAGGAATTTTACGTGACTAATAGCACAATTGAAGAAAAAAATATTTACCGTCCTGCACCACCGAGGCTTGTTCAGGTAAAAAATATTTTCGACGTAACACCTAATATGCGCAGCATTACTTTCACCAGCGAGTGTCTGGATAGTTACCCCACTGAATGTGAAGGCGGGCACCTAAAGATATTCTTACCGCTTCCGGGGCAGACCAAACCGGTATTACCGACTTTATCCCCAGAAGGCCCAATATGGCCACCGAGTGAACTGCGTCCCATTGTCCGTACTTACTCGGTTCGCGCCATCCGCACCGAACAAAAAGAGATCGATATTGAGTTCGCATTACACCACAATGGCGGCCCGGCGGTGGAATTTGCTTATAGCGCTAAAATCGGTGACTGGATCGGTATCACTAACCCCGGCGGCCCAGATCCATTACTACCAAAAGTCAGCCACTACTATATGGCTGGCGACCCAAGTTCCCTGCCTGCTATTGCCGCGCTCTTGGAAACAGTAAAACCAGACGCGACCGGGCAGATCATTATTCGTATCGAAAGTGAGCAAGATATTCAGGAATTAAAAAAACCGGCTGGAATAGCGGTTCACTGGATCACCGGTGATGTTGAAATAACTGACAAAATCGTATCTGAATTCAAATCCTGGTCATTACCAACAGAAGATGTCACTTTCTGGCTTGCCGGTGAAGATAAGCTGGTAAAAGAAATTCGTCGCTATATTCGCCGAGAAAAAGGCTATGAACGCCACCAGCTATATGCCATTCCTTACTGGAGACATGGCTTTGATGAGGAAGGTTATCATGTCCTGCGTCATGAAGTGATGGATAGCGACGATTAAGAACCTTATATATTTATATTCGCTTGATCCCCTCTCCTACTAAAATTCGTGGGTGAGGGAATCAACGATACGGATATTATCCGCAACATCACTTAAAACGAGGTTTTTAAAATCGAAGAAATGCGATTGACGATAATTCAATTTCTCTTGAGTTTGTAACATTTTGTTACAAATTTATTTTTTCGTGAATTAAAAAAATGAAAATTTTCCTTGCTATTCGCGGCGGGCATGTTCACCCACGATTTCACGCAGTACCGCCAATTCAGCTTCCAGTCAAGCCACGCGGTCAACTGCTGCGGGGAATAAAATATAAAAATTCATGATGGATGCTTGATGAGATGTAACTTATAAGAGACAATAAGTATAAGTCATTGTGATGAGGGCAGCTGAATGCCTTATACAACACTACGTTATCAGGACGGTAACAAAAAAGTTCCTTATACTGAATGGATAAGAAAACTTAGAAAAAAAGATCCCCGCGCTGCCGCTAAGGTTGACACTCAAGTATCCCGCGCATGTGCCGGAAATTTCGGGGATCACAAATTTGAAAGGGATGGTGTCTGGGCATTACGAATTGATTACGGGCAAGGCTACCGCGTTTATTATTCGATGGAAGCTGGACAAATAATCCTCTTACTCATCGGAGGCAACAAAGGCTCACAACAAACGGATATAGACAAAGCCGTTAATTACCTTAAAGATTTTCATGTGAGGATAAAAAATGACAGATAAAATCAAAATGAAAGTAGCCTGCGAAGCAGGTGACTCTAATATCCCAGCTTCAATCGATCACGATACTGCAATGATTGAAGAGTTGCGCGCCGATCCTGCATACGCTGAAATCTATTTACAGACGGCGTTAGAAGACATTTACGAGCCGGGTGGCGTTGGTGCGTTCCTTATTGCATTACGCCAGATCATTGAGGCTCGTGGCGGCGTTGGTGAGATAGCCAAAAAATCCGGTCTTGCCCGACAGCATATTTACCGCGCGTTATCCGCTAATGGCAATCCGACATTGAGCACTATTACTGAAATAACACGTGCAGCGGGAGTTAGATTAACCCCGGTCCACTATTCCTAATATGGTGCTGGTTTATTAGCGCCGATTTGTGGGGGGTTCATTCCTCAGCCCCACAAATCGGCCTAGTACTACAGCCGTAGATGTTGTGTAATAATACGCCAAGTTTTCACGCCAACATAGCGAAAGATTCGATGCAAATACCGTTGACCCTGTGGACACAGGAGCTGCATACATTACACGCCCGTTTAGCTCCCCTGTTTAAGCGCTCCGAACCACATTACTGGAAAATAAAGTAGCGCCACTAAGGTCATATCACCAGTTTATCCATATCCAGAATTAAACAATAAAGGTAAGGATTTAAAATAGGCGGAATAATCAAGGATTACGCCGTGAGGCGCTGTTACAAAAGTCCTCAACGGCGTATTTCCGCAATTTATTCACAATAAGCCAATAACGTTTTCTGGCACAATTGAGAACGAACGCAATCCTCTTGATTAAAATGGATAACACTGACGATTTCATCATCTGAAAATCTTTCCAGTGCGTCACGCAATCCTGATACGACTCCAACCGGCAAATCGCATTGACTTATATCACCATTTACAATCACAGTAACATTTTCCCCAAGCCGGGTCAGAAACATTTTCATTTGATTAACAGTGACATTCTGGGCTTCATCCAGAATCACAAATGCGTTTTCAAATGTTCTACCTCGCATATAGGCAAAAGGCGCAATTTCCACTTTGCCAATTTCAGGTCGTAAGCAATATTGCAGAAATGATGCTCCCATGCGTTTTAATAAAACGTCATAAACTGGTCGGAAATAGGGCGCAAATTTTTCAGCCATATCTCCGGGCAAAAAACCGAGATCTTCATCCGCCTGTAATACAGGGCGGGTGACGATGATCCTATCAATTTCCTTATTAATCAACGCATCCGCAGCCATTGCCGCACTGATAAACGTCTTACCGCAGCCCGCCTCCCCACTGGCAATAATCAATTTTTTATAGTTTATTGCGCGCATATAACGCCATTGCGTTTCAGTCCGTGGCAAAATTTCCGAAGTATCCCGGTTATCACGTGCCATACCAATGGCTTCTACGCCACCGAGTTGTACCAGAGAGGTTACATTATCATCCTGATAACATTGATGATGACGCAAATCCCTTTTCATCATCCGTTTTGCCTCTCGACGTGATTTAATCACTGCTTTCTGTCTACTCATAGCAGTATCACCTTATCGTTGTTTTCACCCATCCGGTGTCATATCACCGATATAATAACTACATTATTTCAAACAGATAGGCGCCTCCTTTTCGCTTATTCAGCCCCATAGAAAAACAATGGTAAAACCGTCGCATATATTAATGACTTTGATACTCCCACAGGTTCGCATATCATCGGAATATCAATCATTAACACTACTCACCATTATTTCTATTTAGTGAAAACTAACGAATCATTATGACAGTATAATGACAATTTCTAAGTTATGACAAACGCGCCAGAAGCTCTTGATTAAAAATCATCGACATTATCGTTTATTTATTTTTGCCAGAAACTTAATTCATTGAATAATATGACTTAATATTTACAATGATAAGCATTCATTAATATAAGCTAATGACTTAACATCATAGTAGCCATTATTGATTTGGCTACTATTGTATTGATACATTCAGTTGCCATCCGACAAAGAAGTTACTACCTGAAAGTACTCTTCTCCACCAGATGGCAACAATATTATTATTGATGACAACAGAGTAAATAGTTAATTATCTGTTTTGTTAAGTACCCTTACAGTTTCCAGCCAATCGAAAACCCGCATTTTTTGCTTCCGTTTCTGTTTTAAAATAGACCGCGTTCTTCTCCTGCATCACCTTATAACCTGAACAATGAGAAAAATGATAGATTTTGCTGTTGTTATTCCCTTTAATTAATCCTGTGGAGGATGCATCAGGTAACACCCGTTGTCTCTGGATATCTGTTTGACTATTTCTTTGCCCTGTTCTCTGCTCGTTTTTGGGAATGCCAGCAGCAGAGTTTTTATGCCACAATTGCCATTTTTGTTCACCGGTAACAAAAGGGTTATGATGCCCCATAACACCGGCAATTCGATTATCTCTCTCCCGCTCCCATTTACTCGGTGGATATTGACGATCCCAAGCGATAAATAATTGCTGTTGTTGACGGGACATAGAAAGATTGTAACGATCGTGCATATAAAAATTGATCCGCGCAACCTGCCCTTTTACTTCATTTCTAGGCTCGAATGTACGAGATTTAAAATCGACTTTACTGGTACAACGACCATAATCATTTGGCATATTTTTCGGTAACATTCCATAACCAAAATTACTACGATCGCCATTAACCTCGCCAATTGATGGGGCCAAATTATGCATATCGGATTCCATTGCCCTGAAAACCGGATCGGAAGAGACACAATTCTTCCTCCCTCCATTTTGCCAACATTGCCGCTGATGCCCAAAAACCCAGGCAGGAACAATATGTTCCCATTCAATTCGTTCAGCTCGATTCTGTTGTGACCTGACTTGATAACCACACGAAGAAAGAATTGCGCGTCCACCGCTCTTACCTGTCCATTGCCAATCGCAACCACAATAAAATGTCCCTTCTCCTGACTTAAATTGATCATGGTAAATGCGTTTACGCAATTCAACTTTAGCTTGTTCAAAGGTGGTCGGAGCGGCAAAAGAAGATAAAGGAGCAATTAAACTGAAACACCCAATATGAATTGTCCAAAAAATAACTTTACGTTTCAATGATAAACCCTACTTATGCAAAAATATCATTCTGATTTTACGCTTTTATGTTGCCTCATAATCGACCTATAAGACAAATATTATTTCTTTGCATTTCTTCTTAGCTTCTCTTTTAAAAAGAAAGGCTATTCAATGAACAAGTTGAGATATCACAAGATGGCCGTTATTCCATTATTGTGGAATGATTAATCGGGTATTATGAGATCGATATATAAACCATATGTTTCAAAAACAAGCGGTTATATCACTCACCACCGACATGAAAAAATAGAGAATGATGTTCAACATCGGCTTAAGATACAGGGCCGATATATGGCCCCGTCTTACTGCAATTTACTACCAGAAGCATTTATTACCTAGAAGCGCCGGTACTCTCCATTTCTTCCTGTAACTTCTTTCGTTTCAAGTTCCAGAGTGAATCTTCTGGCATTTGGACCCGAATATCTAAGCGGCAGGAATCGGGAATATCACAAGGCTCTCCATCTTGATAGAAGATCTTGTTGCCATTGTCATCAATAGATTTGAGTCGCCAATTTTGAAATCTCTCCGGTAAATGCGCATGTTGACGATGGAAAGTCTCAATGATAATAGAGCCGTCAGGTTGAACGTGATCATCAACAAAAATCAGTTCGAGATTATTGTTGTCGCGGGGAACGGAAATGCCCCCATTCACCCCCCAACCACCATCAGCGTTATAGCCCAAAATATTTAATACATGATATATGCCGGTTCCCTCTTTTATTACTTCTGCACCTTCGGATTCGTCATTAGTCGAGAATATGCCATCAGGGTAGATTTCTCTATTATCGGGGAGGCTACCTTGAGGTTTCCGTTGGCGTCTGGTTTAGCGTTCTTATCGTCCCAAAACTAATGAATTGACTATTTCCTTAATCAACTTTTGCGTCACTGCCAATGTATCACTATCACCAATTACATCGGTAAGTTGAACAATACCTTTTTGTGTTAATGAGGCACTGGGAATTTTTGCTGTGATTTTTTGTTCTAATGCTCGATTTAATTGCGCAGTAAGTTTAGCTATATCACCATCATCCAGAACATCATCACCAGATTGTGCCGCAATAAAATTAGCCACGACAGAAGCTATGGTTGACGATTGACGTAATACTTTATTTAACAAATGAGTGGGAACATCATTTGGTGGAAACCCACTCAGTAAATCCCTACTCTCTTCATATCATTCTTGACTCACTACATTAGCATTATTACTAGTAGAAAAAGCTTTAAAATCATTTTTACTCATATACCTTCCCCAAATTAAATAATGTTTATTTATAGTCAAAAATATTCAACATCTTAAAATATCCTTATTGACCTCCCTCCACTTTTGGCGAAAATAAATTTAAAATCGATAATTAAATCAATTTTACAAATCAGAGTTCATAGTTATATGGACTTTTATACGAATTTCTTTAATCAAAGCACTGATAAAAAACCAGTGCTTTGTTAATATCTGAGGATTATAAAACTTTAATGATATTATTCTTGCGGCTGTTCAGGCCAATCAATATCTGGCGCCGATGAAGCATCAACCCGACGCAGTAATACCAAATACTTTTTCCAATCTAACAATAGCGCTTTTTCCGCTTCCGATGCCATTTCAGTTTCAACCGCATATTGCAATACAGTGATGGCATCTTCAGCTTGCCGACGGAAAATAGCACGTTGTTGTTCTGCCTGCTCAATTTGACTGACTTTTTGAGCTTCAAAGTCCGTTACCCATTTTTCACCATCCCATTGATCAAAATCGGTGGACGGTTGCTCGAATGTTAATGTTTCTGGTAATTCACCCAGTGCAGCCACTTCTTCTTGCGCACCCGCTTGCGTGTTGTAAGCTATTTTTCCACGGTGGTCAGGAACAATTTCCCAATAACTTCCGTCCTCACTGCGACGCACAGCCATATCATCAGAATCGGGCAAGTCTGGCGCGTCTAAATAAGAGTGCGCTGACACACCTACACCTTCCGCAACATATTCTAAATCAGAGCCAGAGAATTCTCTCGAATAGGGATTAACATGATAAACTTTTATCCAGTCGGCTTGAATTGCTAATCCGTCTTCACCTAATACAGCGGTTTTAGTATCTAAGATATTTTCTTGTGTCATTATTATTCTGCCTTTACGATATTATTCTGCTTTTACGATATAGTTAAATGCGATATTACGGGGACGATTTTCATTCGCAGTAGGTACAACGCGAGAAGCATCGATTCCCAATTCACTAAATCGGTCCTGGGCCATAGATTCATATGTAGTACCGACATTAAAATGACTATTGGGGTCGGTTCCCGAAGTATAAAAAGCACCACCGGCGGTACTGAACATACGTGATGAAACTCCAACAGTTCGTCCGCTTACACTACCAATAATGTTCCTAATAGCATCCCTCTGATGAGTTAAAATTCCACGACCATTATCAACACCACGCCCATCATCCCAGCCACGAATAAACTCTCCTCTTAAATCGGGCAATCTGCCGTCAGGATAAGCTTCTGCTAACTTCGGATATTGTGATCGACTAAAAGCGGAACCATTACAAGTGAAATAACCGGAAGGTGGATGAGGCAACGGCCAAGGAATAGGAGAGCCAACAGGGGTGCTGGAAATATTTGAAACTTTCTGCTCTAAAGCTTTATCTAAAGCGCTATTGAATCGCACAGTAAGCTTAGCTATATCACCATCATCCAGTACATCCTCACCAGATTGTGTCGCAATAAAATTAGCCACAACAGATGATATTGTTGAGGATTGACGTAATACCTTATTTAATACATGAGTAGAAACATTCTCAGGTGGAAATCCCGTTCTTAGATTCTGACTTTCTTCATATTTTTCTTGACTCACTACATTAGCATTATCACTAATAGAAAAGGCTTTAAAATCATTTTTTTGGCTCATATACTCCTCTTACATTCAATAATATCATCCAGTAATCAATATATTAAATAATCGTACAGATAGCCTCTATCAATTGACGCTAATTATAGTCTAGTTCAGGAAAAGAATAATGAAATTTATTTTATAACTTATAGGGTTAATTATTTTTATATAATTGGCAGTAATAAATCATCCAACACTCCAACACATTGCAATAAAATACATCCAGATTTATTTGCATTTGTCATCTGTTACCTTATCTTTGCCATTTATAACTGCAAATCTTCATGATAATGTTTCCTACCTTTATTAAAACAGACGAAAAAATAACAATGACAAAAAAGACCACACTACAGCGTGGCCTTAAGCAAGGTAACTCACCAGTAAAAATTATTGTTTTTCAGCGAAAAATAATCTGTAAATTCCCCCGCCAACAATCCCACCAATAATCGGCATCACCCAGAAAAACCATAACTGCTCTAAAGCCCAGGTATTCTGGAATATAGCAACAGCCGTGCTTCGTGCTGGATTGACTGATGTGTTGGTAATAGGAATGCTAATCAAATTAATTAAAACCAGCGCCAAGCCGATTGCTAATGGTGCAAAACCCGGAGGTGCTCGTCTATCTGTCACACCAATTATGACAATTAAGAAAATAGCCGTTAAAACAATTTCAGCTACAATAGCTGATTGAAGTGAGAATCCACCCGGTGAATGCTCGCCAAAACCATTTGATGCAAAGCCACTCGTAGTCGCATCAAAACCTACCTGCCCACTGGCAATAACATATAATACTGCCGCGGCAAGAATACCACCGATAACTTGAGAAATAATGTAAGGAATAATTTCTACTGCCTTGAAACGACCACCAGCCCAAAGACCAATTGTTACAGCGGGGTTAAAATGCCCGCCAGAAATATGCCCAACAGCATATATCATCGTTAATACTGTTAAACCAAATGCCAAAGATACACCGACAAAACCAATCCCTAATTCAGGAAATGCAGCAGAAAATACAACACTACCGCATCCCCCAAAAACCAGAACAAAAGTTCCAAGCAATTCAGCTGCTAATTTTCTTAACATGTTTTGTCCTCATCCAGTTATCAAAACGAGTCACCTTGCTGAAATTAACTATAGCCAATAAATTAAAATCATGCTTATTTTTACTATAACCGTATAAGCCACTGATTTTTGTGGTATCTTTGCCTGATATTCACTTCAAACCGTGATTTAAAGCAACATCTATCCTGTACAGATCAAGTTTTCGGTGAAAAATGGATAACTTAAAATCAATTATCGCCAAAATAAGTTCAATATTCTGTTTTAACAATAGAAAAATCCGATGCAAAATACCTGCACCGGATTATCACGTCAGTATTGAATAACATAATACCTATTAAGCAACGAGTACTATGTGAAAACTGGTTTTTTCACTGCTGAACAAGTCATTTATCTGACTACCAAAACTGAAATATTTGCATATCCGACAATCCCTGAAGCGTTTGAACCCAATAAATGGGTGGAAATATTAGGTCGCCGGGAACCAATAACAATTAAATCTGCTTTAATCTCATCTGCTGTCGATAATACTTTATCCCTCGGTGATCCAAAGGCTACGGAGAAAGAGACTCGCTCTTTTGGCAAGTCTATTTTCTCAGCCACTTTTGACAATTCCTCTTCTGATCTTGCAATAGATTTCTTGGCAAAAGAGTTGAGCAAGTCATATTGGTAACTATAACTAATTGAAAATCTTGATATATCAGGAACGGCATGGAAAAGATGTATATTAGCATCAGATAACTTCGCCAAATACTCTGCATGTGCAATCGCTTTATCGGTCAATTCATCTTCTGAAATATCTACCGGTACTAAAATCGTTTTGTACATACGCACTCCTATATTTATATACCAAACCTAACTACTTTAATGAGTATATAAAATATTCCATTATTTGTTGTGAGTTGTTTAACTAAATCAAACAAATTACAGTATAGCTCTATTTTCAATCACTCAGAGTCAAGATGCCATTTATGCAATATTCGATGAATGAAAGGCGTTACAACAAGCCCCAAGGTAATAAAGAACACACTTTCCAAAAATACCCCATATATCGCAATAAAATATTTACCGGATAAACTAACAGGAGCGGGATCTAAACCCTGCGATCCCAGCATAGATAAAGCGTTAAGCAGAGATTCAGAAAATGTATGCCCTTCTATCAGGTAGAACCCCAGGACACCTGGAATTATCCCAATAAAGAAAAACGTTGCAGCAATAAGGTAAAAACGTACCACCCGCAGTAAGAAATGGTCCAAACGAATCAGTTTATCGGTAAATTTTTCCATAATCATTGCATCCTCAACAATTCTACGAAACTTTATGCAATCTCAATGAAAATGAAGTCAGAGCAAATTTAGTAAAAATAGAGCAATACAGCCTTAACTAGAAAATATCTAGCAAGCCATCCGAAGATGGCTAGCCAATCTCTACCATTACGTTTCAATTACCTTATCTGATAACCAAAACAGATGTTGTCGAATATTTAACAACACCAGATGCATTAGATCCTAGCAAGTGCGTTGTAATATTGGGCCTTCTAGAACCAATAACAATAAGATCAGCATTAATTTCTGTCGCTGCTGCTGTTATTTCATCTCTTGGCGACCCAAATGCAATGGAATAGGATAACCTGTCATCAGGAAAATCGATGGTATCAAGCAGCGTTTTCAAATCATCTTCGGCTTTAATTGTCGCTTTATCCTTAATTTCATCATATCCCAACGAATATGCATTAACAATTGCTGATGAAATTGGCAGTACATGAAGAATATGGAGCCTCGCACCTGTTTTTTTCGCCAAAGACAGTGCATGCTTAACCGCTTTACTCGTTAGTTCATCTTCTGAAATATCTACCGGTACTAAAATAGTTTTGTACATACGCACGCTCCTATATTTACATACCACATTTACATACCAAACCAGACTACTACATTTAGTATACTCTATATCCTGTTAATTACTATGAGTTATTCAACTATATAGATGCAATGATAAAAATCAAGAAAATCACTTATATTTCATATCGATATAAAGACATCACCCATACCATTCACATAGAATTAACATTTATAAAAGTAAAAACTAATCATTATCATAACAATGAATCTATTATTGTTTGTCATCAATGATGATTACATTACTTATCTGCAAAAGAAAAAGTTAATTGATACCTTTTTTCAATATATCATTCTGTATATAACGATAAAATAACAATTATAATTTAAAGATTTGTCACAAATCATTCTCCTTAGCGCCCCTTTCTCTATAACCGGACAATTAATATTATTTTTAATTTGTTTATATTACATCTTTAGTTTCATATAGTTATACTAATTTAATGCGCATAATAATATATTTTACAAAAAAACATTATGAAAATAAATACTGTTCATTTCAACCTGTAGCAAAAGTGGGATGTACAGGGGCAATAACATTAACCCCTGAAACCTACCTCACTGCCGATATAACGCTTTTATTTGATGAACCGTATTTTCAAATATCTTAGCCTGTTTTTCATCTCCCATTTCTGCAATAACACGCTCCAAATTCAGTACAACTTTCCCTGCATGAGCTTGCCCCATAGTTTTAAGAATGGAAGCCAACAGAACTTTCAAACATGTCACCTCTGTTGCCAGAGTTTCAGTATCGGATGAAGGAATTAAAACGATTTTATTCATAGTCGTTACCCGTTTACGTATTAATTACGTTATGAAAATAATAATTATACCACATAATTCATCCCCTATTTTTATACATTTTCCAAATAGATCTACGCCAAAAAGCGTTAAATTATTGTTAAAACCATTTATTTTATAAATATTTATTTAGTTATTAATTTCATCATAATCAGAATAGGCAGAATATTCCCATTACAAATAAACAGTACTTGTCATCGTATAAAATAATTCTCTTTTGTCTTTGGAAGAGATAAGTATAATATTCACATTCCTGATGAACTTTTAGGATAATTTATCTATTCTATTGTTTTATATAATCTTTACTAAAAGTCAAAAAATAGACAATTGAAGTTAACTCTTTTGAAACAAATTCAATACACAAGCAATGTCAATGAAGCTCATGTATGAGCATAGAGCCAGTTGGAGATACTTTTTTGATAAATGTTTTGTTAGTCGATGATCACGAGCTGATCAGGGTTGGTGTAAAACGTATTCTTGATGACGTAAAAGGGATAACAGTAACAGGAGAAGCTAACTGTGGTGAAGAAGCGATAAAGTGGTGCCGGGCTAATAAAGTAGATATCGTGTTAATGGATATGAACATGCCAGGCATGGGCGGCCTGGAGGCAACAAAAAGAATCCTGCGTTATTGTCCCGATGTCCGAGTCATCATGTTGACTATCTATACTGAAAATCCTTTGCCAATGAAGGTGATGCAGGCCGGCGCCAGAGGATATCTCAGTAAAGCTTCTACCCCTCAGGACATGATTAATGCAATTCGCGCAGTTAATGCCGGCCAGCGTTATATCGCTCCCGATATTGCTCAACAGATGGCCCTTAGCCAAATTAGTCCACAGAAAGACAATCCATTAAGTTGTCTGTCTGATCGTGAATTACAGATTATGCTGATGATCACGAAAGGACAAAAAGTGAGTGATATCTCCGAACAACTTAATCTTAGCCCAAAAACCGTCAATAGCTATCGCTACCGAATGTTTAGTAAACTCAATATCAGCGGCGATGTAGAATTAACACATATGGCAATACGTTATGGGCTATTTGACACAGAGAGTCTATTAAATAGTGACGGAACAATTTGATTCAAAAACATTTTTACAAACAGTAACCAGTCAGCCTGGTGTTTATCGTATGTATGACGCCTCAGGTACGGTTATTTATGTTGGTAAAGCCAAAGATTTAAAAAAACGGCTTGCCAGTTACTTTCGTACGCAGGTCGCCAATCGTAAAACCGAATCTCTGGTTAAAAATATTGTTCAAATAGATGTTACTGTCACGCATACCGAAACAGAAGCACTGCTATTGGAGCATAATTACATTAAGCTCTATCAGCCCCGATATAACGTTTTACTGCGAGATGACAAATCCTACCCTTACATTTTTCTCAGCGCGGATAAACACCCACGGCTGGCAATGCATCGGGGAGCTAAACATTCTAAAGGCGAATATTTCGGCCCGTTTCCAAATACTCATGCAGTACGAGAATCATTAATCTTACTGCAAAAACTTTTTCCTATCCGACAATGTGAGGATAGTGTCTACCGCAATCGCTCGCGGCCATGCCTGCAATATCAAATTGGCCGCTGCCTTGGGCCTTGCGTTAACGGGCTGGTAAGTGAAGAAGAGTATCAGCAACAAGTTGATTATATTCGTCTGTTTCTTTCAGGCAAAGATCAGCAAGTTTTAACCAGATTAATTAATCGAATGGAACAAGCCAGCCAGCAACTGAAATTTGAAGATGCAGCAAGATACCGTGATCAAATCCAGGCCGTTCGTCAGGTCACTGAAAGACAATTTGTTTCAGGAACAGACGATGACCTGGATGTTATCAGTGTTGCCTTTGATGCGGGCATGGCTTGTCTACACGTACTGTTTATACGTCAAGGCAAAGTACTGGGCAGCCGGAGTTATTACCCTAAAGTCCCGACAGGGACAAAGCTTGATGAGATTGTACAAACATTCCTTGGCCAATTTTATTTACAGGGAAGCCAGAATCGGACTTTGCCCTCAGAAATTTTGCTGGATTTTACTCTGCCGGAAAAAGATATTTTGTCTGATTCTTTATCTGAAATATCCGGGCGGAAAATTCATATTCAAACCCGCCCTCGTGGAGACAAAGCCCGTTATCTGAAACTTGCTCGCACAAATGCAACCACCGCCCTAACTACCCGCTTATCGCAACAATCAACCATTCATCAAAGATTAGACTCTCTCGCCAAATTGGTTAAGTTAGCCAAAATTCAGAGAATGGAATGTTTTGATATTAGTCACACTATGGGGGAACAAACTGTTGCATCCTGTGTCGTTTTTGATAGCAATGGCCCACTACGTTCCGAATATCGGCGCTATAATATCAGTGGTATTACTCCCGGTGATGATTACGCTGCCATGAATCAAGTATTACGCCGTCGATATGGAAAAGCATTAGATGAGTCAAAAATTCCCGACATTATTTTCATCGATGGAGGTAAAGGGCAATTAGCTCAGGCAATAGATGTCTTTCAATCTCTTGATGTTGGATGGGATAAAACGCGCCCTCAATTGATAGGCGTTGCCAAAGGCAGTGATCGCAAAGCTGGGCTTGAAACACTATTTTTCACGACGGAGGATAAAGGTATCGCATTACCGCCGGACTCTCCCACTCTGCATGTAATTCAGCATATTCGTGACGAATCACATAATCATGCAATAACCGGGCACCGCCAGCGCAGAGCTAAAGTTAGAAACACCAGTACACTGGAATCTATTGAAGGAGTCGGCCCCAAACGCCGACAAATGTTACTGAAATATATGGGAGGTTTGCAGCCTTTACGCAACGCAAGTGTCGAAGAGATCGCAAAAGTACCGACTATTTCTTATGCATTAGCAGAAAAAATTTATAATGCATTGAAACACTAAGTACATTGATGCACCATACTTATAAATTCCACTATAGCCAGATAGTTAAGAAGCACTATGCAATTAAATATACCAACATGGCTCACTCTATTTCGTATCGCCCTGATCCCATTTTTTGTCCTGGCATTCTATTTGCCATTTACATGGGCGCCGATGGTTTGTGCCACAATTTTTATTGTCGCTGCGGCGACAGACTGGTTTGACGGCTTTCTCGCCCGCCTTTGGAAGCAGACAACCCGCTTTGGCGCATTTCTTGATCCTGTCGCGGACAAAATCATGGTTGCTGCCGCATTAGTCTTAGTTTCCGAGCATTATCATACGTGGTGGATAACCCTCCCGGCAGCAACCATGATAGCGCGTGAAATTATCATCTCTTCTCTCAGAGAATGGATGGCCGAATTAGGCAAACGCAGTAGTATTGCCGTTTCTTGGATGGGTAAGGTAAAAACGACAGCGCAGATGGCAGCGTTAGTTGCTTTATTATGGCGCCCTAATTTTGAATTCGAATTGGGCGGATTCATATTACTTTATGTTGCCACGGTGATGACATTTTGGTCAATGTTTCAATATGTAAACGCGGCCTGGTCTGATTTGCGTGAAGCTTGATCGAAATGACGTAAAAACCATCGAACAAACACAGCGTAACAATAATTGTGTTGACTCGATACGTGAAGTAAGTAGAATGCAACGCATCGAACGGCACATGAGATTTACGAAAACAAATAAGTAAATCAGCCAGTTCAAAGCGGTGCGGGAATAGCTCAGTTGGTAGAGCACAACCTTGCCAAGGTTGGGGTCGCGAGTTCGAGTCTCGTTTCCCGCTCCAAGTTACTGGTCAGGATTGTGGCAAGTAACTAAAGATAGAAAGGCGCGTTGGCAGAGTGGCCATGCAGCGGATTGCAAATCCGTCAACCTCGGTTCGACTCCGGGACGCGCCTCCAGATTCAGCCCAGGTGGTGAAATCGGTAGACACAAGGGATTTAAAATCCCTCGGCTGTAAGGCTGTGCGGGTTCAAGTCCCGCCCTGGGCACCAAATAAAAGCTTGCTGTAAAACAGTGAGTTAGGAAAAAGAAAAGGCCACCGCAAGGTGGCTTTTTTGCTTTCTGCGGTGGCCTGAAAATGATGAAGTGGCGGCAAAATGGCGGCACTTTGGCGGCGCTGTATAAATATACATTATCTATTTCAGGCAATCTCTTCCCCCTCAAAACATCATCAGAAAAATATTTTTCACATAAAAAAGTTAAGTAATAATTGCTACATTGCTGTGAAACCTATTTACTGACAGAGTTAGCAGAAAATTATTATCTTTTTATGTAGTTCATGAGCTTTTGTAGGAACAATTTTTTTATTTCAGGTTGGTTTGATTTAGCCCATGACGGATTTTCTAAATCGGTTGGAAGTAAGTACAGACGATCATCGTCATCAACAACTTTTGCATTAAGTTTTTCGGCTATCTGTAACATCTTACAATATAGGGCTGTATCGGGGTGTTTTGTATATATGTTCCCATCAGACCAATTCAGCCAAGGTTCTTCATAGACGCTCTTCCCTGTCCATCTAGCATGAAACTGGCCATTTCTTTCATCAATGAATAATTCGTCATCCTCAGCCACTAATGCGAGCCACTCATCGCTACTAATCTGGCAATCTTCATTCATTGAGAAGCATTCAGCTCTTGTTATATGAAGCTCCCACCCCATAATTACTCCTTAATTATCTGAAAAATACAGCAGTAAAAGGCCACCGCAAGGTGGCTCAGACCGCTGACAAACTACATTTAAAATAACGAGGGTTGTTTCTTTTTTCGTGATGGAAATCACTATTCACTATATCCTTTCATTATACTTTTTACCTCGGCTGTTCTGGCCATTCAATGTCGGAAACCAACGAAATATTTACTCTATTGAGCATTATCCTGTATTTTTTCCATTCCAACAGAGCAGCTTTCTCTGCTTCGGTAGCGATATCTAAATCAACAGCATCTTGCAGTAATGCAATGGATTCATTAGCGTGTCGCAACAAAGTCATACGCTGCCGCTCCGCTTGTTCAATCTGATCTGCTTTTAGAGCGACATTATCAGTGACCCATTGTGTGCCATCCCACTTATCAAAATCGGTGGTAGGTTGCTTAAAGGTCAGAGTTTCAGGTAATTCACCCAATTCAGTGATTTCCTGTTGAGTTAGTGTTAACGTGTCGTAAGCGATTTTTCCGCGATAATCAGGTACTATTTCCCAACGCTTACCATCTTCACTGCGACAAACAGCCAGGTCATCAGTATCGGGAAAATCTGGTGCATCTAAATAAGAATGCGCTGACAAACTGACGCCGAGCATAACATATTCAATATCAGCGTTAGTAAATTCTCTTGTTATTTGATTAGTATGATAAACTTTTATCCAGCCGGGTTGAATTGCTAATCCGTCTTCACCCAATACGGCTGCTTCATGTTGCTCTAAAAAGTTTTTTTGTTCTGTCATTACGCTGCATGCTGCTGCTCTCACTATGTAGTTAAATGCTATGTTACGGGGCCTTGATACCCCTATAAATGCGGAATTCGCAGTCCAGTCTGTCTGAGCTTTATAATATACAGCTCTTACCGAAATATTGTTATTTTGGGGAATATCCCACTGCAATTTTTTGCGCTCATTGAGTGAAGGGGTAATAATAAAATGACTGGCCCGATCAGCATTCTGTATCAAATAAGCCCCTTCCTGCCACGACAATATTGAACGCGATGGATCTACATTTCTACCACTGTCCCAGCCACGGATAAACTCTCCCCTTAGATCCGGTAATCTACCGTCAGGATAAGCTTCTGCTAACTTTGGGTACTGCAATTTATTGAAAAATGCACCGTTACAAACGAGATAATTGATAGGTGGATAGGGTAACGGCCACGGAATGGGAGAACCCACAGGTATATTAATTTCTTCACGTAACGAACTTATTATTTCCTGAGCAAGCTTTTGTGTAACAGCCAATGTATTACTATTGCCAATCACATTTGTAAGCTGAACAATACCTTTTTGTGTTAATGAAGCATCGGGAACCTTTGTTGCCATTTTTTGTTCCAGCGCTCCATTTAATTGGGCGTTGAGTTTCTCTATATTTCCATCATCCAGAACATCATTGCCAGAGTGTGTGGCGATAAAATTAGCGACTACAGAGGATATCGTGGAAGACTGACGTAATGCCTTATTTAGCATATCAGTGGTAATACCATCTCGTGGAAACCCAGTCTGCAAATTCTGATTTTCTTCATATTTTTCTTGGCTAATTATATTAGCATTATTGCCAATAGAAAAAGCCTTAAAATCATTTTTTTGACTCATGTAATTCCTCCTTAAGCAGAATAATATTTTTTATAATCAACATATTTAATTATTGTAAAAACAATCCGACTGTAATTTATTAAAATTAAAGTCTAGTGCAGAAAGAGGAGTAATACAGTATTCCTATTTATTAGGAGACTGACTGTTTTTATATCATTAGCAGCAATAAGCAATTCAATATCTTAAAATCGGAAATATATCCAAACCATTTATATTTAATATCTGGAAACTATTTTTCTCCTATTCCTTCTATCTCTTCCTGCAACTCATTCTGTTTTAAATTCCAAACTGAATCTTCCGGCATTCGGACACGAATATCTAAACGAAGCATTCTGGAATGTCACAGGAATCCCTATCTTCATAAAACACACATTCATTGTTCTCATCGACACACTTGAGCCGCCAGTTCTGAAAATGGATTGGCAAGTGAGAATGTTGGTTTTTTAAGCTACCTGTGCGGCAGTTCACTGATAGACTTAAGCTAAATTGTTTTACCTTCCTTTCTAAGCTGCCTGTACGGCAGTTCACTGTTACATATTAACTCCAACCCACTGACTATCAAAGAATATATTTATAAAAAGCCCAAAAGACCCTTTTTTACAAAAGAGATAACATTTAATTCAGAATCAATAAGTTACGATTGACTGCTAAAAAAGGGTTAAAAATTAGGTTCGGGAATGCGCAAGTTTTTAAGTTACCATTGACGCAATTTTCTTAGCTAGCGACTACGTTTCAAGAAATCTTCCATCTTATTCCATTCATCACTCAGCGGAATCGATTTCTTCCCATCCGGTGATACAAGGTAATAACGGCTGTAAGATCTGAATTTTACCTTATACAGATGCTCCTCTGTAATAATATATCCTTCATATCAGCCTGACTTTTCAATATCAAATCCATCGTTATATATGATGACATGAGATATTTTCCTGCCAGGGAAAATCCCTATAAAACATTGATAACCGTTCACCAATAACTGTTATCGAAAAAATAAGTATTACCGACTATCATTGACCATTCAGAAAAAATATCATGATTAAATAATTTCTCTAAAAAATAATATTTAAAAATATATTTTCATTTATTTAAAATTTTTCGGTTAAAGAATAAATAATTTAATTATTAGTATATTTTTTCTTTAAAAACAAATTGTTTCTCTATGCCATAGAATAAATCTATTTTAAGTGAAATTATTACTCAAATTATTTAGATAATCTCTTAAGTAATCAGCAAGGATTTACTATGCGAAATATAAAAAGTAAACTGAGCAGTATCACTTTAACCTTAAGTTAAATTAAGAATAAAAATAGAGTCATTTAAAAACATAAATTATATTTGATAATATTAGAATATGAATAACAATACCTCCACCAAGATAAAACATACTTTGAAACGATGCCAAGTCATCTTACTAAAAACTCACTCATTCGGAAGCTACCGCAAGAGAAATAACCACCCTCTTCTACACCTTATCAATATTGATCACTTAGGGTCGCAAAGTATTATAAACCTATCATCAGCTATACAGGCATTAATCATGAAAGAAATTAATGGAACATATGTTTCACCACAAATAATAAACACAATGGAAGCAAGCAATGAACCGTGGGGAATCAAAGATAAAAATTCACGCTTTATTTATGGTAACCTGGCCTTAAAATCTGTTCAAAACATTCCAATGTCATTTAATTATGAAGGATTTTTTGATGACGAACTTCCCTGGAGTGGATCGGAGTTTGCAAAAGAATTTATTGATCATGATAAAATTGTAATGACAAAAGGAGAAAGAGTTTGTTCACTCGAAACCTATACATATGGAAAAGAAAAAATCTTATCGTCTTACTTCCAAGAGAAATTACCACTGTATAACGATGCAAAAGAGTGCATAGGTATCTTTTTTCATGGATGGAAAGCCAAAGATTTTTCATTAATTAATCTATATCAATATTATAATGATCTACCCACATCTATTATATTCCAACCACCAACAGATACTTTTACCCAACGTGAATGGGATATTATTTTCTTCTTTTTGCAAAAATACACCAGGAAACAGATTGGAAAAATATTAAATATTGCTTATCGTACAGTTGAATCCCATATGACCAATATATATTACAAGATAGGTGTCAACTCCAGTCAGCAACTGGAAGAATATTGTCTCATCAATAATTTTAAACGCTATGTACCGGAAAGGTTTTTACTATCTTAATAACACTATTTCCTATTTTTAGTCATAAAAAACATGATTACATAGTTTATCTCTGCCAGTATGATGTAATCCCATCATCAATGGATAATGATATTATCTCAAATTATACTGGCAGCATTTTCATATATAAAAACATTAGTTACACAAACACTTAACGCTTATTTTATTTCTAAGATAAATAATCATTTTCTGTTATATTCCATCACATTTAAAGATTACCTATTAAATGAAAATAAATTTCATTAACAGAAATAATCGGCCTTTTCTCTCTATAATAAAATACTGTTATTTTAAACACCATAAGTAAATCATTTAAATAATCACTTGAATAGTTAAATAAGATTCTAAAATAGCGCTACACCTTATACCACTCATAATTCCATGTATAACAACGGGTTGGATAAGGCTATGTGTAGCAGAATTATGAAACGCTATTTAAATGGTATTATACCAACTAAAAAATACAATCAAAACAATACCGTTGTTGAACTAATTTACCTGTACAAGAAAGTAATAATCTCCCGGGAAAAGTGATTATCCCCCCCTCCCGATTCTCTACCAATATCGACATTTTTCTAAAAATAACGATATTTTGAGATTTTCAACTGATAGATTACCCCCATCTATTGTAGAAAATGCCGTTAATTATATTAAGAAGATTCACCCCAAATAACATCTACAATGACATATACAATTAAACTATTCTCGTAATGAAAATATCCATGATAATTATTTTCTGGAAAAGTCTGTCATTGCGGGTAATAAAGTATTAAACTGACAGTATGATTCAAACATATCACAAATTAAACACAAATCAGGTAAAAAGGAATAATAAGATGAGTAATCACATAACTATATCATCTCAAATTATTAACACACTGACCTCAAGCAATGATCCTTGGGGAATCAAAGATAAAAACTCATGCTTTATCTACGGCAATATGGCATTAAAATCTCTCCAAAATTTTCCAAATTCATTTGAATTTGAGGGGTTTTATGAAAATGAACTTCCTTGGGATAGTGCTAAATTTGCGGAAGAATTTATTAATCATGACAAAAAAGTAATAGAAAAACAGCAGAGAATATGCTCAATCGAAACCCATGTATTTGGCAGAGAACAAATTTCATCATCTTATTTTTTCGAAAAATTACCTTTTTACCATAAAGATGGAGATTGCATCGGAGTCATATATCATGGTTGGAAAGCGCAAAATTATTCATTAGCCTATTTACATCAATACCATGATAAACTACCCGCTTCAATTATGCTCCAACCACCAACCGATCTTTTTACTCAACGTGAATGGGATATCATTTTCCTCTTTTTACAGAAAAATACCAGAAAACAGATTGGACGGATACTAAATCTAGCCTATCGCACTGTTGAATCTTATATGACTCGGATATACCATAAGATAGGTATTCATTCTGGCCAACAACTAGAAGAGTATTGCCGAACCAATAATTTTAATCACTATATACCGGAAAAGTTCTTATTGTCTTAGATTACGTATTTATTCCCGTTTTTTACATGCTATTCTTATCCATTATTAATGGAGAAAATAGCCAGCTCTGTTGGGATATTTTTATTTAGAAATATGATAGTTATACTCAATAATTTTTGAAGGTTATATATAAACCCAACAGGGCTACCCCTTCCTTATTATCATTCAGCAAACAAATGCATAGGATAGATATTCATAATGATGGTTTATAAAAGAGAAAGAATTCTATTTTATTTATACAAATGCTGAACCTACTAGAGACAATAAGTTACCTAAAAACTTTAATATTATTGAGTATACAGAAAAATAATTATCTACATTAGTTAATCATTTCTTACGCCAAAGAAATCGCTCACAATCAAGCTAATATGGATTTTATTACCAGCTTCCTTGCGGACAAATAATTTATTTATTACATGTTAATACTAATTGTCATTATTCATAGCTATAATTTCGTATACAATAGAATAAAATATTACCGTTAAGTGTATTTACTTAGCAAGATAAATAATTTTATATAAAATAGTCTTCTATATTATATTTATTCATTCTTAAATCCTCTTTATAAAACAGTTACACATCTAATTAATAAGCATGTATTTTTTGACGAGCAAGTTATCATCCTCTATTGTATGAATTTACCTGGATAACTATATTCAATCAACTTACTGAATTTAAATTTATATCTCAGCAATATTTGTCACTATTTTCATTAGTGAGTTAAATGGATTATAAATTCAAATCTTAACAATTAAATTTTATGTCCAAAAGAAGAGGAGTGATATTATAAGTAGAAAAATAATTGTTTCACCTCAAATAATTAATACGTTAAAGCAAAATAATGAGCCGTAGTGAATAAAGGAAAGATATAAATTTTTTATTTATATTAATCAAGTATGTAAACATGTTCAAAATATTCCAAATTATTTTGACTACAAAGGGCTTTATAAAGATAAACTTAAATCCACTTCAAACAATTTCACCGGTGGTTCATTCAAATATACATATACCGGCAGCATATTAGGAATAGGGAGCATCACTACCAACTTTATCCAAACCACTTTCTGGGCTGACATGATAGCCCAGAGCCGTCATCCTGCCGATTTTTTCATCTTCTGATCCAGTAAAAATGAACACGAGTCGGTGCCTTATCGAACCGTTCGACAATTTCACTAAGATGATATCGATTTAAGTAATCCTCTTCGCCCTCATTCAATCCTGATAAATAAAACAGTTCCATTAATCCGACTGTCAACGAATTCGGTACCTCCATCCTGCGACCAGCACTGATACGCATCAGCAATGCCTCACCACATTGCGGGTAGTTGCAGCCACAGCGGTAACAACGGCTTCGGCCTTATTTTTGCCACCGCTAAACACCGTTTATACCACGGTAATTTTTTATCCTACGGTTTATCTGATTTGGGCAGGTGTTTGTTACCCCGCGGAGGCTGTTCGCGCTTTGGCGCCGTTACTGACGCGAAATCTGATATGCCACCGGCAATAATATACGTGCCGGGACGCTTACCACAGGTGGTTTTGTCACCAACGAGTAGATAATACCCTATTGCCATCTATTCACGCCTTATTTACTAATCACATTAAACGTGGATCTAATCTAAATTTTTACCATATTATTACCACTTAAGCATTAATTTATGATTAATAATGCAAAAAATTTTTGTTAATAAATATAGGAATATTCTGAAATTGATGAAAATCGAGTCAATATTTTGTCTCTGACGTTACCCCACCAGTATCGTCAAAGCAGAAAATCATTGATAAAAACCGCAAGAAATAGGGTAAGAATCTGATTGTGACAAACATCTAAGTGGAACTTGAAATGCAACTTTATATCTCGAGCTATACCATTTTAAGTAAGTTTTTTATTTAATTATTCTTCAAAAATTTAATTTCATAGAATTTACCTAACCTTAATTTTATTTAAGAATAACTATTGTCAACAGCAGACAAATTCAGACGCGGTTTTTAGGCTGAAAACTCCATATAGTTGATTATTCTGACAATTCCACAATATATTTTACCAGATTAAAATGACCAATATATGCCGTTTAAAAAGCATTCTTTAATTGATCGAATATTATTCCGATTAAATGCCATTTTTTCGCCTTTATTCTGCTCCAAAGATAACACCTTCTATTTCATTCTATTACCGGTCATCGTTATAACAACCACTCTTTCATACTTCGGTTAATGACAGAAAGTTTTTGACCTACATCACTTAATTAATTATGACTTAAAAATCCCATTCATTAATTTTACTGTTTAGTAATCAAATTAAAATGTTTCCATACAAAATAGTACTTTACGTTATATTCATTAATGTTAAAAGTCTCATTGTTTAACAATAAAAGGTTTAATTAATAAATATATGTATTTTGACGAGCAAGTTATTATATTCTATTATATTACCAAGGCATTCTAAGTATAATTAGTTAGCAAACATGTCAGATAACAACCGAAATAATCGTTCAGGAGTCACCAATGCAACATATAAAAAACAGACCTAACAATATCACTCCACAATTAATTCATATGTGGGAAAACAGTGATGAACCTTGGGGAGCTAAAGATCTCCAATCAAGATTCATTTATGCCAACTCCGCCTTTTATCAACTACTCAATTTGCCGGAAGAGTTAGATATTAGCGGGCTTTCAACAGGTGAATTACCTTCACCTATTGCAGAATATGAAAAAGAATGCCACAGTCAGGATCAAAAAGTTATTCAAACAATGCAACGCGTTAGTTCACTGGAAACGCATCCATTTGAAGAACATAAGATTAAACAAATCTATCTTTGTAATAAATACCCACTTTGTGATGAAGATGGCAATTGTATTGGGATCATTTTTCATATGTGCAAAACCCAAAACTTTTCTACTGCTTACTACCATGAAAAAACTCCTCCGGCAACGTTGGAATTTATCGCCCCTAATGACAAATTGACGCAAACTGAATGGGAAGTTCTCTTTCTGACCCTGCGCTCATTAGATGAAGATAAAATCGGTGAAGAGTTAATGATAAGTACCGAAGATGTGGTTAATCATATTCAATCGATTTACCAAAAATTTAATTTGCCACTACATGCAGAATTGAAAGATTTCTGTAGAGAAAATAAACTTGACCTTTATATTCCAGCAAGATTCGTCACTATTGGTAGTTTAGAGTTAAATTGATTATAAGATTAAATATCAATGGCTAGAGAAAAGAGGAGTAATAACATGGATAATAAATTAATTATTTCATCTCAAGTTATTAACACAATGGAACAGAGTAATTCTCCTTGGGCAATAAAGGATAAAAACTCATGTTTTATTTATGCCAATCAGGCATGTAAACATGTTCAAAACATTTCAAGCTCTTTTGACTACGAGGGAGTTTACGATGATGAACTTCCTTGGGGTGGGGCCGAATTTGCCAAAGAATACATCGTTCATGATCAAAAAGTGATGGAAAAAGAAGAAAGAATATGTTTACTTTTAACACATAAATTTGGTAAAGAGCAACTTCTTTCGTCTTATTTTTTTGAAAAATACCCTCTTTACCATGAAAACGGAAGTTGTATAGGAACGATATTTCATGGTTGGCAAGCTCAGGATTTCTCATTCACCCGACTATTTCATGGAAAACTTCCGGCATCTATATTATTTCAACCACCGACCGATCTCTTTACGCAACGGGAATGGGATGTTATTTTTCTCCTGTTACAAAAATATACCAGTAAGCAAATCGGTAGAATGTTAAATCTTTCCTACCGTACCGTTGAAACCCATATCTCACGTATATATAAACGGATTAGTGTTCACTCTAGTCGTCAATTGGAAGAATATTGTCGCACAAATGATTATGATCTCTATGTACCAGAAAGATTTGTGCATCCAGAAAGCAGAATGTTTCTTTAACACTTAGATTACAAAGGAGTTTTTACTAATATGAAAAAGAGCTATGCAATATTACCTCAAAATATTAACACCATAGAAATGAGCAATAAACCGTGGGGAATACAGAATAGCTCTTCGAACTTTATTTACAATGACTCTGCTACAAAAAATTTATTCATACTTTTACACAATTATTTGATCATAAATGGTTCTATAATCATGAATTATCCTAAGTTATGGGACAGTCGTGAGTTAAAGTGATTATAAGATTAAACAGCAAAAACCTGATTTTAAGGCTAGAGAAAAGAGGAGTAATAAATATGGACAATAAATTAATTATTTCACCTCAAATCATTAATACAATGGAACAAAGTAATGATCCTTGGGGAATAAAAGATGAAAATTCATGCTTTATTTATGCCAATCAGGCATGTAAACGCATGCTCAATATTTCATGTTCTTTTGACTTTGAAGGGCTTTATGATCATGAATTACCTTGGATTGGGGCCGAATTTGCCAAAGAATACATTGCTCATGATCAAAAGGTGATGGAAAAAGAAGAAAGAGTATGCTCCCTTGAAACTAATACATATGGGAAAAAACAAATTCTATCATCTTACTTTTTTGAAAAGTCACCTATTTACCATGATAGTAACTGCATGGGAATTATATATCATGGTTGGCAAGCTCAGGATTTCTCACTTACCCGGCTATTTCGTGGAAAATTACCAGCAAATATTATGTTCCAGCCACCGACCAATCTCTTTACTCAACGGGAATGGGACGTTATTTTTCTCCTGTTACAAAAATATACCAGCAAGCAAATCGGTAGAATATTAAATCTTTCCTACCGTACCGTTGAAACACATATCTCACGAATATATAAAAGAGTGGGTGTTCACTCTTGTTATCAATTAGAAGAATATTGTCGCACAAATGATTACGATCTCTATGTACCAGAAAGGTTTGTACATCCCAAAATCAGAATATTTTCTTAATTATTAGATTAGAAGGAGTTATCACTAATATGAAGAAGAACTATGTAATATCGTCTCAGATTATGAACACAATAGAAGTGTTCAACAAACCGTGGGAAATACAGGATAGTTCTTCAGATTTTATCTACGATAATTCAGCTACAAAGGAATTTATTCGTAACTTTAAACAATCATTTGATTATGGAGAGTTTTATGATCATGAACTACCTTAAAGCCTGGGATAGTCGTGAGTTAAATTGATTATAAGATCAAACATCGAAAATCTAATTTTAAGGCCAGAAAAATAGGAGTAATAACATGGAAAATGAATTAATTATTTCACCTCAAGTGATTAATACCATGCAGCAAAGCAATGAGCCTTGGGCAATCAAAGACAAAAACTCATGTTGGATTTTTGGCAATTTGGCATTTAGACAAATCCAAAATCTCCCAGATTTATTTGATTATGAAGGGAAATATGATAGTGAACTTCCGTGGAATGGTGCTGAATTTGCCAAAGAATTCGTTATTCACGATAAGAATGTTATGAAACAAGAGAAAAGAATATGCTCACTTGAAACACATACATATGGGAAAGATAAATTTCTATCATCTTATTTTTCGGAAAAATATCCAATTTATAATGATGAGAACGAATGTATCGGTATCTTTCTCCATGCATGGAAAGCCCAAGATTTCTCATTCACTCGCTTATTTCATGGAAAACTTCCGGCGTCTATATTATTTCAACCACCGACTGATCTTTTTACTCAACGGGAATGGGATGTTATTTTCCTCATGTTACAAAAGTATACCAGTAAGCAAATCGGTAGGATGTTAAATATTTCCTATCGTACGGTTGAAACCCATATTTCACGTATATATAAACGCATTGGTGCTCACTCTAGTCGCCAATTAGAAGAATATTGTCGCACCAATGATTATGATCTCTATGTACCAGAAAGGTTTGTGCATCCAGAAAGCAGAATGTTTCTTTAACACTTAAGTTACAAAGGAGCTTTTACTGATATGAAGAAGAACTATACAATCTCCCCTCAAGTTATTAATACAATGGAGAAAAGTAATGATCCCTGGGGAATAAAAGATGAGAATTCATGCCTTATTTATGTTAATTTGGCATTAAAATCTCTTCATAATGTTCCAAGTTCTTTTAACTATGAAGGGCTTTTCGATGATGAAATTCCTTGGAATGGTGCTGAATTTGCTAAAGAACACGTGACTCAAGATAAAATAGTGATGGAAGAAAAAGAAAGAATATGCTCACTCGAAACGCATCTATTTGGGAAAGAACAAATTCTGTCATCCTATTTTTGTGAAAAATATCCTCTTTACCATGAAGACGGAAGCTGTATAGGAACCATATTTCATGGTTGGCAAGCTCAGGACTTTT
Source organism: Photorhabdus akhurstii (assembly GCF_018448925.1). Classification (GTDB taxonomy): domain Bacteria; phylum Pseudomonadota; class Gammaproteobacteria; order Enterobacterales; family Enterobacteriaceae; genus Photorhabdus; species Photorhabdus akhurstii. Next base: position 526,398 of record NZ_RCWE01000001.1, on the reverse strand, counting down.
CATTCACCCGGTTATTTCATGGAAAACTTCCGGCGTCTATATTATTCCAACCACCGACCGATCTTTTTACTCAACGGGAATGGAATGTTATCTTCCTCCTGTTACAAAAATATACCAGTAAGCAAATCGGTAGGATGTTAAATATTTCCTACCGTACGGTTGAAACCCATATTTCACGTATATATAAACGCATTGGTGCTCACTCTAGTCGCCAATTAGAAGAATATTGTCGCACCAATGATTATGATCTCTATGTACCAGAAAGGTTTGTGCACCCAGAAAGCAGAATGTTTCTTTAACACTTAAGTTACAAAGGAGCTTTTACTGATATGAAGAAGAACTATGTAATATCGCCTCAGATTACCAACACAATGGATCAAAGTAATTCACCTTGGGCAATAAAGGATAAAAACTCATGCCACATTTATGTCAATCAGGCATGTAAACGTCTTCTCAATATTTCATGTTCTTTTGACTTTGAAGGGCTTTATGACCATGAATTACCCTGGGATGGAGCCGAATTCGCCAAAGAGTACATCGCTCATGATCAAAAGGTGATGGAAAAAGAAGAAAGAGTATGCTTGTTCTTAACACATACTTTTGGAAAAGAGCAAATTCTGTCATCTTATTTCTTTGAAAAATACCCTCTTTATCATGAAGACGGAAGCTGTATGGGAACAATATATCATGGTTGGCAAGCTCAGGATTTCTCATTCACTCGGCTATTTCATGGAAAATTGCCAGCCAATATTATGTTCCAACCACCGACCGATCTTTTTACTCAACGGGAATGGAATGTTATTTTCCTCCTATTGCAGAAGTATACCAGTAAGCAAATCGGTAGAATGTTAAATCTTTCCTATCGTACCGTTGAAACCCATATTTCACGTATATATAAACGGATTAGTGTTCACTCCAGTCGTCAATTAGAAGAATATTGTCGCGCCAATGATTATGATCTCTATGTACCAGAAAGGTTTGTACATCCAGAAAGCAGAATGTTTCTTTAACACTTAAGTTACAAAGGAGCTTTTACTGATATGAAGAAGAACTATACAATCTCCCCTCAGGTTATTAATACGATGGAGAAAAGTAATGAACCCTGGGGAATAAAAGATAAAAATTCATGTTTTATTTATGCTAATCAGGCTAATTATCGCGTTCAAAATATTTCACGTTCCTTTGATTATGAGGGCCTTTATGATTATGATCTTCCCTGGGATGGAGCCGAATTTGCAGAAGAATACATGGCCAATGATAAAATAGTGATGGAAAAAGAAGAACGCATATGTTCACTTGTAACACATAAATTTTTTAAAGAACAAATTCTGTCATCTTACTTCTTTGAAAAATACCCTCTCTATCATGAAGACGGAAGTTGTATAGGAACGATATTTCATGGTTGGCAAGTTCAAGATTTCTCATTCACCCGATTATTTCGTGGGAAATTGCCAGCAAATATTATGTTTCAGCCACCGACTAATCTCTTTACTCAACGGGAATGGGATGTTATTTTCCTTTTTTTACAAAAATATAACAGTAAGCAAATCGGTAGAATGTTAAATCTTTCCTATCGTACTGTTGAAAATCATATCTCACGCATATATCAGAGAATTGGAGTTCATTCCAGTTATCAATTGGAAGAATATTGTCGCACTAATGATTATGATCTCTATGTGCCAAAAAGATTTGTACATCCAGAAACCAAAATGTTTCCTTAACCATTAAATTAAAAGGAGTTCTACTAATATGAAAAAGAACTATATTATCTCACCTCAGGTTATTAACACAATGAAGCAAAGTAATGAGCCGTGGGGAATCAAGGATAAAAACTCATGCTTTATTTATGTCAACCAAGCATGTAAACACGCACAAAATATTTCAAGCTCTTTTGACTATGAAGGGCTTTATGATTATGACCTTCCCTGGGATGGAGCCGAATTTGCTAAAGAACATGTTATTCAAGATAAAATAGTGATAGAAAAAGAAGGAAGAATATGTTCACTTGAAACACATCCATTTGGAAAAGAACAAATTTTGTCATCCTATTTTTGTGAAAAATATCCACTTTACCATGAAGATGGAAGTTGTATAGGAACGATATTTCATGGTTGGCAAGCTCAGGATTTCTCATTTACCCGGTTATTTCGTGGGAAACTACCAGCATCTATTATATTCCAGCCACCGACAGATCTTTTTACTCCTCGGGAGTGGGATGTTATTTTCCTTTTTCTACAAAAATATAACAGCAAGCAAATCGGTAGAATGTTAAATCTTTCCTATCGTACGGTTGAAAATCATATCTCACGCATATACCAAAGAATTGGTGTTCATTCCAGTTATCAATTGGAAGAATACTGTCGTACAAATGATTATGACCTCTATGTACCAGAAAGATTTGTGCATCGGGAAAGCAGAATGTTTCCTTAACCATTAGATTAAAAGGAGTTCTACTAATATGAAAAAGAACTATGTAATATCACCTCAGGTTATTAATACGATGAAGCAAAGTAATGAGCCGTGGGGAATAAAAGATAAAAATTCATGCTTTATTTATGCCAATCAGGCATGTAATCGTGTTCAAAATATTTCACGCTCCTTTGACTATGAGGGTCTTTATGACTATGATCTTCCTTGGGATGGCGCCGAATTTTCTGAAGCATACATGACCAATGATAAAATAGTAATGGAAAGAGAAGAACGAACATGTTCGCTTGTAACACATAAATTTTTCAAAGAACAAATTCTGTCATCTTATTTTTTTGAAAAATACCCTTTTTATCATGAAGATGGAAGCTGTATAGGAACGATATATCATGGTTGGCAAGCTCAGGATTTCTCATTCACTCGGCTATTTCATGGAAAATTGCCAGCCAATATTATGTTCCAGCCACCGACCGATCTTTTTACTCAACGGGAATGGGATGTTATTTTCCTCCTGTTACAAAAATATACCAGTAAGCAAATCGGTAGAATGTTAAATCTTTCCTATCGTACGGTTGAAACCCATATCTCACGCATATATAAACGTATTGGTGTTCACTCTAGTCGTCAATTGGAAGAATATTGTCGCACAAATGATTATGATCTCTATGTACCAAAAAGATTTGTGCATCCAGAAACCAGAATGTTCCCTTAACCATTAGACTAAAAGGAGTTCTACTAATATGAAAAAGAACTATGTCATCTCACCTCAAGTTATTAATACAATGGAGCAAAGTAATGAGCCGTGGGGAATAAAAGATAAGAATTCATGCTTTATTTATTCCAATCAAGCATGTAAACATGTTCAAAATATTCCAAGCTCTTTTGACTATGAGGGACTTTATGATTATGACCTTCCCTGGGATGGAGCCGAATTTGCTAAAGAATACATGACCCACGACAGAATGGTGATGGAAAAAGAAGAAAAGGTGCGCTCACTTATAACACAAGTACATGGAAAAGAACAAATTCTGTCATCTTATTTTTTTGAAAAGTACCCTTTTTACCATGAAGATGGAAGCTGTATAGGAACGATATATCATGGCTGGCAAGCACAGGATTTTTCATTTACCCGGCTATTCCGAGGAAAACTGCCAGCATCTATTATGTTCCAGCCACCGACCGATCTCTTTACCCAACGGGAATGGGATGTTATTTTCCTTTTTTTACAAAAATACAACAACAAGCAAATCGGTAGAATGTTAAATCTTTCCTATCGTACGGTTGAAAATCATATCTCACGCATATACCAAAGAATTGGAGTTCATTCCAGTTATCAATTGGAAGAATACTGTCGCACGAATGATTATGATCTCTATGTACCAAAAAGATTTGTGCATCCAGAAACCAGAATGTTCCCTTAATCATTATATTAAAAGGAGTTCTACTAATATGAAAAACAACCATGTAATATCACCTCAAGTTATTAATACAATGGAGCTGAGTAACGAGCCTTGGGGAATAAAAGATAAAAACTCATGCTTTATTTATGCCAATCAGGCATGTAATCGTGTTCAAAATATTTCACGCTCCTTTGACTATGAAGGTCTTTATGACTATGACCTTCCCTGGGATGGTGCCGAATTTTCTGAAGCGTACATGACCAATGATAAAATAGTAATGGAAAGAGAAGAACGAACATGTTCACTTGTAACTCATAAATTTTTTAAAGAACAAATTCTGTCATCTTATTTTTTTGAAAAATACCCTCTCTATCATGAAGACGGAAGTTGTATAGGAACGATATATCATGGTTGGCAGGTTCAGGATTTCTCATTCACCCGGCTATTTCGTGGAAAACTGCCAGCAAATATTATGTTCCAACCACCAACCGAACTCTTTACCCAACGGGAATGGGATATTATTTTCCTTTTTTTACAAAAATATGACAGTAAGCAAATTGGTAGAATGTTAAATATTTCCTACCGTACGGTTGAAAACCATATTTCGCGTATATACAAACGGATTGGAGTCCACTCTAGTTACCAATTAGAAGAGTATTGTCGCACCAATGATTATGATCTCTATGTACCAGAAAGGTTTGTGTATCCAGAAAGTAGAACGTTTCCTTAATTCTTTAAATTAAAAGGTATTGTTACTAATATGAATAAGAACTATGCAGTATCACCTCAGATTATTAACACAATAGAAATGAGCAACGAACCGTGGGGAATACAGGATAGTTCTTCAAATTTCATCTACGATAATTCAGTTACAAAAAAATTTATTCATAATTTTAAAGAATCATTTGATTATGAAGGATTTTATGATCATGAATTACCCTGGGATGGAGCCGAATTCGCCAAAGAGTACATAACTCATGATCAAAAAGTGATAGAAAAAGAAGAAAGAGTACGTTCACTTATAACATGTACATTTGAAAAAGAACAAATTCTTTCCTTTTATTTTTTTGAAAAATACTCTCTTTATCATGAAGACGGAATCTGTATGGGAACGATATATCATGGCTGGCAAGCTCAGGATTTCTCATTCACTCGACTCTTTCATGGAAAATTACCAATAAATATTATGTTCCAGCCACCAACCGCTCTCTTTACTCAACGGGAATGGGATATTATTTTCCTCATGCTACAAAAGTATACCAGTAAGCAAATCAGTAGAATGTCAAATATTTCCTATCGTACGGTTGAAACCCATATCTCGCGTATACATAAACGGATTGGTGTTCACTCTAGTTATCAATTAGAAGAATATTGTCGTACCAATGATTATGATCTCTATATGCCAAAAAGATTTGTGCATCCAGAAAGCAGAATGTTCCCTTAACCATTAGATTAAAAGGAGTTCTATCAATATGAAAAACAACCATGTAATATCACCTCAAGTTATTAATACAATGGAGCAAAGTAATGAGCCGTGGGGAATAAAGGATGAAAATACACGCTATATTTATGTCAATCGGGCATGTAAGCGTCTTCAAAATATTTCAAGTTCTTTTGACTATGAGGGGCTTTATGAGCATGAATTGCCCTGGGATGGAGCCGAATCTGCAAAAGAATACATGGCCCATGATAGAAAAGTAGTGAAACAGGAAAAAAGAATATGTTCACTTGAGACACATGTACATGGAAAAGAACAAATTCTGTCATCATACTTTTTTGCAAAATATCCTCTTTATCATGAAAACGGGAGCTGTATGGGCATTATATATCATGGTTGGCAAGCTCAGGATTTTTCATTTATCCGGCTATTTCATGGAAAACTGCCGGCATCTATATTATTTCAGCCACCAACCGATCTCTTTACTCAACGTGAATGGGATGTTATTTTCTTCATGCTACAAAAGTATACTAGTAAACAAATCGGTAGAATGTTAAGTATTTCCCACCGTACTGTTGAAACCCATATTGCACGAATATATGAAAGAATTGGTGTTCACTCTAGTTACCAATTGGAAGAGTATTGTCGCACCAATGATTATGATCTCTATATGCCAAAAAGTTTTGTCCATCCAAAAACCAGAATGCTTCTTTAACCTTTAGATTAGAAGGGATTGTTACTGATATGAAGAAGAACAATGCAATATCACTTCAAGTTATTAATACAATGGAAATAAGCAATGAACCGTGGGGAATAAAGGATAGTTCTTCAAACTTTATCTACGGTAATCCAGCTACAAAGAAGTTTATTCATAATTTTAAAGAGTCGTTTGATTATGAAGGGCTTTATGATCATGAGCTGCCTTGGGATGGTGCTGAGTTCGCCAAGGAGTTTATTATCCACGATAAAAATGTCATGGCTAAAGGCGAAAGAGTCTGTTCACTTGAAACCCATGTATTTGGACAAGGGCAAACTCTGTCATCCTATTTCTGTGAGAAATTGCCTCTTTATCATGACGATGGTAATTGTATGGGAATTATGTACCATATGTGGCAAGCCAAGGAGTATTCATTGACCTACCTATACCAATATTATGATAAATTACCCTCATCCATTCTACTTCAACCACCTTCGGATCTTTTTACTCAACGGGAGTGGGATATTATCTTTCTCTTCTTACAGAAGCAATCTAGAAAACAGGTCGGGGAAATATTGAATATCGCCTATCGTGAGGTTGAAGAACATACGGCAAGGATATATCGTAAAATCGGGATTCACTCTAGTCAGCAGTTGGAAGAATATTGCCGTACCAACAACTTTAACCATTACATCCCAGAAAGGTTTTTATTGTCTTAGATTACGTATTATTTCCCAGTTTCTACACACTACCTTTGTTAATTATTTATTGATAAAATATACGGCCCTATGGAAATAGGCTTTTTTCAACGGAAAATTTCCATCCAATAGTTTAAAAAAGCAATAATTATCTTAAAGGATATTTATGAATAAATCAGGATTAAAAGAAGTCCCTTTGATTACGCCTCAATTTACACATATATGGGACAAAAGCCCTGATCTTTGGTTTGTAAAAGATAAGGAATCGCGTTTTATGTACGCAAATACTAAGTTTATTAAAGCCAATAAGTTACCGGAAAACTTTAATGTTATCGGGTATACCGATTATGAATTACCAACACCAGTTAATGGTTTCGCCCATTATTTTAAAGAACACGATCGCAGAGTCTTAGAATGTATGCAACGAGTATGCTCTGTCGGCACTTATCCTCAAGGTAATGGTCGACCGCCTAAATCCTATTTTTGCGAGAAGTACCCATTAATGGGGGAAGATAATCAATGTATGGGCATTATTTCCCATGCCAGAGAAATAGAACACTTCACAGTGTCCCATTATATTAAGAATCATACCCCAATATCTGCCTGTCCCAGACCACCTAATGATTTACTAAACGAGAAAGAGTGGGTGGTTATTTTTCTATTTTGCTGCGGTATGAATAATAATGATACGGCCATTGAAATGAATGTTTCATGCCATTCGGTGGAAAAACATTTTGAAAGTATCTATGAAAAATTATCGGTCAATTCACTGACAGAGTTACGAGCACTTTGCAAAGAGAATGGCTATGATCTCTATATGCCACCAAGGTATTTTCTATCTATAGGCCATTTTATATTATAAGTGATTTATTTTACTATTAACTGTTACTCACCTCATTGATTAATTTTATTGATAATTAGGAATGCAATTAATGATATCGCCGACTTTTACATTAATTCAAGGTTTATAAGCCTTGATATCGATTTCCCCATACTCAGAAAATATTGCACATATTTTGGATGACAGACGATATATACCGCCGATTGCGGCGGATGTTGCTGCATCCAGAACAATCTTCTGCCTCTATTTTAGCCTTTTATTACAACAAGGCGACGGCCTGCGCACAGCTTTGACTCAGGAGCCTTATCACCGTCTCAGCACCGCTTCGATTGGGATTTATCCTTATCATCCGTTTCTCTAACGTGGGATCAGACTGACGGAATGTACCGGACAACCGGTAAAACAGCGGCGGTATGTCGAATTTCGATTCGGCGCCCACCGGATAAGGCAGCGCACCAAGCTTATGAGCAACATGAAGTACCTGTTCGGCAATCTCATCATAAAACTCCACCAGCAATACTTTCGATTGCGCATTGGCGATAAGCGCCCGTTTTACCTGTGGAATAACTCCCTGATTAAGCCGGACCACTAATGTTTCACTCACCTGAGCCTGTACAGCATGCATCACCGGGGCAAATACTAATCCACGCAATACTTCCAATGCCTGAAATCCCTGAACCTGACTGCCACCGGAATACATATTACGCCGGATGCGCTCTATTGCCGCTTGCTGGCCGACTACAACACCAACACCTTGCGGACCAAATAGTTTAAAGCTGGAGAAGGCCGATAACGCAGCCCCCCATTCACAACCGATATGTTCCACTTTCATGGCTGCATAGTTATCGTCAACCAGAGCCGGTAGTGATGCAGCATTTAGCAGTGATATAATTTCTACCAATTCATAAGCATCATCAATTTTCTGTCGCGTGTGTTGTACCAACCCCGCCACCGGCGAATGTTGCAAAATCGCAGCCCGTATCTGTTCAGATTGATTGAAATCGGCCCGAACCAGATGCAAACCCATTTGCTCGGCAGTAACCGCTGTCGAAGGATATAACGGCGCATCATGAACCAGCAGGCTATCGCCCGCGTTAAGTAATGCCGCCAGCCCACAACGTATTGCGCCGGTTCCCGCCCCTTGCACTAATACAGCCGCTTCGGCGGAAAAGAAATCTGCGATAACCTGCTCAACTCGTTGTGTCACTTGTGGACGATTCAATCCCGGCACCAGCCCTAAATCTCCGGTGGTGAGAAAATCCGCGCCGGGAAAATGGCGGCAAATAATATCAACTAAACGAAACTGTTTGTGCTGCGCCTGTTCCATGCTCAGACTTGGTAATGGATATGTGTTCAATATCTGTTCTCTCGCACTATCTGTTCTCCCTAACTTCCCCCCTCTATTTTTATCATCACAAAATAAAGGGGAAATTAATTCAATTAACTGATGCCCACCAGATAGATGATGTTAGCTAGTACACCCACCACAATCGTTGCAATAGGCCCAATCGCCATTTCAACCAAAGGACGTTTAGCCGTGCGGTTGAGTAAATAAATGCCCGCCACCACCATGAAGCCCATGCCCGGCAAAATGGCATTGGAAGCCATCATTCCCCCCACCAATAGGGCAACTTCCAACATGCGGGTAATAACGGTACGAATATGTTCACCACAAGCTTTAACTCCAGGATATTTATCCAACCAGATAGCAATTCTTGCCAGTAGTTTGATTTCCACAAACATAATCACACTGCCAGCAATGAAGGCAATCCACAGATTATTGGTAACTAATCCCGCGACAAATACAAATTTCATGCCGACCGGGCTATAAACTCCAGTAGCAATGGCAGTCATACCAACCAACGGCACAAAGCTGATCGCTCTGGCAAGCGCCACCAGCATAGCGTTAGCCCCTTCCCCCTGCGCCATCAGTTGCAGTGATACCGGCCCTTCCGCCAGCAGACTAAGCGACATCGAAGCCGCTACAGCGGTCAATCCTCCACTGAATACCAGCAACCAGATGTTATTTTGAATACGCTGTATCCGCGTGGAAAATAATCCAACCAGCATCTCGTTCGCGCCCTTGGCCGAAGTAGATCCCTCGCCAGCTTTGGGTGCACGCTGTTTCATAGCAAAATAGAACATTACTATCATCGAAATCAGTAGGGCCATCCCGTTAGGGTCCAATTGCACCGGTTTGCTCAGGGCGCCGCCAAAACTCAATGATCCTACGGCTTTCGTCGCGATATACCCCACCAATGTCGCAATCAGCACCCATATTCCTTTGCCATATCCATATTGATAGGCCACAACAATCGCAGGAAACAGTGCAAAGCAGGCCACGATAGGATCGCCGACTTTACTCAGGTTGCCCATGAAATTAACCGGCAAATGGGCAAAGATATCGACAACAGATCGTAAACCGGTCATCAGGGCAACGGCATATAGCGCCCCCAAGATAGCGGAAAGTATGAAACCTTTTTTACTGTTTGCACACCAGGTCCCAATAACATCGGTTCCCAGTAATAAGCTATGCACCAAAATAATCGGAGCGGTCAGCGAGAACGGAATACCAAAGCCGATAACCAGACCAAAACTTAGGGCAAAACTGGTGGCCGCCAGGGTCTTACGATTCATACGCCCTTCCAGATGTTCCGGCATTAAAGGACGTAGCCCATCATGAAATACCGCAATACCACGGTTAGCCATCATGGCAGATATCCCACCGATCACCGCTAACAAACCGGCCTTAAATGGATCAATTTCCATTAAACGGGTAAAAAACTCATATTCCATTTCCCTGCCCTCATAAAGAAAAAATAGCTTTGATAATCACCGGAATAACTGCGTCCATATCCTGACCAGTAAAACCAAACGCGGTTTTCCCCGCATTAACATGTGCAATAATTTCTTCATCAGGCAGGATCTTGCCTGGCATACTAACGGTGACGCATTTATCAATACCAACAATAGCAATTACCATTGCCAAAGCGCCTCCACCTGTATTACAGGCCCCCAAATAGTAATCCGCATTACCACTCTTAAGCGCTATAGCGGCATCTATGTCTCCCATCACGGTAATGGATGAGACTTTATCCTCGGCCAAACGGCGTAAAGTTTCAGCAATTTTTTCTTTCTCAATTTGTCCTCCAATAACAAATCTCATATGTTTTTCCTTTAGTTGAAAAATAGCGTTGGGTTATCACGTAACATCAAATTAATATCGGTTTGCGTTAATCCAGCCTCTTTTAACATCGGCACAAAGGTGGTGATCAAATAGGCAAAACCATTACCGCCATTGGCTTTTAAGTGAGAACGACGGGTAATATCCATCGATAACATGACGCGGTTAAGTAAGCCACGTTGGGCCAGGGTCTTTAACATAGCGATCCGCTTTTCATCCGGGTAGTAATCGTTTTTGCCAATCGTGTCGAACTGGATGTAAGCACCCTGCTCAATGATGCGCAAAATATTGTCCAGATTATCTTTAAGATCACAGTGACCAATAACTACGCGTTCAGCATCTACACCGTGCTTTTTCAATAATTTAAGTTGTTCAAGACCCATCGTGCTTAATGTCGTATGCGTCGAAACAGGCCGCCCAGTTTCCAGATGGGCTATAGCCGCAGCATGAAATACTTTCTCTTCATCAGGCGTAATAACTCCTTTGCTGGAACCAATTTCCCCAATTACTCCGGCTTTCAACGTTGTACCATCGATACCCTGTTCAATCTCAGTGATCATTTCATCCGCCAGTTGTCGAGCGGTGGTATGTGCTACATGCTCAGGAAAAAAGGCAGATTGGTAATAGCCAGTAGAAACTATTACATTAATGCCGGAGTCCCGCATCAGATCCAACATAAACTGTGGGTTACGTCCCATGTAACGATTGGTCATCTCCACAATATTGTGTACACCCAAGCTGACCAGTGTTTTCATCTCTTCACAAATCAGGTCGTACTGATCCAATCGGCAGTCAATGTTGTTTTTAAATGATGATAAATCGAGGTGCAGGTGCTCATGCGCATAGGTATAGCCAGATGCGTCAATTCTGTTTTGCTGAGTCATAAGTAAGACGGTCCGAAAATAAAGAAGATGAAGGTGAAAAGGATAAAGGTGAAGAGGATGGAAGTGCATCTATTCACAGGTCATTTTTTCTCCATTAATCAGAATAGGGTTTCCCTGGCTGTCATAAAGCCCTTCCAATACCGGATGTCCTGACTGGATACCGCTAACCAACGCCACATCACTGCGAGTAGCAAATATCTGGGTGCGAAAGCACAACATAACAGCACAACCGACCGGAAATTCACCGCTCAGGGGGAAATGGTAATCAATACTGGCGTCATCCATCGGTAACAGGCGAGTGGTGGTAATCTGACCGTTTGGCAGGAATATCAGTGCATTATGCGCCCGCCCACGACGATAATAACCGCCGCCATAACAGTAGCTGTTGCCGTTAAATCGGTGAGATATTTCTGTCAGATAGAGCATAGCAATGCGTTCTGGCTGTTCTCCACGATAATTGGCAAGGATTGTTCCTGTTAGCGCATGTCCCGGCTCGGTATGGGTAACACCATACTTTGCCAGTAACGGCAGTGTGCTACAACTTGACGCCGACGGCGCATTTATTTGCGTCACCTCAACCCCTGCCTGTCGTAAAATGTCTCTTGCTTTCAGTAAAGTAAATAAGTTTGGCGCCGGCAGTGTCTGCTGCTGGACGTCTTGCCACAACAAGCAAGGAAAATGTGTCAACCCTGTCAGTTTTACACCAGGCATCGCCATAATGCGCTGAACGACAGTGCTCAATTCCGATAAATGAAAACCCGCTTCCTGACCAGGATATAAATGATCATGATCATCATAGACTTTCAGCATAATACGTTGCACATTTCCCTCACGTTGAGCCAGACTGGAAATTTCCTCCGCTTTTTCTAACGAAAATACTGTGATCACTTCCGGATGTTGTTGCATCACTGAAGAGAGCATATTGCGAGGGATCTGTACCAGATGGCCTACATGAGTCACCGGGATCTTCCCGTTCATCAAGACTCTGGCTTCTTTAAAATCCACCGCAGTGACGCCCTGATAACCCAGTTCTAGCAGTTTACGTGCCAACCAGGCGTTACGACCAACCTGTTTGGTCATCAGATAGAGAGCAATACCATGATGCTCCGCTACCGCAAGTAATCGTCTGGCATTGTCTAAAACCTGATCAACGTCAATAACATAAGTATCTGGTAGTAAGGCTCCTTGCGCCCATAACATCTGGGCTGCCTCAATCAATGCCGGATTTTGTCTGTTCAGCGCATGCATAAACATGCTGTACCTCCTGTACTTCTTCGGCGATCAATGCCACTATAAGAACCTAGATGTTAAATCATCATTTTTTTGAATATTTGATGGAAAAAAAAATTTCCCTCATCTCTGTTGGAGTTGTCACTGCCCCTTCGCCGCCCAAAGGCTAAACAAATTTACCAGAAGGTACCCCTCCTCACAGGGATGTAATTGCACGTCAAAATGTGCCAACAGCGAAGCGTTAATCTCTTGCAAATGAGAAAAGACACTCGATTGACGCACTTCCATCAACAGCTCAATATCCATTGAACTGATTTGTTCTCCCCGGCGTGAGCGCATCAACGCATTAGCCATATGTGTTATTACTGTTTCCCCTAGCGCATTCCTGACTGGAATTTTCCAATCATTTTCAAGCTGCGCCACAACCTGTAGCATGCCATCATAGATATCCTTATCAATGACATTTCCCTGACAGAGTAGATTCAGTCGATTTTCCATTTCGTGAACCTCCCTACATGCCAAATTAATAACTTGGGTCCTGCTGGCCTGCCAATACACGTTGTTGATGGGATAACAACTCTGTTTTATTCACCATAGTACGTACAAGTTGTTGAATCAGAATGTCATCAGTTCTGGTTAAAACCACCGCCTCGGAAGCTTGGATAAAACATGCGCTTCCACGGAGCGGCACTGCGATAAGCTCCCTAGAACTAAGTTCAATTTCTCTGCTAACGTTCCAGATCACCGCGTCAATGTCACCTTTCGCCACTTTATACAAGCTCTCGTGGTAAGAAATATCCACCAACGTGATATCCTGCCCGGCAAAGTACACTTCAGTCATGATCTTCTGGTCGGCAGAACGATGATCCAGCCCAACACGACGAATATTATGTTCACCCCCTTTGCGATAAATCAGTTGGTGTGCGCCAACATAGGTCTGTGGCCCCAATTCAAGTACAACGCGGACATCACCCTGCTCCAGATAAGTCTGCGCCGCCAAATGTGATACCACCGCCAAGTCATAAATACCGCTACGCAAGCATTCCATCCTGGCATCTGAACCTCTCATATGAGCGAAGTAAAACGGAATGCCCTCAAATTGCGCTTTCAAGCCGCTCGCCAATCCTTCATACAATCGGGTATAAGGCAGCGGCATCGCACAAACCACGTTACTAATGTCAGCATGGGCTAACAGCGCTTTGTGATCCACACTAACCAAATAGCTGCCATTGCGCCCCCGCCGTTCCACGTAAACCGCGCCAGAACTCTCCAATTTTTTTAATGCAAACTGAACTAGCCCAACAGATAACCCATAGTCAGATGACAGCTCTTCAATCGTCTTCAACCGATTACCGCAATGCTCACCTAGCAGATAACGCGCCAGACACGCCTGAGCAACCCCCTCTTTTTTTAACAAACCGCGACTCATAATAATTCTTCATTTTTTTGAATGTATTTATATCTAATTTAAGCAGGCAAATAACAATCGGAAAATAGCAAAAATGCGAATGAGGTCACGAATAAGTAGATAATTTCCTGTAATTTCAATGAGTTTAATTCAACAACTAATAATTTCTGTTTTTTATGCTTTAGTTGTGGTCGTTTCTGGACGCTCAATTTCTGGGCGCTTAAGCAGTGCATAGATCAATCCTGCCAACAGGGTACCGATAATAATCGACATCAAATAACCCAATATTGGTGTGATAGCTCCTGGGATCAACAGCACAAATAGGCCCCCGTGCGGCGCCATCAACTGCGCACTCACTGCCATAGAGATCGCTCCCGTCACCGCGCCGCCAACGATACAACATGGGAGCACACGCATCGGATCGCGGACAGCAAAAGGAATCGCGCCTTCGGAAATAAAACACAGGCCCAACACCAATGCGGCTTTACCACTTTCCCGCTGAACGTTATCGAACTTCTGCCGGGCAATCAGGGTCGCCACCCCCATTGCCAGCGGTGGAACCATCCCCGCGGCCATAATGGCAGCCATTGGCGCATAGGCTTGCGAACTAAGCAAACCGACACCAAACGCATAGGCCGCTTTGTTTATCGCTCCCCCCATATCAGCACACATCATTCCACCCAAAATAGCCCCCAGCAGGAGCGCGTTGGTTGTCCCCATATTAGAAAGCCAGTACGTTAGCCCCGCCATGATACCGGCGACGGGTTTACCAATAACATAAATCATAATCAGACCGGTGATCAGGCTGGCAAATAGCGGAATGATCAAAATCGGTTTCAACGCTGCCATACTCTGCGGCAATTTCACCTTGGTACTGAGAAACTTCGCTACGTAACCAGCGAGGAAACCCGCGATAATACCGCCAATAAATCCCGCGTTCGTGCTAGTTGCCAGCATGCCGCCAATCAAACCAGGCGTCAGACCTGGGCGATCAGCGATCGAGAAAGCAATGTAACCTGCCAATACGGGGACCATCAGGGCAAAAGCTGAACCACCCCCGATTTGCATCAACGCGGCTGCCAATGTACCCGGCTCTTTAAATGCAGTGATGCCAAAAGCAAATGAGAGCGCGATACACAGACCACCCGCCACCACCATCGGCAACATATAAGAGACGCCGGTCAACAAGTGACGATAGATGCCGCTATTCTTTTCTCCTCGCCCGGTTTTAATACTATTCTGCCCCGTAGGCTGGAAAGGTTTAGCTTCGACCAGCGCTTTATCAAACTCTTGCGCTGTTTTCTTCAATGCCAGCCCGGTGGAGGTACGGTACATAGGTTTTCCTGCAAATTTCTCCAGATCTACGTCAATATCTGCCACGATCAGCACCAGATCCGCTTTTGCCACCTCTTCCGGTGTAATAACATTGCCCGCCCCTACCGAACCGCGGGTTTCCACCTTTACCCACCAGCCGCGCTTTTTGGCTTCGATTTCGATAGCTTCCGCGGCCATAAAGGTATGTGCCACACCAGTAGGACAGGCAGTAACCGCGACAATGCGTTTTATATCACCACCGCTGTCAGTTGCCGGTATCTGGTACGGTTGTGCATCGGTTTTTGCCTGCTGAAAGAAATCTTTCGGCGCATGCAATGCCTGTTCCGTATCGCCGAGATAAACAAGCTTACCGTTCAGTGCGTTATCGGTGGGAACGCAATTGCCGGTCACGACCACCAAATCGGCTTCGGCTGGATCTTCTGTTAGTATCAGTCCGTTTTCCTCCGCAGAGGCATTGAGAATTGTTTTCACCAGATAACTTCCGGCAAGTCCGAGTGAAGGATCAATGATAAGCAATGTTTTCATCATGCTTCTCCTGCTATTAGCTAAAAGGGTTGTAGATCGACGCGCGCCATTTTCACAGCCAACTGGGGATTTTTACTTACACGGCCCTTCCCCCAAACCGGAAATAATCGCTTCACCAATGGCAGCTATCGCCTGCTGCGCATCATCGCCATTAGCAGTAATATGAAGCCGGTGCCCTTTTTTAGCGCCCAATGCCATGATTTTCATCAAACTGCGGCCGTTTACCGGTTGACCGGCGCCATCAAGGTTGATGATGGTAATTTCACTGGAAAATTGCCGGATAACATTAACCAACACGGCGCCAGGGCGAGTATGTAAGCCATGTTCATTGCACAGGACAAATTCTCCACTGGATATCGCGCTCCGCGCCTGTACGCCACTGGTCAGTAATGCCAGCACGGTCGGCGCATCAGCTTTCAGCAAACATTCTGCTTTTTGTGCTAATAACAAGTTACCCAGGTGATGCAACACGTTTAGCGGCTGGTCGTCGGCAACCGCAACGGTCAATAACATCACCACCGGTTCGTTGTCCCGCGTGAACAATCGACTCACTGCCACAGCGCTGGTTAAATTACCGTCGGAACTATCGCTTAACCAAATGCCCTGTCCAAGATCCAACGGCTTACTGTTAATCACTTTGCTGACAAAAGTCGTATCCACCGCCCCCACTTGCTGTAACCGCCCGGCATTTAATGCCTGTAGCGTCATCAAATCGCGGGCGTTAACATCTAGCGTAATCAGACTGGTATCGAATTTAAATTCAGCTTGCTGAACTTCACCCATCAGCAAGCGATGCAGCGCCTGCGCCGATTTAACAGTTTTTAACTGTTCAGCAATACGATCATCGCTCAGTAGGTGTGTTAACTGACGCAGTAGTGCCAAATGCTCATCGGAACGTGCGGCGATACCAATAACCACATAACACATCGCCCCTTGATCCCATTCAACACCCTGTGAAAAGTGAAATACCTGTACATCGGTTTTCATAACCAGATCGCGAGTATCTAGCGTGCCATGTGGAATGGCGATACCGTTGCCAAGGTAGGTAGAAATTTGATTTTCACGTTGCAACATGCCGTCAACATAGGCATCGCTGACATTACCATTAGCGGCTAGCATAGCCGCTACCTGACGAATGGCATCCTCTTTACTGGTTGCAATTGCGTCAGTATGGATATTTTGCAGAGCCAACTGGAACATAATTTTCTCCCTATTACCAAAAATAGAATCGTTTCAGTTTACGCAGAGAAAAAAGCATTAAGTCCATAAAAAGAAAAAGAGATAAAAAACTGAAACGTTTCAATGAGTGTGAAACATGAATAATTTTCATTCAATACTTATGTGAAATAAAATCGCAATTTTTTGAGATTACTCACATTTTTCCTGCCATCACTTTTTGCCTACCTCCCCCAAGGGATTTGGTAAACCAATAACTTTGCCATTCACCAACCCTCCTAAATTGGTACAGACCTACGTCAGCACGGATAGTTAAAGAAATAAGTTATTAAACCAAAATCGATAAGATATTAGGGAACGACTAGCAGAATGAGTTACGCCGGAGAAATATCATTTTTTCCAAGATCAGGAACAATTATTTGAAAAAATGCTGTATGAAAGGTCTGATATTATGTCAGAAATTTGTCAACGCGATGCTTTATTTTTACAGACAGAGCTTGTCATCCCTATTCTCTAGATACAATCACGCTGTTTAAGAGGGTTTTTATGTATGCGCCTTAACAGGCGCATACATCAGAACCGCTTATTCAGTTGAACAAGCATTTTCCTGTGGGACATAATCAAAGTGTAATTCTCGTTGCCGATTCCTTTTTACACCCCAAACACCGTGGA
Organism: Photorhabdus akhurstii; assembly: GCF_018448925.1. Classification (GTDB taxonomy): domain Bacteria; phylum Pseudomonadota; class Gammaproteobacteria; order Enterobacterales; family Enterobacteriaceae; genus Photorhabdus; species Photorhabdus akhurstii. The sequence continues at coordinate 508,483 of NZ_RCWE01000001.1, read as the reverse complement.
AACGCTCCGCATTACTGGCGGTATATCGTACAGTATGGCGAATATTACTGTGCCCAAGATAATCTTGTATCAACCGAGTATCTATCCCTCTATCCGCAAGCGCAAAACCACAGGCATGGCGCAACATGTGCGGATGCGAATCTATGGAAATCTTAGCCAATCGTCCGAATTGGTTAATAAGTTGATAAACGCGCTGGCGAGTCAGTGCGTTTCCGCTACGTGACAGAAACAACCAATCACTTTCTGCCCCTCGGAAGGTTTTACGGACTTTTAGCCACTCTTTGATCGCCTGGATTTCATAACCCAAAAGAGGATGAATAGTAGAAAATCCGCCTTTTAAACGCCGGATATACAAACTGCCATCATCCAAATCCAGATCAGATAACCGTAGATATCTGGCTTCACTAACACGTAAGCCATGAACAAAGCTCATGTATACCAGACAATAGTCGCGCGCCCCATTAGGACTCTTTTTCGCCACTTCCAGTATTCTTTCCACTTCGTATTGCGTTAGATGTCTTCGTTGACCCATTATGGTCTATCCCAAATATTCTTTATTTTAACGCATGTAACACACTGCGTTATCTGTAACTGATTGAGACCCAGAACCAACCCTAAATCCCCCATAATAAATAAACCTGCGCCGGAATGGCGGCAGATGATTGTATGAAACTTCTGTTTCTGTACTTGATCTATGTTCAAGCTGCGTAACGGATAGATATTCAATGTCTGTTCTCCGGTAATCCCCCCTATTCTTACCATCCCTAGGTTAAAAGAAAAATAGTGATTCAATTAACCGATTCCCACCAAATAAGGCTTTTTGGCTAGAATTACCAACAAAAATCACTGCAATAAGTTCAATAACCATTTTAACAAAAGGACGTATCAGTCGATTAATTTCTGGTTCAAATCACTAAGGAAGGATGTTGATGCAGCGATATTTGTCGGCTTTCGATAAACATTCAATCTCTCTATCTTGCCGAAGAAAACCCAGCCGACAGTAAATTTAACAAACTGGTAACATGAGTAGATGATCCTCTATGTAGAATGATTTGGTATATCAGCTAGATACAATATTCAGCTTTCCAAATCACCTCCAGATTTCAGCCATGTCACCACAATGATGTTATTTACTATCTAAACCCCGAACATTATGACTCATTATTGTCCTCTTCCGCCAATCCTTTGTAACAAAAATTGATTTGCGAATGCACTCACACGTTTAAAAGTTACATGTTACTTTTTCAGTCATTTGTTATTTAAAACAATCGGATAAGTGTCATTTTACCTTCCTGAGCTGTTATTCTTAATCTGTATCTTTAGTTTTATGTAACCAAATAATATTTCTAGCAAGGAACAGAAGTTTAATGAAAAGGATCATTAATGCGTTGCAAAACCTTGGCAAATCTTTGTACGGCCCGGTGCTAATTCTCCCTATCGTCGGGCTATTTATTGCTTTTGGCAATGTATTGGGAAACGGTAACCTTGCAGAATATTTTCCATTTTTAAACCATTGGTTAGTTCAGCAATCTGGGAAATTGATCTCCCAATCTGCTGTTTCAATATTGAGCAATCTGGCGTTGATTTTTGCTGTTGGAATCCCTATCGGGCTGGCAAAACGCAATAAAGGTTATGCCGCATTGATCGGTCTGGTCACTTTCGTTATTTTTATCAATGCTATGCACGTTACTTTAGCATTACAGGGAAAATTGGCGGCAGAAACGCAAATGCGCAATGTTGGCCAAGGCATGGTTCTGGGTGTGCAAGTGTTGGAAATGGGCGCTTTTGCCGGGATACTGATCGGTGCATTGGCTGGTTATTGCTATAACCGCTATTCGTCAAAACAGTTTAATGGTGTGATGGCAATTTATTCCGGGCACTGTTTTGTCGCCATTCTGATGATCCCTCTGGCCGTTATATCGGGTTACTTAATGAGCGATATTTGGCCCTACGCACAACGGGGCATCAGCGCCCTTGCTCACGGTATTCATGAGTCCGGGCCATTTGGCGTCGCCATATACGGCTTTCTGGAACGCATTCTGATCCCATTAGGCTTACATCATCTGGTTTATACGCCCTTTTTGTATACCGAATTAGGGGGCGTTACAGAGGTATGCGGCACTGTACATCAAGGAGCACGCAATATCTATTTCGCTGAAATGGCCTGCCCAACTGTACATCAACTTAGTAACAGTGTGGTATGGGATGCGCGAGGGATCAGTAAGATGTTTGGCCTGACTGCCGCTGCGCTGGCAATGTATGTGACTGCCCACCCAGCAAAGAAAAGTGCGGCAAAAGCTGTTCTCATCCCTGCCGCTATGACCACTTTTTTGTTAGGCGTAACCGAACCACTTGAATTTTCTTTCCTGTTTGTTGCTCCGCTACTGTTTGGCGTTCATGCCCTGTTAACTGGTTTAGGTTTTATGCTGTTCTATCTACTCGGCGTACATGCTATCGGCGCTAACGGTATAATCGACTTCATACTATATAACTTACCGCTCGGCACCGAAAAATCTAACTGGCCAATGTATATCGCCGTAGGGCTAATCATGTCGGTGATTTATTTTTTCGCATTCCGTTTCCTGATTTTACATTACGACCTGAAAACCCCTGGACGAGAAAGTGACGATCAAGAAACACGCCTCTATAGCAAGAAAGAGTATCAAGTTGCCGATGATGACAAACCAGGACAACAAATCATCTGCGGATTAGGCGGTACAGCGAATATTGTTGCTATCGACAACTGCTATACCCGATTGCGCATAACGGTACATGACACCACGCTCATTGACGAAAACAGGCTTAAATCGACCGGCGCAAAAGGTGTCATCTGTCAGGGAAATAACGTTCAGGTAATTTACGGTCTGCACGTCAAAAAGATACGTGAAGCTGTAGAAGAAGCACTTTAACAGGAGCATAAATATGGCTAGCGCCCCTTTCGTTTTAACTATCGCCGGCGGCGGTAGTACCTATACGCCAGGTATCGTAAAAAGCCTGATGGTACGGCTAAACGACTTCCCACTAGCGGAAATTCGTTTGTATGACATCGATACTCACCGGCAAGACACCATTGCGCCGGTAGTGGAAAAAGTGATACGTGAGCATAGCCAGACGATTCGCTTTGTCGTAACAAACGAGGCAAAAACCGCTTTTAGCAGCACCCATTTTGTCTTTGCCCAAATACGCGTTGGTCAGTACAAAATGCGAGAACAGGACGAAAAGATCCCCTTACGTCACGGCGTAATTGGTCAGGAAACCTGTGGTCTTGGCGGATTGGCTTACGGCCTGCGTACTATCATGCCAATGGTGGAACTGATCGATTTGGTGGAGCGCTATGCAGATAACGCTTGGATCGTAAATTACTCTAACCCCGCCTCTATCGTTGCTGAAGGAATACGCCGTCTACGTCCACAAGCCAGAGTACTCAACATCTGTGATATGCCAGTGGCCGCTATGCGCAATATGGCAGCAATTTTAGGTGTGGATCGTCACGATATCACCGTCGATTACTTTGGTCTGAACCATTTCGGCTGGTTTACCAGAGTATGGGTGAACGGAAAAGATCATTTGCCTGAATTACGTCGTCATATCGCTCAGCATGGCCTGCTGACTGCTGATGCGGCACAGACAGACCCGCAACATGCTGATCCGTCATGGGTTAAAACCTGGCGTAATATCAAGCCGATCATGGACCATTTTCCTGATTATGTGCCTAATCCCTATTTGCAATACTATCTGATGCCAAACCACATTGTTGAGCACCAAAATCCTGACTATACCCGTGCCAACGAAGTGATGGACGGTCGGGAAAAGAAGTTGTTTAAAGCAGCGGCTGAGTTTAAACGCACAGGCATTTTACCCGACGCTTTCCATGTCGGGGTACACGGCGCTTTTATTGTTGACGTAGCATGCTCACTGGCTTTTGATTTGCGTCAGCGCCATCTGGTGATTACCGAGAATAGGGGCGCTATCGCTAACTTACCTTACGATGCAATGGTGGAAATACCCGCTTACATTACCGCTCAAGGTCCTGAACCGGTACGTATAGGGAACATCCCCCTGTTTCATCAGGCGCTGCTAGCGCAACAACTGGCTTCAGAACAGTTGTTAGTGGAAGCCGCATTAGAAGGTAGCTATGAGAAAGTGCTGCAAGCCTTCACACTGAATCGTACCGTACCTACTATGCAACAAGCCAAAGCGATTCTGGATGAAATGATCGAAGCTAACCAAGGTTATTGGCCTACACTTAACCAAGCCTGGCACCAAGGTGAAGCAATTTAACCAATATTTAACCTATAATCTGCCTTTTTTACATAAAAAAGAAGATTTTTATGCGAGCCGGCTCACTGTCCGGCAATCATTATCTTGTGGAGATTAAGAAAATTCACCACAATTCGATTATCGAACAGCCGAACATACATATCCTATGGATTTCAATATGCATCGCGACAGCGAGGGAGCGAATCCCCGGGAGCATAGATAACTATGTGACCGGGGTGAGTGAGTACAGCCAACAAAGAGGCAACTTGAAAGATAACGGGTATATGATATGGCTGCCTGCTATCACTGGATAAATAATGGATAATAGATAATGGATAATCGGTTAGCCCCTTTGTTACAGCGCAGCGAAAAAATAACTCGCGCGGAATACCGCGTATTATCTTATTTAACCGCGCATCCATTGTTAATTGGGCAGATTACAGTACGTGAGCTGGCAAAAGCCACGTTCATTTCTCCCGCCACTATTATGCGTCTATGCCAGAAACTGGGGTTCAGTGGCTATAGTGAATTTATTTGGTACTGCAAACAACTGTTGTCCGGTGGAATGCCCATTTTCGGGAATACGCAACCCCATCATGATGAGATAATTCCTGATGCATTTGAACACTTCGTGGCTAACTACCGTAAAACTTTCACTTTGGTCACACCAGAAAGAATGTCATGTTTTAGCACGCTGCTACGTGAGAAAGAGAGTTTTTTTCTCTATGGTGCTGGTTTTTCCGGGCTATTTGTCAATTATTTGACGCAAAAATTGCAAGTACTAGGGAAAACGGCTTTCAGATCCGACCCAGGAGATAGCCGTAAGATCTTCCTAAGTAATGCGATGAAATATGAAGTTTTTATCGCTATCTCTCGCAGCGGTCAGACAGAACAAGTGTTGGATAAAGTACGCATTGCTCATAATATTGGTATGACAGTCATTGCATTCACCCGCTCATCTGCTAATCCATTGGCTTCACTAGCTGATGTGCACTTTGCACTATATGACGAGGCAATTTATTTTGATGCGGAAATCAACGAGATCACTTCATTCGAGTCTAATCTGATCATGCTCATTGATTTATTATTATTACAGGCAACGTCTTAATTCACAGAACAAAAACCATACAATATGATCTCGACAGCCAAGGAAAATAAAAGTACAGGAAGGGATGTTAACTATTAAATCAAACTGGCATGAAATGATTTAAATAATTTTAGTACTAAACAATACTGATGTTTATATATTCTCATATAGAGGTATTTTTACATATAATAATAAACTATTTGATTAACGGATTCAGGTAAAAATCGATAAATTTTATCTTTATACGAATTAATTATTGCAATCTGTTATATAATCAGGTTATTTTAAATGGAATCAATAGAAAAACTCTTCAGATAATGATTAAAATACTCATTAAGGAGTTGTCATGTTAAATATAAAAAACAAACAAAATAATATCACTCCGCAATTAGTTTACCTGAGAGAAAAAAACTATAATCTTTGGGAAGCTAAACATTGCCAGCCAAAATCTATCTGTGCCAATCCGTTTTTTTACCAACAACTCAACTTATCTAAAAACTCTGATATTACCGAACTTTCAGCAAGTGAATTACCTGCACCGATTACAGAAGATCAGGATTCACAGCACTGTCTTGGTACTCTCTTTCATGTAAATAAAGCAAAAGTTTTTTCTCTAACCTGTCTGTTTTATGGAAAATTACTAGCATCCGTTATGTACCAAACACCATATGAACTTTTTACTCAAGTTAAGCATGCTATTATTTTCCTCTTTTTACAAAAATATACTATCCAAAAACTAGAGGGATATCGTTATCTCAATGACTTTGAGCTCAACGCACCAGAGAAATTTTTGCAACAAGAAAGCATGATGTTTTCCTAAATCAAAATATTACATGAATATGACTAGAAAAAATTCCACTACTTCGCTACAAATAATCAATACCCTGGAAGTAAGCAATGAACCTTGGGGAATAAAGGATAAATCTTCCTGCTTTCTCTATGGTAATGATGCATTAATTAAACTCCAAAATATGAATGCAAACTATGATTATGAAGGTAAATACGATAGTGATATCCCCTGGAAAGGTAATGAATTTGCCAAAGATTTTATTATACATGATTTGCAGGTCATAAAAAATAGAGAAAGTATTTTATCATTAGAGACACATGTATTTGGCCGAGATAAAGTTTTATCATCTTATTTCCAAGAGAAATTTCCATTCTATGATGATAACAATGAATGCATCGGTATTCTTTTCCATGCCTGGAAAGTTCAGGATAATTCATTGACTCGGCTATTTCATAGTAAACTGCCTGCTTCTATTAGGTTTCAATCACCAACTCATCTCCTTACTGAACAGGAATGGGAAATTGTTTTTCTTTTTCTACAAAAATATAGTAGGACACAAATCTGTCAATTACTCAAAATCTCAGATAAAACCATAGAAGAATATATAAGAAAGATTTATAATAAATTGAAAATTAACTCAGATTCACAATTGGAGGAATATTGCCGACTAAATAGTTTTGATCTCTATGCGCCAAAAAGGTTCTTATTGTCTTACTTATAAATACCGTCTACTTATTCAAATTTTTTATAAGGTAATAATGTTATAAAGGTCAAATATGAGTCAATCAGGATGTAAAAAAGTCCCTTTTATTACTCCTCAATTAACTAATATGTGGGATAAAAGCTCAGAACCGTGGTTTGTAAAAGATAAGGAGTTCCGCTTTATTTATGCAAATAAAATGTTTATTAGGGCTAATAAATTACCTGAAAATTTTGATATTATTGGGTATACCGATAAAGAGTTACCTTCACCCGTTAATCAATTTGCTCATCTTTTTGAGGAACATGATCATAAGGTATTGCAGGGTATGCAACGAATATCATCTCTTAGCACTTTCCCTCAAACCAAAAACGAGCAAACTACATCCTATTTCTGTGATAAATATCCATTAATGGATGAAAATAAACAGTGTATTGGCATAATTTCTCATGCCAGAGAAATACATAACTTTACCGTATCTCATTATATGGAGAACAATATTGCTATATCAATCCGATTTCAGCAACCTAACAATCTATTAAAAGAGAAAGAATGGATAATCATTTTTTTATTCTGCCGTGGAGTTAGCAATAAATATATCGCTGACGAAATGAAAATTTCATATCGCACTGTGGAAAAATATTTCGAAAGTATCTATGAGAAACTATCAGTTAACTCAGCCATTGAGCTAAGAACACTTTGCAAAGAGAATAATTATGATCTTTATATTCCCCCCAAATACCTTCAATCCATAGGCCATATTTTGCTATAAACAATAGATTTCATTGCTACATATTTCTCTCTGACCTGTTTAATTAACCTGAATTTTGCTTAAGTTCCCCTAACTGATATATGGATAACAATTTGACGAATTAAAATAAAGGGCTAAAAACGTGACTAAATAATCATTTTTTTGAAAATTTACTTTCTTATTTCTGTTGAAGACTTTATATAAAAAACGATGAAACCAAGAGATTTTTATGAGCATTGACCGATGCCTTACCACAGTCAAATGGTTTACATCAACATTTTGGCAAGAGACAGGGTGTTTATAACCCCCTGTTTCAATGCCAAATCCACAATCAACGAACAATAATCCCTAACAGAATGCCCAATGCGCCAAAATCAGCATCACTGAATGTCGTGTTGGCAATACCAATATCCCCCAAGACGGGCAACAGGAACACGGGTAAAAAGGTGATCAGAAAGCCCTGAGCAAAAGCCCCGAGAATAGCGCCTCTACGCCCCCCTGTCGCATTACCAAAAACTCCAGCCGCTGCACCAACAAAGAAGTGTGGCACTACGCCGGGAATAATGACCGTCATACCTAGTGCATACAGTATAAACATACCGATAACACCAGCCACAAAACTGCTCAAGAACCCTACCAATACTGCATTAGGCGCGTAAGGGAAGACAACCGGGCAATCTAATGCTGGTTTAGCATTTGGTACCAGTTTGTCAGAAATTCCTTTAAACGCGGGAACGATTTCTGCAATGACCATTCTCACACCTTGCAGAATAATGTATACACCAGCGGCAAAAGTAATAGATTGCATTAGCGAGAACATAAATCCATTTTTCCCACCACTGACTTCTCTCACAAAATCACTACCAGCGAATAAGCAACTGATCATGAAAATAATCGCCATCGTAAAAGAGATGGCAACTGGTGTATCACGCAGAAACAGCAAGCTTTTCGGAACATTCATCTCTTCTGTTGAATACGCTTTATTTCCCAGTTTACTGCCAATAAAACCAGATAAAACATAGGAAAGCGTGGAAAAATGCCCAATGGCAACGTCATCAGAACCTGTTACTTTCTTCATATATGGATGGGCAATCGCCGGGAAGAAAACCATAGCAACACCAACAACCACAGAACCAATAGCCACTAGCATAGTGCCTTTGATCCCTGCTGTCGCCAGAATCACCGCGACCATCATGGACATAAATAATGTGTGATGCCCGGTCAGAAAGATAAATTTCCACGGGGTAAAACGTGCAATCAAAATATTGATCACCATAGCAAAGAACATGATCATTGCCATTTCTTTACCAAAACCTTTTTGCGCAATAGAAACAATGGCTTCGTTGTTTGGCATTACCCCCTGAATACCAAAAGCGTGTTGGAAAATCTCAGCAAAATCCCCCAGCGAAGAGACGACTAATCCAGCCCCCGCTCCCAAGATCACAAACCCCATAATGGTTTTTATAGTGCCTTTGATACATTCCGTCACCGGTTTCCTTTGCAAGATCAAACCAATAAGCGCGATAAGACCAACCAAAATCGCAGGTTCTGATAGGACACTCATCAGAAAATGGAAAAATTCCATAACGTCCTCCCGATTACAGAGCACCAAGTTCCGCTAATGCTGCGGACAGACGTACTTTCATTGCCGATTTATCCACCATATTGTCCAGCGCAACAATTTTGCCATCGACGGCCTGAACAACTAGTTGTTCCGTAATATCTTTAGTACCGACAAAAATATCGCTTTGAGTTGCTTTTGCTGACCCCAGATCAACGTGATCAACACTGGCATCGATTCCCATCTCTTTCAGAATACTTTTGATACTCATTTCCATCATCAAACTGGTACCTAACCCATGCCCGCAAACGACTGTGATTTTCATACTGTTTCCCCATAGCAAAAAATAGCGACTTAATACTGGTTAACCACGGCAAGAATCTCTTCTTTACTTTTGGCACTCATCAACAATGCAACATCCTGTTGATTATCAAACAACTCAGCAAGCTGAGCGATCACCTCAATATGACTATGGCTGTCAGTTGCTGCTAGGACAATCAACAACTTGATCGGATCATTTTCCGCAGACCCAAACCCCACTCCATTACTAATCACGGTTAAGGCTAAAGCCAATTTATTGACCCCTTCCTCAGGTCTGGCATGTGGCATAGCGATTCCGGGACCGACAACATAATAGGGACCAATTGCCTCATGCGAACGATAAATAGCATCAATATAGCGAGAAGAAATGGCACCATTTTCCACCAAAGGCTGACAAGCAATCGCGATTGCTTCGCGCCAATTTTCAATATCCGGTATCACTTGGATCACATCCTGGGTAAGTAACCTCTTTAGCATCAATTCCCCCTGACAAAAATCTCATTCCGCTCTACCTACTTTCTGCCCTCTGTCTTCTGCTAGTGATATTAGTCACAAATGATAGCGCTATCTATGATCGTAATTCATTATTGTGATAGCGCTATCATTTGTTATCTGATTAATTCACCAAAAAGCGAAAGTACATTCATGGTTTTTTCCCACGAATTGCCTGAGATCAGGTAGAATCCCATCGTCAAATTCATAGCAGTTAATTAAAAAAACAGAAAAATATTTTGATGAAAAAGACACGAAAACGCCGTAATACAGGGCGAGTAACATTACAAGATGTTGCTAAGTATGCCGGTGTCGGTTCAATGACAGTTTCACGCGCATTGAGAACACCAGAAATGGTATCGGATAAATTACGAGAAAAAATTGAACAAGCCATACAGGAATTGGGATATATCCCAAATGGCGCTGCCGGCGTACTCGCTTCAGGTCAAAGTAATATTATCGCGGTGCTTGTGCCCTCACTGACAGATAAAGCCAGCGCTACATTTATACAGTCACTGCAACAAGTGCTGAATAAACATGCTTTTCAAGTTTTGCTTGGATGTCATGAATATGACCATAATAAAGAAGCCGAAATTATCATGACACTACTGCAAAGCAATGCAGCAGCACTGGTGATTTTCAGTTCACAATTGGCAGATAAAACCTACAGCAATATTTCTCATATCAATATTCCCATTATTAATGTTGCAGGCTCTCATCAACAACAAACAGCAATTAATATAGAAACCGATTTTTCCGCGGCCGCCTATACGTTGACTGAACATATGTTAAATAATGGCCGCAAGCATATCGGTTATATTGGCGCCCAAATGGACAGCCGTTTACGCAATCAGCAAATTAATGGCTGGCATAAAGCCATGCTGCATCACTATCAGAATGCTGACCAAAATATCACTACCTCGGATACGGCTAGCATGCAATTTGGCCGCCAGGCAGTTACTGAGATGTTATTACGTCAACCTGAACTGGAAGGTGTAATTTGCAGTCATGAAGTGATTGCCTTAGGTGTCATATTTGAATGTCAGCGACGTCTACTTAAAATACCTACTGATTTGGCTGTTGCTTGTCTGGAAGGTTCAGATAACTGTGACCATACACAACCAACACTAACATCAATTCGCATTGATTATCCCCAAATAGGCAGGGACACCGGAAAATTACTAATAAAACTGCTCAATCAACAAGGTGAAGATGAAACAAAACATCAAAACAACCAATATCACCTATTTTCGTATAAGTTCGAGCCCAGGCAAAGTGCTTAACAAAAAGCGCTTAACAAAATGATAACGCCATAATGAGACATCCATTGTGATTAAAGCCTGTAATCGTGGTAACTATTTTACCTGCTGGCATAGGTCATGCGAGGTGAAAGGAAAACCCGCGCAATCCTCGACCTTATTTACTATGTCAGCCACCGTCGTTTCAGCTAAAGCGGTTTCTAGCACACAGGTAACACGCGAAAATTCATCTTCTAATACTGGCGTGATATTGTGCCCAATATAACACTTGGGATTAGGTTTAGAACGGTGCAAGGTAAAGTACTGAGGATCTTCAACTGCGCGATAAATATCTAACAATGAGATTTGCTTCGACGGCCGGGCGAGTAACGCTCCACCGCCCTGCCCCATTTGCGAATAAGTCAGACCAGCCTCCGCAAGGGCGCCTAAGAGCCGACGAACAACAGTCGGGTTAGTATTCACACTTTTTGCGATATCCTCAGAACGCACAGCTTGTCCGTGGTGAAGAGCGATATCGGTGAGAATATGAATAGCAACAGCAAAACGGGTAGATGTTGGCACTAGAAAATCCTGTATACCTGAAGGATGTTACGGAAGAATAGCAAAATATGAACAAAAAGGCCGCGTAGTATGTCACTAATTTCGTCACATAACAAGAAATGAAATTCAGAATGTTAACTTGCCTGATTAACATTCCTACTCCTCCCGTTTTGCCACCGTATGCCATTGTTCGGCTCAGTTAATATTACAAGCATGGCAACCGACGTTACCGAATAGAATAATCTGCATGAGCACGCTCAATTTTAAGCGTATCGGCAGTTTGTTGTAATTTAACTAACCGTCCATCCCGCACTGTCCATATATGAACGAAACGAGCAATGAACCGCTTACCACTCTTCACTCGCCCCAAATAATTCCCCAGAACAATGACATGATCATCTGATTCAAAATATTCAGAACTGTCCACAACAAAATCATCAATATCATTTAAAAATGGCACAAAGAAATTATTTAGTATATCTTCGATTCCTTCATAAATCCCACCATACCGAGATCCTTCGGTAATATCCCAAATAACATCACTTGCCATGATCTGGCGAAGAACATCAATATCGCCCATAGAGTCATAAAAACGGCGAACAATAGATACATTTAATGAATCTGACATTATCATTCTCCTTCAAACTATCCTGCAATGAAATATGACCGGCTCTTATAAAATGAGCCGGCCGGATATCTTGGGACATTCAACCAAAAAGCGCCATTGACACTTTAAATTAACATCCCCGGAAAACAATTCGAACATCTTTCATGTTAGGCTATCCATTGCGGGTAAGATATCCCCTTACCTAGGTAAGCGCTGGATAATCAGTATAGCCTATAGCGCCAGGAACCATAAAAGTTTCCGGTTGTTGTTCATTAAATGGCGCTTCAATTAAAAACCGGTGAGGTAAGTCTGGATTGGCGATGAATAATTGACCAAAAGCCACTGCATCAGCCCGGCCGTCAGCAAGAACTTGCTCGGCACTTTCTTTAGTAAGTTCCTCGTTAGCAATATAAGTTGACCCAAAAGCCTCTTTTATCACCTTACTTAAATCACCATCAACCACAGCATCACGTGAGAAGATAAAAGCAATACCTCGTTTACCAAGTTCACGTGCTACATATCCAAACGTCGCCACAGGATTGGAATCCGCCATAGAATAATAACCGCCACGTGGGGATAAATGCATACCAACACGTGATGCTCCCCAAACCGAAATACAAGCATCTGTCACTTCCAGCAGTAATCGCGCCCGATTTTCGACTGAGCCTCCGTACTGATCTGTGCGCAGATTAGCATTATCTTGCAAGAATTGATCGAGCAAATATCCATTGGCGCCATGTATTTCTACTCCATCAAACCCTGCCATTTTCGCATTTTCCGCTCCGCGCCTAAATGCTTCGACAATACCGGGAATTTCCTCAGACTCAAGCGCCCGCGGAATTACGAAAGGACGTTTTGGACGTAATAAGCTAACATGACCATCAGCCGCAATTGCACTTGGCGCCACTGGCCGTTCTCCATTAAGGAAAATAGGGTCCGATATCCGCCCCACATGCCAAAGCTGTATAAAAATACGCCCACCGGCAGCATGCACGGCATCCGTGACCAACCGCCAACCAGCAACTTGTTCATCCGACCAAATACCCGGCGTATCCTCGTAGCCAACTCCCTGCGGAGTTACTGAGGTCGCTTCACTGATAATCAAACCCGCGGAAGCGCGTTGAGCATAGTATTCCGCCATCAGCGCATTAGGGACACGTCCCTCTCCTTCTGCACGGTTGCGTGTCAAAGGAGCCATAATGATGCGATTTGGCAAGTCGAGATCACCAATGCGAATTGGGTCAAAAAGTGTAGGCATATTTTTTCTCTCATATAGATTAATAAATGCACTTCGTTGCAAATCATCAATAGATGCATAGCCAGGTCATACCAGAAACAAACAGCGTTAATTAGGGAGTGTGAACTTTTTCTCTTGATTCTGTTTCTCTTGATTCTGTTTCTCTTGATTCTGTTTCTCTTGATTCTGTTCCCGAGTCTTTAGTAGCAGGCTGCTTCTCTGACATGAATTAATGTAACTTACACAGTTACATAATACAACAAAATAAAAATGTCAGATATTAAAATATTTGCAAGATAATAATGTTATGACACAACAATGACTTTGCTTGAGCATGATATAAGCTGCTTATAGCCTTTGATTTGAGTTAATAAATGAGTGGCATAAAAAAGGCCACGCAATACGCAGCCTTGAAACGCTCTTTAATAGATAGAACCCCTATCCAATGAGTTTTAAATCCGTTTTTCTGTGTCGCTTTTGTTCCTGATAAAAATTTTCATGAGAGCCAAAATTCAGCAGATATAACTCTATTTTCTCTTCAACCCAATAATAACCAAGCAATGTTAACTGGTTAGCCTTAGAGAAACGTCTTATTTCATACACGTCAATCTTTGGATCTTTTTGTCCTTCTGACATAACGAGATACCTTACCATTATTGACTTCGCTTTTTGCCAGCAAAGAATCAAGGATAAAAGAGTACGGCAAATCAGAGTTATTCTCCGCAATGCGACCAATTTTAGCCCAATGCTCAATTTGCTTAGGTACACTTCTGCTTGAAGCTTCTGCATGAATTTTTACATCATTCACGAAATCATCATCCAAACTTATACTGATAGCCATAGTTTAATTTGCCCCTCTGAGATTTTGTACTACATGCGATATAAAACGCATTTGTATGAAATGCAACATTTTATCGCACTATGCAATCATTGATTTCGATATGTCTATTCCCATGATAAACATCCTTTAATGAATAGACGCAATAACCTAATTTGAAAATACGTGATCCCAGTTTTATCTTTTTTAGCCTCCCCCTATCAAAAATTAGTTATGATTATAAATGGTTTGTCTGATGCTGGCAGGCTGTTGGTTGATATGTAAAAAAATTGTTGCCGGAGGATACATATATGAATTTATTGGATGGTTTACAAAAAAAACTGGACGGTTACTTTCATAAAACAAGTGAAATCAACTATGTAAAAATATTTGATACTCCCAAAATATGGGGATTTCCTTTTGGAAAAGAGATAATGCCACAGGCTATTAAAAGGGAAGCAGAATTTGAGGATGCTATTGTAAGTATTCTGGAAAAAATGCGTTATCGCTGTGATATTTCCTCCTTAAATGCCCCGGATGCAGAGTGGAGAAAAGTTATCCTATCAGCTATTGATCGCGCATTTACCAAAAAAATAAACAGGAAGGACAGAACTCAAATAAGGTTCTTATTTGCTCAAACACCGACATCTTTGTTAAACGGTGTGAATTCATACTTCGAAGGCACCCCTGAATATCTGGCATTGAAAAGTGATATTATTCAATTAATTCAGGAAAGGAGAAAGCATTGGGAGTGTATACCTGAAATATGGATTGGTCGGTTTTTCAGAATAGTAGATGGGCTTAAAGTATCATTACAGAAGAAGGTGCTACCAGAGGAAATGTTTCCAGAAGATGACACCAGAATGACATGGAATCATACAAAAATTATCGCAGTTGATGGAATTGAGTCATTTGTCGGGGGCCATAATTTAAATATGGATCTCTTTAAAAATTACCCTCCAGTTCATGATGTCTCTGTTAAAGTTATAGGAACGGCATCATTAAGCTCACAATTATTTTTAAATAACATGTGGGAGTCTGATACAGACCTCTTAACTAAAGAATTCTTTGATATAGATGAAAATAAATGGGTTAATGCAAATGGTATTGTGGGAAAGCCAAAAGATCCATTAAAAAAAGAGCACATTACTAAATATATAGACAGAAAAAAAGAAGAATGCCTAAAAAATCCACCTAAAGACCCAGAATATAAGAAAGCAAGCAGGATATTATCCGTAGGTAAATATTGGTCTGGGCCTGATATGCGAACAGATTATAAAAAAGGCTCTGAAATAATGAAAGAGTTTATAATAAAGAATGCAAAGAAGAAAATTCGCATGTCCCAACAGGATCTTGTCAGTGCATGGAAAAAACAGTGGCGAGATCATCATGTGTGCCGATGGTTGATCGAAGCATTACTTGCCAACCCCGAGCTGGAAGTTCAAGTTGTTGTATCGCCACTTGATGCAGCCGCAGGCGCCGCTGGTGATCAATATTCTTTTGGTTCTGGAGCCAAAAGAACGTTTGAAATATTTAAATACTATTTAACACATGACGAGCACACCGATGAGAAGCTGGAAGATCCGGATGGAATCAGGCTAGCCGCACTGAAAAGAATAGAGATTGCCCCTTTTTTCTTTACAGACAAAGTACCTGAAGAGCTTTCGATTGAAGGTACTACATACAAATGGCCAACCCCGGATGAAAATTCTTATACTGCTACGCTAAAAGAACCGCCTCTTGCTGAAAGACCTCCACAGGTAGGTTCTATAGGACGCCCATTCCGGTCTTTAATTAAAGCAAGTGGTCCGGTATATCCCAAAGTTGCCCCTGCTCCTGGGAATCATGCAAAAGTAACAATAATTGACGATGAACTCTACGTGGTTGGTTCTGATAATCTCTACCCGGGATATCTTTCAGAGTTCAACTATCTTATTGAGGGAAAAGATGCGGTAAAAACTTTCATCGAATCCTACTGGGAACCATTGTGGAAATATTCAAGAACACATTCATTTAATTACAAAAATGTTTGATGTAAGCAACCAGTGTACTGATATATTCCCGCCAACTGCTGGCGGGAATATATACCCGTCATCTTTCAAGTTGCTTCTTTGTTGGCTGCACTCACTCACCCCGGTCACATAGTTATCTATGCTCCCGGGGATTCGCTCCCTTGCCGCCGCGATGCATCTTGAAATCCATAGGGTATAACTTGAAAAATATTAAGAAAATGACTTTTCAACGTAGGAAACCAAATCAACGCGTTTTTCAGTAATAACCTGGAGGCCAGCAGGACATTGGACCTGAGAAACCAGATGCCGATAACCGGATCGCCCCTGTGAAAGACGCCAATTAGATTTTGGCTGTCGCTAAATACTTTGTCATTTCATCATCGGGCACCATACCGCCGCCGGTTGCCCAAACCAGATGTGTAGCCTGCTTCATCTGTTCTACTGAAAGGTTTTTGTTATTCAGATAATCACGGTTTCCACTCACACGAGCGGGACCCGCCATACCAGCTAATGCCGACGGCTCTAACCGGATACCCTCATCACGATTCAGTAACCCCAACAGATTATACATTTCCTGATCTTGAATAGTATAAAATCCATCCAGCAAACGTTCCATCGCACGCCCAACAAAGCCAGAAGCCCTGCCTACCGCAAGACCATCAGCAGCAGTGATATTGTCGATACCGATGTCCTGTACACAAATATTGTCATGCAAACCAGTATATACCCCCAATAACATACTGGGAGAATGGGTAGGTTCAGCAAAAATACAGTGCACATGATCACCAAAAGCCAATTTCAGTCCAAATGCAACACCACCGGGACCACCACCAACGCCGCACGGCAAATAAACGAATAATGGATGATCTTCATCAACCACAATATTCATCTGCTCAAACTGCGCCTTTACCCGTCCACCTGCGACAGAATATCCCAGAAACAACGTTTGGGAGTTTTCGTCGTCGATAAAGAAACAGTTCGGATCAGATTCGGCTTCTTTACGCCCTCTGGCTACAGCTACCCCATAATCCAGTTCGTGTTCCACGACATTGACCCCATGCGAACGTAGCTTTTGCTTCTTCCATTCACGAGCATCGGCAGACATATGCACACTGACATTAAAACCCAGTTTCGCACTGACAATACCAATGGACAGCCCCAAATTGCCGGTAGAACCTACAGCAATGCTGTATTGATTAAAGAACCGTTTAAATTCTTCCGAGAATAGTTTGCTGTAATCATCGTTTTTAGAAAGCAGCCCCGCCTGTAATGCCAATTTTTCCGCGTGAGCTAACACTTCATAAATTCCACCACGGGCTTTAATCGAACCTGAAATTGGCAAATGGCTGTCTTTTTTAAGCAAAATTCTTCCCGTGATACCCACACCATAATATTGTTCCAGTGTTTTCTGCATCGTAGGAATAGCCACTATTTCTGATTCAATAATGCCATGTGTGACGGCTGTTTCCGGGAAAGCTTTACATAAATAAGGCGCAAAACGATCCAGGCGTGCTTTAGCATCCCTGACATCATCAGCGTCCAAACTGACAAAAGGCAATCCCTCTTTAAAGGTGGTGTTACAAGGGTTAAACCAAAAGATTTCCTCTAATTCCATTAAATTTTTTACTAACGGATATTCATTTAGTAATTGCTGAATTTCAGTACTTTTCATGTATGTATTAACCCAAGATAAGTGTTTCCCTGGTATATAAAACAACTCTTACTTGCTTGATTATTAGAATTTTTATTATATTCAATATGTTATGTTTACTATAACTTCCTACAATATATCAGCACATCATACTTTGTTTATTTTTTATCTTCCCCTTATTTTAATTACTACGTTAATGTTCATTTTGTTTATTATTTTAGCTATAAAAGCTGCCTGTTTTACAGGCTTCCCTGGTATTGACACTTCGCACGTCTTATTCTTATTTTTCAAGTTGAGCTGTTACTTCTTTCCATTACACAATAGTAGAAAGAAGAAATGTCCCAACCAACGCAACTACAGACGCAATAAATGTCGCAGTTGTGTAGTACTTAAAAGTTTCACTGAGCGTTGCTCCGCAATATTGCTTAACCAACCAAAACAGTGAATCAGTCACAATAGTACAGCCGATAGCACCAGAACCAATTGCCAATGTAATGATTTCAGGGCTAATATCTGGATATAACGGCAACATAGGCGAAACAATCGCTGTTGCGCCCATCATTGCGACTGTTGCTGAACCAACCGCCGCATGCAAAATAATAGCAACCAACCAAGACAAAAGAATTGGGTGCATATCCAGACTCGACAAAATAACGGCTAACGTATCACTAAGGCCGCTTACTTTTAAAACACTATTAAATGCTCCGCCCGCGCCGATAATTAATAAGATATTGGCGATAGAGGAGAAACAATCTTCTGTTTTCGTCAACAGTGTACTCATTCCCATATTTTGCTTGATGCCCAAGGTGTAATAGGCAACAAAGGCGGCAATGAACATAGCTGTAATAGGATTACCAATAAATTCCAGCACCGCATAAAACATGGTGCCTTTTTCTATATTTAATTCAGCAATCGTTTTAATCAACATCAACCCAATTGGCAATAACACCGTACACAATGTCATGCCTAAAGAGGGTAAATTCTCTTCTTTACGAACTGCAATTTCAGAAAATTCAGCCGGAACCGATTTAAAAGGCAGACGGCTGCCGAGAAGCTTCTGAAATAATGGACCACCTACCAAAGCTGCAAATAGACCAACTATCAGCCCATAAACAATCACCGAACCAATATCCGCACCCAGTTTATTCGTCACAAATAATGCAGCCGGGTGTGGAGGAACAATACAGTGAACCGCCATCAACGCTGTACATAATGGGATCGCTAATTTCAGCAGTGACGTATTGGTTTTCCTGGCAATAGAAAATGCCAGTGGAATTAACAATACCACCCCTACTTCGACAAACAGCGTAATACCACAAACCAAACCAATTAGCACCATAATGATGTCAGGTGACAACCACCGGCATTTTTGCAATGTGATACCAATACGCTCTGCCGCGCCGGATATCTCCATCATCTTACCAAGAATGGTTCCCAGACCAATCACTACAGCCAAAAAACCTAACGTATCTCCGACCCCCCTTTGAATGGCGCTCACCATTTCAACAGGGTTCATTCCCATTAAGACACCGACATAAAAACTGGCTAACAATAGCGCGAGAAAAGGGTGAATTTTTAATTTAATTATCGTAAATACGATTAACACAATACTTGTAAGTAACGTACCAATCACCCAAGGTTGTGAATCCACTTAATCATTCCCCACAGTCAGCCTCTGTTCGTCATACGAATTTTCATTATTGAATATGAATATTCAATTTTTGACAAATGATTAATACATAGCCATGCATGAATCAGATTGAGCCAATTCAGTGATACTGATCAAAATTTTCACTTTATTTGCGATTTAAATCACTAAAACTATCTGAAACACACCGCCTTAATGATACGGTTGCATTATCCGTCGTCGATGAATTAGAAACACTATAAATATGTACACAGATGATAATTTCATGGTTGTAAATAAGTTACTCAATGGAAGCCAGTTATCAAAGCTGCATACATTTGAGATAGCCGCTCGCCACTGCTCCTTTGTTCTGGCCGCTGACGAATTAGCTATCAGTGCCAGTGCGGTCAGCCATCGAATCAGTTCTCTGGAACAAGAGTTGGGATTCAAACTCTTCCAACGTTTTCACAGAAAAATTGAATTAACCTGTGAAGGAAAGCGTTTATTTTGGACAATTAAATCGACGCTGGAACATCTAAATCAGGAAATTCTGGAAATAAAAAATCAGGAGTTATCGGGTAATCTGACTATTTACTCCCGCCCGACCTTTACTCAATGCTGGCTAGTGCCTAAATTGGCTGATTTTAATCAGCTATATCCATCCATCAACCTGAACATCTTAGTCGGTAACGAAAATGTGAATTTCCGCGGTTATGGTATCGATCTTGCGATTTATTTTGATGATATTATATCCAACGAGTTATCACATCAATATCTGATGAGCGAATATATTACCCCGGTATGTAGCCCACAATATGCCGAAAAGCATAACCTAATGGGAAATATCGATAATCTACAATACTGCACACTATTACACGATAAACAAGCATGGAGCTATGACTCCGATACCAAAGAGTGGAATACATGGGCAGAACACTTTAACGTTACATTGGACCCATCACACAAGTGTATTGTCTTTGATCGCTCCGATTTAGCTGCCGTTGCCGCAATACACCATGCGGGTGTTGCAATGGGCAGAAAAAATATGATTTGGGAGAAAATTGAAAACAATGAATTAGTCGCCCCCTTTCCCAACACTGAAGTATTATGTAAACAATATTACTATACCTGTACCCTGCCTCAACAACAGAATGAGAAAGTCAATGCCTTTATCCAATGGCTAAAATCAACTATAGACGAATAAAAATATAGCCAGCCATTAACGAACATAATAAACCTGCCTTGTTTTAAGTGGTGATTGAGCTTTAAGTGGCGATAGTGAATCGCCACAGAAATTTGACACCGGATTCTACCCTATTATTAGTAACAGTTATTTCATTTAGCGCTGCTGCTAAAAGTCAAGTCGATGTCTCAAAGATCTTTGAAAATATTAAAATTATTGAATAATTTCATGACTACAAAGTAAATATTGTTGATAATTTCCCAGACTGAAAGTCAAAATTGTCGATAATTCCTCTAACTCTACTGAAAAATGGAAATTTATTAATTCATTTCCTGATGACAAGATTCAGTCTTCTACAAAATTCCAGTCTTATTAAGTTAATCTTAACCCCTTGGTAATAAATAAGTATTTCAACCATAGAGATAATATCTATCGACTGCAATAGCCATTTATTATTTCCACATTTTTACTGGAATTTCTATATCACTATTTCTATCCTTAAAAAACCAGCAATAATGTAATGATTTGAAAATAACGTCTAAATTTAATCAAAAAATATATACTGATGATGTAAGTTATGATATTTATCACAACTGCTAGTAAGCAAATCGTTTAAATGAGTTATAAAGTCGTTTATTTTAGAAGTATATAGAGTGTAATGAAATGCAAAAATTGTTATTAAGCTGTGGAGTTATCTTTTCTGTATCTGTGATAACTTTACCTGCTCAAGCTGAACAAAATACAGCTTCTATCGGATACGCCTACGTGAAACCACAAGATGTAAGCGCACTAAATGGTGCAACATTGAGTTACCGATATGAGCTTGATGATCAATGGGGGCTATTATCATCATTTACCTTTGCTAAAGGAGATGAAAAAGAAACAACAAAGGAATACCACTCAAAAGGTGATATTAAGTATTATTCCCTAATGGCGGGCCCAACCTATAGGATTAATGATTATATTAGCTTATATGGCCAACTGGGATTATCTAGGATTAATACAAAATTTTCCACTCACTTTAGTACTGGAGATACCGAAAAGGATGAAGCAAGCAAAAATACTTTAGGTTGGGGAGCGGGTTTTATTATTAATCCAACCACCAATACTTCAATTACCGCCGGTTATGAAGGTAGCCGCTTTAGTATTAAAGACGGAAACGAGAAAGATCATTTATCTACTAACGGTTTTAATATAACTGTCGGCTATCGTTTCTAACTTGATTAATGTTCAATGTATCATCACCAAGGTTGAATATCGTATTTACAACCTTGGTGTTTTCATAAATATTGAATAGGAATAATTATTTATTTTAAAACTAATAGGAACCTAGAGAAAACAAACAATAACTTATAGGTGTTTTTGCACTATTCACTTTAATCAAGTTAGAAAACATTATCACAAAAAATCATAGAAGAACTTCAGGTATCATTACCTACATTACAAGAAATGGTAACTGCGAAAGAAATTCAGAAGATATATGTATTTATCACTAAATCATCTTAAGAACATACGGAGAATGTTAAATAAGACTTGGTACGATTATGACACGAATAAGTTACATAGAAAAATAAGTTGTCAGTGAAATATTCACAACTCATTAATTTGATTGGTGGGTTGTCGGGGGCTCGAACCCCGGACCAATTGATTAAGAGTCAACTGCTCTGCCGACTGAGCTAACAACCCAATACGAGTAATTATTCCCCGATACAAAGCTGTCGTCAATATATTATAGCCACTTTTTTCTGAACGAATAATTCATACTCAATTCCAACAGCACTAACAAGTTAAATTGTAACCAATTTGTTTTTAAAGTGAGATCAGGCTGTTATTACTATAGTAATCTGTGTCACAATATTTTTCGCAAACATCATCATATATAAGGCCACTTAAAGAGCCGTAACAATTTACCGAAGAAAATATTGGATACTACATACTATGGCAGAAAATATACACACTTCACTTTCCGCTAAAACCGGGGAAACGCAGTTACAACGCAATCTAAGCAACCGGCATATACAACTTATCGCTATTGGCGGCGCCATCGGCACAGGTCTGTTTATGGGATCAGGGAAAACAATCTCTCTCGCCGGACCATCGATCATATTCGTTTATATGATTATCGGTTTCATGCTGTTCTTCGTGATGCGAGCAATGGGTGAACTATTGCTTTCGAACCTGAATTATAAATCATTCAGTGATTTTTCCGCTGATTTACTCGGGCCTTGGGCAGGTTTTTTCGTCGGCTGGACTTACTGGTTCTGTTGGGTCATTACCGGTATCGCCGATGTGGTCGCGATCACGTCTTATATCAGCTATTGGCAACCGGATTTTCCACAATGGCTCACTTCCCTACTCTGCGTTTCACTATTGCTCTCCCTGAATCTGGCTACAGTGAAATTATTCGGAGAAATGGAATTCTGGTTCGCCATGATAAAAATCGTTGCAATTGTCGCCCTAATTGCGATAGGTGCTGTTCTGATTGGCATGAATTTTCAATCTCCAGCCGGTCATACCGCTTCACTGGCAAATATATGGAATGATGGTGGATTCTTTCCCAAAGGGTTAAGCGGATTTTTCGCCGGATTTCAGATAGCCATATTCGCCTTTGTGGGCATTGAATTAGTGGGTACTGCCGCCGCGGAAACTAAAGATCCAATGAAATCCCTTCCCAGAGCCATTAATGCCATTCCGATTCGTATTATCACCTTCTACGTGCTGGCGCTGATAATTATTATGTCAGTCACACCGTGGCGTTCAATCATTGCAGACAAAAGTCCTTTTGTTGAGCTGTTTGTTCTCATCGGTTTACCCGCAGCCGCCAGTATCGTGAACTTTGTGGTATTAACCTCTGCCGCCTCTTCAGCCAACAGCGGTGTTTTCTCCACCAGCCGTATGCTATTTGGGTTAGCAAAAGAAGGCGATGCGCCACAGCAATTCAGCCGCCTTTCACGCCGTTCCGTACCTGCATCGGGGTTAATTTTCACCTGCTTATGTTTATCCTGTGGTGTGGTGCTGATTTATTTAATTCCTGATGTTATGCATGTGTTTACCTTAGTAACCACCGTTTCAGCCATTCTGTTTATGTTTATCTGGAGTATGATCCTATGCTCATATCTGGTTTACCGAAAACGTCGCCCGGCATTACATAAGGCTTCAACCTATAAAATGCCATTGGGTATTATCATGTCATGGGTCTGTCTGGCATTTTTTGCATTTGTTCTGATATTACTCACTTTACGGGATGATACCCGCCAGGCATTAATCATCACGCCAATCTGGTTTATGGTTTTAATTATCGGTTTTCAAATTGTAAAAAAACGTAGAACACGTTTGTACAGTTAACTTATTCAAATCCTTAATATCTATATGACCTGTTGGAATAATACTCCGCAGGTCTTTTTTATTGCTGCAAGCTGAAAAATTCCCACTACACTTACTCTACCGGTTAAGAAAATCTTCCTTATAAAAGCATTAGGCAATTTTCATAACATGATCATTTCACCTTATTCCATCAATAATATTTACCCAATGGATTTCAAGATGGATCGCGACGGCAAGGGAGCGAATCCCCGGGAGCATAGCAAACTATGTGACCGGGGTGAGTGAGTGCAGCCAACAAAGAAGCAACTTGAAAGATGAAGGGTATTGATGAATTTAAATAACAGGCTGCTATTATTGTAAACTTCGCAGCCACTTTTTAACCTTGTAGGAGAAAGTAATATGACTAAAATTCTTGTGCTTTATTATTCCATGTATGGTCATATTGAAGCGCTGGCATCCGCAGTGGCAGAAGGCGCTAAAAAAGTCGCTGACGTAGAAGTCACGATTAAACGCGTGCCAGAAACCATTCCACCAGAAGCATTTACCAAAGCAGGTGGTAAAGTAGATCAATCTGCTCCGATTGCATCCGTACAAGAGCTGGTTGATTATGATGCCATAATTATCGGCACCCCAACCCGCTTTGGTAATATGGCCGGCCAAATGAGAAACTTTCTAGATCAGACCGGCGGCCTGTGGGTCGAAGGTAAACTGTACGGCAAAGTCGCTAGCGTCTTCACTTCCACAGGCGTTGGCGGTGGTCAGGAGATGACGATTACTTCAACCTGGACAACACTCGCCCACCACGGCTTTATTATTGTACCGATTGGTTATGGTATTCCTGAAATTGGCGATATTTCGCAGATGCAAGGAGGAACACCCTACGGCGCCAGTACTATTGCTGACGGTGATGGTTCTCGCATCCCCAATGAAAATGAATTGAAGATCGCCCGTTATCAAGGTGAGCATGTAGCGAAAATCGCTAAAAAACTGAAAGATTAACATGATATCAAGACGAAGCGACTGAGCTGACGCGCCAGACTCTGGAGGTAAGGCTTACTGATGCGATGCATAAACCCACTTTCCGAGTCGGTTGTGCTCACCTTCGTCTTTTTTTGCCGCCCCTTTATGGCTGACCTGAACATATCGAATTCAAATATCCAAACACTTTTCTCTTAAATTAAATATGCCTTTTAAAAGAAACTATTATTTTCTCAATATAAATTTGTTTACTCATGCTTATATTCTTATTATTAAAGTTGATATCATTATATTGTCAATATACATATTAAAATAGTGACCAAGTGGACAATTCGTTTTTTAATATTAACATAAAAACAGCACCATTTAATAAGACCTTAACTTAAATCACATAAATATAATAATTTTCGGTCTAATATCCCTCCAAATAAATGATATCGGTAATATCAAAATAAGAGGACAGATCATGAAAGCATTAGTATTAGAAAAAGCAGGTCAGATTTCAATTCAAGACTGGGAAGCCCCCGAAATAGTGGGTGAAAATGATGTTGAGATAAAAATTCATTCGGTGGGAATTTGCGGCAGCGATGTGCATTATTACCAATACGGGCGCATTGGGCCATTTATTGTCGAAAAACCGATGATCCTCGGGCACGAAGCATCAGGTGTCATCACAGCAGTAGGTAAAAATGTGACTCACTTAAAAATCGGCGATCGTGTCTGTATGGAACCTGGCATTCCTAATCTGCAATCACCACAATCACGGGCAGGTATTTATAACTTAGATCCAGAAATCCGTTTCTGGGCGACGCCCCCTATTGATGGCTGCTTACGAGAAAGAGTTATTCACCCAGCGGCATTTACGTTCAAATTACCTGATAATGTCAGTTTTGCCGAAGGTGCAATGGTTGAACCATTATCTATCGGTATGCAAGCAGCCACAAAAGCAGAAATTAAACCTGGAGATATCGCATTAGTTGTTGGCGCCGGCACGATCGGAATTGTTACCGCACTTGCTGCATTAGCCGGTGGTTGTTCTGATGTCATTATTTGTGATGTGTTCGATGAAAAACTAGAAATTGCAAAGCAGTATCCAGGTCTCCACCCTGTTAATAGCAAAGTACTTGCTGAGAAAGTTAACGTATTAACCGATGGTAATGGCGTCAATATTCTCTTTGAATGTAGTGGCGCAAAACCGGTCATTGCCACTATTTCAGAGCACATTGCGCCGGGAGGAATAGCTGTTCTGGTCGGTATGCCTATTGATCCGGCGCCACTTGATATTGTCTCTGCTCAAGCTAAAGAGATCACATTCAAAACTATTTTCCGCTACGCAAATATGTATCCTCGTACTATCCGTTTACTGAGTTCTGGCAAGCTCAAAGTAACCCCCTTATTATCCGCAACCTATAAATTTAAAGACAGCGTTCAAGCTTATGAACGAGCCGCAGAGGGTCGCCCGACAGATATCAAAATTATGTTGGAAATGGAGTAACGCATGGCGCTCTACGCTGGTATCGATTGCGGTACACAAAGTACTAAAGTCATTATTGTCAATAGCCAAAAAACGCATATTTTGGGTGAAAGCAGCTCGCCTCACCCAATAATTAGCGACTCAAACGGCCGTCGTGAACAACAGGTTCACTGGTGGACGGAGGCATTGGAGAGTGCCTTTTCTCAAGCGATTGAGCAAGCCGGAATTTCTGGTACAGAAATTGTCGCTCTTGCCGTATCAGGTCAACAACACGGTTTTGTTCCTCTGGATGCAGAAGGCCATGTTTTAGCACCGGTAAAACTCTGGTGTGACACTGAAACTGCGGTCGAAAATCAGGAAATTATTGACGCACTCGGTGGTATCCAAGCCGCTTTAATACAACTCGGATTAATGCCGCAAACAGGTTATACCGCATCAAAAATTCTTTGGTTCAAAAAATACCATCCTGAATTATGGGAAAAGCTGGATACCGTTTTATTACCTCATGATTATCTCAACTATTGGCTAACAGGCAGATTAGTTGCCGAATATGGTGATGCTTCAGGAACCGGATTACTGAATATTCGTAAACGCGAATGGGATAACCAAACTGCCCAATTAATTGATCCGGATGGCCGTCTTTGGCATGCACTGCCTGAATTGGTTTCCGCTGAGACCTGTATTGGCACAGTAAGGCCCGAAATAGCAAGAAGATTAGGGCTTTCACCGACAACCAAAGTTGCGTCTGGCGGGGGCGATAATATGATGGCTGCAATTGGAACGGGCAATATCGTTCCCGGCATCACGACCATGAGTTTAGGTACCTCTGGCACCCTATTCACTTACTCTGACAAACCAATTGTCGCTGATTCTGGAATGATCGCGGGTTTCTGCTCCTCTAATAATGGATGGCTACCATTGATTTGCACGATGAATGTGACTTCAACAACAACCACTATTCAAAAGCTGTTTAATATGGATATTCAGGCTTTTAATGACACATTGAACCAGAGTAAACCCGGTGCTAATGGTTTGATGATGCTACCATTTTTTAATGGTGAACGTGTCCCGCCACTTCCCCACGCCAAAGCGAGCCTCCATAACTTGGATACTAGCAATATGAATCAACAAAATTTCATTTTGGCGGCAGTTGAAAGCGCCACCTACGGGCTACGTTTTGGTATTGAATTATTTCGCAAACAAGGGATTGAAATTAATGAGATCCGTTTGACCGGCGGCGGCGCTCGCAGCAAAAAATGGCGACAAATTGTGGCTGATATCATGAATACGCCGGTTATTTGTGTCACCAATCAAGAAGCTGCCGCCCTAGGTGCTGCTATTCAAGCGATGTGGTGTGATTCCTTGACAGAAGAAAAAGACAAACAAGCGCAGCTCGCCCACCTTTGCCAACGCTTTGTTCATCTTGATGAGGAAACCCGCACCGTTCCAACTCCCGAAACAGCCGCATTATATGACGTGCTTTATCAAGATTATTTATCTCTGTTGACTGCTGAATATCCAGAGGTGAAAGTATGAAACATTGACCGCCGATAATTCTCCCAGTGAATGACTCAAAGTTACCGGCATCCAATAATTTTTCATGATGAAAAAAACAAACCTCGCTATTTTAAACGAGGTTTGTTAGTGGTCTGGTGAAGGCATTTCGCCTTCACACTTTTTTACCTTTATTTCAATACTTTATCTCAATTCATTTAGTCTTGTATTGCGCCTCAGCATCAATAAAACGCTGTTGCGCTGTTCTGCTCGGCGCTTTACCCAACAGACTCACAACCACGATCGCAATAGAAGCTAAGATAAAGCCAGGAATAATTTCATACAACGCAAACCATTGGTACTTCATCCATACCAATACCGTAACGGCCCCTACCAACATCCCCGCTAATGCGCCATTACGTGTCATACGTTTCCAGATAACAGAAATCAGTACCACCGGGCCAAACGCAGCACCAAATCCAGCCCATGCATTACTAACCAGAGCCAGTACTTTATTGTCCGGATTGGTTGCTATCACCATCGCAATAACCGCCACCAGCAACACCATGAAACGCCCTACCCACACCAACTCTTTCTGACTGGCAGATTTACGGATAAAGGGTTTGTAAAGATCTTCCGTCAAAGCACTTGCACACACCAGCAACTGACAGCTTAAGGTACTCATCACCGCGGCCAAAATAGCGGAGAGTAAAATGCCTGCTATCCACGGATTAAACAGAACAACCGCCAATTCCATAAAGATACGCTCACGGTTGGCTGTAACCGGGCCAGACAGTTCAGAATGCATTTCAAAATAAGCAATACCGAAGAAACCGACAGCAATAGTGCCTGCCAGACATAACACCATCCAAGTCATACTAATACGACGAGCCTTACGGATAGTGTGATGGGAATCTGCCGCCATAAAACGCGCGAGAATATGCGGCTGACCAAAATAACCCAACCCCCAACCTAATAACGAGATAATGGCGATAAAGTTCAACCCTTTAAACATATCTAAATAAGCCGGACTTTTTGCCACTATCAAAGCCAGAGAGGTATCAATGCCGCCTACAGAGAAAATAACGATAATTGGGGTCAAAATAAGCGCAAAGATCATTAATGAAGCCTGAACCGTATCGGTCCAACTGACCGCCAGGAAGCCGCCAAGGAAAGTATAAGCAATCGTTGCGGCTGCACCGAGCCACATGGCTTTCTGATAACTGATACCGAACGTACTTTCAAATAACAATCCTCCGGCAACGACGCCAGAAGCACAATAGATAGTAAAGAAGATCAAAATAACCAACGCAGAAATAATACGTAGGATCTTACTGCTATCGTCAAAACGACTGGTGAAATAGTCCGGCAATGTTAGCGCATTATTATTGACTTCGGTCTGGATTCGTAACCTGCCTGCCACCAATTTCCAGTTCAGGTAAGCGCCTAAAGCAAGACCAATGGCTATCCAGCTTTCTGAAATCCCCGCAAAATAGACTACGCCAGGCAAGCCCATTAATAACCAGCCACTCATATCCGAAGCACCGGCAGACAAAGCCGTTACCACGCTACCTAATCGCCTTCCTCCCAAAATATAATCATCAAAATTTTTGGTTGAGCGATAAGCCAAAAAACCTATCAACAACATACCAGTAATGTAGACAATAAAGGTGATTAGCATTGGTGTATTTACTGTCATGCAAGTTCTCCATAGTGTTATCTGTGTTTTGCAAATCCGCAGTTCTCCTGGGTACACAGAGTTTTCCCTGTCAGGTTCAGGAACGTTGCACCTGATTGCACCTAAAAATGGTCCATAATTCTAAATTGAAATAATTATTTTTGTAACCAATTAGAAAGTTACAGTGAATCCTAGATTAGCATCAGGTAATTTAACAACAAATTAACGCCATTTTTTACAAGAAACGTCTACTGAATCACATTTATTTGCTTTAAAAATTATACTTTTTAACCATTTCAGGGTTACACCCCTATATTTCGCTATAAAATAGTAAACCAATGTGTATCAATCAAATAAAGTCACAAAAATAAATATATCCACCTAATTATAATAACTAGATTAATTTCACAAAAATAAAACAAGCGCTTCTCATAAGGTTGCACAAAGTTGCAACATGTCAGATATTATCATGCAATTTTAGATAAACCTTACCTATTAAGGAGCGAGGATGGGTAGTACAACAATGGGCGTGAAGCTTGATGAAGCAACGCGCGATCGCATTAAAGCTGCGGCACAACGGATTGACCGCACTCCACATTGGCTAATTAAACAAGCTATTTTTAATTACCTTGAACGTCTTGAAAATGATGAACAGATCGCTGAACTCTCTGCTAATCAAGATATTAAAGAAGAGAAGATAATCACAGAAGAAACGGCACCAGATTCTGCTCATCAACCTTTCCTCGACTTCGCAGAGCATATCCTGCCTCAATCAGTAAAACGTTCCGCAATTACTGCGGCCTATCGCCTGCCAGAAACACAGGCAGTTCCCATGCTGCTACAACAGGCGCAATTACCAGAAGATCAGGCACAAGCGACTCATAAACTGGCTTACAGCATTGCAGAAAAACTGCGTAACCAAAAAAACAGCATTGGTCGTTCAGGTCTGGTTCAAGGGTTATTACAGGAATTCTCGCTCTCATCTCAGGAAGGAGTTGCGCTAATGTGTCTTGCGGAAGCCTTGCTCCGTATTCCTGATAAAGCCACTCGCGATGCGCTAATCCGCGACAAAATCAGTAACGGCAACTGGCATTCCCATCTGGGCCAAAGTTCATCCATGTTTGTCAATGCAGCAACCTGGGGGCTGCTGTTTACCGGCAAACTGGTCTCTACCCACAACGAAGCCAAACTCTCCAATTCGCTGAATCGCATTATCAGTAAGAGCGGCGAGCCATTAGTGCGTAAAGGCGTAGATATGGCAATGCGCCTGATGGGTGAACAGTTTGTTACCGGAGAAACCATCGCTCAAGCGCTGGCAAGTGCACGTAAACTGGAAGAAAAAGGGTTCCGTTACTCCTATGACATGTTAGGTGAAGCCGCTTTAACTGAGGAAGATGCTCAGAATTATATGGTTTCCTATCAACAAGCGATTCATGCTATCGGGAAAGCATCTAACGGCCGCGGCATTTATGAAGGACCTGGAATCTCTATTAAGCTTTCTGCGCTGCACCCGCGTTATAGCCGTGCTCAATATGAACGCGTTATGAACGAGCTATATCCACGCCTGCTTTCCCTGACATTACAGGCACGCCAATATGATGTTGGTATCAATATTGATGCCGAAGAAGCCGATCGTCTGGAAATTTCCCTCGATTTGTTGGAAAAACTCTGTTTTGAACCACAACTGGCTGGCTGGAATGGCATTGGTTTCGTTATTCAGGCTTATCAGAAACGCTGCCCCTTTGTTATCGATGCAGTCATTGACTTAGCACAACGCAGCCGCCGTCGGTTGATGGTGCGACTGGTAAAAGGCGCTTACTGGGATAGCGAAATTAAACGCGCTCAAATCGATGGGCTGGAAGGCTATCCGGTTTACACCCGCAAAGTTTATACTGATGTTTCTTATCTGGCTTGCGCCCGCAAATTATTGTCAGTACCCAATCTGGTTTATCCTCAGTTCGCTACCCATAACGCTCATACTTTAGCTGCCGTTTATCATATGGCTGGCCAAAACTATTATCCTGGTCAATATGAGTTCCAGTGTCTGCATGGCATGGGAGAACCCTTGTATGAACAAGTGGTCGGGAAAATCGCTGACGGTAAATTAAACCGCCCATGCCGTATTTATGCGCCAGTAGGCACTCACGAAACACTGTTGGCTTATCTGGTCCGTCGCCTGTTGGAGAACGGCGCTAACACCTCCTTCGTCAACCGTATCGCCGATACCACATTACCACTGGATGAACTGGTCGCCGATCCGGTGAACAAGGTTCAGAAGCTGGCCGAAACCGAAGGCCAAATCGGTCTTCCACATCCGAAAATTCCTCTGCCTCACAATCTGTATGGCAAAGATCGCGCAAACTCAGCCGGTCTGGATCTTGCCAACGAACATCGTCTGGCATCTCTTTCCAGCGCGCTATTAAGTTCTGCCACCGAAGAACGGTATAGCGAGCCACTACTGGGCGGCAATTATCACCATCAAGGTGAGTTACCGGCCGCTAAACCAGTTATTAACCCAGCGGCACCTTCGGATATTGTCGGCTATGTTCGTGAAACCACTGAACAGGAAGTCGGTCATGCGCTGGATGTCGCAACAGAAGCCGGCGCAATCTGGTTTGCGACTCCCCCATCAGAACGAGCTGCTATTCTGGTTCGCGCTGCGGAATTGATGGAAAACCAGCTGCAACCGTTATTAGGTATTTTGGTTCGAGAAGCCGGCAAAACCTTTAATAATGCAATTGCCGAGGTACGCGAGGCGGTCGATTTTCTCTATTACTATGCGGGACAAGTTCGTCATGATTTCGCTAATGATACCCATCGTCCACTGGGGCCGGTTGTCTGTATCAGCCCGTGGAATTTCCCATTAGCCATTTTTACCGGGCAGATAGCGGCTGCATTGGCTGCCGGTAACAGTGTATTAGCAAAACCTGCGGAGCAAACCCCATTAATTGCGGCAACGGCAGTCAAAATACTGCATCAAGCAGGTATTCCCCACGATGCATTGCAATTATTACCTGGCCGAGGTGAAACCGTTGGTTCTCTTCTGGTGGGAGATGAGAGAGTGCGCGGCGTGATGTTTACCGGCTCCACCGAAGTGGCGAGTCTATTACAACGTAACATTGCCGGACGACTTGATGCACAAGGGCGCCCAACCCCTCTGATTGCCGAAACCGGTGGTCTGAACGCCATGATTGTCGATTCTTCCGCGCTGACAGAACAAGTTGTTACTGATGTGGTCGCCTCTGCTTTTGACAGCGCCGGTCAACGTTGTTCTGCCCTGCGTATCCTCTGTATTCAAGATGATGTGGCAGAAAGAACCCTTACCATGCTGAAAGGCGCCATGTCTGAATGCCGGATGGGTAATCCTGAACGCCTGTCTACCGATATCGGCCCGGTCATTGACGCGGAAGCCAAAGCCGGCATTGATCGCCATATTCAAACAATGCGTACCAAAGGACGCACGATTTATCAGGCAGCACAAGATAATGTGGTTGACAATCAAGAGTGGGATCAAGGCACTTTCGTTAAACCGACACTGATTGAATTGGAAAATTTCAATGAATTAAAACAAGAGATTTTCGGCCCGGTTCTACATGTTGTCCGTTTTAAACGTAACGAGCTGGATAAATTGCTGGATCAGATTAATAACTCCAACTATGGTCTGACCTTGGGCGTCCATACCCGTATTGATGAAACGATTGCACAAGTTACCGCCAAAGCGAAAGTCGGCAATCTGTATGTCAACCGCAACATGGTAGGCGCTGTTGTTGGCGTGCAACCGTTCGGTGGTGAAGGCTTATCCGGTACCGGGCCGAAAGCAGGCGGCCCACTCTATTTGTACCGTCTGCTCTCTTGCCGTCCTCAAAACGCGATCAACCAAACGTTGGAACGTCAAGATGCTGAATATCCACTGGATGCCAATATTCGTCTATCGCTGATGACCTCTTTTGATGCACTGACAGAATGGGCAACCAAGCAGCACAACGAAGAGCTAAATCAGTTGATTCAACAATATAAATTGTTGGCACAAGGCGGCACCACCCGCCTGTTGCCGGGGCCGACCGGCGAACGCAATACTTATACCCTGTTGCCTCGTGGCCAGGTGTTGTGTCTGGCGGATAATCAACAGGATACATTCATTCAACTGGCAGCAACATTATCTGTAGGCTGTCAGTTGCTATGGCAAAATGATGAACTACATCAGCAACTGTTTCGTCAATTGCCAGATAGCGTCCGTAAATCAATCAATTTGGTTCAGGACTGGCAAAGTGAAGATACGGTATTCGAAGCGGTTATTTACCACGGCGATTCTGATCAATTGCGCCAAGTTTGCGAACAAATCGCTCAACGTAAAGGCGTTATCATTTCCGTACAAGGTTTTGCCCGTGGAGAAACTAATCTGCTGTTAGAACGTCTGCTACATGAACGCTCACTGAGCATTAACACCGCAGCGGCGGGGGGTAATGCCAGCCTGATGACTATCGGTTAATTTCGGCTGTAGTTAAGGGGAACACATTAAAAAGGTGTTCCCCTTAGATTAGCAATCAACCTCAAAACTCTGTTAATTCCTATCGAATGTAGGAATAATAGTGTAATCATTTACATCAATTTCCATCAGATATTTCTTTAGTCATTATTTCTTTATTCATATAGTATTCATCTATCAGTTCACCATTTATAAATAGTGAGCCAGTTCTGATACCAGAAAAAATAAAACCTGATGACAAATACCGCTTTATTGCCAATGTGTTTTTTATTGCAACGGTTAATTCAAGTCTGCTAATTCCATTTTTCCGTGACCAATCTTGTGCTTTGTCGATTAGGGTTCTCGCTATACCTTTGTTTCTATACTCCTTTTTTACTCCAAGAGCAATAGAACCCAAATGCCTGTTTCTATTGAATACTCCTCTAGAGATAACAATAAATCCAACAATGTTTTTGTTATCTTCGCATATTAACATTTGCCTGTCTTTTCCAAATCCTTTTATTATATCCGCCTGTTCTTCAACACTGGTTTTTCTTTCTCCCGGTTCAAGCAACATAAATTCCGATGTGTTATCCAAATCATTAAAAAAAACAATGAGATTATTCGCGTCTTCTACGTTAATTTCTCTAAAAATAAACACCTCTTTTTCCATAGCGAATACCATATTAATGAAATTAGCATATACCATATATTACTACATACAAAAATCAATAAGATTTCGAATGATATTGCGATAATTAGTGGTGAGGCGATTGAAAAAATAACGAGGTGAAAGAAATTGGTACCTATCGCGATATTTAAAAAATTGATTTCATCACTTATGTATTTTTAATTAATTGAAATAACAGAAAAAAATCCTGTAATAAACAGGTAATTCACTATCCCATATAAACAAACAATTAAGCCTATTATCGTCCCTGTTATTAGAAACTAAGTGTAGTTTTTATTTTCATGTCTGAAAAATAAAAAGTATGCAGATATTCTCTGATCGAGATGATACTTCCTTTTATTTACCCAACATATAAATTCTTCTACACACCCCAGTGGGCGATTGAACCGGGTTAATGAGAAAAATGAGTTGGCTCATGATTCACCATGAAAAAACAAACCCCGTTATTTTTAACAACCTTTGTCAGCAACGATCCGAGGGGAACACACCAAAATGTGTTCCCCCAAAATTAATCATCTCTTTGCTGTTTATATTTCCAGCTTAGTGACCGCCCTGTTGCCAGCTCAAATACTGTTCATACTTGCGCAAAGCAATGTTGTAGTTACTGAATGCCGACTGTGACAGCTTTTCACTCAGTTTTTCCTGAATTTTCTCTGTTGTGAACTCTTTTACAGGGTAATTGCTTGAAGTGAGCAATTCATCCAAACGTCGTAAACGAACCACATACTCACGAACAGTACTATGACTCATTTCAGTCTGTTCAAACAGGTACTGTTTGAACGACATGATGTCAAAATAATCTGTCTCGCTATTGCAATAAATCTCACTGCAAAAACGACATAACGCGACAAATTTATCTTGCAGCTCATCCCAAGTCTTGTCATCAATCAACTCCGTCATCTCGGAGATGGACTCTTTGTTGATCACTTGGCCATTAAAAACCAAAGAGATACGGTCAAGAGCTTTGTGACAATGCAAGCAATGAGTTTGACTATGTTTGTAGTCTTTAATGTAACGGCTGAGCGGCCGTTTCTTTTGTGTTGTAACAGACATAAGAGATAAGCCCTGTGTGTAGTCTTAAACAAAAAACAAATAAGCAAAAAAGTTACTTTTCCGGATTTAAGCGTGCCCGCAAGCGTTTAATCGCCTGGCTGTGTAGCTGACTTATACGGGACTCCCCGACTTCAAGTACTGCGCCAATCTCTTTCAGATTAAGTTCTTCCTGATAATACAGCGTCAGAACCATTTTTTCTCGCTCAGGTAACGAATCAATAGCTTCAATTACCCGTTGACGAATGTCACTCTCCAGCAATTGTTGTAAGGGATTAGTTTCATGCCCCTCTTCAATGACAGGTTCACAGCTTTCACCATGAATTTCATGCCATTCGTCATACGAAAACAATTGACTGTTATTCGTATCTAACAGTATCTGCCGATATTCTACCAGATCAATCTTTAATTCTTTAGCAACTTCCTGCTCACTGGCTGGACGGCCTAAGTCTTGCTCAAGTTTACGGATGATTTGCGTCACTTCGCGCGCATTACGGCGCACGCTACGCGGAGCCCAATCGCGGCTCCTTAACTCATCCAACATTGCACCTCTGATGCGTTGTACCGCATAAGTGGTAAACGCGGTTCCTTGTAAGGAATCAAAACGTTCCACCGCATTTAGTAAGCCGATTCCCCCGGCCTGAAGTAGATCATCCAGCTCCACACACGCGGGTAACCTAACTTGTAGCCTTAACGCTTCATGGCGAACTAATGGTACGTAGCGCTTCCAGAGGCTGTTTTTGTCCATCACGCCTTCGGCGGTATACAAATCGCTCACAACAACAGACACCTTTGGAAAAAGAGACTAACCATCATTATCCAATCCCCTAACAAGGGCAATCGTTTGAACAATGTAGTAAAAACGCTTCTTTTTCACCTATGCGAAATTTATTGTCTGCCTAATAGTATCACAAATTTTAGGCTGTTCCTGATAAACTCCTAAAAAAGAAGGACCGGCGAGCCGATCCTTGATTTTATTTGGATTTTTATGTGAATCAGGTTCACATATTGCCCTAACTGAGCGATTAACGCAGCAGAGACATTACATTCTGAGGCACTTGGTTAGCCTGAGCCAGAACCGCAGTACCCGCTTGTTGCAGAATTTGACCACGGCTCATGTTAGACACTTCGGTCGCGTAGTCAGCATCTTCGATACGGCTACGAGCTGCGCTCAGGTTGTTAACGGTGTTGTTCAGGTTGTTAACGGTAGATTCCAGACGGTTTTGGATAGCACCCAAAGAACTGCGCAGGCTGTCAACTTTTGCCAGAGCCTTGTCCAAAGTATCCAGAGGATCTTTTGATGCTTTAGCAGTAATCTCATCGGTTGCTTTCAACTTACCATCAGCTTTGTTAATTTCTGCGCTGAAATATTTCACTTTGCCATCTGTATCGTCAGTACCTTTGACAACATATTTGCCAGGATCAACTTCACCTTTATCATTAACGGCTTTATAGAATTCTACATTTTTCAGGTCCTTAACTTTAATGTCGGCAGTGTGATCGATAGTTTTCTTCCCACCAGCACCATCGTCAACCTCTGTAATTTTATCACCGTGCGGAACTTCCTTAGAAACAGTAAATTTACCCAGTTTCAGAACCTCGCTGTCAATTTTTTCCAGATTAATTTTGATAACTTC
The DNA here is from genome assembly GCF_018448925.1 of Photorhabdus akhurstii. Taxonomy (GTDB): domain Bacteria; phylum Pseudomonadota; class Gammaproteobacteria; order Enterobacterales; family Enterobacteriaceae; genus Photorhabdus; species Photorhabdus akhurstii. The sequence goes on along the minus strand of NZ_RCWE01000001.1, from coordinate 470,797 downwards.
GTTGTCGTTAGCACCAACCTGAATAGTCATTTCGTTCTTTTCACTTAGAACATGAACACCGTTAAATTGAGTCTGTTTAGAAATACGATCAATTTCCTTTAAACGCTCAGTAACTTCTTCCTGGATAGATTTGGTATCACTCGCAGAGTTGGTTTCGTTTGTCGCCTGAACAGCCAGTTCACGAATACGTTGTAAGTTGGTATTAATTTCGTTCAGCGCACCTTCGGTAGTCTGTGCAATAGAGATACCGTCGTTAGCGTTACGTGCCGCCTGGGTCAAACCTCTAACATTTGCAGTGAAACGGTTAGCGATCGCTTGACCAGCTGCGTCATCCTTCGCGCTGTTGATACGCAGGCCAGAAGACAGACGCTCGATAGCGCTACCCAAAGTACCCTGGGATCTATTCAGGTTATTCTGAGTCAGCTGGGAGAGGATGTTAGTTCCGATGACTTGTGCCATAGTTAGAGTTCCTTTTTAAAATCAAGTCGATATATAAGTTTGGGGTTTACCCACGGTGTTCATCACCGCCAACAGTTTTATCGGCGCCCCTCAAAGAACCTTTAATTTTTCTTGAAAAAACTTTTTCTTTTTTATCACATTGCCTTGATAAGCCAAACAGCGTCGGTTCTTCACGACTATTCCTACCATAGAAAAATTATTTTTATTAGTAAACTTTTCTAAAAACTTACCGATAACCGGTTCAATAAAGATTTACTAATAAAGGAGTCAATAAATGGCTAGCATTTCTTCATTAGGCGCCGGATCGGGGATGGATTTGGGCTCTATATTGGATAAACTTCAGGCAGCAGAACAAAAGCGTTTAGTCCCTCTGACACAGCAACAAACCAGTTATAAAGGTAAGCTAACCGCTTTTGGTACGTTAAAAGGCAGTTTAGAAAAGCTGGAAACCGCGTCTGAGTCACTGAAAAAGTTCGATAAACTTAATACAACCACTGCCAGCGAAAAACATGATGCATTCGTTGCCAGTACTGATTCTAAAGCCAGTCCAGGTAACTACAGTATTGAAGTTAAACAATTGGCACAGGCGCAATCATTACAGACAGAAAAAGTTCGTAATATCAAAGAGCATATCGGTGAATCTTTGGGCGAAGGTAAAACCCGGACAATTACCATTACTCAGCCTGGCGAAAAAAAGCCGATGAAAATCGAGCTGACAGACGGACAAACATCCATTATTGAGATCCGTGATGCCATTAATAAGCAGGAAGGTAATGTCAACGCCAGTATTATTAAAGCCAAAGATGGCGAAAACTATTTAGTGCTGACGGCCAAAAAAGCGGGCACTGAATCGGTGATGACCATCACTGTTGAAGGTGATAACAAACTTAGCGAGTTTCTAAACTATCCGGGTACAACGAGTAAACTCACTCAAACGGTTGAAGCGAAAAATGCGAAATTGACCGTCAACAAAATCGAAATTGAGCGTCAGACAAACCATATTACCGATGCACCCGAAGGCGTTAAGCTGGATCTGAAAAAAACGACTGAGGATAAAGATAAACCAGGGGAACATAAGCCAGAAATACTGGTCATATCCCGTGATATTGAGCCGATGAAAGAGGCGATTAAAAATTGGGTTGATGCTTATAATGAATTACAAACGACATTTGATTCACTGACCAAATTTAAGCCAGTAAAACAGGGTGAAGAACCGTCGAAAGATAATGGCGCTTTATTAGGCGACAGCACATTACGCGGAATACAGAATCAACTAAGAGGCCAGATTTTCAGCTCTCAGGCGGCTAATGATATTCCAACCCTGAATAAACTGGGCATTAAACAAAAGCCTGACGGTAAGCTGGAAATTGATAACGAAAAACTGGAAAAAAATCTAAAAGAAAAGCCGGCTAATGTGAAAGCGTTCTTTATGGGTGACGGTAAAGAAACGGGTTTTGCCACTCAGACACATAAGCTATTAAAAACTGCACTGGATAGTCATGAAGGTACTTTAGTTACCGCGACTAATGGCATTAACAAGCGTCTAAAAAACCTTGATCAACAAGTAGACAGGACGAAACAGAATATTAACGAAACAATTGAACGTTATAAACGCCAATTTTCACAACTGGATAAAATGGTCTCTTCTTTGGGAAAAACCGGTAACTTCCTCTCACAATTACAGAAAATGAGATAATTAAAGGAAATTATGTATCAACGTTCGGCAAGTCAATTATATGCCCAGATAGATATGGAGAGCGAAATTATGAACGCCTCCCCCTATCAGTTGATTCAGATTTTGTTCAACGGGGCGCTTAGCGCCCTGCGTCGAGCAATTATTCTGATGGAACAAGGTAATATCGCGGAAAAAGGCGCAGCTATTTCCAAAGCGATCAATATCATCGATAATGGCCTCAAACAAGGGTTAGATAATGAAAAAGGTGGAGAGCTGGCACACAATCTCGCTTCCCTTTATGACTATATGACCCAACGTTTACTCCACGCTAATTTACGCAATGATGAGCCAGCCATTACCGAAGTAATAAAGTTACTCACCGAGATTTCAGACGCTTGGCGGCAAATTGGCCCTCATTACAACGCCAGTCAGGATATTGTTTAATGGATAATAAAATGGATCTTTTGTCAGCTTACCAACAGATCCTAAGTTTAAGTGAGCAAATGCTTAATTTAGCTAAAAATGAAAAATGGGATGAACTTGTTGATATGGAAATCACCTACCTCAAAGCAGTAGAAGTGATCAGCCACTCTTCAATATCATCGACGACTTCTCTTTCGTTACAGCAAAAAATGACCAACATTTTGCAGATAATTTTAGATAATGAAAATGAGATTAAAAAACTACTACAGAAAAGACTTGATGAATTAAGTAAACTCATCAAACAAGCAAGCCAACAGCAATTAGTAAATGATAGCTACGGCCAATTCCCTGTTGAACCCTATCATAATACCCTTATGAACTCTACGGAACAAAAGTAATTGAGAAATAAAGGTGATGTACTCTCATCACCATTATTTACTTGTTTTGTGAGCTTGGTTTAGGATGTATTGATTTCAATTCAGATTATAAGGAATAGATAAGAAATCTTGGTGATTAAATTGCGTCTATTGAACATGAAAATCTTAACTTTATCTTGTGTTTATTAAGGATAAATACAATTTTCATCATAAGCTTCCCAATATCCACGAAGAGAAATAACTTCTCATCAGAAAAAATGTAAATTGGATTTAACTTGTGACAACAGATACGAAAAAGGCCGCTATAAAGCAGCCTTAAAATGTTTTAATACAGCATTAAATTAAAAATATGGCTATTTATTTAAATTAATCATCAAAAAAATCGAATTCAATTTCAAAGGTTTTACCGACTGATGAAACAAATAATTCTTCTAACGCTGATGAACCTTCAGTCTGCTTATACAATAGAGTACTAGAATAATATATTTCAGCCACTCCTAAGTCATATTCTTTATTTAAACATTTGATGATTAATCTTTTTGAACCAAGTTGCTCTTTAATTTCACTAGAATTATTTTTTTCATCAATAACAAAGAAAGGTGGCGGAGAAATATTAGAATGAACCACACTGAATTCTCTAATATTTTTTGGAATTAATGTATTATTACTAATTTCTTCCCACTTTCCCATACTATAATCATTGGTAGTACCATGTATATCAGCATAACCGAAATACTGGGATTTATGTTCACCGACAGTCAATCGCGCTTTCAGCTGATATGCAGGTTTGGTAGGTGGTTTTGGTTTAGGCTTCACTGTTTCTTTTACAAATTCCCAATCACAAGCCATCATATCTTCTTGCGTTGGCTGCCACGGTACAAAGTTACCGTGCTCATTGCGTAGATCAATATGCGTCAAATAATCATATTTAGTGCCAACGGCGACACCATCAACAGAGTAAGCACTACCTTCTTCTATTGTTAAATCATTCACACGAGGAGTAATAGCCAAATATACCTTTTTATCGCGCCAAACAGAACGAGCGACAAGCTTGCGTAGTTTTAATTGAATCAAAGCCCAAGAAAAAGAACCAACCGGAGCGATAACACCGTGGCATTCATATTGCTTAGGATCAAACTGGCATTCATTTTCAGGCTTAATAACCTCAGACATATTATTTCCTTATATCTATAAATAATTAAAAATTAAACCACATGATTTAACTTTTAATCTATTATTAAACATTCAGTAAATTTTTATGAATTAATGCAACCGGCATAAAACTAAGATTCAATTATAACAGGATATACCGCTCATTCTCCTTATCGTTTTTTAACACTTATCAACAAATTAACATTAACCTCAGAAATTGGAGTTGAAAATTATTATTCGAAACCGTGACACCTTAAATATTTTATTGATAATGAATTTTACTACTTTCCTAGGAAGGATTAACTAAGGAATAACAAAATGGGCAGCGCTGAAATGTGGACAGAAATGCAATCTCAACACAAAAGACCAGAAATAAAACCGATGGAATATCCTGTTTGCAGCGCCGCGGAATTTATCCACGACACTCGCGATCTGTCTTAAACTATAGACATCAATAGCTTAATATACCTACACCTGCATATTCATAATCTCCTGATAAGAAGCCACCAGCTTATTTCTTACCTGGACGCCCATTTGCAAAGCGATACTGGATTTCTGCATCTCCACCATCACATCATTCAATTCAATACCGGGTACACCCAGGGTAAAATCCTGAGTTTGTTTTGTGGCATTTAAACGTGTTTGATTAATTTTACCAATAGCCGCCGTTAGTTGACTGGCAAATCCACCCTGTAACGGCATGGGTTTTGCGATACTTGCTGCCTGTAGCGCCTGAGCCTGCATCTGTTGCAGCACGCCTTCAATTGCTTGAATTGACATAAAAACCTCGTGTTAAACCACCCTATATCCTACGCAATTCAATGCCATATTAACCCAAGGTTTATACGGCATATTTTCAGACCGCCACCCTAACATAGCCCTCTCGATCTAAAGCGGGTAATTAAAGTAAAAAGTCAGGGCTTATTGTGCCATTAAAAGATGAGTGAACAGCGAATAATGACAAAACTGAAAATAGGAAGAATTTTTTCGCTTGCGTATGGGGAGTCTGTTTTGTTACGCCACGCTTTTAGTATTCATGTTGAACAGCAAGGCAAGGATCGTCTATGAGTGCCGCAACAACCGACGTTGAAAATCAAACTAAAGGTTTCAGTGCTATCATTAACCAGATAAAAGCTGATCCTAAAGTGCCATTATTAGTTGCCGGCAGCGCAGCCGTTGCGATTGTCATTGCCCTTTTCCTGTGGTTACGCAGCCCCGATTATCGGGTGCTTTACAGTAATCTGAGCGATAAAGATGGTGGCGATATTGTCACCCAATTAACCCAATTAAATATCCCTTACCGTTTTGCCGAAAATGGCGCTGCGATCATGATCCCTGCCGAACAGGTGCATGAGACACGGCTAAGATTGGCACAACAAGGGTTGCCTAAGGGTGGAGCTGCTGGATTCGAACTACTCGATAAAGAAAAGTTTGGCATCAGCCAATTTAGTGAGCAAGTTAACTACCAAAGGGCATTGGAAGGTGAACTGTCACGCACCATTGAATCGTTGGGGCCGGTGCAAAATGCCCGTGTTCACCTGGCACTCCCCAAACCCTCGCTGTTTGTTCGTGAACAGAAATCGCCCTCAGCTTCCGTTACTGTCGGATTACTGCAAGGCCGTACTCTGGATGAAGGCCAGATAAACGCCATCGTCCATATGGTTTCCAGCAGTGTCGCTGGCTTACCACCGGGCAATGTCACCATCGTTGATCAGACCGGACGTCTATTGACCCAAGCCGATGCAACCGGGCGCGATCTCAATACCAGTCAACTGAAATACATTCAGGAAGTGGAAAATCGTTTCCAGCATCGTATCGAAGCGATTCTAACCCCGGTTGTCGGTCGTGGTAACGTTCACGCACAAGTGACGGCGCAGGTGGATTTTTCACGCCGTGAAGAGACGGCGGAAGAATATAAGCCTAATCAACCCCCTAATCAGGCTGCGGTTCGCTCAAAACAGTTGAGTGAAAGCGAGCAGAGCGGCGGCCCTCAGGTTGGCGGTATTCCCGGTGCGCTTTCCAATCAACCTAGCCCGCCGCCGAGTGCGCCGATTGATAAACCGAATGCCAAAGAGAACAATAAAAGCGACAAGAGCGATAAGAAAACATCATCCGCCGGTAACAGTAATGAGCGCATGGTGAACAATAATCGCAATAACCGCCGTGACGAAACCACAAACTATGAAGTGGACCGGACTATTCGTCATGTGCAACAGCAAGCCGGCGGTGTTGAACGCTTATCCGTCGCCGTTGTCGTCAATTATGTCACGGTAGAAGGCAAAAATGGCCCGGAAACTCAGGCGCTAACCCCTGAGCAATTGGCAAAAATAGAAGCGCTGACCAGAGAAGCGATGGGCTTTTCTAAAGAGCGTGGCGACAGTTTGAATGTGGTTAACACGCCATTTACTGAAAGCAAAGAAAATATCGAGGTTATTCCTGTCTGGCAGAACCCGGTTCTGTTGGAAAAAGCCTTCGATTTTGGCCGCTACCTGCTATTGATTCTGGCAGCATGGCTGCTGTGGCGCAAAATGGTGGTTCCTCAACTTGCCAAAAAACGCGCCGCGGAAAAAGCCGCCCTCGAAGCACAAAAAGTTCAGAAGAGACAAGTGACTGAATCTAGTGCGGAAATGGATGAAAAAACGCGCCAGAAACTGACACGTCAACGAGTCAGTGCTGAAATTCAAAGCCAACGCATTCGCGAGCTGGCAGAAAAAGATCCTCGCGTAGTGGCGCTGGTGATCCGTCAATGGATGAGTAACGAACAATGAGCCTGAACGGAACAGAAAAAAGCGCCGTCATGTTAATGACCCTGGGAGAAGATCAGGCGGCCGAGGTGTTTAAACACCTGAACTCCAGGGAAGTCCAGCAACTCAGTATCACAATGGCAGGCATGCGCCAAATCTCTAACCAGCAACTGGTGGATGTATTGGCAGAATTTGAAGAAGATGCCGGCCAGTATGCGGCCCTGAGTATCAACGCCAGTGACTATTTGCGTTCAGTGTTAATTAAAGCGCTAGGTGAAGAACGCGCCTCCAGTCTGCTTGAGGATATTCTCGAATCCCGTGAAACCACCACCGGTATTGAGACCCTCAACTTCATGGAGCCTCAAATGGCAGCCGATATGATCCGTGAAGAGCATCCACAGATTATCGCCACCATTCTGGTTCACTTAAACCGCGGACAGGCAGCCGATATCCTGACGCTGTTTGATGACAAATTACGCAACGACATCATGCTGCGTATTGCCACTTTCGGTGGCGTACAACCGGCGGCGCTGGCTGAACTGACAGAAGTGCTCAATAACCTGTTGGACGGCCAGAATCTCAAGCGCAGCAAAATGGGCGGCATTCGTACTGCGGCTGAAATTATCAACCTGATGAAAAGCCAGCAGGAAGAGAATGTCATCGAAGCTATGCGCGCCTACGACAACGAACTGGCACAAAAAATCATCGATGAAATGTTCCTGTTCGAAAACCTTATCGATGTGGATGACCGCAGTATCCAGCGCCTGTTGCAGGAAATCACCACTGACTCCCTGCTCATTGCACTGAAAGGCTGCAACCAGCAACTGCGCGATCATTTCCTCAACAATATGTCTCAACGTGCCGCAGAGATTATGCGCGATGACCTGGCAAACCGTGGTCCGGTGCGGATGTCGCAAGTGGAGAGCGAACAGAAAGCGATTCTGCTTATTGTTCGTCGTCTGGCAGAAAGCGGCGAGATTATCCTGAATGGTGGCGACGATAGCTATGTCTGATAAGTTAAACAAGGCTGACTGGCAACCCTGGAAACCAAACGAGCTGACACAGTGGGAAAAACTGCGTGCCAAACCCGAGCCCGTTGATGACTCACAGCAAGATTCTGAGCGTAATGAAATCCTTGAACAGGCGGCAATGCTGGATAACCTGAAAGAACAGGCTCGACAGGCAGGTCATGAACAGGGATTTACCGAAGGTCAAGCACAAGGTTATGAAAAAGGCTACCAAACCGGCTTAGAGGCTGGTCTGGAACAGGGACGAAAAGATGCCATTCAGCAGCAGCAACCTATCACCGAGCAATGGCAAAATCTGCTAGCGGATTTCCAACATTCACTGGAAGGACTGGACACGATCATTGCCTCCCGCTTGATGCAACTAGCACTGACCGCGGCGAAACAGATCTTAGGTCAGCCCGCGATCTGTGATGGCACTGCCCTGCTCAATCAGATCCGTGAATTTATTCAACAGGAACCGATGTTGAGCGGTAAACCCCAATTGCGGGTTCACCCACAAGATATGCCAATGGTTGAACAACAGCTAGGCAATACGCTCTCACTACACGGCTGGCGCTTACTGGCAGATAACAAGCTACATCCTGGCGGTTGTAAAATCAGCGCAGAGGAAGGCGATTTAGATGCCAGTCTGGCAACCCGCTGGCATGAGTTATGTCGGCTGGCCGCACCGGGGGAATTGTAATGACGGCAAGACTCGGGCGCTGGCTGGCGACACTGGATGCTTTTGAGAAGAAATTAGCGAAAACCTCGCCGGTTCGTCGTTATGGGCGTCTGACCAGAGCGACCGGGCTGGTTATGGAAGCAACAGGTTTACATCTGCCTCTGGGGGCAACCTGTCTGATCGAACGACAAAATGGCAGCAATATTGAAGAAGTTGAAAGTGAAGTTGTCGGTTTTAATGGCGAAAAACTTCTTCTCATGCCACTGGAAGATCTGGAAGGCATTGTACCCGGCGCCCGGGTATACGCCCGTCCGTACAGCGAAGATTGCGGCAGTGGCCGCCAGTTACCCCTTGGCCCGGAACTGTTAGGACGGGTTTTGGATGGCGCCGGTCGTCCACTGGATGGTTTTCCTTCACCGGATACCGGCTATCGCGCTCCACTCACCACACCGCCAATCAATCCTCTACAACGTACGCCAATCAGTGACGTACTGGATGTCGGCGTGCGGGCGATTAATGCCCTGCTGACCGTAGGTCGCGGGCAGCGTATGGGGTTGTTTGCCGGTTCCGGGGTCGGTAAAAGTGTCCTGCTTGGCATGATGGCCCGTTACACACAGGCTGATGTGATTGTCGTCGGCTTGATCGGTGAACGTGGCCGCGAAGTTAAAGACTTCATTGAAAACATCCTTGGCGCCGCTGGCTTAGCTCGTTCAGTGGTTGTCGCCGCACCCGCCGATATCTCGCCTCTGTTGCGCATGCAAGGCGCCTCCTACGCCACCCGTATCGCCGAAGATTTTCGTGATCGGGGTAAACATGTATTGCTGATTATGGATTCATTGACCCGTTACAGTATGGCGCAACGTGAAATTGCCCTGGCAATTGGCGAGCCTCCGGCAACCAAAGGTTATCCGCCTTCGGTTTTCGCCAAACTGCCAGCGCTTGTGGAACGTGCAGGGAATGGGGTAAACGGTGGCGGCTCAATTACCGCGTTCTATACCGTACTCACCGAAGGTGATGATCAACAAGACCCGATAGCCGATGCTGCCCGAGCAATTCTGGATGGTCATATCGTCCTTTCCCGTTCGCTGGCAGAATCAGGACATTACCCGGCCATTGATATTGAAGCCTCTATCAGCCGCGCGATGACCTCACTCATTGATAAGCAACACTACCGACGGGTACAGCAGTTCAAACAACTACTCGCAAGCTATCAACGTAACCGTGATCTGATTAACGTCGGTGCTTATGCGGCTGGCAGTGATCCGCTACTGGACAAAGCCATTGAACTTTATCCCTACATGGCGCAATTTCTACAACAAGATATTGAAGAACGTAGTGAATATGAAGCGGCCTGCATTCAATTACAACAGTTGTTACCTACGTAACGTAACGATTTCTGTGTGTTGCCATTAAAGCGAGGAATAAGATGCAGCAACAATCACCTCTCATGACCTTGCGTGACCTAGCACAAAATGCAGTGGAAAAAGCCGCCACTCATCTGGCGCAAGTTCGTCAGAACCATCAGCAAATGGAGCAACAACTCGCAGCATTGATGGGCTATCAGGATGAGTATCGGGAACGCCTGAACGATACGTTGAGTAACGGTATGCCGTGCACCACCTGGCAAAATTATCAGCAATTCATGAAAACGCTGGAAAAAGCGATTGAGCAGCACAAATTACAGCTCAATCAATGGCAACAGCGGCTTGATACAGCTTTATCACAGTGGCGGGAAAAACAACAACGCCTCAATGCTTTCGATACTTTGCAACAACGGGCAGATAACAACCGAAGATTACATCAGAACAGAACGGAGCAGAAACAGATGGATGAGTATGCCCAACGTAGCGCACAACGGAGAAATAAATAATGAATCTCACTCTTTTGCCTGCCGACCTGAAACCGACAGAAAACCAACCAGCACGTAGTGATTCACTCACTGATGCCGATCAGCCTTCGGCTTTTGCTCAGTTTCTTAATTTGGAAAATGAACTGGCGCAAAAAAGTGCGCTCAAACCAGAAAAAGCGTCATCCAAGGAAGAAGAGACTAAAGATGATACAGACAACGGTTTGTCGCCACTATTATCTATTTCCAACGAACTATCCATTTCAAATGAACTATCGATCTCAAACGAATTATCTATCCCACATGAAATACCAACGGAGTTTATTACCTCCTCGCAGATTCCCTTCGATGTAAAAACAGATGCAAACAAACAAACGGTTCCTGTTGATGAGAAACTTATGTCAGCGGAAGAACTGGCGGCAAGTTTACCCATACAATTATCCGGGTTAGCCATCAAATCAGAAAACCCGAAAAGCGGCCTCCAACCTGACAGGCTCATCAAGCATAATGATAAAAACCGTCAAATTAGCGCTCAAGAATTAGTCGCCACAGGATTATCGACTGAGGAAAACCCTCTGACAACGATTCCAGAACAGCTAAAACAGGAAGCAGAAAAAGCGGAAATGCTTTTTAAAGCCAAACCTGAAAACGGACTGGTGCAACATTCGCCAGTAAAACCCAAGCTTGCCTCAGCAGCTATTCAACACGGTATTCAACCTGAAAGTGCAACGCAAAATCATCTACGCGAATCCGCACTGATTCAGACTACCGCTCAAGCTGAGATCCAGCACGCACCAGCCGCCACTGAAAATCAGCAAATCTCCTCTGTAACAACCTCTCCCCTACTCTCCGCAGGGCACAATCAGACAGCCCAGTTTCAATTATCCAGCGCCTCTACCCCTTTACTGAATGCCCAGTTGGGTAGTGAAGAGTGGCAACAACAATTAAACCAGCAAATTATTTTGTTCAATCGCAACGGCCTGCAACAAGCAGAGTTACGCCTGCATCCACAAGAGCTAGGAGCCTTGCAAATCCGTATGTCCATTGAAGATAATCAAGCGCAATTACATCTGGCATCGGCTCACAGCCATGTCCGGGCGGCACTGGAAGCTGCATTACCTGGACTTCGCCACGCACTGGCGGAAAGCGGCATTCAACTGACCCAAAGCAGTGTCGGCAGTGATAACGCCAGTCCGTGGCAACAAGAACAACGCTCTGGTTCACAACATTCAGGCGGAACCGCAAGTCACAATGCTGACACCGCCTCAGAAAACCATTCCGCTACTGAATCCACCGTACATTTAACCCCTCATCAACTGGCGTCAGTACGGGGCGGTGTGGACATTTTCGCCTGATAGTGAGTGCAGCCAACAAAGAGGTAACTTGAAAGATAACGGGTATAAACCAGATTCACAACAAACGAACGAGTTAGTAGTTTTTTCCCCGTTTGTTCCAGCTATTGCCGACGGAAATACGCGGGATAATGATTATCGATATTGATGGATAAGTCAGTCCACCACGGAACGCGAGGACACTTATCCGCAACAAAAACAGGAATTTGTCTGTCCATGTCTGACTATAGCTACGAGCATAAACGCAAAAATCCATTTGGGATGATACTGTTAGTACTGATTGCCGTTATCGGCGTCGCCATCGGGGGATACAGTTGGTGGGCGCTTAAACAGGCAAAAGAGAGTGATTCTACAGCATCCAAAGTCATAAAAGTCCCTGTCTTTATGACTCTGGAACCTTTCACCGTCAACCTGATCGACAATGAAGATCACTTTGACCGAGTGCTCTATATCGGCGTGACTTTACGTTTAGCCGATGAAAAAACTCGTCAGCGCTTCCACGAGTATCTGCCGGAAGTTCGTAGTCGTATGTTGTTACTACTATCACGCCAGAAATCGGCAGATCTGGCGCATGACAGCGGTAAATTGCGTCTGATGGACGACATCAAGCAAACACTTCGCCCAACCTTGGTGCCCGGTGAGCCGGATCAGGTCATCACCGATGTGCTGTTTACCACGTTTATTCTGCGATAATCACCATGAGTGACAATATTCTTTCACAGGCAGAGATTGATGCTCTGCTCAATGGCGACAGCGCCAGTGACGACGCAGAAAATACCGCGTCCAAGGAAAATGAGATTCGCCCTTATGATCCCAATACCCAACGCCGTGTTATTCGGGAACGTCTGCAAGCACTGGAAATTATTAATGAACGCTTTGCCCGTCAGTTCAGAATGGGGTTGTTTAACATGCTCCGCCGTAGTCCTGACATTACCGTCGGCGCAATAAAAATTCAGCCCTATCATGAATTCGCCCGTAATTTGGCAGTACCGACCAACCTTAATCTGGTTCATCTAAAACCGTTGAGAGGGACAGCGCTGTTTGCATTCGCCCCAAGTCTGGTTTACATCGCGGTAGATAACCTGTTTGGTGGTGACGGACGTTTCCCGACCAAAGTAGAAGGCCGTGAATTCACCCACACTGAGCAACGAGTGATTAACCGGATGTTACGCATGGCGCTGGATTCCTATCGTGACGCCTGGAGCGCCATCTTCAAAATTGAAGTGGAATACATTCGCTCTGAAATGCAGGTGAAATTCACCAACATTACGACATCACCGAACGATATTGTGGTGACAACGCCGTTTCAAGTGGAAATTGGCGCGTTGAGTGGTGAATTTAACATCTGTATTCCGTTTGCCATGATCGAACCCCTACGGGAACGCCTGACCAATCCACCGCTGGACAATGTGCGGCAAGAAGACAGCCTGTGGCGGGAAAGTCTGGTAAAACAGGTTCAACATTCTGAGCTGGAATTGATCGCTAACTTTGCTGATATCCCGCTGAGGCTGTCAAAAATCTTGCAACTTCAACCGGGCGATATCTTACCTATCGATAAACCCGAACGCCTGATCGTTCACGTCGATGGCGTGCCCGTACTCACCAGTCAGTACGGAACATTAAACGGGCAATATGCCCTGCGTGTCGAACATCTTATTAACCCTGTTTTAAATGCTCTGGATGAGGAAAAGCCCAATGAGTGATGCTAAGCAACCCACAGATACCGCTGCAACCGGATCTGCCGAAGATATGTGGGCAGAAGCTCTGGAACAACAGGCCGCACAACAACAAACCTCTGACAGTAGCGCGGCAATATTTGAATCTCTGGAGCCTCAGGATACACTGGCTCACCTATCGGATATCGACCTGATTCTGGATATTCCGGTCAAACTATCCGTAGAGTTGGGCCGGACCAAAATGACCATCAAACAGCTACTGAGACTATCTCAAGGCTCCGTGGTTTCCCTTGATGGCCTTGCCGGGGAGCCGTTGGATATTTTAATCAATGGATATCTGATTGCTCAGGGTGAAGTTGTGGTTGTATCCGATAAATACGGTATTCGTATCACCGATATCATCACCCCTTCTGAACGTATGCGTCGCCTGAGTCGTTAATATGGCTTTCCAGCCCTCTCTGCATAATGGCGCGGCACAACCTGCCGCGCAAACCCAAGCGGTTACTCAAGTCGCCACATCCGCGCCGCTTCCCACAGGTCAGACGCTGATGCAAGTCAGCAGCGCGCTGGCGGGAGTGTTGCTGTTAATCTTCACCCTCACTTGGTTAATACGCCGCATGGGGCTGTTTGCCAACAAAGGAAAAAGCCAGCAACAATTAAGTATCAAAGCCAGTTGTTCTCTGGGACAGCGTGAACGCGTCGTCATTGTGGAAGTTGAAGATAACTGGTTGGTTCTGGGCGTCACTGCTCAGCAAATTAATTTATTACACCAGATGCCAATACCTGAATCCAGCCGGGATAACGCCGAAGGACAAGTTATAAAACCGGCACTGTTTGGTCAGATTTTAAAAAACACGCTGATGCGACAAGGCAAGAATGATGAGAAAAAGTAGTTCTCTCTTTATGACAAGGGATAAGTTTGCATTGTCATGCCGCCTGGGGATGATACTCACTGCGCTTATTTTACCGATGGATGCCGCAGCACAGTTGCCGGGCGTAATCAGTCAACCGCTGGCAAACGGCGGACAAAGTTGGTCACTACCGGTTCAGACGTTAGTTTTCATTACCGCCCTGACTTTTATTCCCGCCGCCTTGCTTATGATGACCAGTTTTACCCGCATTATTATCGTGTTGGGTTTATTGCGGAATGCTTTAGGCACCCCATCGGCACCGCCTAATCAGGTTTTACTTGGACTGGCGCTATTTATGACGTTTTTCATTATGTCGCCGGTTTTCGATAAAGTTTATCAAGATGCGTATCTGCCTTTCAGTGAAGATAAAATCAGTCTGGAAACCGCATTAGAAAATGGCGCCAAACCATTACGGCAATTTATGTTGCGTCAGACAAGGGAAAACGATTTAGCGCTATTTGCTCGTCTTGCTGATCAACCGCCATTTGAAACCGCCGATTCCGTTCCTATGCGAGTACTGATGCCGGCATTTATCACCAGCGAATTGAAAACCGCTTTTCAGATTGGTTTTACGCTGTTCATCCCATTTTTGATTATCGATCTGGTGGTCGCCAGCGTATTAATGGCATTGGGGATGATGATGGTGCCTCCCGCCACCATCTCACTGCCCTTCAAGCTGATGTTATTTGTCTTAGTTGACGGCTGGCAATTACTACTGGGTTCTCTGGCACAGAGTTTCTACGGTTAACCTGAAAAGAGGCAAACATTATGACTCCTGAATCAGTCATGGCATTGGGAACAGAAGCCATGAAAGTCGCGCTGGCGCTGGCTGCGCCGTTGCTGTTAGCGGCTTTATTATGTGGTTTAATCGTGAGCTTGCTGCAAGCGGCAACACAGGTTAACGAAATGACACTCTCATTTATTCCCAAAATTCTGGCGGTATTTGTCACTACCGTTATCGCCGGACCTTGGATGCTAAACCTATTTCTGGACTACATGCGTGAACTCTACAGCAGCATACCGGTGATAATTGGCTAATTATGATCGCTTTTAACAGTGAGATGCTGATCCAGTTCGTCAGTGAATTTTTCTGGCCGCTGGTTCGGGTGCTTGCGCTGTTCAGCACTGCGCCATTATTCAGTGAAAAACAGGCGCCTAAGAAAGTCAAAATCGGGCTGGCAGTGATGGTAACACTGCTTTTGATGCCAAACCTGCAACCTGCGCAAGTGCCTATTTTCTCTGTTGCGGCATTCTGGGTGATGCTCCAACAAATCCTGATTGGGGCATCCCTTGGCCTGACGATGCAAATTGCCTTTGCCGCCGTGCGTCACGCCGGTGAAATAATTGGTTTACAGATGGGGCTTTCATTCGCGACCTTTTTTGATCCCTCCGGCGGCCCCAATATGCCTATTTTGGCACGAATCTTTAACCTCTTGACCTTACTGTTATTTCTGGCCTTTGACGGTCATCTATGGCTATTATCGGTTCTGGCAGATACATTCCGCATTATTCCCGTACAACCATTGCAACTCAGCGCCCAAGGATTTTTACTACTAGCACAAAGCGCCAGTATGATATTTATCAACGGCATGATGCTGGCTCTGCCATTAATTACGCTGTTATTAACACTGAATTTATCATTGGGGATTTTAAACCGGATGACACCACAACTCTCCATCTTTGTGGTCGGTTTTCCGTTAACACTGACTACCGGTATATTAGTACTCACGCTTTTAATCCCGATGTTAGCGCCATTTACCGAGCGTATGTTTAGTGAATTATTTAATCGGCTGGCAGTCATTATAAGTGGGATGGTTATTTAAAGATATTTTTTAAAACAAAGTTTATCTAGAAAAAACCTTCCGTATTTTATACGATATAAATCGTACTGTTTTATGCTATAATATCTTATCGATAAGTAAAAGAATGCGTGTTTTAATTACTTTCAGAGATTTTATTAACACAGAAAAATAAAATAGGTTAACGAGATAGGAGCAGTAAATTAATGAATATAGAACAAGAGCTATATCATGCCGCAGTTAACTTAATTGAAAAACGATACCCAAAGGGATGGGGTGGCGCTGCCGCGGTACGGACAGAATCGGGCAAAATCTTAACCAGCATTGCCCCTGATACCAAAAATGACGCCTTATCCCTTTGTATGGAAGTTGGCGCCTATTTAGAGGCGCATAAACTGAATGAAGCGGTAACACACTCTTTATGTCTCTGCCGCGAAGATGCCGGTTGTGAATATATCATTTTGACACCCTGTGGAATATGTCAAGAACGTCTGGTTCATTGGGGAGGCTCCGTAAAAGCGGCGGTAACTAATGAGAAAAACGAGCTGTTATTTAAAACCATACGTGAACTGCAACCTTATCATTGGTCAGCCGTTAATGGAGAAAAGCTCTAATATATGTGATTTATTTTAACTTAATTATTTTCTTTTATTTTTAAGTATTCCAAATAATTAATACTCAGTACCACAGTTGTATTTTCTTTTTTCAACAAAATAGACACTCATCGGAAAGCTTAATTCGTTCAGATTCTAAGCATTCCAATTATCAAAAGAAGTGCAGATTTTTAATTTCTATGGCTATAGCATTAAATATTTCGGGTATATTTTGATTGTAAAATATTAGGTTATTTATTACTACCAACTGTACAAAAATAGTTAACCATCTGAGTTATAAGAACATTTAATTATTCCTTTTGTGAATTAAACTATAATTAACGCGAATTATGATAAATCATCTACCATAATTCAATATGTTGCTTATGAAATAATATTATATAATTTAAGGAAAAAACATGAGTCTCAAGCCCCAGAATGATTTTAAAGCCTTTTCTATCAGTAATAATGCAAATGTAGTAAGCCAAGAAAGATATGAAGAAAGCCGGAGTTTAAAAAATGGGTTTCCACCAGATAATGTGACTACTCATGAATTAAATAAGGTGTTACGTCAGTCGTCCACGATATCCTCTGTTGTTGCTAACTTTATCGCAACACACTCCGGAGGAGATGATGTTCTGGATGATGGTGATATAGCTAAACTCACGGCCCAATTAAATAGTGCGTTAGAGAAAAAAATCACAACAGAAATTCCCAATACCTCATTAACACAAAAAGGGATTGTTCAACTTACTAACAAGACAGGCGATAGTAACACACTCGCGGTAACGCAGAAGCTGGCTTCCGATATAAATGATAATGCTAATAATAAACTGGCAAAAGACCAAAACGGCGCAGACATTCCTGATAAAAATGAGTTTGTGAAAAACCTCGGTTTAATGGAAACCGTGGAATTGGCTAAAAGCGCTGCTCCGAAAAAATCTCGTGATGCGTTTACATGTGGCAGTCTAGACGTAGACGCAGATCATGAATATGCAGGATTGAGATTGATAAAAAAGGACGGAAAATATGTACAGATAGCAACTAATCCCGATGGGCAGGACCCGCTAACCATCTATTATCGTGACAATGCAGGTAATACCATCTATTACGCAAATTTACAGAAGAAATCCGGTACGTTAGCAACACTTAATGATGTAATTAACACGGATGGTGGAGTTGTTGGGAAAAACTCATATTCTACAATCGATAACTTTGATAATGTTCGCCCGAACTCAACATACTTCGGCTATGCTAATGAAACAATGAATGCTCCGGCTGAGACCGGAGCAGGAATTAGATTTTCACATTCAGCGACTGGACCATTTAAATTGTACGATTTAATGATCCACTCAGCGTATGGAAGCGGTACTTTATATTACAGGTCGAAAAACGGCGATGGCGCTGGCAAATGGAATCCGTGGTACATGATCTGGTCAACACTCAACGCTAAACCTGACTCTAATGGATTCCTCAAGAGAGCCTCCCCGATAGTAGAAATTTACCCCGATGGCACATTTACAACGAACGATGAATCAAAAGGTACAAAAGTCACAAAAGAGGGAACAGGCACCTACCGCATATCAAATATTTCCGGTTACAACGTAGATAAAGGATGGGGTGTACACGGTGGTATCTCAGCACCGAAGGATAATAATGGGTTAGAGCTGATTTTTGTCGATGATAGAGTTCAATGTGACGGCTCTATCATCATTGAAACCTTCCACCGTCAACACTCACATTTACCTGAAAGATTCCAGAACTGGCGCCTCAAATCTATTGATGACAATGGAGACAGAGTATTTTACGAAGACGGAGAACCTTGTGATATTCCAAAGAATTGTCGCTTAGATGTTCGTGTCCAGATGCCAACTGACTCAATTTGAAATCAGCGGCAACGGGTAGCAGAAAAGTTAAATCGATAACTTCTCATCATCAGCGCCAGGCATTTGAACACGGACTGATACAAATCTTCCGGGAGGAATATCAATCAAATCACCATTAGTATAGCCCTCTCTCGCATTTATGGCGAATACTGGCGCGTCTGGGTGCTCTCGGTGGTAAGTCATCAATTTGATTGTACCATCGGGCAGTACTTCGTAATCCACCCAAATCAGCGGCAATTTATTTTTGCATAACGGTATTTCAATTCCACCATCAACACCACCCCACATCGCATCAGCATTAAATCCAAGAACTCCCTTGATAATGTAAAGGCCCTCTGAAAGATGCTCGACTGTTGCACCTTTTGACTCGTCGTTCGTTGTGAATGAACCGTCTGAGTAGATTTCTACTATCGGGGAGGATTTCTTAAGGAATCCATTAGCGTCGGGTGTTGCAGTAGATCCTGTCCAAACATGTTCCCAGTTATTCCACGAGACGCCATCAGTTTTTGCTGATCGTATATAGATGATATTTTTATATGCACTAAAAGCTAGCTGTGTAGACCAAGCTTTGCTTCCTATATTCATATATTTCATTGCCTTGCTCTCTGGGTTGTCGGGCGGTAACGGAACTGAACCTCTTGAATAAAACCCATTTGTTCCCGCCAAACTTGCTAATGCTTGGGCTGGCTCTAACTCAATCGGTGCTCCTCCCAACCCAAAAGCCCCAATATCCATTTTCCCATCAATAGCTTTTTCCATGTTTTTCACGATTTCCACTAAACCGAGGTTTTATATAACCATCAACTGACATCAATCATTAGTTAAGCAACATTTAAACGGTATGGAATAATGTCAAAATCATATTCATCTGTATGCCAATTAATGACCAAAATGACGATTTACTGTGAAAAGTAGTGATAAGAGCAAATTGTAAGCGAAAAAATAAAGCCGACTAGTTCTGGCTTCACCTTCAACCCTACCCCGAAGGTGGGATTCTACTTTTGTATGGAAATAGGCGCCTATTTAGAAGCCCATAAACTGAATGAAGCGGTAACACACTCTTTATGTCTCTGCCGTGACTTACTTTATCGCCAAGTATTAACTATTTCCAATGGTTAATACTTGGTTATATTAAATGCAATCATCTTTATATTTTAACAAATATTATCACCAAGATACTAAACCAATAAATTAATCATCAAGATATGTTAATTTAAAACTTTAATAAACTAGAATTAAAACAATAATTATCATCTTCATTTATTAATTTAACTAAGGATTTTCAATATATTATTTAACTTATTAAAGATACTTTAAATAAATAATTCACAATATTATTTATGAGAATAAATAAGAGACAATAATAAATTTTTTACAATAGGTGACACTATTCGGATTTAATTTTATCTAAATATTATATTTTACCGTCCCTCTGGTAGTATTCTACCCATTTAAGCACTACACTGTACTTACTTTGTAACACATTACGATGGAATCATTAGCTATGAGCGAAACTACTTTTACCTTTAGGGTTGATGATACCCTGAAAAATGACTTTACCACGGCAGCGAAATCACTCGATCGCAAAGGTGCACAGCTACTACGTGACTTCATGCGCGATTTCGTGCGTCAGCAACAAGAAGCGAGCGTTCATGATGCTTGGCTCCGCAGACAAATAGAAATAGGCCAAGCTTCTGCCAATGCCGGCAATCTAGCGCCAGCCGACCAAGTTGAGGCTAAATTTTTAGCCCGCCGCAAAACCACACTCCGCCGTTTTGAGGCCAAGTAATGTAATTATTCTGGACGCCAGAAGCCATTCAAGACCGTGAAGAAATATATAACTACATTGAGGCAAGTAACCCTTTAGTAGCTATGCCCTGCTGTTTGATATTTAATGTGGCATTGATGTCTCTTATCATGTTCAAGACCGTATTCAGGGCAGTGCCAGAAACGCACTTTTAAGGGTATTTCCGGTATTTTGTCACCACAGCAACGACACGTTTTCAAACTGGCGTACCATTGTTCAAACCTGACGATATACACGCCTTTCTGCATATCCATTAATTCATTTTTCAAAGTGTTAAAAACGATAAAAACAACGGTAAAACGTTATACCGATTAAAACCATAATTAAAACAATAACTTTTAATAACAGTTTAAAACCTGCCTGTCATAAAGCCCAGGGTGGGATTTAATTTTTTTCTTGCCTTAGATTCACATAGTAAATGCAATTAAATCTTCTTTTAAAAAATTGCATTTATTGAATTAAATCTGTCCTCGATATAGTATGCTTAATACTCTTGTATTCTCATTTCTAAATGATTATGGCAGGTTAAACCAAGTGGGGGGCTACCCCAGTCAGCAGGGAGAGCATGACTTATATAGTAAATATAACCGGATTTTCGTGGAGAAAAAGATGACAGTAACCACTATTATTATCTCTCTCATTGCTGTAGGACTTATCGGCTGGGGGATCACAATTTATAACCGGCTGGTTGCTCTGAAAGAGCAGACAAGCAATACATTTGCCAATATCGATGTTATTTTAAAACAGCGTGCAGAACAGATCCCGCAGCTTGTGACCGTGCTGGAAAAGTCTATGGAACATGAACGTGATATTTTTACTCGGTTAAGTGATGCACGGCAGGGATATCTTAATGCCAATACCCTCACGGATAAAATCAAAGCTTCCAATGAAATGAACAATGCATTCCGATCTGTACTGGCGGTAGCTGAAAACTATCCGACACTGATTTCAGGTTCCCAATTTTCACAATTGCAGACATCGGTGACGGATCTAGAAAATAAAATTGCTCATCGCCGCGAAATGTTTAATGATGCAGTAACGGAGTATAATACGGCGATTTATCTATTCCCTGATCTGATTTTTGCCCGCATGTTTCATTATCAGAGGCTGCCTTTATTAGAAATCTGTCAGGCAGAAAAAGCCTATGACGGTATCAAGTTTAAATAAATCAGATGGTAAACCTTATGATGACCATGATATTTTTTACTTTTATTTTTGTTTTCTCCTGTGTATTAATCTTTTCGTTTGGGAAAAACGCGGCAGAGTATTATAGACAAGCACGGCAGTCCGGTAAATTTGCCAGCAAGGAAATTTGGAAAGTGATTTTAGGCTCGGCGGCTATTGCCATTTTTCTGATTGCCTTTTTTGTTTCACCCGGCGCCTTATTTGGCTTAATTTTATTACTATTTATCTATAACGGTCTGAAAACAACACCGGAAAAAAAATTCCTTAAATTTCAGAAAATTTTGCCCACATCAAAAATCCGTTCAATCGCTATGGGCTTGGTAAAAGTAGAAGGAAGAATAACAGCGGGAACTCACTTTAAAAGCCCTCTGAGTAGAAAGCTATGTTATGGCTATCGCTATTATGAATATGATATCACAGAAGATTCAGAAGGCGATAAACGTTATTCTTTGCGTCATTCGGAAGAAAAAATCCGTCGGTTTACTTTAACCGATGATTCAGGATCAGTCCGTATTGATGCAACTCCAGAAACGTTGACACTTGTGAATTTTTCTTCTTATCAGAACTATGAAACCGATTCCGTTTCTTACCAAGAGTACTTGTTATTTCCAAATGAAGAGTATTCAATTATTGGTACAGCTATTGAAAAAGACGATCAAGTTGTTATTACTCAGGCGGCTCCTCACAGATTACTGGGGATTGCCTCTAAAGGATATTTAGGTGCCTGGAATGAAGTTGCGCCAATGCGCCGTAATCTTGCAATTACTGTCATTAGCGCGGCAATCCTGATTGCTTTTATTCTGACCGTTCCTTATGAGTATCAGTCTCATCATTTAACGGTTTTTTATCGTGAATCTCCATTATTGAAATGGTTATTTTAGAGATAACAGCAATGGGTGGATATATTCTCGCTTTTCTTATTCTGGCCGTCATTCTGATGATCGCGGTTCGTTATCTCGTAGGCGTTTTTAATAAAATCGTTATGTTAAAAAGATACCGGGATAAAGCGTTTGCCAATATTGATATTTTACTGAAAAAACAGGTTGATTTAATTCCTCAGCTTATCACGATAACAGAACAAGCAATGGCCCATGAAAAATCGCTCTTTCTGCAACTATCAGAAGTCAGGAAAAACTACCCCAGTGCAAAAATAACTGATGAAAAAGTGAAAATAGGTAATACATTAGCACACCAGTTGCTGTCATTTCTGATAATTGCAAAAAACTATCCGGCCCTAATCAGTCAGCCATCTTTTCAACATTTGCAAGCGCAGATCACTCTGCTGGAAAATCAGATTGCAGACAGACGTGAATTCTTTAATGAAAGTGTTACTCTTTACAATACCGGAATCCGGCAGTTTCCCAATATCATTTTCGCCCGGATATTAAGATATAAACCTAGCCCAATGCTGAACCCCATGCAAGGATAAAACCCATGTTTACCATTCCATTTGATTTATTCGGATTTGTTGATGCCATCCGTGGTAATCCGGGTATTTTAATCGTCACGGCGATTTTCGGCCCTGTGGGTGCAATGTTATGCCTAATTCCCTTTGCTCGAATATCGGTAATTAGCCAGGTTATTCAGACACTGGCTATCAGTCTATTAACCTCTGCTTTTATTAATTTACTCTGTGTCGCGGTCATTTATTTAATCTTTAAAAACGATATTATCCGCTTGTTCTGGAGCTTGATTATTGTCCAAACAGCCTGTTTGTCTTTTTGGTTTATTAATAAAGAAGCCGTGTTTGAACTGGCTGAAGAGGATGACGCCATGCGCCAAAGACATTCGAAAATAGAAAGAAAAAATAATACCAAGAAAAAGAAAAGAAAGCAGAGGAAATAAACATATATACTCTATGGATTTCAAGATGCATCGAGACGGCAAGGGAGCGAATCCCCGGGAGCATAGCGAACTATGTGACTGGGGTGAGCAAGTGCAAACAACAAAGAGGCAGCTTGAAAGATAATGGGTATAAACAACAATCTTTTATTTAAGGGGTAAACCCCTTTAATTTAATTAGGAATAAAATCAATATAAAAAAACAAATAGAAACTAATATTCATTTCTATAATCACATTTAAAACAGAGAAAGAATTTTATTAAAAAATAAATTCCAATCATCATAAAATTTATATCTGATTTCATCATAAAAAATTGAACTCTACTGGGCGAAACCTTATTTTTCTTCTTAAAATATAAGACTTTCCCTTGATGACATAAGAATAAATACTTATATTTTGAGTATCCAAAGCGGATATGCTCTTTTAAAATAGGGAAAGAAATGGTTAAAGTCATTTGGTCTAAGGCTGCAATCAAACAGCTAACGAGGATCGATACTCGATATCAGAAGACGATAAAACAAAAGGTGAGTTCGCTAACAGATTTTCCTCTTGTTGGCCTGGATATCAGAAAATTATCAGGATTCGATAACAGACATAGGCTCAGAGTTGGCGATTATCGGGTTTTGTTTGAATTACTGGATGGAGAACCTAATATCCTAGAAATTCAGGAAATTAGGCGACGCCAGATAAAAACCTATTAACAAATAGGTGAATTTTCCCATTTAACCATTTACCTCTAAGGGCTACGTAACTACGTAAATATACGGAGCAAAAGAATATGGCTAGTATTCAATTTATTACAGACGAGCATGGCAAAAAACAAGCCGTTATTTTGCCAATGGACGAGTACGAAAGACTGTTGGCAGCTGCGGATCATGATGAAAATTATCAAATTATTCCCTATACAACGGGACCAAATGACGATGAAACTATTCCTCATGAAGTCGTTTCTATCATGGTAGACGATGAAGTTTCACTACAAGCCGCTTGGCGCATTTATCGTGGACTATCACAAGCTGAGGTAGCGGAAAAACTGGGTATAAAACAAGCTGCCGTTTCTCAGTTTGAGAAATCAGATCGCCCACGCAAAGCAACGATTGAAAAATTAGCGGATTTATATGATTGCCGAATAAGTCAACTAGTGCTCGATTGATTAAAGTTAGTAAAAATTTACCAATACGACCAGGGTGAGATCTCACCCTGCTGTTTTCCCACCAATGAAATTGCTTCCGGTATACCCCCCGCTTCATCAACCACTCAAATATCCCCTATCGGTTCAATCTGGTTATAATGAAAAACCCATTTCCCGACTTTTAACACTAATTTTGTGAATATAAGGGTCCGGGGTTTTACAATCACAAACAGCGCTGCGCATATTAACTGAGAATATATTTTTTCCTTAACCAATATTAACGCTACCACCACCAATCACAACTCCACCACAACTCACTGCATCACCGGTTCTCGCCGCAGGTTTACCATCAACAAAAACGGTACTGGAACCACCGGCAATTATGCGTGAATGAGATGAATGTGGCGCTAAACTATCGCCCTGACGAGCTAAAGGAATACCATCAACTTTCACGCTGGTCGATCCCGAAATAACCGATGTCGCTCCACAATCATCATGCGCTGTGCCAATATCACCAATCTTTACCGCATTACCCATATTTCTTCCCCCATATCTGGCAGAATTAACATAATTAGTCTTTATCTTGCGTAACCGATAATAGCTTTCTTTTGCTGTTCCCATCAAGAAAAAATATCGGGTCAAATAACCCGATATTGCCACCATTAAATCACCTGAACAAAACGGCCATTAATTAATGAAAAGATTGGTGCGACAGTAGCCAAAACCGTCTCTCCATCTTCCTCATCAACGTAATAGTAGGATATTGGAGAATTCTTTAAGTCTGACTTATTCACTAACCTAACCATTCTACCTTGGTTCATTATCTTAACCCGGTAGTCATCCCAGTTAATTGGTATCATTTTGAAACTTTTTATTTTGATCCTACTATAAACAGATTGATCAGCAAAAACACTCTCTTCACTTTCATTAGTAGCCCAAGCCCAGGCTTTGAGCGCAACTTTTTGTTGATCACGGAGTGTATTCAAGTCCTTAGCATTATAGGCCCTCCAGGCAGCCATATAAGCCTGTTGCAATTGCTGACGTTGCTCTGGAGTATCGGTATAAGGGGTTGCTTTCTCCCATTCCCATTCAGGTAAGTCACTAATTTTTACATTCCTGCTAAATCGATATAAGGTCATATTGGGTGGAAATTTCCGGCTCTTAAAGAATTTTTTATCTTTATGCCCAGCTTCCACATTTTCTGCCTGTATCACATGACGCACCACTGGTGTACTAATAGCAGCATATTTCGCTTCATTTGCGGGTGTCATTGCCACAGGTTGACCATTTTTATCAATTGCCACTTCCATCGCTGTCAACACCTCACTCTTTTTACCACGCATAGCAGTTAGTTCCAGCGTGCATTTAGCTTCAGGATTAAAGTGATTGCGAGTTTTATCTGGCATTTCACTTGGAGAAAACCAATCCAGCGCACCAAACTCCAGACTGATTTCATTTTCACCATTAGCCATTAATAACATAGATGCTGTACTACCGGTACCAAATCCCCGGCCTTCCCGAGCCGAATTACGGTTATCCATTCCCGTTACGCCATTGGTTTTAATATCACAAAAGGCATACTGAATATCGAATAAACTGCGAATATACAACTGCGGTTCATTTGCATTAGCACCTTGCATTACCATCACACCTAAACCTGACATAGTAATCACGCCTAATAATAGCAATACCCATTTTAATTTCATTTTATCCTCACATTCCGGGTAACCCGGTGATAAGTGGAATATTACTCAACTTTAATATTAATCAAATCCACAATCCCAGTGTCGTTTTACAATCACCAAATGCTGTATCGATATTACCGACTTTTATTGCATTTCCCATCCTTAGGAAAAATATCGGGTCAAATAACCCGATATTGCTACCCATTAAATTACCTGAACAAAACGACCATTAATTAATGAAAAGATTGGTGCGACGGTAGCCAGAATAGTATCGCCATCTTCATCAACATAATAGTAGGATATTGGGGAATTTTCTGGATCTGATTTATTCACCAATCTGACCATTCTGCCCTGATTCATTATTTTAACGGTATAGTCATCCCAATTAATTGGCTTCATTTTGAAACCTTTTTCGTTGATATCACTGTAAGCAGATTGATCAGCAAAAATACTCTCTTCACTTTCATTAGTAGCCCAAGCCCAAGCTTTGAGCGCAACTTTTTGTTGTTCCATAAGAGTATTTATATCTTTGGCATTATAAGCCTGCCAGACCGCCATATAAGCCTGTTGCAATTGCTGACGCTGTTCAAGTGTATCCGTGTAAGGGGTTGCTTTCTCCCATTCCCATTCAGGTAAGCCACTAATTTTTACATTCCTGCTAAATCGATATAAGGTCATATTGGGTGGAAATTTCCGGCTCTTAAAGAATTTTTTATCTTTATGCCCAGCTTCCACATTTTCTGCCTGTATCACATGACGCACCACTGGTGTACTAATAGCAGCATATTTCACTTCATTTGCGGGTGTCATTGCCACAGGTTGACCATTTTTATCAATTGCCACTTCCATCGCTGTCAACACCTCACTCTTTTTACCACGCATAGCAGTTAGTTCCAGCGTGCATTTAGCTTCAGGATTAAAGTGATTGCGAGTTTTATCTGGCATTTCACTTGGAGAAAACCAACCCAGCGCACCAAACTCCAGACTGATTTCATTTTCACCATTAGCCATTAATAACATAGATGCTGTACTGCCGGTACCAAATCCCCGGCCTTCCCGAGCCGAATTACGGTTATCCATGCCCGTTACGCCATTGGTTTTGATGTCACAAAAGGCATATTGAATATCGAATAAGCTACGAATATACAACCTCGGTTCATTTGCGTTAGCACCTTGCATTACCACCACACCTAAACCTGACATAGTAATCACGCCTAATAATAGCAATAACCATTTTAATCTCATTTTATCCTCACATTCCGGGTAACCCGGTGATAAGTGGAGTATTATTCAACTTTAATATTAATCAAATCCACAATCCCAGTGTTGTTTTACAATCACCAAATGCTGTATCGATATTACCGACTTTTATTGCATTTCCCATCCAGAAAAAATATCGGGTCAAATAACCCGATATTGCTACCCATTAAATTACCTGAACAAAACGGCCATTAATCAATGAAAAGATTGGTGCAGTGGTAACTAGAACCGTATCACCATCTTCATCATTAACGTAATAAGATATTGGGGAACTCCCCGGGTCTGATTTATTCACCAGTCTGACCATTCTACCCTGATTCATTATTTTAACCCGGTAGTCATTCCAATTAATCGGTTTCATTTTGAAACTTTTTTCTTTGAAATCATTATGAAAATCTTTGTCAGCAAAGATATTCCCTTCACTTTCATTAGTAGCCCTAGCCCAGGCTTTGAGGGCGATTTTTTGTTGATTACGGATAGTATTCACATCTTTTGCATTATAAGCCTGCCAAACAGCCATATAAGCCTGTTGCAATTGCTGGCGCTGTTCAGGTGTATCCGTATAAGGTGTTGCCTTCGTCCATTCCCATTCAGGTAAGCCACTGATTTTCACATTACGACTAAACCGGTATAAGATCATATTGGGTGGAAATGTTCGAATATCAAAATAGTTTTCGTCTTTATGTCCAGCCTCTATACTGTCTGCTTGTACCACACGAAGTACAACTAGTGTACTAATAGCGGCATATTTAGGTTCATCCGCAGATACCGTTGCTACGGGTTGACCATTTTTATCCACCTCTACTTCAATAGCCGTCAGTACCTCACTCTTTTTACCGAGCATGGCTGTCAGTTCTAACTTGCACTTCGCTTCAGGATTGAAATGGCTGCGGACTTTATCTGACAAAGTATCCCGAGAAAACCAGCCTAGTGCCCCGAACTCCAGACTGATTTCATTTTCACCATTAGCCATTAATAACATAGATGCTGTACTACCGGTACCAAATCCCCGGCCTTCCCGAGCCGAATTACGGTTATCCATTCCCGTTACGCCATTGGTTTTAATATCACAAAAGGCATATTGAATATCGAATAAGCTACGAATATACAACCTCGGTTCATTTGCGTTAGCACCTTGCATTACTACCACACCTAACCCTGATATAGTAATTACGCCTAATAATAGCAATACCCATTTTAATTTCATTTTATCCTCACATTCCGGGTAACCCGGTGATAAGTGGAATATTATTCAACTTTAATATTAACCAAACCCACAATCCCAGTGTCGTTTTACAATCACAAAATGCCGTATCGATATTACCGACTTTTATTGCATTTCCCATCAAGTAAAAATATCGGGTCAAATAACCCGATATTGCTACCCATTAAATTACCTGAACAAAACGGCCATTAATTAATGAGAAAATCGGCGCAACAGTAGCCAAAATCGTATCTCCATCTTCCTCATCAACGTAATAGTAGGATATTGGGGAACTTTCTGGGTCTGATTTATTCACCAACCTGACCATTCTTCCCTGGTTCATTATTTTAACAGTGTAGTCATTCCAATTAATTGGTTTCATCTTGAAACCTTTTTCATTGATATCACTGTAAGCAGATTGATCAGCAAAAATACTTTCTTCACTTTCATCAGTCGCCCAAGCCCAAGCTTTAAGCGCAATTTTTTGTTGTTTCCTAAGAGTATTTATATCTTTAGCATTATAAGCCTGCCAGACCGCCATATAAGCCTGTTGCAATTGCTGACGCTGTTCAAGTGTATCCGTGTAAGGGGTTGCTTTCACCCATTCCCAATCAGGTAAGCCACTGATTTTTACACTACGGCTAAATCGGTACAAAGTCATATTAGGAGGAAATTCTTTCGGATTAAAATACTTTTTCTCTACATGCCCATCTTCTACATTTTGAGCCTGTACCACATGGCGTACCACCGGTGTGCTAATTGCAGCATATTTAGCTTCATTCGCGGGTGTTATTGCCACAGGCTGACCATTTTTATCAATTGCCACTTCTATCGCTGTCAACACCTCACTCTTTTTACCACGCATAGCCGTCAGTTCCAGAGTGCATTTGGCCTCAGGGCTAAAGTGATTGCGGTCTTTATCTGATAACGCATCTGAGGAAAACCAACCCAATGCGCCAAATTCCAGACTGACTTCATTTTCACCATTTGCCATTAATAGCATGGAAGCTGTACTGGCGGTACCAAGTCCCCGGCCTTCACGGGCTGAATCTCGGTTATCCATTCCCGTTACGCCATTGGTTTTAATA
Source organism: Photorhabdus akhurstii (assembly GCF_018448925.1). Lineage (GTDB taxonomy): Bacteria > Pseudomonadota > Gammaproteobacteria > Enterobacterales > Enterobacteriaceae > Photorhabdus > Photorhabdus akhurstii. The sequence goes on along the minus strand of NZ_RCWE01000001.1, from coordinate 441,010 downwards.
TCACAAAAGGCATA
>NZ_RCWE01000001.1:0-440986 GCF_018448925.1 Photorhabdus akhurstii | reverse complement strand
GTAACCCGGTGATAAGTGGAATATTATTCAACTTTAATATTAACCAAACCCACAATCCCAGTGTCGTTTTACAATCACAAAATGCCGTATCGATATTACCGACTTTTATTGCATTTCCCATCAAGTAAAAATATCGGGTCAAATAACCCGATATTGCTACCCATTAAATTACCTGAACAAAACGGCCATTAATTAATGAGAAAATCGGCGCAACAGTAGCCAAAATCGTATCTCCATCTTCCTCATCAACGTAATAGTAGGATATTGGGGAACTTTCTGGGTCTGATTTATTCACCAACCTGACCATTCTTCCCTGGTTCATTATTTTAACAGTGTAGTCATTCCAATTAATTGGTTTCATCTTGAAACCTTTTTCATTGATATCACTGTAAGCAGATTGATCAGCAAAAATACTTTCTTCACTTTCATCAGTCGCCCAAGCCCAAGCTTTAAGCGCAATTTTTTGTTGTTTCCTAAGAGTATTTATATCTTTAGCATTATAAGCCTGCCAGACCGCCATATAAGCCTGTTGCAATTGCTGACGCTGTTCAAGTGTATCCGTGTAAGGGGTTGCTTTCACCCATTCCCAATCAGGTAAGCCACTGATTTTTACACTACGGCTAAATCGGTACAAAGTCATATTAGGAGGAAATTCTTTCGGATTAAAATACTTTTTCTCTACATGCCCATCTTCTACATTTTGAGCCTGTACCACATGGCGTACCACCGGTGTGCTAATTGCAGCATATTTAGCTTCATTCGCGGGTGTTATTGCCACAGGCTGACCATTTTTATCAATTGCCACTTCTATCGCTGTCAACACCTCACTCTTTTTACCACGCATAGCCGTCAGTTCCAGAGTGCATTTGGCCTCAGGGCTAAAGTGATTGCGGTCTTTATCTGATAACGCATCTGAGGAAAACCAACCCAATGCGCCAAATTCCAGACTGACTTCATTTTCACCATTTGCCATTAATAGCATGGAAGCTGTACTGGCGGTACCAAGTCCCCGGCCTTCACGGGCTGAATCTCGGTTATCCATTCCCGTTACGCCATTGGTTTTAATATCACAAAAGGCATACTGAATATCGAATAAACTGCGAATATACAACCGCGGTTCACTTGCGTTAGCACCTTGCATTACTACCACACCTAACCCTGATATAGTAATTACGCCTAACAATAGCAATAACCATTTTAATTTCATTTTATCCTCACGTTCCGGTGTAACCCGGTGATAAGTGGAATATTATTCAACTTTAATATTAACCAAACCCACAATCCCAGTGTCGTTTTACAATCACCAAATGCTGTATCGATATTACCGACTTTTATTGCATTTTCCATCAAGAGAAAATATCGGGTCAAATAACCCGATATTGCTATCCATTAAATTACCTGAACAAAACGACCATTAATCAATGAGAAAATTGGTGCGGTAGTACTGAAATAAGTATCGCCATCTTCATTATTAACAGTGTAATAGGATATTGGAGAATATTCTAAAATTGATTTATTCACTAATTTAACCATTCTGCCCTGATTCATTATTTTAACGGTATAGTCATCCCAATTAATCGGTATCATTTTGAAACTTTTTTCTTTTATATCACTGTTAATAGGTTGATCGGCAAAAACACTTTCTTCACTTTCATCAGTGGCCCAAGCCCAAGCTCTAAGCGCAATTTTTTGTTGTTCCCTAAGAGTATTTATATCTTTGGCATTATAAGCCTGCCAGACCGACATATAAGCCTGTTGCAATTGCCGACGTTGCTCTGGGGTATCGGTATAAGGGGTTGCCTTCACCCATTCCCAATCAGGTAAGCCACTGATTTTTACACTACGGCTAAATCGGTACAAAGTCATATTAGGAGGAAATTCTTTCGGATTAAAATACTTTTTCTCTACATGCCCATCTTCTACATTTTGAGCCTGTACCACATGGCGTACCACCGGTGTGCTAATAGCAGCATATTTCGCTTCATTCGCGGGCGTTGTTGCCACAGGCTGACCATTTTTATCAATTGCCACTTCAATTGCCGTCAATACTTCACTTTTTTTACCACGCATAGCCGTCAGTTCCAGCGTGCATTTGGCCTCAGGGTTAAAGTGATTGCGGTTTTTATCTGATAACGTATCTGAGGAAAACCAACCCAATGCGCCAAATTCCAGACTGACTTCATTTTCACCATTTGCCAAGAATAACATAGAGGCCGTGCTGGCAGTACCAAATCCCCGTCCTTCTTGAGCCGAATCACGGTTATCCATGCCCGTTACGCCATTGGTTTTAATATCACAAAAGGCATATTGGATATCGAATAAACTGCGAATATACAACCTCGGTTCATTTGCATTAGCGCCTTGCATTACCATCACTCCTAAACCTGACATAATAATAACTCCTAATAACAGCAATAACAGTTTCAATCTCATTTTATCCTCACATTCCGGGTAATCCGGTGATAAACGGGATGTTATCCATCTTAGGCTTAAAGTTAGGGTCATAACCCATTTCCCACGATGCAGTTTCAGCACCTGGGACTATCTCCGGTCGAGTAACAGGCCTCTCTTCTCCTATCAGATTAATTCTTAACGGGGATTCACTGACTTTTAACGGATCGGCAATAACCCATTTCCACTTCTTTTTAACTTCGATTATAGAATTTCTACTATTATTTTTCCTTGCATCAGCAGCTACCTGAATCTCAGCAACAATCCCATTATGGTAGCCAGCCAGATCGATCCCTTTATCATGTTGATCAAGTTCAAAACCCGCCGCTGTTTTTATAGCCACACCCGCTCCTATTGCGACTTCTACTATCATAATATGGGTCTTAAAGGCGACATTCGCTTTTCCTTCCAGACTCAATTTCAAATCATTCTTATCACCGGCGTCAAAAGTCCACTGCTTTTGTTTATAAGCGGCACCCAATTGAAAGGACAGATTGCATGTCAAAATAATGCAACATTCCAGATCTAAATAGTTTTTATCATTTGAATTCCTGCGGGCCAGCGCCTCCCTGAATTTGGCTGCCACACTCTTTATCTTGCAATACGCCGCCCCCATTTGAATGAGATCCAGTTTTGCCGTCATCCCCAGAAAAGGCGCGGCACTGAAACCCAAAAAATGGGTACGGTCATCCATCGAAGTAGTTCGGTCATAAGCATAAGCCAGCCCAATATTGATGGGGTCCACTTTGAGCTCAAGCAGTTGGTAGCTGCGGGTGCCTTTTGAATCCGGATCGGGCGCCAGGTATTCTTTGGTATAACCCAGCAGTTTTTCCACCCGATTGATGACCTCTAAATTGGGCAGGGTTTTCCTCACCTTATTCACTTTCGCAAACTTCGCCGAGTAATCCATATCCTGAACCGTTAAAGCATATTCGACGTTAATGGCCGTCTGTCGGGTCAGATAAAATGGGTCCGTATGGGTTGTCCACCCACTGCGCAGTTTATTGCCATTTTTAGGCTTGACATTTTCCATCGCCAGACGCGCTTTTTTCTGTTCATCACGCCGCTCCTTTACAGAACGTTCTCCATGAGAAAAATCAAAGCTCAATCCAACCGAAACCATAAAACTGACCGACGGGTAAACCGCTATCGTCGCGTACTGTCGACTATCCAGGCAACCTTGAGTTATTAACTTATAATAACGCGGCTCACTGTACATATCTGTCGGGTTGGCAAGATTAGATAAATAAAACCAGACACTTTCCAGGTCACTTTCAATCTCAGCGTCTTTCAGTTGATCTTTATAAAATAATGTCACCTCCTGTGGCGCATTAAATTCTAGCGTTTTCTCTTTCTGTCCCCCCGTCAGCACCGCATGATGTTTAGCCGTGTTATTACATTTACCTTCAATCTGTATCGTCCCTTTTTGACCTTTTCCATTATCAATCAGGCTCATCTTAATTACCGGCTTTTCAGGCCATACCTGAGTATTCCGACCAAAAGTGACGCTGATTTTATAAATACAGGGGTCCGGGTTGTCGCATGTCATGCAGGCAACACCGGCACGGGATGAAATAGTTTGCTCAGCCATATCTATTACCTTATCAATTACCTTTTAATTACCTAATCGGGGATAAAACCCAATTCGCTTTTTAATAATGTTTCCATCCGATAATAACCCGGCCACTGGGGGTCTCTGAGTGCGGTTAACCATGCCTGCGGGATTTGCTCAAACTGATTGATATGTCTCGCCATCAGCAAATAGAGAAACCCGCCAATGGCACGTTCATCCGTGATTTCATTATCCTGACAAAAATAAAAACAATCCTCCGCTAAGGTTTTATGTTGAATAAATGTCGCCTCATCCATATAGGCGGGAGAATAATGTGTATCAGGAAGCGGGTTTTTCAATATCCGGTCTGAATGTGCCGACAGGGAGTCGTATGGCAGATCTATGGTACCGGCGCCATTATAGTAATTGACTTCATTAATAAATCGCGTCAGTTTATTAATGTATCGTTGTTCGAATAGCTCATTTAACTGAGCATATTGCTTTGTTGTGATCCGCAACATCTTTTGTCTGGAGCATGCCTCTGCGGGAAATTGTTTTCTGGCCGCGTGAAAATTATCTTCATGCTTAACGCCCATCAGAGAAGTGCTAATTTTATTTATCGGCCCCAGAAAACAGTGAATTTCCCAGTCACTGAGGACACTGAGAAACTCCCAGATATTGCGCGGATCATAAAATCGGAAAAATACCGGTTTATCTTGATCGGGTAATAATACTTGAAGATATTTGCGTAAATGCTGACGCAATGTTTTCATATCCGCTTTTGAGTGAAGACAAATCCCCCAACATGTTTGCCATTCCTCTAAATACAGTCCAACTTTTTCTGTCACCTCCACCAGGTAAGGCGCCGCCTTAAGCAGCTCAGGCGGTAAAGATTCGTCATAAAGACAAACCGCAGGGGGATTAAAATTTTCCAAGATAAAAAACAATCGGTATTCAATCGCACCGTCAATGACGACATAATATTTTTCAGCGGCCATCAGTCGTTATCCTCCTTCGGACAGTGTGCAACAAACAAGGAGCCGGCACTGGCGGCAGCTTGCAAAATGACCGGATTCGCCGGGCGCAATAAATCCCCGGGACTCCCCCCAGAGTTCAGATTAATCGATGGACCTTTGATATCGACACCATCAGCATGAATAACGATAAAGCTATTACCTACTTTCAGACTGATTTTGTTGCCACTTTGCACCGTAATATCACCATTGGTATCAATACTGAGCATACCCTGAATTTTCTGTGCCACATTGCCGCCGGCCTGCAAAGTTTTGTCACCCTCAACCTGAACAACATAGTTCCCGATGGTTTTATGTTCCTGCTGCCCATCAACCGTTATTTTGCGGTTATTGGCAATCACCAGTTCATCATCATGGCCAATGCTGGTTGTACGGTTGTAATTAATTCGTTCATCTCGGGAATTCAGCACCTTAATCGCCAGATTCTTCTGAGCATGAATAAATACCTCTTCTCGATCTTTTTCATCTTCAAATCTCAGTTCATTAAAACCCTCCCCTTTATGGGTTTTTGAGCGAATTGACATCTGGGTTTTTGCTATCGGCAGACGGTTAGGCACAATGTTAGTGGCATGATAGGTACGCCCAATAATAATTGGCTGATCTGGATCGCCATGCAGAAAATCCACCAGCACTTCCTGCCCCACTCGGGGGATAGCAATCATGCCCCAGTGATTACCAGCCCAAGCCTGACTGACTCTGATCCAACAAGAACTGTGGTCATTGAATTTGCCATATTGATCCCAAGCAAACTGTACCCGCACGCGCCCGTATTCATCACAAAAGATCTCTTCCCCTTCCGGGCCAACCACTGTCGCAACTTGCAGGCCGTCAATGCGCGGTTTGGGATAAGGCAAGGGGCGCCATACCCGGTTGCGATCGCCAAAGGTGAAGCTGTTCGTTAAGGTCGTCCCCATTTCACCGAAACGGGATTCATCCGCCTGCGGCTGTCTACCGTAATGGCTGATTTTAATCACCAGCCACAGGGTATTAAATTGCTCTTTCGGATGATCAGTAAGCGCAAACCCTGATGCCGGCGCCAAGGCAAAACAATCACTTTGTGCGCGGCCAAACATAGCGTCAGTGCGGAGTGCTTCCAGACGATATTGACTCAGGCGCTCGCCACGCTCATCTTTAAAGCGCCCGGGAAAATCATAGTAAGTGTAACTGGGCAAATCTGAACGCTGGTGATTAATTTGGCGTTCGTGATAGTAATAGTCTGCCCCCCACCGCGGATTTTTAAAAGTACGATCCTGCAACACAATGTTGGCAATCCCGACCTGTTCACGCCAGCAGAATCGATTGATGCTGCATTGGCTTCCTGTAGCGTCCAATTCTGGGTGATAAGGCAATGAAAATTTGTTATTTATCCGATGAGAATCAATGAAAATAATTATCGGTTCACCTCGCTCCTCAGTGAAATCGAAATAATAAAACATCCCTTCATCAGCCAATAAACGATGGAGAAACGCCAGATCACTCTCATCATATTGCACACAAAATTCCCGTTCAGGATGTTCATAACGCAATTGGCAATAGAAGTTTCTAACGCCATTTTCTTTCAATAATATGTCAATAATCTCAGTCACAGATTGATGCTGAAAAATACGGGAATTAACCCGTAATCCCGCACGCCATAAAGCAGGTTGAATGGTCAAGGAATAATGACTGCGATGACGACCTGTCCTGCTTTGTTCAAACTGAGTCACAATCCCAGTTATACTGCGCTCGGGTTTTCCATCACGATAAACGGTCAGTGTCGCAAAATTATCCAGAACATCAGCGAAATTAATATCCGGATCAGCGCTGGTTAATATCGCCTCCAGACAAAATAACTCTGACAGCGCTTCATCTAGAGTAAACTCCACCACAGCAAAAGTTTTCTCCGGGAGAGAGCCCGCAGTAAGTGTAAAAATCAATCCTGAATCTGCCATTACATTCCTCCTGATCCCGTGAGGTCGAGGCTCAGGGAATTAAACAGATCATGTAAAACAACCATAATTTCACCCTCTTTTACTTAAATGATTACCGAACATATTCACCGGCAGATTCATTAACCAAACTTTTCCCTGTTCAACATATGAACGGGAGGGTAGGAAATGGAAGAAATAATCAACTTATTTTTTTGAAATAACGATATTTTATTCTAATAAAAAGAGGGGGTTTCGGCATAAAACTTCAATATATTGAATAGGTTACGTTAAAATGAATTATAATGATTTTATTAACCAAAATTGCTGGCCTAAATCAGTAATAAAAATAAAAGAGAAGACAAAATTAGCGTAATATTTCCAAACAACAATATATTTTTTTATTTATTAGATTGGAATTCAAATAAGATAAATTCATTTATCTTATTCCTTTTACATCACTGATAAATTTCAATATTTAACTGTTATGGGAAAGTGTTAAGTTAAATTTCGCAGATAAGATTATCTGTACTATATGTAACATAAAAATCGTCATGATAAGGAAACAATAAAATGAGACTGATATATATAAACCCTAATCAAACTTTTGAGCTTTATACTGGTGGAAATATAATAATGCCTACTACTCATCATCCTAGTTTCAATATAGAAAATAGAGGTCCCGCACCAATTAGAGCAGTAAATTACTGGGCGCCTCCATTCGGAGATTACAATCAGTATGCTTTTATCGACATTCAACCCGGTGAAACTAAATTTTTCCGCAGAGTACCTAACGCGGTTTACTTCTACAAAGTTGTAGTTATTAATCTCAGTAACTACCAACACGCAGAAGCGGTAATTACTCAGTTTCTCCCCGTTCATCCACTGGCGGAAGTTTAAATTTCAACAATATATTTTTAATATGAAAATTTCTATTTCATTATCTATTTAACTGAAAATATGTAGGATATTTAATTGTCACAATTAAATACATTCAATTGGAAAAATCGCTGGCCTGAAAACCAGCGATTAATATAAATGAGGAAAACCGAATTAACGAAATATTTCAAACAACGACATGCCTTTCATATCGGTAAATGTCTTATACGATGCTTGAAGTACGGCTTGTTGTTGATAATAATTCGAAATCGCTGAGTTCCATTCTACGTCAACCAGTTGACTCAAACGGCTTTTATTCGCCAGGCTGCGTTCCGCCCCCAAACTATCTAAGTCTTCTATTTCTCTCAGTTGTAAACCCAATACCGATTCCACCGAAGAGATATTATTCAACGCGTTGCGAGCGCCGCGGTTAGCCTTATTCAACAATTCCAGCGCATCATCACGACTCTTTTGATCTGCTTCGACAAATGGTGTTTTTAATGACTGAATCGCCATGTCTATGGTTTTAAATATATCAGATTCACTCGGGCTGCCATCCGGCTCTTTTATCGGGTTACTGGTAGACGAAAGAAAGACTTGTTCCCCGGTATGTCCAATAATCATAGAGCGGTTGCTATCTACTTTCTGCGTCATTTCCTCAGAACCGCCTCGATAGCTAACTGTACCGCTGGTACTCTCATCAAAAGGTTTCACATCCGTTTTATAACCGGCAAAAATATAGCGGCCATTACCATCGGTGGTGTTACCCAAATTCACCAGTTGTTCTTTAAACCCGGTCAGTTGAATAGCCAACGAGTTACGATCTTCATCACTCAATACGCCGTTTACTGTGGCGACCAAACTTTCATGAATATTTTGCACCACCCCGACAGCTTTGGATACCACACTCAATTGCATGGAAATCGCGTTCTTAGCAAACGAGCGAGCCGTTATATATTGCTGGTTCTGAGATTCAGCTTGAGCGACCATGACCCCCTGAGATGCCGCCATCGGATCATCGGATGGATTTATCACCCGCTGACCACTGGATAGCTGTGCTCCTTGCTGCATCCATTTCGACTGAGCTGTAGTGATATTCGTCATTTTCTGATCGTATAATATATTGGTACTTACGCGCACAATTTCATTCCTTTTAAATATTCAGCTAAATGCCCAAGATATCTCAGGCTATTTTTATTAAATGGCACGTTTATTAGCGACGGAGATCCAAAATGGCATTAAATAACGTTGCGGCAGTCTGGATAACTTGGGCATTCGCCAGATAATATTGCTGTAAGTTTTGTAATGCGCCATATTCTTCATCTACGTTGACGCCAGAAACCGACTGCTGTTCAGCGTAAAGTTGTTTAGTAATATTATTCTGAGTTTCTAAATCAACATTCGCCGTGCTGGTCTGGTTGCCAATGGTGCTGACCATCGAAGCATAAGCACCAGAAAATGATGCTTTCCCCTCTACCAATTTTTTGTTCTGCAATTCAATGAGTTTTTTGGCATTGACGTTATCACTCGCCCCACCATCTTTAGCACCGGCAGCCGCCAATTGCGACGCATCTTTAATATTAACCGCCATACTGCCAATAACACCGTTGACCGCTTTCAGTGTATATCGGTCATGCTCTTTTGCATTGGTTGGGTCAATTTCAACTTTTAATCCATCAAATTCCAGTGTATTACCTGTTACTTTGGCGGCAATATCCGCCTTATCAGAGGCACGCTGGATTTTCCAATTAGCCCCATCGTAGCTAATATGATAATCACTGGCTTTTATCGCTGAGGTATCTGTATATTCCACTTTAAAATCAGCAGAACCTTTATTTCTACTATTGGCAACCACATCCGGGTTATTAAATGTGAAGAAATCTTCACCCGGTTTGCCTTTTAAATCAAAACCAGCACGGTGAACCTGATTAAATTGATCGCCCAATACCAACGCTAATTGGTTTAACTGGTTACGGGAATTATCCAGCACTTCACTACGCGCCCGTAATGTGCCGCTTAATTGCCCTTTGTCAATGAATTTTTCATCAATTTCAACAACATCGCCAAAACCACGATCATAACCTAATGTAATGCGACTGCTATCCGCATTAGATGAAATCGCTTCTACTCGGTAAGCGGTTGTTCCCTGAACCAGTGTCAATCCCCCCGCAAAAGTGACATTGTAAGAATCACCATCCTGCTGAGTCACACTCACGCCAACCAGTTTATTCAGTTCATTGACCAATTGATCACGCTGATCCAATAATGCATTCGGCTCAGCACTACCACCGCCTCTCATACGGGTAATTTCCCCATTGAGTTTAGCAATTTGCTGCGCATAGTTATTAATAGATTCAGCCGAATTAGCTATTCCCCGATTAATGTTATTTTCCATTTTACGCAGGAAGGCATCCGCGCCTTGCAATTGGTTTACCAGCCCCTTTGATTTACCAATCGCTGTCGTTCTGGCCGCATCATCTTCCGCATTACTGACAACATTTTGTAAACTGGTAAAGAAGTCATCAATGGTGTTTGACAGGTTATTCGCTTTGTCTGCCAGCAAATTATCAATCTGGGAAATTTGCTGAGAATAAGTGGTTAATGTACCTTGTTTCGCCTGAGCCTCAGACAGTTGTTGATTAATGAATTCATTATATTGACGGTTAATACTGGTGACAGTAACGCCATTTCCGATATAGCCAACGGACGTCATCGTGCCGCCGTTTTGATTGACAACTGTCGATTGCCGGTTATAACCAGGAACTTTGGAATTTGCGAGGTTATTACTCACGGTTCCCAGAGCAATTTGAGCCGCTTGAAGGCCACTCATCGCAGTATTAATAAGACTGTTGGACATCAGAAGATCCTTTTACGTTTTATTTAATGTCTCCGCTAGCGGCGGCAAACAATCTTTCAGCTATACCCGTCATCTTTCAAGTTGCCTCTTTGTTGGCTGCACTCGCTCACCCCGGTCACATAGTTCTCTATGCTCCCGGGGATTCACTCCCTTGCCGTCGCGATCCATCTTGAAATCCATAGGGTATAACTAAAAACAAAGTCTAAACTGCTTTAATTTATCGGCTGAACTCAATAAAACTTGAGCAAAATAGCGATCAGAATAGTTTACTCAAATCGTAGGTATAGGCTTTCACCGCCTTTTCTCCGGCATCTTTTAGCTGTTGAATAACTGAGACCAGTTTTTTCGCATATCCGGGATCGGTCGCATAACCTGCCTGTTGTAAGGAATACGCCCCTTGCTCCGGGGTAACAGAGCGGGCAACGTTGGCGTAACGGGGACTTTCTGTCAGTAATTTGACGTAATCCTCAATCGCTTCCACGTAAGAGCCATAAACACGGAAGTTATCCTTCATTTTCTGAGGCTCGCCGTTGATATATTCTGTGGTCAGGATATTAGTTACCGGCCCTTTCCAACCTTTACCCGCTTTAATACCAAACAGATTATGACTTGGCTTGCCATCAGCGGTCAGAATCTCTCTTTGCCCCCAACCAGACTCTAATGCGGCCTGAGCAATAATCAGCAAATGAGGAATACCGCTGCGTTGGCTGGCTATCCGGGCAGGGGTCGAGAGCGTGGATACGAAATTCGTACTGTTCAGCGGCAGCGGTTTAGGCGTCGTCTCGGGTTTTGGTACCGTTCGACGGATAAATTGCTCAAGCGCCTGCCTTGGCAAGGTTTGCAAAACTTCGTTATCCAGCGTCATGGGTATCTTACCCGCTATTTCGCCAGGGGCAGTTTTAGCGCTAGAAAGCTGCTTGAGCATCATATCGGCAAAACCTAACCCCTTCTGAGCAATATTCTGCGCGATTTGCTGATCGTATATCGAAGTATAGAGACGGGTCTGTTCACTGCTCAACATGCCATCTTTAGGCAGAGCTGAACGCATGCTTTTCAGCATCATCTGAACAAAAAGCCCTTCCATTTGTTGGGCTACTTGCCGTAGCCCCTGTTGTGGATCTTTTGCCAGATTGGATTTTAACGTGTTAACCGACTGGACATCATAAGCCGCACCGGGCAGGGTTAATAAATCATTCATCAAATGATCTCCAGTTTCGCCCGCAGACAACCCGCACTTTCCATTGCCTGTAAGATTGACATTAAATCATTCGGGGTCGCACCCAATGCATTCAATGCTTGAATAACATGGCTCAAACTTGCACTGGCGTTAACCTGCTGCAACGCGCCATTTTGTTCACGGACAGCAACAGCGGGATTACGGGTGACAACGGTACTGCCACCGGCTAACGGTGTATTTGGCTGACTAACAACCACCTGATTATCAACAATGACAGAAAGATTCCCTTGAGCAACCGCGCAGCTATCCAGCATGACATTGCGGTTCATCACGACAGAGCCGGTGCGAGAGTTGATAATTACTTTGGCATCACCGACATCAACGCGAAGGGTCAAGTTCTGCACATGAGAAAGGAATTTAACCTGCTCACTTTTATCTCTCGGCATACGCAATTGTACTGTACGGGCATCCAGCGGCGTTGCTGTTCCCGCTCCGCCCATACGATTGATGGTATCGCTGATTTGCTGCGCCAATGAGAAGTCTTCGTTATTTAATTGAAGATTCAGTGTGCCATTTTCACCAAACTGCGTAGGCAATTCGCGTTCAATCACTGCACCGTTACTAATCCGACCACCCGCGAGCTGATTGACTTTTACACTGCTTCCCCCCGCGCTGGCGCCGGCGCCGCCGACCAAAATATTCCCCTGCGCCAGAGCATAGACCTGATTATCAACACCTTTTAGTGGCGTCATCAGCAAAGTACCGCCACGTAAGCTTTTAGCGTTCCCCAGTGAGGAAACCACTACGTCAATATTCTGCCCGGCACGGCCAAACGGCGGTAATTTCGCAGTGACCATCACGGCAGCCACGTTTTTCAACTGCATATTGGTTCCCGGAGGAACGGTAATCCCCAATTGGGATAACATGTTGCTTAAACTTTGGGTGGTAAATGGCGTCTGAGTCGTCTGGTCGCCGGTTCCATCCAATCCAACCACTAATCCATAACCAATCAACGCATTTTCCCGTACTCCTTGAACCGTGGTGAGATCACGGATACGTTCTGCGGATACTGTCGTTGTCACCAGAGTCAGCAATACAAGAAGAAGGCTGGCAGCAAATTGTTTTATCATAACCATCCCCTGTTAAAATGGCGCGACATTCAGGAAGAAACGCTGTAACCACCCCATGTGCTGCGCTTCATTAATATAGCCATTCCCCACATATTCAATGCGGGCGTCCGCGACCTGATTGGAGCTGACGGTATTATTAGCATTAATTGTCCGTGGGTTAACGACACCGGAGAAACGGATAAACTCGGTTCCCTGATTGATAGCAATCTGCTTTTCACCGACCACATGTAAGTTACCGTTTGCCAGTAACTGATCGACCGTCACGGTAATCGTTCCTCGGAAGGTGTTATTCGCATTAGCGCCGCCTTTCCCACCAAAAGTATTATCGGCTTCCATATCCAGATCGGTTTTATCTCCGCCAATTAACCCTTTCAGGAAACGGGGAGTCAGTGCTGCGGAAAATGTGTTTTTCCCATTACGGCTGGCGTTGGCCGAAGAGTTCTTACTGGCGCTGACATTTTCCTGCAATGTAATCGTCAGGGTATCGCCAATATTTCGGGGTCGGCGATCTTCAAATAGCGGCTGATAACCATAATAAACCGGCTGTACTACTTGAAAAATAGCGCCATTAGGGACTGGCGCGGTTGCCGCAGAAGGTGCTGCGGTGGTTGCTCCCTCAACCAGGGGTTTTTGCGGTATATACGCACAGCCCGTTAGTGACAATACCGCCAGTGCTATACTACAACGCCATTTATTCGCCACATTTTTCCGTAAATGGCGGAACTGACAAACAGCGCTGGTCTCGGCAACAGCCATTGTATCCATCTTCGATACTCTTTATTTATCCCTGAATAACGGGGAAACTGAGTGTTTCCCCGCGGTTCTGATTGACGATTAGGTTATAACTGAGTCAGTTTTTGTAGCATCTGATCAGACGTCGACACCGCTTTAGTGTTAACTTCATAAGCACGCTGAGTTTGAATCATGTTGACCAATTCTTCTGCGATATTGACGTTAGATGTTTCGACATATTTATGCTGGAGCAACCCGGCGCCATTGATTCCCGGTGTATTTTCAATCGGTACGCCAGAGCTGCTAGTCTCTACATAAAGGTTTTCACCAATACTTTCTAACCCACTGTCATTAATAAAGGTTGTCAGGGTAAATTGACCTATTTGCTGAGATGCGGATTGCCCCTGCACTTTCACACTGACAATACCATCACTGCTAATGGTGAGGTCCGTCGCATTATCAGGAATAGTAATGGTAGGGAAGATCAAAAAACCGCTAGCGGTCGTCAACTGCCCGTTTTGATCTTCCTGAAATGAACCGTCACGGGTATAGGCGCTGGTACCATCAGGTAACTGAACTTGAAAGAAACCCTTTCCTCTAATAGCAACATTATGGCTGTTATTAGTTTCAGATAAGTTTCCCTGACTATGTATACGTTCTGTTGCTACCGGGCGCACCCCAGTACCTATCTGTAAACCAGAAGGCAGGCGGGTTTGCTCCGATGACATCGCCCCTGGTTGACGAATGTTCTGGTAAAGCAGATCTTCAAAAATGGCACGCTGGCGTTTAAAACCATTGGTGCTGACGTTTGCCAAGTTGTTGGCAATCACATCCATATTAGTTTGCTGAGCATCCAGCCCAGTTTTAGCAATCCATAATGATCGGATCATCGGTTTTATCCTCTGTGTCTAAATCAACTTATTGCTAATAGCTGATTAGCACGTTGTGCATTTTCATCTGAGCTATGGATGACTTTCATCTGCATTTCAAAACGGCGGGCATTAGCAATCATACTCACCATGCTTTCCATTGGGTTGACGTTACTCCCTTCAAGCACACCGGACATTAATTTCATCTCATCACTGGCTGGCAAGGCATCACCCTGTAACCCTTGCGCCTGTTCCGTCATGTGAAAGAGACCATCATCACCGCGGACTAGCTGATCGCTCTCCGGTTTCACCATTTTCAATCTGCCAAGTTGCCCCAATTGTGTTGGCGGATCACCAGGAATCAGTGCAGATATAGAACCATCCGTCGCCAAGGTTAACTCAGCCTGCGGCGGAATATTTATCGGGCCGTTGTCCCCCATCAACAAGTTACCTTGAACAGTTAACTGACCTTCCGCTGAAATCTGAATACTGCCGTTACGCGTGTAAGCCTCAGTACCATCTTCAAGCTGAACCGCCAGATATCCCCCCTGTCCAATCGCCACATCCAACGGACGAGAGGTATAGTTCATCGGCCCCTGACGATTGTCAGAACCCGGCGTTGAAGCCACAACCAAAGTTCGGGTGTTAAAGGCGGCCCCTTCAACAGGCACCGCCCGCAAAGCAGCCAGTTGCGCCTTAAAACCCGGCGTCGATGCATTCGCCAGATTATTTGCCGTCACCGCCTGATGCTCTAGTGTCTGACGAGCGCCGCCCATTGCGGTATAAATGACATGATCCATAATGCTATCCTGAAATTATCAGCGCATACTGACCAGCGTTTGCAGGATCTGATCTTGGGTTTTAATGGTTTGCGCACTGGATTGGTAGTTGCGCTGCGCCACGATCATATTAACCAGTTCCTGGCTCATATCGACGTTGGATGCTTCCAGCGAACCACTGAGCAATTTGCCAAAGCCGCCAGAATCCGCAATGCCGACAACCGGGTTGCCAGAAGCCCCCGTTTCTACCCAAACGTTATCACCCTTCGCTGCCAGCCCCTCCGGGTTAGCAAAGTTAGTCAAAACGATCTGACCTAATAACTGGGATTGATCATTGGAATAGGTACCGACAACGCGGCCATCTGACTCAATACGGTAGCCACTGAATTCACCTGCGGCATAACCGTCTGTCTTGAGTGTCGATATGCTATCAGCATCAATTTTCTGCTGCTTACTGCCATTAAAATCAATAGTGATATCAGCAGCATTAGAACCATTCAGAGAGGGAACATTAAATGTAAACTGATTATTGTCACCAATCAGTTTACCGTTGCCATCAAATTTCAACGTCCCCAACGAAGCGGCTTTAGCGCCCTCTACCGCACTATCCTGAGCATGAACCTGCCATTCATTATCGTTCGTTTTCACAAAGAAGACCTTGATATTATGTGGGTTACCCAGGCTATCAAAAGTGGTGATACTGGCAGGATAGTTATAGGAATCCTTATCTTCCGGCGAGAAAGCATCTGTCGGTTTTTTATGCATCGAATTAAGGTTGGTTGTCATCGTAACCTTAGTTGTCGCCTTAGCCGCCAACATACTTTTAGGTATTGTAATCGGCTCTGGGTTAGCCCCTTTCTGAATCTCCGGTGCGCCGCCATTGATACTGGCTGCGGGATAGCCGGTCAATTTCATGCCTTGCATGTTGATAATATTACGGTTCTCATCCATCTTGAATTGACCGTTACGGGAATAGTAGATCTTACCATCACCGCCTTGCATACGGAAAAAACCGCTTTGAGTGATCGCCAAATCAAGTGGGCGATTGGTCGTCGTCGGCGTACCATCTTTAAAATTCTGATTAACACCCGATATTTTCACCCCCAGCCCCACCTGAGAACCGGCAAAAATGTCAGAAAAAGCAACCGTGCTGGATTTAAAACCATATGTCGCCGCGTTAGCGATATTATTACCAATAACATCCAAATTACCTGCCGCGGCATTCAAACCACTTACTGCTTGTGAAAAAGCCATATTATTCTCCGTTAAAATTCTTGCTGGTTAAAGAATCTGACGTATCTGATCCATTGTGACGGCCCCGATCCGCCCTAAATCTAACTTAGCGCCATCCGCGTCACGAGTAACCCCCTTCACCTCCGCGTGCCTCAGTTGCTGAAATACGCTCGGACTGCCTTGATAGCTGGCTGTAATGGTGAATTTATAAGCGGATTCCTCAGCTACAGCGCCATCTTCTCTTATGCCATCCCAAGTGAAATTATGAACACCCGCTTCCAACGCGCCGAGATCAATTTGGCGTACAACCCCGCCTTGCTTATCAGTGATGGTGACTTTTACACTATCCGCCGGTCTTGCCAGCTCAATACCATATTGTGACGTGCTGACGCTGCCATTTTCCTTTGAACCCACCAGGATGGTATCCCCAGGGATCATCACGCCTCGCCCAATCAGAGCCGATACCTGTACAGGCTGATTATTATTTATCTGACCGACAATAGACCCCAGTGTGGTATTCAGCTTTTCGATCCCCGCCAGGGTGTTAATCTGCGCCAAATGGGAAGTCAGCTCATTGTTCTTCATCGGGTTAGTTGGGTCTTGATTTTTCATTTGCGCGATCAGCAATTTCATGAAGTTGCTATTCAGCTCTTCACTGTTCTTTTTCTTGCCGTTCGATGCTAACTCACCAACAGTCATGTTATTCAGAGATCCATTTATTGAACCGGTAATAGCCATGAGCCGCTCCTGTTATTGACCTAACGTTAATGTTTTCAACATTATCGATTTAGTTGTATTAAGCACTTCAACGTTGGCTTGATAACTACGGGAAGCGGAAATGGTATTAATCATCTCCCCGACCACATCAACGTTTGGCATCCGCACATAACCCTTTTCATCAGCCAACGGGTGTCCCGGCTGATACTCAAGGCGAAAAGGAGTGGGATCATCAACAATTTCACTGACTCTGACGCCGCCGGTTTCCTGCCCTGCCGGTGCGGCAACACGGAAAACCACCTGTTTAGCCCGATATGGCTGACCATCAGGCCCCGCAACGCTATCGGCATTTGCCATATTGCTGGCGCTGACATTTAATCGTTGGGATTGAGCTGATAATGCCGAACTGGCAATATCAAAAACACTGAGTAAAGACATTGCCCTTATCCTTGCTGTAAGACTGACATCATGCTTTTAACCTGAGAGCTGGTCGCAGTCAGTTCAGCCTGATATTTCAAGCTGTTATCCATAAAATTGCTGCGTTCCATATCCATATCTACCGTGTTGCCATCCATCGCTGGCTGATAAGGCACCCGATACAGTAAGTCCATTTCCATTCTCTTCTGAGGCTGAATAGGAATATGCCGATCGGATGTCAGCGTCAGCCCGATCCCGTTTCCGGTGACCCGACCGTGTGCAATGGTTTTTTTCAGTTGTGTGGCGAAATCAATATCCCGCGCTTGATAACCGGGCGTATCCGCATTAGCGATATTAGCGGACAATATTTCTTGCCGCCGAGATCGCAATGACAGGGCTTCCTGCTGAAAATGAAAGGCTGCATCTAATTTATCGAGCATATTCCTCCCTCTGATGTGACTGACCTGTGTTGTGAACTTTTAATCGCGCTTTTCACGATCGCGAAATTCGCAGTAAACAGAATAAACGCAGAAGGAAAAGCCTATCGGGTGAATAGACGCTAATTGGATTGCTATTTATCCCATTGACTGATATTCGATGCAGGTACACTTACACGCGACTAAATATACGCGACTAAACAGCAGCGTATTGACCGACAGAAATAATGAGAGCGAGAAGATGCACGCTATAAACATTATCGGGCTGTTCGCATTTTTCTTTATCACTTCGATGGCATGGGGCAATAATTTACCCCAAGCTATAGAGCACTATTTCCAGCAGATACATAAGGATAATCATCACAAAGTTTCTGTTAACATCAGAACCCCTGAACAACAATGGCCCCAGTGTGAACGGCCAGAAATTCAACCCGCTATCGGTGGTCAAAACTGGGGAAATCTCTCCTTACCTGTTATCTGCCATCAACAACGCAAATTCATTCAAGTCGCTGTCAGTGTGACAGGAAATTATCTGGTTACCCGCCGAACCATCTCACGTAATGATGTTTTATCAGAGGACGATTTTCAGGTCAGAAGCGGATTACTGGAAAAATTACCCCATGATCTGGTTATTAACAAAAATGAAATAAAAAACAGCATTACAATACGTAACATCCCGGCAGGACAAGTCATTACACGTAATATGTTACGCCGTCCGTGGACGGTACGGTCAGGCCAGAGTGTGGTGGTGATCATTCAGGGGAATGGCTTTCAGATACGGAATGAAGGGAAAGCTATTAATAACGCCGCCATTTCTGATAAAGTCAGGGTTCGAATGAATTCAGGGCATGTTATAACCGGCCAGGCATTAGAAAACGGCAGTGTAAAAATCATGTTATAAGTTACTAAAGTTTTCTTTCACTGTGCCGATATAACCAGCAGAGCACGATTTGCAGGTATGCAAATGGCATGTAACCTGCTCCGATCCATAGGTGAACCTATGCCTGGCCATAAAGGATAATAATTATGAGTATCGAACGCACTCACCCCTTATTAGCTATCGCTGCCGTTCAACAGCGACCAACTAATGAAAGCGCCCAAGGCACCCGCAAAACCTCCGGCGTTACCTTACAAAGCAGCGATGCACAAGTAAAACTGAGCGAAGCACAAACAAAACTGGTTCAACCAAGCAGCCAGGATATCAATATCCAAAAGGTGCAAAAGTTGAAAGAAGCTATTGCTCAAGGAACCTTAAAAATGAACAGCGGTAAAATCGCAGATGCCTTGCTCAAAGAAGCCGCCGAAAACTTTCAGTACGATAAGAAATAATTGAACCCGCTATGGAAGCACTACAACAATTACTCGAACAGCAAGTGACCTATTTGACCTCGCTGACCCAAACTATGGCGGAAGAACAGCGTATTCTGTGCGAGGGTTTTATTGAAGCACGAGATTTGCACCAGATAACAGAACGAAAGAATTTTTTGTTATCTGCGCTTAGCCATTCAGAACAGCAACGTCTTAATTTGAGCAAAGCATTAAACATCATTGCACCTTATGATAAGCAACCTTTGCTTGCCACATTATGGCAACAGATCGGCAAAGCGGTTATCCAGGTTCGTGATTTAAATACCCATAACGGCCTGCTATTAACCCAACATCTTGAACTAAATAGCCAAGCTATCGCTTTTCTAAAAAGCCACCATAGCCCTTCTCTTTATGGCTCAGACGGCCAAGCTGCCCGTCATTCTGCGCTTTCCGGCCATAGAGCTCAAGTTTAATTCAGCGCATTACCGCCCATTGCGGTAGTGCCGCTTTTTATTGTTGATAGTACTTGTAAGCGCCGCTTTCCTGTTTAATCCGAACTCCTTAACTGCTCACGGAATGGAATCCTCCAGCATAAATAACTCAGACGAAATGTATTGTGAAACTGTTGTTACAGTCGGGTAAGAAAAGATTAGCAAAAATCACCATTTGTAAGTCAATGTAATAATTGAACAACTATAATGTTTTGCGTGTTACAAAAATATATTGCAGAATAGGGATAAACGACAACGGGTATTGACAATATAATTTTTAACTACGCAATATACGAGTTTCAACTTCAGGAACAATATTGATGCACAAGCAGCTGAAAAAAAGAAAATCGAGCGGGCAACAGATACCAAAAACACCTCAGCAACAATTCAAAGCTTACTGGAAGTCCATCGAAAAATACCAATTGAAGATCGCCAAACTACAACAGCAGCAAGATGCGTTGTTCATCCGCTTTCAACAGGAGGTTTTGCCGATAGAGCATCAATATATACAATCTAAATATGATAAAACGGCACGGTTGCTTTCATTTGCCGACAAAAAATCGCTGGGGAAAAACCAACGGGGAGAATTATTTTTCTGGATAGAAGAAGAACTTGATGAATTATGTCATTATCCCTTTAACGAAAACCTTGATCTCAATAAATTAACCGATCACTTTTCCAATCTTAACGCATTAAAAGAACACGAAACTCCGACGCCAGAACAGATGGCTGATATCCGGCAGACTTTTGGTGAATATTTTGATTTTAATGAAGAAATATCTGATGAAGAATTACTTGATATGATGAAAAGTCCTGAAAAAATGCGTGCCACCATAGAACAGCGTTTTCAACGGGAATCAGAACATTTCTACGATGAATATGATGCAGAAGAGACCTCTGACTTCGACCCTGCGGCAGAAGACCAGAAAAAACTGGATTCTTTGTTTAAATCGCAGGAAGTGAGCCAAATGTATAGAAAAATAGCCAAGTTACTGCATCCGGATCGTGAACAGGATTTAGATGAGAAAAAGAAAAAAAACCAATTGATGGTACAGTTATCACAAGCCAAGAAAGATAATGATGTCTGGACGATAATAAACATGTACCACACGTACATTGATCCAACTTTCAGTTTTAACAGCCGAGATATATCCGACATTAATAAATTGCTCAAAGCACGTATAGACATATTAGCCAATGAGCTTAATCAGCTAAAAAAATCTGATTCGTTACCGGGCATAGTTTGGAGCACGCTGGGAGGTAACACATCGAAGATAATAGAAAATAACCTCCGCGAACACTGCAAAAAATTGCGACAAAATATAGAAAACGAAACCCAACAGCGCGAAAGCCTGCGCTCACTTACTGTACTAAAAAGCCACCTTGCGGAACGACGTGATGCCTTTGAACTTCAGCAGGAGATTATCGATTATTTTTTCAAACAATATTGAATCCGCTGAGTCTGACAGAAATTTCGACTGGCGTGCCACATAGGCTCAACGCGGAACAACAACGGGCCTTTATGGAAACCTACGGGAAACTGAAGCAGGAAACCGGAAACAATGAGTCCATTCTGTTCACTGATGGCGTCTATCCCACGCAAGGGACGAAACTCGCTTATGGCTGGATGTGCAAAGGCTATAACGCATTTTCCTGTGGCGGGAAAGATGCCTATTATAACAACTGACCGCCTCTCTGAAAAATTGCACTTGTTAGTCTAATCCGCCAGTTTTATATTTTTCTTCAATCTTCTAATCTGAAATAAATTTAAAACACTTATTATTGTTAAGCTATATTGTCCCCAATAGAAAAAAACGTTCCATCGGTTTTTTATTAAATTTATATCAATAAAAAAACCATTAAACTTAAATCTAGAGTTCAAATTAACTACTATTTTGAAGATTTATAATGTAGAGTTATACGTGTAGTGTAAAAATATATAGAAAAGCATTTTTTCTTTTCTCATTTCATTTAATTTTAGTAATATAGGAGTCTTTCATGACAAATGAAAAATCTCTTTCAGAGATTAATACACATGAAGAGGACGTATCTGAAATATCTGAATTTGATACTACCGAAACCCAACCCATATATCTTCGTGAGGAAACTATAGTAGGTATCGGAGGAAGAGCTAATCTTAATAGTAATGGAAATATTTTAACAACGAAAATTACTCTACCCGTGATGAAAACTCAGTATGCGTTTTACGTATATGACGGAACACCATATATCTATGCCAGTTTCTCAGGAGAGATTGAATCAAATATTGGTTTTGAATATAACCCTACATATGATGTTTGGCAGCCAATTATGTCCGTAGAAGGGTTTGGAAGTGGATCTTTTACTGAAGGCTCAGAAGAGTTTAGTGATATAAATGGTTTTTTACCCGGCAAGGAAGTACAATTGACGGTATATAGATATTTAAATGGCGCAACCAGAGCAATATATCAGGGTTCCTCCAATATAGGCTATATCGGTAGGGCTATTTTAGAGATTCCCAAGACTAATATAAATTCTAAACAAATAAATAATTGGAAGTTATTCTCTACTGTCACTGGTAATAGAATTAAAGTTGATAGACAATATCAGGTTAAATTTAGTGATATTGTGATAGATAATACCGTTCTTAAACCTGTGATTTATGCAACAAAGCAAGCGTCGGTTTATGTAACCCACGGTAAAGCGACAATTACAATTCAAAAATCAAAAGTATGATAGTGTCATGATTAATCTTTAATTTAAGCCAGTTCCTAGTGCATTAAGGAACTGGCTATTTTGGGTTTTTACCGACATTGTGAAGAAAATATACTTACAACGCCCTATTCCTCCCAATTACACTGCCGCAGGATTTCTCTGATTATACCCCTGTCATGTTTGATTAATTTATCTTAGATATTATCATGCACTTATTTTCCATATTTGAAGGTGAAAAGCGAAATAATTACTAGATACCCATATTCTGTTGTGTGCCACCGATAGAAAATAATATCCAGTTTAGTGATTACAGTCATCATTTAACATTTTCAAAAACATAAACTGCACCGGTTTCGGACTCAGAACCAAGCTTGATTGGACCTGCGCCAACAACCAAACTCGTCCCCGCCTTATTCAGGCCGACAGCCCCACCAAAACCACTTAAATTGTCGGAAGGGTCCAAAATCTCCATAGGTGTTTCCATATTCCACTTATTATTTAGGCAGGTATATACATACACCCTGGAATACGCCCCCACTACCAAGCGATCTCCTGCATCATTCAGTTCGAGAGCACGGCCAAAATACGTTACGTCACTTGCAGGAGCCGAAAACTTAATAGGATTTTCTTTATCCCAGATCCCATTCGTGCGCTTATACAAATAAACCTCCCCATCTGTGGAGTTATAAAACTCTATCCCCACCGCTAAGCGATCTCCTTCTGCATTCAGGCTAAAAGCCCTACCCAATGATAGGTTATTTTCAGGGACCTTGAACTTAATGGGGTTTTCTCCATCCCAGATCCCATTTGTGCGTGTATACACATAAATCATGGGAGCGTAATCACGCACTGCCAGACAGTTTCCCGCAGCACTTAGGTGGGCAATCCAGCCAAACTCATAAGAATCCGAAGGGATCGGAAGCTGAATGGGGTTTTTTGTATCCCAGACGCCCTTCCTGCGCGTATACACACAAACCCGCCCTCGGTTATCAGCGAGATACGGCGACATGTTTCCCAACGCTAGGGTATCTCCCGCCGCATCCAGACAGACATCCCATGAAGATCTTTGATATTCATCTTCAAAAACTTCAAACACAATCGGCTTACTTATATTCCACTCACCACTCTTCCGGCGCGTATACACACAGACTTGATTATTCGTCCCAACCGCTAAACAGTCTCCTGCCGCGTTCAGGCTAACAGAAGTGCCAAAACGCTCATTCTCTTTCGGGAAAGGAGAAACAATTCGCGTCATCATGGTGCGTCTCTAAACCCAACAACTGTGCGATCTCTATCCACTCCCGCCTCGATAAACTGAAAAAATCTGTAAAACAAAGCAGTACAGGGAGCGTCATAAAATACTAAAATCGACACTTTTCATATGATGGTCTGACATCAACTTGGTATACAACCAAACAACAGGTCAGTACCAGAGCAAAAATTTCATTTGCAATTATTGCAAGCCCGGACTGATGGAATGCGAGTCGTTACAACTTGTGTATTTGGCATACCTTAATTTATTCTCAACTAAATAGAATAGTATTACGCATCAACTATAACATGATAATAGTTTTATTAACTATGATATTACATCTTTAATTATTTAAAATGTTATTAAAAGATATTTAAAATAATAGACAAGAAAGTAGCTATTGATTTTAATTCAATAATCGCGTTCTTTAACAAAAATACATTTTAAATTTATCAAAAGGTTTTTTATGTCTAATTTTAATTTCGGCCCTGTTATTCCCCTTGGCAGTGTTTTTCCTCCGGGAAGTACGATCAATCATGGAAATGGCTGGACAACAACGACAACCCCCGTTTTTCCTGGGGTTCCGGGTGGCGGGCATAGCATTACTCATTATACAGGTATCTATAATAAACCAACACAGCCTCCAACCTATAATTGGACACCACCCATTAATAGACCCTGGGGACAACCTGGAACTCCTTATAAAGACGTAGACCATTACTTTAGAGAAAACGATCTTGAAGTTATTGATAAAAAATTAACCAATGTAACAAAAGAATTAGAAGATTCTGAGAAAAACGTTTCTTATGATTTTGACGACTCTCTTCTAAAAGCGGAAATGTTGTTGGTCATATTAAATAAATTAGCTCCTAAGAACTCCTCCGAAGCACTAAAGAAAAATGTTGCTGATTTCAAGTTATTGATTGAGCAAAAGAATAATTTAAAAAAATATATTAAAAATCAAGAGTCTTTTAGACAAGAAAAAATAAAAGATCTGGCTATTAAAAAGATATCTTTTAATGGTCATAATATGGGAAACTTTCTAAAATATGCAAACTCTAATAAGAAACATATTTTTACAATTGCATTCATTGAAAGTGCAAAAGCCGTGCTTGGATATCAGGGAGATTGGATCGGGGTTTGGAATGAATACGTTGTAGCACCAGCGATGGATTTATATAATGCAAAACATGAACTCATTAATGTATTAAACAAAATAACACCGGCAAAAGAAGAGATCAAAACAAATACTAAAAAATTATTGACTACAGATAATAGCATGAGTGGGTTGGGAATGTTTTTTCATTTTACAGGAAAATCAGGTCGAGAACTCACGCTCTCTGAAATCGGTGTGCATGATAGAATTCGTATATTAATGCAGAAGCCAAATGCATTTGGAAGAACAGAAGGGAGTATTCAATCTCGTTTTATTTCACAAATCCAGAATGGTGAACGAATTGATTTTAAAAATGGTTATGATTTTGCTAAGGAATCAAAAATACCAGGTATCGACCCTCTGTGGGCTATTGGAGGTGCAACGATTAGTGGAAATTTGATAAATATTAAGGCAGAAAACGCAGGTGATAAATATAATATATCCGGTGTAATAAATTATAAACTATATGATAATTTTACTGATCCATATGATACATTTAACTGGAAGACGGAAGATATCAATTGGGGTGGAGAGCCATTTGAAATTACTGGAGAATGGCAGGAAAATGTAAATTTTCAGATCGAAAAAAATATTTATGAAAATAAAATCAAACCATTAATTAAACAGAATAAATAATAATATTCTTATGTTCGCGCATTAAGTGCGCGACCTTATGCCAAATACCCAATTAAAAAAGGTACTGATAGATAACCTGAGGAAAAACGTGACTGAATATTGCAATAATAGTCATTAATAATGATATCAATATAGTTTTTTTGAAATCTCTTCCTAGTATAAAAAAATAATTAACCAACATAGATAGCATAAAAAAAATAACAAATATCGACAAAAAAAGAGCAACCAGCATTTTATATATACTCAGTTTAAAAATTTTCTGTAATATTATCATAAATGAGATTTATTATCAGTGCTGAGAACATGGTCAATTGTAAATATTCAATAAATGTGAGATTTATCGCAAAAAAGTGGGATTTGAGTTGAAAGCCTGCCTCTTAAAGATTTATTTGCTGTTATGAATGATCCGATTCCTGACTCATTAGCCAGTTCTTCTCAAAAAACGCGATAACAACGGGAATGGTGCATGCGTGATCAGGCACATCCAACTTAGAACTTAGTATTAGCAATTATGGGCATCATTTGACATTTTCAAAAACATAAACTGCACCGGCTCTGGACGCAGAACCAATCTTCCTTGAAATTACACCAATAGCCAAACTCGTCCCCGCCTTATTTAGGCCGACAGCCCCTCCAAAACTATTTAAATTGTCTGAATTGCCTGAAGGATCCAAAATCTCGATAGGTGTTTCTATATTCCACTGATCATTCAGGCAGGTATACACATACCCCCTGGAAGCCGCTCCCACTGCCAGGCGATCTCCCGCATCATTCAGCTCGATAGCGCGGCCAAAATACGTTACATCACTTGCAGGAGCCGAAAACTTAACGGGATTTTCTTTATCCCAGATCCCATTCCTGCGTTTATACAGATAAACCTCCTCATCGGTGGTTTTATAAAACTGCGTACCCACCACCAGACGATCTCCCTCTGCATTCAGGCTAAAAACCCTGCTGAAACTAGATGATTGACCTTTAGGGTGAGTGAACTTAATGGGATTTTCTCCATCCCAGATCCCATTTGTGCGTGTATACACAAAAATCGTGCTTATTGTGGGACCAGAAGAAGAATCGAAGCAATGCACCGCCAGACAGTTTCCCGCTGCACTCAGGTGGGCCATTCCGCCAAACTCATAAAAATCCGTAGGGATCGGAAGCTGAATGGGGTTTTCTGTATCCCAGATCCCATTCCTGCGCATAAATATACAGAACGGAGAGTAGAATTGGCCCCCTGCCACCAGACAGTCTCCTGCGGCGCTCAAGCTGACATTCATACCAAAGTATTGAGCAACCCGCGGAAACACAATGGGATGTTTTGTATCCCAGACGCCATTCGTGCGCGTATATACACGAACCACAGAGAGCGAACTGTTTCCCAACGCCAAGCAATCTCCCACCGCATCCAAACTGACATCCCATGAAGATCTATGAGATTCATCTTCAAAAGCCTCAAACACAATCGGCTTACTTATATTCCACTCACCGCTCTTTCGGCGCGTATACACACAGACTTTATCGTTCATCCCAACCGCTAAGCAGTCTCCCGCTGAGTTCAGGCTAACAGAAGTGCCAAAGTATCCATCCTCTTTGGAGGAAGGAGAAACAATTCGCGTTATCATAGTACGTTTCAAACCCAACACCTGCGTGATCTCCATCCGTGCGCCCCGCGATAAACTGAAAAAATCCGCAAACTGAATCTGCCGAGCGGCATCCAATTTCAGATATCCTCCCCCATCAAACGAGAGTCCCCCTTCTGGTTTCAGTGATAGCGCCAAAGCGTCTTGATTAGAATTTAACCCGCTAGAATGCTGGGTGTTGAGGGTCAGTTTTCCTTTGCCATCTCGTTTCAGTCCTGTGGTTGGGCCATCACCCTGAGCGCCATCAATGATTTCATATGCTTTATATGCTTCATCAATCAAATGGGAAAAGGCTTCCGGCATAAGCCGAACGCCAGACTTAAAACTCGCTTTCAATGAGTCAACGGTATTAATTTCTTTATCAGTCATCATATTTCCTCAAAAGCCACATTAGACAGTCACCTGTCTTCTATACGGTCATCATTTGATATTCTCAAAAACATAAACTGCACCGGCTTTGGGCTTAGAATCGACACTCTCTATCGTTGCACCAACAGCCAAACTCGTCCCCGCCTTATTCAGGCTAACAGGTCCACCAAAACCATTTAAATTGTTTGAAGGGTTCAAAATCTCCATAGGTGTTTCCATATTCCACTTATTATTCAAACAGGTATACAGATATACCCTGTAAGACGCTCCTACTGCCAGACGATCTCCCGCATCATTCAGTTCGAGAGAGCTACCAAAATATACGCCACTTGCAGGGGCCGAAAACTTAATGGGATTTTCTCTATTCCAGATCCCATTTGTGCGCGTATACAGATAAACCTCCCCATCCGTGGATTTATAAAACTCTGTACCCACCACCAGACGATCTCCCTCTGCATTCAGACTAAAAGTCTGGCTAAAACTAGATGATCCACCTTCTGGGTGACTGAACTTAATGGGGTTTTCTCCATCCCAGATCCCATTTGTGCGTGTATACACAAAAATCGTGCTTATTGTGGGACCAGAAGAAGAATCGTGACAATGCACCGCCAGACAGTTTCCCGCGGCACTCAGGTGTGCAATCCAGCCAAACTCATAAAAATTCGGAGGGAGCGGAAGCCTAATGGGGTTTTCTGTATCCCAGATCCCATTCCGACGCATAAATATACGGAACGGAGAGTAGTGTCTGGCCCCACCCACCAGACAGTCTCCTGCGGCGCTCAAGCTGACATTCACACCAAAGTATTCACTTCCAGTCGGAAACACAACGGGATGTTTTGTATCCCAGACGCCATTCGTGCGCGTATACACGCAAACCTTCCCGCGGTTATAAGTGGGATACGGCAACATGTTTCCCAACGCCAGGGTATCGCCAGCCTCATCCAGACAGACATCCCATGAAGATCTATGATATTCATCTTCATAAGCTTCAAGCACAATCGGCTTGCTTATATTCCACTCACCACTCTTCCGGCGCGTATATACATAGACTTTATTAATCATCCCAACCGCTAAGCAGTCTCCCGCCGCGTTCAGGCTAACAGAGTGACCAAAGTTCTCATTCTCTTTAGGGAAGGGAGAAACAATTCGCGTTATCATAGTACGTTTCAAACCCAACACCTGCGTGATCTCCATCCGCTCTCGCCGCGATAAACTGAAAAAATCCGCAAATTGAACCTGCCGATCGGCATCCAATTTCAGGTATCCTCCCCCATCAAAAGAGAGTCCACCTTCTGGTTTCAGTGATAGAGCCAAAGCGCCTTGATTAGAGTGTAACCCGCCAGAATGATGAGTGTTGAGTGTCAGTTTTCCTTTGCCATCTCGTTTCAACCCTGTGGTTGGGCCATCACCCTGAGCGCTATCAATGATTTCATATGCCTTATATGCCTCATCAATCACATGAGAAAAGGCTTCAGGCATAAGCCGAACACCAGACTTAAAACCCGCTTTCAATGAGTCAACAGAACTAATTTCTTTATCAGTCATCATATTTCCTCAAAAGCCACATTAGACAGTCACCGTCACCTGTCTTCTGTTTTCTGTCTTCTGTATGGGCATCAATTGATATTTTCAAAGATATAAACCGCACCGGCTTTGGATTTAGAATCAACACTTTCTGACGTTGCCCCAACAACCAAACTCGTTCCCGCCTTATTCAGGCCAACAGGTCCACCAAAACCATTTAAATTGTCTGAATTGCCTGAAGGGTTCAAAATCTCCATAGGTGTTTCCATATTCCACTTATTATTCAGACAGGTATACACATACACCCGGGAAACCGCTCCCACTGCCAGACGATCTCCCGCGTCATTCAGTTCGAGAGAACCGCCAAAATATACGCTATTTGCCGGGGCCGAAAACTTAATGGGATTTTCTGTATCCCAGAGCCCATTTGTGCGCTTATACAAATAAACCTCCCCATCTGTGGATTTATAAAACTCTATCCCCACCGCTAAGCGATCTCCTTCTGCATTCAGGCTAAAAGCCCTACCCACGAATAGGTTATTTTCAGGGACCTTGAACTTAATGGGGTTTTCTCCATCCCAGATCCCATTTGTGCGTGTATACACATAAATCATGGGAGCGTAATCACGCACCGCCAGACAGTTTCCCGCAGCACTTAGGTGGGCAATCCAGCCAAACTCATAAGAATCCGAAGGGATCGGAATCGGAATGGGTTTTTTTGTATCCCAGATCCCATTCCGGCGCATAAATATACGGAACGGAGGGTAGGGTTTGCCCCCACCCACCAGACAGTCTCCCGCAGCGCTCAAGCTGACATTCACACCAAAGTATTCAGGTCCTATCGGAAACACAACGGGATGTTTTGTATCCCAAAAGCCCTTCGTACGCGTATACACACAAACCCGCCCTTGGTTATAAGTGGGATACGGCGACATGTTTCCCAACACCAGGGTATCGCCAGCCGCATCCAGACTGACATCCCATGAAGATTTATAATATTCATCTTCATAAGCCTCAAACACAATAGGTTTGCTTATATTCCACTCACCACTCTTCCGGCGCGTATACACACAGACTTGATTATTCATCCCAACTGCTAAACAGTCTCCCGCTGCGTTCAGGCTAACAGAAGCGCCAAAACGCTCATCTTCTTTAGGGAAGGTAGAAACAATGCGCGTTATCATGGTGCGTTTCAAACCCAACAACTGCGTGATCTCCATCCGTGCTCCCCGCGATAAACTGAAAAAATCCGCAAACTGAATCTGCCGAGCGGCATCCAATTTCAGATATCCTCCCCCAGCAAAAGAGAGTCCCCCCTCTGGTTTCAGTGATAAGGCCAAAGCGCCTTGATTAAAATTCAACCCGCCAGAATGCTGGGTGTTTAGGGTCAGTTTTCCTTTGCCATCTCGTTTCAGTCCTGTGGTTAGGTTATCACCCTGAGCGCCATCAATAATTTCATATGCCTTATATGCCTCATCAATCAAATGGGAAAAGGCTTCAGGCATGAGCCGTACACCAGACTTAAAACTCGCTTTCAATGAGTCAACGGTATTAATTTCTTTATCAGTCATCATATGTCCTCAAAAGCCGTATTAGGCCGTCACTGCCATCGGTTTCTGTTAATGTTTTATCCACTTCGTTAAAGTCGATGGAATTAAGTGACGGCACTGACTACGAAATATACCACAATTAATGCCTTCACACCTTTTAGCTCGATATCCTGAGGTTTGGCGCTACTTAACTTCACTGACTACCTCAGGTATGTTGCTATCTTCTAAAAACACATCCCAGATAACACTGATTTGATATTTAAGTTGAATATGTCATTAACTTTTCGTATAGCACAATCTGATATTATTAAGCATTATAGAAATGTAAGTTTTTGCCAGTTATTTAATAAAAAATTAATTGTTCCTATAAAATTTCACATGAAAATATATCGCTTAAATAACAATTCAAGAACTATAATTACCGCAACAACCATAAAGTTAATTAGATTAAAATCAATCCATTAAAAAATACACCAAAAAAAACAACAAAATAATCAATAACATAATAAAGCATATTTATTTAAAGATAATCTTTTTATTATCATTCAATAAATGTATTTCATTTTAATTTTCAAAGAAAACTTAGCACATATTCAAACAATATCAAAATCATAATTACCCATGTTAAATAATTCGCAATCGCAAATAAAACCAATATAAAGACAAGAATAATGGTTAATAAATAAATTTAAAACTCCTCATAAACACAATTACCACTAAATTAAAATAATATAAAATCACCCGAAATGATAACACCACATCCTTTTAAAATATGTCCCTGTTATGTTTATTAGTTTTTCTCAGATGTTATCATGTGTTTATTTTCCATGTTTGAGGTAAAAAAACAAAATAATTGTTAGATTGTTCTGTTCCGTCAATAACTTTACAAAAAAACTAAATAAGAGAACAATTGAATTAATTAATCATGATGCTAACACACTCTTTTAACGAAAAACGCCGTAAACCTTCATATAATGCGGACGGGAATATAAGGCGGAAAGTCCAAGGACTTTAAAAAGCAATCCGACATCTCCGAATTAATATCCAGTTTAGTGATTATAGTTATCATTTGACATTCTCAAAAACATAAACTGCACCGGCTTTGGATTTAGAATCAACATCTTCTGACGTTGCCCCAACAACCAAACTCGTCCCCGTCTTATTTAGGCCGACAGCCCCACCAAAACCACTTAAATTGTCTGAAGGATTCAAAATCTCCATAGGTGTTTCCATATTCCACTTATCATTTAGGCAGGTATACACATATACCCTAGAATACGCCCCCACTACCAAGCGATCTCCTGCATCATTCAGTTCGAGAGCGCGGCCAAAATACGTTACGTCACTTGCAGGAGCCGAAAACTTGATGGGATTTTCTTTATCCCAGATCCCATTCGTGCGCTTATACAAATAAACCTCCCCATCAGTGGAGTTATAAAACTCTATCCCCACCGCTAAGCGATCTCCTTCTGCATTCAGGCTAAAAGCCCTACCCATTGATAGGTTATTTTCAGGGACCTTGAACTTAATGGGGTTTTCTCCATCCCAGATCCCATTTGTGCGTGTATACACATAAATCATGGGAGCGTAATCACGCACCGCCAGACAGTTTCCCGCAGCATTTAGGTGGGCAATCCAGCCAAACTCATAAGAATCCGAAGGGATCGGAATCTGAATGGGGTTTTCTGTATCCCAGATCCCATTCCGGCGCATAAATATACGGAACGGAAGGTAGTGTTTGCCCCCACCCACCAGACAGTCTCCCGTGGCGCTCAAGCTGACATTCACACCAAAGTATTCAATTCCAATCGGAAACACTACGGGATTTTTTGTATCCCAGACGCCCTTCCTGCGCGTATACACACAAACCCGCCCTCGGTTATCAGCGAGATACGGCGACATGTTTCCCAACGCCAAGGTATCTCCCGTCGCATCCAGAGAGACATCCCATGAAGATCTATGATAGTCATCTTCAAAAGCCTCAAACACAATCGGCTTACTTATATTCCACTCACCACTCTTCCGGCGCATATACACATAGACTTGATTATTCGTCCCAACCGCTAAACAGTCTCCTGCTGCGTTCAGGCTAACAGAAGTGCCAAAGCGCTCATTCTCTTTGGGGAAGGGAGAAACAATTCGCGTTATCATGGTGCGCTTCAAACCCAACACCTGCGTGATCTCCATCCGCCCTCGCCGCGATAAACTGAAAAAATCCGCAAATTGAACCTGCCGATCGGCATCCAATTTCAGATATCCTCCCCCAGCAAAAGAGAGTCCCCCTTCTGGTTTCAGTGATAAGGCCAAAGCTCCCTGTTCAGGGTTTAACCCGCCAGAATGCTGAGTGTTGAGGGTCAGTTTTCCTTTGTCATCTCGTTTCAGCCCCGCGGTTGGGCCATCATCCTGAACGCCATCAATGATTTCATATGCTTTGTATGCTTCATCAATCAAATGAGAAAAGGCTTCCGGCATGAGCCGCATACCAGACTTAAAACTCGCTTTCAATGAGTCAACAGAACTAATTTCTTTATCAGTCATCATATTTCCTCAAAAGCCGTATTAGACAGTCACCGTCATCTGTCTTCTGTATGGGCATCATTTGACATTTTCAAAGATGTAGACTGCACCGGCTTCGGACTCAGAACCAAGCTTGACTGGACCTGCGCCAACAACCAAACTCGTCCCCGCCTTATTCAGGCCGACAGCCCCACCAAAACCACTTAAATTGTCTGAAGGATTCAAAATCTCCATAGGTGTTTCCATATTCCACTTATCATTTAGGCAGGTATACACATATACCCTGGAATACGCCCCCACTACCAAGCGATCTCCTGCATCATTCAGTTCGAGAGCGCGGCCAAAATACGTTACGTCACTTGCAGGAGCCGAAAACTTAATGGGATTTTCTCTATCCCAGATCCCATTCGTGCACGTATACAGATAAACCGTCCCATCAGAGAGTCCATAAAATTTCGTACCCACCGCCAAACGATCTCCCTCTGAATTCAGGCTAAAAACCCTGCTAAAATTAGATGATTCATGATCAGGGCGACGGAACTTAATGGGGTTTTCTGTATCCCAAATCCCATTTGTGCGTGTATACACATAAATCGCGGAAATGTAATCATCACACACCGCCAGACGGTTTCCCGCAGCACTCAGGTGGGCAATCGCGCCAAACTCATAAGCATCCGAAGGGGCCGGAAACAGAATGGTTTTTTTTGTATCCCAGATCCCATTCGTGCGTATAAACATACGGAACGGAGAGGAGTATTGGCCCCCAGCCACCAGACAGTCTCCTGCGGCGTTCAAGCTGACATTCTCACCAAATTTTACAGCAACCCGCGAAAACACAATGGGATGCTTTGTATCCCAAACGCCTTTCGTGCGTGTATATACATGAACCACTTCTTGCCATATCTCTCCCAACGCCAGACAATCTCCCGCCGCATCCAGACCAACACGCCATGAAGATAGAACATATCCAGGTTCAGTATCCTCAAACACAATCGGCTTGCTTATATTCCACTCACCACTCTTCCGGCGCGTATACACATAGACTTTACGATTCGACCCAACCGCTAAGCAGTCTCCCGCCGCGTTCAGGCTAACAGAGCTACCAAAGTACTCATCCTCTATGGGGGAAGGAGAAACAATGCGCGTTATCAGAGTACGTTTCAAACCCAACAACTGCGTGATCTCCATCCGTGCTCCCCGCGATAAACTGAAAAAATCCGCAAACTGAATCTGCCGAGCGGCATCCAATTTCAGATATCCTCCCCCAGCAAAAGAGAGTCCCCCCTCTGGTTTCAGTGATAAGGCCAAAGCGCCTTGATTAGAATTCAACCCGCCAGAATGCTGGGTGTTGAGGGTCAGTTTTCCTTTGCCATCTCGTTTCAGTCCTGTGGTTAGGTTATCACCCTGAGCGCCATCAATAATTTCATATGCCTTATATGCCTCATCAATCAAATGGGAAAAGGCTTCAGGCATAAGCCGCACACCAGATTTAAAATTCGCTTTCATTGAGTCAACGATATTGATTTCTTTATCAGTCATCATATTTTCCTCAAAAGCCGTATTAGACAGTCACTGTCTTCTGTATGGACATCATTTGACATTCTCAAAGATATAAACTGCACTGGCTTCAGACGCAGAGCCAACCTTCATTGAAATTACACCAACCGCCAAACTCGTCCCCGCCTTATTCAGGCCGACAACCCCGCCAAAACTATCTAAATTGTCTGAATTACCTGAAGGGTCCAAAATCTCGATAGGTGTTTCTATATTCCACTGATCATTTAGACAGGTATAAACATACACCCTGGAAGCCGCCCCCACTGCCAGACGATATCCCGCATCATTCAGTTCGATAGCGCGTCCAAAATACGTTACATCACTTGCAGGAGCCGAAAACTTAATGGGATTTTCTGTATCCCAGATCCCATTTGTGCGCGTATACAGATAAACCTTCCCATCAGTAGGGTTATAATAATCCGTATCTCCCCCCACAGCCAGACGATCTCCTTCTGCATTCAGGCTAAAAACCCTGGTAAAACCACGTAATTCACCTTCAGGGACCCTGAACCTAATAGGGTTTTCTCCATCCCAGATCCCATTCGTACGTGTATACACATAAATCGTGCTTGAATAACCATACACCGCCAGACAATTTCCCGAGGCACTCAGGCGGGCCATCCCGCCAAAATCATAAGAACCCGTAGGAATCGGAAGCTGAATGGGGTTTTCTGTATCCCAGATCCCATTCCTGCGCATAAATATAAGGAACTGAGAGTAGTATGTTCCCCCAGCCACCAGACAGTCTCCTGCGGCGCTCAAGCTGACATTCATACCAAAGTATTGGGCAACCCGCGGAAACACAATGGGATTTTTTGTATCCCAGACGCCATTCGTGCGCGTATATACACGAACCACAGAGGGCGAACTGTTTCCCAAAGCCAAACAATCTCCCTCCGCATCCAGACTGACATCCCATGAAGAGAGATAATATTCTGTCGCATAAGCCTCAAGTACAATAGGCTTGCTTGTATTCCACTCACCACTCTTTCGACGCGTATACACACAGACTTTATTGTTCATCCCAACCGCTAAACAGTCTCCTGCTGCGTTCAGGCTAACAGAAGTGCCAAAGCGCTCATTCTCTTTGGGGAAGGGAGAAACAATTCGCGTTATCATGGTGCGCTTCAAACCCAACACCTGCGTGATCTCCATCCGCCCTCGCCGCGATAAACTGAAAAAATCCGCAAATTGAACCTGCCGATCGGCATCCAATTTCAGATATCCTCCGCCATCAAAAAAGAGTCCCCCTTCTGGTTTCAGTGATAAGGCCAAAGCACCCTGATTAGAGTTTAACCCGCCAGAATGCTGAGTGTTGAGGGTCAGTTTTCCTTTGTCATCTCGTTTCAGCCCCGCGGTTGGGCCATCACCCTGAGCGCCATCAATGATTTCATATGTTTTATATGCTTCATCAATCAAATGGGAAAAGGCTTCCGGCATGAGCCGCACACCAGATTTAAAACTCGCTTTCAATGAGTCCACAGTACTAATTTCTTTATCAGTTATCATAATTTCCTCGAAAGCTGTATTAAACAGTCGCTGCCATCCGTTCTCTGTTCTCTGCTTTCTGTCCTCCGTCTTCTATTTGACATTCTCAAAGACATAGACTGCACCGGCTTCAGATACAGAACCAACCTTGGCTGAAACTGCACTAACAGCCAAACTTGTCTCCCACCTATTCAAACTGACAGCCTTACCGAAACCATTTAAATTGTCTGAATTACCTGAAGGGTCCAAAATCTCGATAGGTGTTTCCATATTCCACTGATTATTTAGACAGGTATACACATACACCCGGGAAGCCGCCCCCACGACCAGACGGTTTCCCACATCATTCAGTTTGATAGCGCTGCCAAAATACGTTACGTCACTTGCAGGAGCCGAAAACTTAATGGGACTTTTTGTATCCCAGATCCCATTCGTGCGCGTATACAGATAAACCTTCCCCTTAGTGGGGATATCATAATCTACCCCCACCGCCAGACGATCTCCCTCTGCATTTAGGCTAAAAATCCAATTAAGATTGAGTGAACGATTTTTAGAGGCAATGAGCTTAACGGGTTTTTTTGTATCCCAAACTCCATTCGTGCGGGTATACACATAAACTGTATTGACTTGAGGATAATAAGAATAATCGGCGCTATACACCGCCAGGCAGTTTCCCGAGGCACTCAGACAAACCCTGGTAAACAAGTCAGACGAGATAACCAACTTAATGAAGTTTTCTCTATCCCAGATCCCATTCGTGCGTGTGTATATATAGGCAAAAGAAGAGTCGCCCCCCACCGCCAGGCAATCTCCTGTGGCGCTCAAGCTGACATTCACACCCCCAGAGTCTCTATATTGCTCTTCCATCAGAAACACAATGGGACTTTTGGTATCCCAGACGCCATTCGTGCGCGTATACACACAAACCTTCGCTTTTCGAGCGTCAATTAAATATCCCACCGCCAGGCAATCTCCCGCCGCATTCAAACTGACATCCCATGAAAAACTACGATATTGAGCTTCATCATCCTCAAACACAGTGGGCGCACTTATATTCCACCCACCCTTCCGGCCCGTATATACACAGACTTTATTATCCATCCCAACCGCTAAGCAGTCTCCCGCCACGTTCAGGCTAATAGAAGTGCCAAAGCGTTCATTCTCTTTAGGGGAAGGAGAAACCATACGCGCCATCATGACACGTTTAAAACCCAACAACTGCGTGATCTCCATCCGCTCCCGCCGCGATAAACTGAAAAAATCGGCAAACTGAACCTGCCGATCGGCATCCAATTTCAGACGCCTTCCTCCATCAAAAGAGAATCCACCTTCTGGCTTCAGTGATAGAGCCAAAGCCCCCTGTTCAAGGTTTAACCCGCCAGAAAGGTGAGTGTTGAGAGCCAGTTTTCCTTTATCATCTCGTTTCAACCCTGCGGCTGGGCTATCCCCCTTACTGCCATCAATGATTTCGTATGCCTTATACGCCTCATCAATCAAATGGAAAAATGCTTCCGGCGCGGGCGGAACACCGGACTTAAAACTCGCTTTCAATGAGTCAACGGTACTAATTTCTTTATCAGTCATCATATTTCCTCAAAAGCCGTATTAAACAGTCGCCGTCATCTGTTCTCTGTTTTCTGTCCTCTGTCTTCCTTCTATTTGACATTCTCAAAGACATAGACTGCACCAGCTTCAGACACAGAACCAACCTCGGCTGAAACTGCACCAACCGCCAAACTCGTCTCCCACCGATTCAAACTGACAGCCTTACCGAAACCATTTAAATTGTCCGAATTGCCTGAGGGGTTCAAAATCTCGATAGGTGTTTCCATATTCCACTGATTATTTAGACAGGTATACACATACACCCTGGAAGCCGCTCCCACGACCAGACGGTTTCCTACATCATTCAGTTTTATAGCACTGCCAAAATACGTTACGTCACTTGCAGGAGCCGAAAACTTAATGGGACTCTCTGTATCCCAGATCCCATTCGTGCGCGTATACAGATAAACCTTCCCCTTAGTGGGGATATCATAATCTACCCCCACCGCCAGACGATCTCCCTCTGCATTTAGGCTAAAAATCCGATTAAAACTGGATGAACGATCTTTAGCAGCCATGAACTTAATGGGGTTTTCTTTATCCCAAATCCCATTCATGCGTGTATACACATAAACCACGTTTATTGGATCATGAGAATAATCAACACGATATCCCGCCAGACAATTTCCCGAGGCACTCAGACAAACCTTGATAAACGAGCTCATCAACTTAAAGGGGTTTTCTGTATCCCAAATCCCATTCGTGCGTGTATATATGTAGGACCAAGAGTCGCCCGCCACCGCCAGACAGTCTCCTGTGGCGCTCAAGCTGACATTGTGACCACCAGAGTATCCACGTTGATCTTCCAGCGGAAACACAATGGGATTTTTGATATTCCAGACGCCATTCGTGCGCGTATACACACAAGCCTTCACTTTTTTATCATTAAGAAAGTATTCCACCAAGTATCCCACCGCCAGGCAATCTCCTACCGCATTCAAACTGACGTACCAGGAACTACGAGATTTATCTTGATCATCCTCAAACACAGCGGGAGCGTTTATATTCCACTCACCCTTCCGGCCCGTATACACACAGACTTTATTATCCATCCCAACCGCTAAGCAGTTTCCCGCCGCGTTCAGGCTAATAGAAGTGCCAAAATGTTCATTCGCTTTAGGGGAAGGAGAAACCATACGCGCCATCATGGTACGTTTAAAACCCAACAACTGCGTGATCTCCATCCGTTCCCACCGCGATAAACTGAAGAAATCCGCAAACTGAACCTGCCGATCGGCATCCAATTTCAGACGCCTTCCTCCATCAAAAGAGAATCCACCTTCTGGCTTCAGTGATAGAGCCAAAGCCCCCTGTTCAAGGTTTAACCCACCAGAAAGGTGAGTGTTGAGAGCCAGTTTTCCTTTATCATCTCGTTTCAGCCCTGCGGCTGGGCCATCCCCCTTACCGCCATCAATGATTTCATATGCCTTATATGCCTCATCAATCAAATGGAAAAAGGCTTCAGGCGCGGGCGGAACACCGGACTTAAAACTCGCTTTCAATGAATCAACAGAACTAATTTCTTTATCAGTCATAATATGTCCTCAAAAGCCGTATTAGACAGTCACCGTCATCTGTCATCTGTCATCTGTTTTCTACCTCCTGTGCCCGCATTCAATAACAACTTGGCAATTTGTTTCTGCGTCTCCTCAGGAAGCAATTTAAAAGCTTGGGCCGAAACCGCTACAGTCCCATCCACCGACAGCACTCCGGATTTATCTAACATCAATCCCCCGTCGAGCTGTAGCTTTAACGCAAGCCCTTTCGGTTCCAACGAGATGCCATCACCAACCTTAACCGCCAAACGGTTGTCGATAACCTGCAACCCAACTCCCGGATGATAAGTTTGATCACTATCCCGCCAACCAAAAAGCTGTCGCCACAACATGGCCCAATCAATCAGTGAATAAAATGCCGCCTCAGTCGGGATCTTGCCAGGGGCGAAGTGAGCACTAAGCTGGCTAACCGTTTCATCTGTTATCTCTTTTGCCATCGTTTTTTCCTCATTCAGCTAGTCGTAAAGGTAAACTTTCCCTTCTCCACTCTTCCAGCCACTGGCGCCAATCGCTAACGTATTGCCGTCACCGCTAAGACAAATGCCGGCGCCAAATTTATGGTTTAATTCCCCATCCACTGCCAGTAATCTGCCCTGCATAATCCATTGTTCATCCTGATAGCTAAACCACCATCCTGCACCGGTTTGCACACCTGTGTTATCTTTACCAACAGGTGTTGACACCACCAGTATCTGACCGTCGCCACTTAAAGAGAGTTCACTGCCAAACCTTTCCCCGGCAGTCACCGCTTCTCTCAGTATCCCCATAGCTTGCCATGCATTACGGTAACGCTGGTACAAATAGACCGCACCAACATCGCTCTTCTCTCCCGGACACCCCACCGCTAAAATATCGCCGCTATCGTTCAGGCTGAGACTGGCGCCAAAGCCGTCACTGCTGATGGTTAAAGGCGAAGTCAGCGAATTGAGCGGCGGTCGCGGCTGCCAATATTCCCCGTGACGATGAAATAGCGTCACTTCACCGTTATTACCATTACGCCCTGTTGCCGCCACTGCTAAGGTTGAACCATCGGCACTCAAGCTCAGTTTGACGCCAAACATATCGCCCTGTGCCGGAGAAGCTAAGGTCAGACGCTCACCAAGCTGTGACCATTTCTTCCCGTCATACTGATAAAGATACACTGCGCCACAATTAGTCAGTGAACCCGATCCCCAGCCATAAGCACCTACTGCTAATAGGGTGCCATCTGCGCTCAGGCTCACAGAACAACCGAAATGCTGCTGAACGTTCGCCTCACTAAGCCAAAGTTTGGCCGATTTCTCCCACGCGCCATTTGACAATTTGCGATAAATAAACACTGAACCATGCCCGCCATCACTGTTGCGGTTATCAATGCCCACCGCGAGAACATTACCGTCTCTGCTCAGGCTGAGCGCTCTGCCGCCATAACCACTAACGTAATCAGCGAATTGCTGCCGCCAACCGTTATCGGTATAAGAAAATAGATATACGGGTTCCTTTCCTTCTGCCCCACTAAGCGCGATAGTTTTCCCATCGCCGCTGACACTGACAACAGAACCAAGGTTTTTATTGTCACCGTTGGCCGGCAAGTCAAATGCGGGCAACTGCACTGTACTCGCTGCCATCTCCCCAGCATGGATCAGCCAACGGTAAAGTTCTCTTTGTTGTTCTTCCGTAAAACTCTCAAACAATTCCAGCGACAATTTAAAGTCGGGACGTAACCCCAATTCGCCATTAATAAACTGTAAGCCGCTGTTCTTATCAATATTGACAGCAATTTCACGGTCTTCTCCGATATGCACCCCATCACCGGGATTCACTAAGAGTAAATTCACTTCATCCAGATCCCGGTTCAATCCTGCCCCTGGATTATTATCGATCTGACCTGGGTCCAGCCCAGCTAAACGCCGACCTTCCGCCGCTATTTGCACCAATTGAACATAATTTTCACTTTTCGGCAGGGAATACAATTTAAACCAGGATTTAACTTCCTCTTTATCCAACAAATTATTCTCGCTGGATGTAAATATCTTGTTGTGAGCCATTAATACCTCCAATGCAGAATGACAAATAAATTAACGTTGTTACACGCCGTTCTATTCTTTTATTTTCGAGATAAACAATATTCTGGCTTTATCCCCCTCTTAATGTTTCTCTTCATTCTAATTGGCCGCTTTATCGGTAAATTTTGCCGAATCGTCTGGCGTGGCGATATATTTCCCCCTAACCGGGCATTCCTTCTCTGGGTACAAACAGCACCTCTGCGGCTTTTAGCTGTTCGTAGTCTTTCTTACTCCAGAAGAGTTCTTTATCGGCAAACTTCGCCAAATCGTCGGGCGTGGCAACATGTTTAATCCCCACACCACGTATTTTCTCTGCTGGTATAAACAACACCCTCACAGCTTCCATCTGTTTGTAGGTTTTCTCATTCCAGTAACCTTCTTCATCGACAAATTTCGCCAAATTATCGGGTGTAGCGACATGTTTAACGCCCAGACCAGGTGGAGTTTCTCCGGCGGGTGTAAACAACACTTCCGCAGTTCTCATCTGTTCATAGGTTTTTTCATTCCAGAAGAGTGATTGATCGGCAAACTTAGCCAAATCACTGGGTGTAGCAACATGTATCACGACAATATCTTCTTGATATAGCGGCGGTTCGGTGGACATAATGTTCCCCCTATTAATAATGTCAGACCTTGGTTATGTGTTATATACCCGTCATCTTTCAAGCTGCCTCTTTGTTGGCTGCACTCGCTCACCCCGGTCACATAGTTTGCTATGCTCCCGGGGATTCACTCCCTTGCCGTCGCGATGCAACTTGAAATCCATAGGGTATAACTGAAACTGCCCTCGGCAGATTCGCTTCCGATAACACTTATTTAATATTTAACATGACTACGTTATTCGTTTTTCGTGTGAAACAATCAGCTATATTTAAGCATTATAGAAAAGTGAATTTTTGCCAGTCATTTAATAAATTTTTAATTACTTTTTTTTAAAAATCTCACATAAAAAAAATACCGTTTAAACAATATTCCACTGGTATCGCAACAACCATTAATTTAATTATATTTAAACTAATCAACCAAGGATTTTATTAGAGCAAATATAATAATCAATGATGTTTATAAATGTTACATATTTATACCAAGACATCTCACTGCTACATAATAAAAACATTTAGCGAATCAGACTAAATACAACAATTAAAACTAATTTTTCCAACATGATTAATAATCCATTTAAATGAAGATGTTTATTAGTTAATTGTAAGGAATTAGAAATATAGAGATTTAAAATTAACAAAATATAAAAATAGAGCTCATCCTCCAGATTTATATATTTGATAATAGGACTGGTAATATGAAGTCTGAGAGTTACCTGACGTTTTGTTTAGGATTTCAAATCTATACCAAAACCGGTAACTCTCAATTTTTCAAGGTGTTGTATCAGCTCAAGTTGTGCTTAATACACATTAATTTAATCGATTATTTTCCAAATATCTTGGTTTTAGCTGGTATTCCATCTGAGAATTTTGTACCACTCCAGTCTATCTGATTAGGCGGTATGCCGAACTTTTTCCATGTCAAATTAACCGGTACTCCAAGTATACATGCAGCAATAAATCGATGCTGACCATCCATGATATGGGTAAGCCCCGTCCGGCTATTGTGCCAGACAACAATTGATATTGGATTTCCCTTTGTTTTGAAGTTTGCTATTTTTTCGTCAACAACTTTTTGAAAAACTTCTGCCTGAGCGGGTAGTGGTACGGAATTCCCAATATCTCTTCGTCCTACAGGGCTGCCTTTTAATATTGATGTGTCATATGTCCCCTCATTTCCTTTTAGTTGAGGTCCGTTTGCTGTTTTTCTTAATGTTACGGGATTTAACATATTTTTATACATATTTAACTCTCATCCTTTTGAATTGTTTAGGGCATCCGATATTACTGAATTTTCCTTTTTCGTCACCCAA
Source organism: Photorhabdus akhurstii (assembly GCF_018448925.1). Lineage (GTDB taxonomy): Bacteria > Pseudomonadota > Gammaproteobacteria > Enterobacterales > Enterobacteriaceae > Photorhabdus > Photorhabdus akhurstii. Next base: position 397,515 of record NZ_RCWE01000001.1, on the reverse strand, counting down.
TTTTGTGTATTATTTTTTATCTTTCCTTTATCATTCTTTTATTCAACATTCGACTATTTAGCCCGTTATTTATTATTCTCACTCCGTATGATTTGATCTGTTTTTGAGCTATTTAGAAAATTTTTTAATATCAGCCAGGATATAAAATCATCATTTATTAATTTGAAGTAAAAGGCATATTGGAAATAAATAAAATATAGATTATATCCATTATTTATATCAACATAGCGTAAAACCAGCGCAATTAATGCACTGGTTTAGCGATAAAGTATTTTAAATAAAATCATCAATAATAGTGAATAAAATTACTGAGCTATTCCTGTTATACGATTTTTACTGACTCTAATTTTTAAAATCTTACTTTGAGCAAAGGCGTCATAAGCAATATTATCATGTCTTACACTGGTTTTATCAATCCCTACACATCCCGAATCATCCGAGTTTAAGCTCACAAACCAATACCAATTATAGCCCCAGTTATCTACAGAAAAAGCATAAACTAATTTTCCTGTATAATCACCGTCAGCAGGCAGGTATTTTAAACAAGTAAAATCGCCTGGAACAGCTTCCTGCTCTATTTTATCAGCCGATGCTTTTTCAGCTGCTACTCCTGTTCCAGCAATTAAAGATAAAAACAATCCTGCAAGAACACTCACTTTTTTATTTATCATAACAACCCCTTATTCATATTAATTAACTTTGCCAAACTTCTGCTAGATATTACCTATGCAATATCCGTTCAGCCATATTAAAATAAGGAAAATACTGATAACTTAACTCAATCAGAAGGAGACCATAAAAATCAATTAATAATGATTAGAAAAGTGATAATTATCACAATGAGATTTTAGTTAATTATTTTATTAAGCCTATTTATCCACTTCTAATTTTGCCTCTGTCATAATTAAGCTAATATTAAACCAGGGGAACCCGGCATTGATATTATTCATTTTGATGATTAAAAATGACTATTAATATTGGAAGATGATTATAAGTGGGCCATTTTTTAAATGACCCACAATTAATTCTATTGATACAACTACCCGTTACCACCAATGGTCGCTGTCATACGAATTTGACGGTTATCACTGATTTCAAGATTAGATAAAACCACTAATTGAGGCAAAGTTCTACGCAAGAAACGCGACAACAGCGGGCGTAATGCATGATTAACCAACAGTACCGGAGGTGCGCCCAGCATTTCCTGACGTTGTAGTGCTTCCGTCGCCTGTCGTTGTAAGTTATCCGCCAATCCCGGTTCCAGACCTCCGCCATTTTGTAACGCCTGAATTAACAAACGTTCAAGGCCAGCATCCAATCCGATTACCTGAATTTCCTGCGCACCGGGGAACCACTGCTGAGCTATTGCTCGGCCAAGCGCGATTCTAACCAAAGATGTCAATTCATAGGGATCAGTTTGCCCTGGCGCATGTTCAGCCAAAGTTTCAATAATCGTCCGCATATCCCGGATGGGTACTTGTTCGGACAACAGATTTTGCAGCACCTTATGCAAGGTTGTCAGATTAACAACATCAGGAATAAAGTCTTCCGTCAGTTTCGGCATCTCCTGACTGACTCGCTCAAACAGTTGTTGCGCTTCCTGACGACCAAATAACTCATTCGCATATTGCGTCAACAGGTGATTCATATGGGTCGCAACAACCGTACTGGCGGCAACCACAGTATATCCCTGAACCTGAGCTTGTTCTCTGAGGCTGTCATCAATCCAAACCGCAGACAGACCAAAAGCGGGATCTTTTGTGATATCACCTTGCAATTCCCCTACGGCGCCACCGGGATTAATCGCCAGCCAACGTCCCGGATGCGCTTCACCGCGACCAATTTCTACCCCTTTCATCAGAATACGGTAGCCCGCCGGAGCCAGTTCAAGGTTGTCTCGGATATGAACAACCGGCGGTAAGTATCCCATCTCTTGGGCAAATTTCTTACGAATGCCGCTGATTCGCCCCAATAACTCACCATTCTGCCGAAAATCAACCATCGGGATCAGGCGATATCCCACTTCCATACCCAAAGGATCTTCAAGCTGAACGTCAGACCATGAAGCCTCCGATGCCTGTTGTTGCTCTTCTATTTTTGGTTTTTCTGTATTTACCACCGGCGCATCAGCGCGACGATATAGATACCAGCCAAGACCGGCCAATGCCGCGGTAAATAACAGGAAAACAAAGTTTGGCATTCCCGGTACCATACCCAATAATCCGAGAACCCCCGCACTCAACATCATTACTCTGGGATTGTTGAACAGTTGAGTCACCATCTGCTGACCAACATCCTGATCCGTTGCTACACGGGTAACAATCACACCGGCCGCAGTCGAAATAATCAGCGCAGGCAACTGTGCAACCAGACCATCACCAATGGTTAACAGGGTATAAGTCTCTCCCGCGTCCCCCAGACTCATGCCATGTTGAGCCACACCCACAATTAAGCCGCCGACGACGTTGATAACCAAAATCATCAATCCGGCAATCGCGTCGCCGCGCACAAACTTACTGGCGCCATCCATCGAACCATAAAAATCCGATTCCTGGGTCACTTCCGCCCGGCGTTTCTTCGCTTCGTCTTCACCAATTAATCCGGCATTCAAATCGGCATCAATTGCCATCTGTTTACCTGGCATGCCATCCAACACAAAACGGGCGCCCACTTCGGCAATTCGCCCTGCACCTTTAGTAATGACCATAAAGTTAATCAATACCAAAATGATAAATACCACAATCCCGATAGCGAAATTGCCACCAACCAGAAAGTGACCAAATGCTTCTACAACACGCCCAGCCGCCGCAGAGCCAGTATGCCCTTCCAATAGAATGATACGGGTTGAAGCTACGTTAAGAGATAAGCGTAATAACGTGGAGAACAGCAAAATGGTCGGAAATGCGGCAAAATCCAGCGTACGCCGGGTAAACATCGCCACCAGCAACACCATGATTGATAGTGCTATGTTAAATGTAAACAGCAAATCAAGCATGAATGGCGGCAATGGCAATACCATCATCGACAAAATCAAGAGGATCAATACCGGCCCGGCAAGCATTTGCCATTGCGAGCCTTTCATATTGCCCGGTAAACGAAGTATAGAGGCCAGATTAGCCATGACGATTATTTTCTCCAGCAAAATCCAGTGCTGGCGGCACTGGCAGATTTTCAGGTTTCTTCGGCTTCAAGCCGCCTTCCCGTTTCCAACGTTTCAGTTGATAGACCCAAGCAATGACTTCCGCGACGGCTGCATAAAGTGTCGCGGGAATATGCCCGCCGACTTCACTGTGACGATAAAGTGCTCTGGCAAGCGGCGGCGCCTCAAGTAATGGAATGCGGTTCTCTGTACCTATTTCCTTAATACGTAAAGCAATTAGCCCCGCCCCTTTCGCCAATACTTTTGGCGCACTCATCGCTTTTTCGTCATATTTCAACGCAACAGCATAGTGAGTTGGGTTGGTGATAATCACATCCGCTTTCGGTACATCCGCCATCATACGCTGACGGGCAGCCGCCCGTTGTTGCTGACGGATACGCGCTTTAACATGTGGGTCCCCCTCTTGTTCTTTAAATTCATCCTTTATTTCCTGCCGGGTCATTCTCAGTTTTTTCAAATGGCTGTATATCTGGTAAACAACATCAAAAGCCACCATCGGTATCAACATGAAAACAACCACATAACCGGCGAAGATCAGCATTTGCATAGCATCATCCAGCGCCAACAGTGGCGGTTGAGCTATCAGCCGTAACATGTCGGGCCAATTCATCCAAAGAAACAGAGCGGCGCCAATGCCGACAAATCCCGCTTTAAGTAGTGCTTTGAATAATTCCGCTAACGCATTCATTGAGAAAATACGTTTCAGGCCAGAAATGGGATTTAATTTTTTCGCATCAAATTTGATGGATTTGGTACTGAACACTAATCCACCCAATAGCGCTGGCGCACTTAATGCAACTAACACTAATCCAGCAAAAACCGGCAACAAAGCCAAAACAGCCTGTTGCAGCAACCTGCCAATCTGTTGAACCATCTGTTTATCATTGCTGACCATACTGTGATCAAAGTTAAACCCTTCAAACACCATCAACGACAATTCATGCGTCATGGACTGACCACTCATCCAGAGCAAACTTAGGCCACTGGTCAACATCAAGATAGAACTCAGCTCTCTGGAGCGGGCTATCTGCCCCTCTTTTCGAGCTTTTTCCCGCTTATGGGGCGTGGGTTCTTCTGTTTTCTCAAGATCGCTATCTTCGGCCACGGCTTTCCTTGTCAGATTCCTAAACGCTATCGCTCAGAAAATATGGAATCAAATAGCGGTTAGCATGACAAAAGAGAAAAAATCCGATGGCTGGAACAATGAGAAATTTGACCGGGTATTTGCGGGATAGAGCTAGCCGCAAAAAATTCGATTTTATTTTCATTAATTTCTGAACTTTTCTATATCTCTTTAACTCAAATATATTGCATTACTGATCAATTATTACCTTTTAAGTTGTAACGATACGGTAATTATTTTAGTTAAACAAAAGATTAATGTGGTTAGTCAAAGGGGAAGTGAAGCAGATGGCAATAGGGTATTACCTGCTCGTTGGTGACAAAACCACCTGCGGCGGACAGATTATTACTGGTGATCACACCATGACATTTAACGGGCGGGCAACCGCACGTGAAGGGGATAAAGTTACCTGTGGTAAACATCCCGGTACTTACACAATTGTCGGCGGCATATCCGACATGTTTGATATGGGGCAACGATTAGCCGGCACACTGGACAGCGTGAGTACCTGCCCTTGTCGGGCCAGGTTTATTAACTCGGTTATGGACAGCTACGAGAAGCAGGAACAACCTCGTCAACAACCTGCTCATATGACAGCGCAAAACTTCTCGTCACCGGTGAAGGAAGCGACAACAGTTCAGCACACATCTCCACCGGTGACACAGGCACCGCCTCCACCGATCCCGGTATTTGCCAAATCCCGCCAGCGGGGCAAAGGCTGTACCGATGCCGGTACAGAAACAGAACCGGCAAATAATTTCGGTAGGATGGCGATATATCAGGTTCAATCATCACCCGCGCCAGTCACGGAACCAAAGCCTGAACAACCTCCGTAAGGCAAGAAACACCCACCAGAACCGGATAAGCCGCAGGATAAAAAGTTACCTTGGTATAAACGGTGGTTTAGCGACAGCAAAGATAAGGCCGAAGCCGCTGCGACTGCTGTAGCTGCAACGACTCGCAGCGCGGTGGCGGATGGCGAAACGCTAGTGATGCGTTACATTGGCGGTGGCACTAGCAGTGCCGGGCGCTGGCTGGCGGCGCCGAATCCATTGACAGTCGGACTAATGGGGCTGTTTTATTCATCGGGACTAAATGAAGGTGAGGAGGATTACTTAAACGAATATCATCTTAGTGAAATTGCCAGTCAGTATGGTAAAGCACCGACCCGTGTCCGTTTTCGCTGGATCAGAGATGAAGAAAGCGGCAGGATGACAGTTCAGGGGTATCACGTCAGCCCGGAAAGTGGTCTGGATAAGGTGCCGGTTCATATGATGAAACTGAATCCGGCCACCGGTAATTACGAGTTCTGGGAACCGGGAGAACACCGGCCAACGATTTTATGGACACCAAATGAGCAGGAATTCAAAGTTCCACCCCATACCGGGAATGAGGAACAGCCGTTTATTCCGTCGCAGATAACCGTATTGCCGATCCCGGATAAAGTCGGCAGCGATATTGAATCGTTGCCAATGCCGGAAGAGAAGGATTTTCGGGATTATATTCTGATACTCCCCATCCCGAATATGCCACCGGTGTATGTGTATTTGAGTAAAAATAAGGACACTCAGATTTGGACTAAAACAAAGAAATTACTACCTGTATCAAATGCATATAATCATTGGGAAAAACATAAGCATGAATTTCCTGAACTCAAAAACTCCAAAGAATATGTTGATGCTACTCATGACTTTGTTAATAATCCTCCTAATGGAACCTTGAGGAAAAAGAGAGCAAATGGTGATGAAATTTTTTATCATCCACTTTCGAACACATTTGCGTCAAAGAGCAAAGATGGTATTCCCAGGACAATGTTTAAACCGGAAAGAGGAATAGAATATTGGAACAGACAATGATGGGATATAACACTTGTCCATGTTGTGGTAAACGGACAATCGAGCGTTTAGGCGAATATGAAATATGTCCGATATGTAATTGGGAGGATGATCCTGTTCAATCAGCAGACCCACATTTTTCAGGAGGCGCTAATTCTATGAGTTTAGAAGATGCGAAAAAACTCTATCTCTCAAAGAAAGATTGATTTTGGAGTCAAATATTCTTTGTAGTATTTCATTGCTTTTCTTGTAAGTGATTAATATTTATATGAAATTACTATCAAATGAATTATTCGCATAACATTATCAATAAAAAATAGTGACTTATAAGGACTGAGTTCTGCGACCAGCAGAGCTCAGTTATAACTATAATAAACTCTGTAAGAATGAGAGAGTATGTAAGATGGAATTAAAAAAACGAACTAGAATAATATACCGGAAATAAGTATATAAAGCTGATTTCAAGAATAATATCTTGTGGTGAGATGCCAACTCCACTTTTTCATCAAATGGATAAAATTACTGTTAGAGAATTGATGGGAGAACCGGATTCTAGCAGTGGTCCGAAACGAATTCCGGTAATTGGCCTAATAGGTGGCTTTGATGCCTATATTCGTAAGCTGAATGATCAATATCCAAAGGCAGAAATTCGCTTTCTTTATCGGCCTGACCTCCGTGTACATGCAATCTTATTTGAGCCGTTGATGAATGGTGATTGATATTATGACAACCTTGACGTCCTTTTTCTTAATGATTCCACTGAACAGGTTGAATCTTTGACTTTTTTACTCACCTCAGAATTACGTTGGTAGTCAATAAAAGAGATGGTTTTTCTTGAAGAGCCAATTCATTAGTTAACAGATTGAAAAGTTCATAGATTATAAGACTGGGAAGAGTTAAACCCTGCTATCAAAAGGGGAAATATTAGACAATATTTGTGAGGCATATATAATGGGATTAAAATTAAGATTGGAGTGGTTTGATAAACAAACAGAATTAGGGGAAGGATGTGAATATTCCAAAGATTTTGAAGATGATGCTGATATTATGGTTAGTGGATTAGGCATATCAACAGAAAGTAATATCAATAACGGCGGCTTTGATGTGGAATCTAAATGGGTGAGTATTCTACAGACCTATTTCAGGCATCAAATTGATTTATCAGCTTATGACTATCAAATCTCTTTTGATTATCGCGATTTGTGGTAAACAGAGATTCAGCGGATAGTATGATAGCTATCAATACCTTTGCTCGTTTGGGCAATGAGCCTTCCATGACCTCCAAAGTTTCAATTGAGATAATAGCCTCATATTCACCGTAGCACTGAGACTGACACTACTCAACTATTAAATACGGGATATAAATATCGAGAAAGGGAATCCTTTAGTTGGTTCATCAATCCCCAAATACGGATACCCAATATTTCTCAGATAGAACATTCACGACACTGTAGTGTGCAAGGATTAATGTTAAATGTGTTAGGGCGACAGATAACTTATTGTCACAAAGAGAACAAAGTCACTGAATATTTCCTGCTTAGAAATGGATATGTTAGTAACAGCTTAACCAGAGCTCAGGTTATTTAAGCTAATTTCCATTTCGAAACTCATTACTACCACTCATTGAAATTATTTTCCAATTTGAATATTAGATTAAAATAATTTCAATAGTCCTTTTCACCGTTATCATTACAACAAACATTATCTCTAATATATTTCTCCATTTTATTTTCAGTAAATTTCATATTTCATAGGCTAGTACCTGATCCCCTTCATGAGATGCTCATATATATTAATTGAAAAATCTTATATAATCCTTTTATCACTCAAATTACTTGTCCTGATCTATAATTATCTTCATGAATATAATCTTAGATACTTTATCTCTGGCAGAATATCATGGCATTCTCGCAACTCACCAAGCACTAGCATATGCTTAATTCAATTTATCCCAAGTTAAACCTTTAATTCTTCTGGGGTTCCTTCTCTATATGGCACCAGCGTCGTCCTATCTTGCGAATCAACCGCACAATGATTATTACCGACAACAAGCATAACCAAATCGCTAGTTGCTTTAATCGCGTGATCTATTTGTCCATTCACAAAATAACAAACTCCAGGTTCTATTTTATGCTTTTCACCCGCATAAATAACATAACCCGTTCCTGAGAGGACAAATAAGATATGATGCCCTAAGTGAGTATGATTCTGCATCCCTTCATCTTTGCTGAAACGAATTAGATCAGCACCAAAGCCATCAAACGAAACTAATCCCTCGCCCGTTCCCATGCTGTTTACCATTTTATGACTTCTAGCCATTGTATCGACAACGAGATGTTCACCGTTCCAGTGACAAAATCTATTTTTAATAAATTCCATATTACTTTCCTTTTATCTCTATAAATAAGATTTTATTTTAAAGTAACTATCATCTCTCTTTATTAATTGAAATAACACTATCTCTTTATCAAATAAATAAATAAATAATATTTCCCAGTAAAATTTCAATCATCAAAAAATTATATCGATAAAGAAACTAACTGGTTATTAACAATATATCAAACAGAAATATGTAATTCCATAGTAGTATTTTACAAATATTCACTTTGTGATAACAATCACTGAAAAACGATTATTTTAAATATCTTTGTAGAAGATAACCTAAGTTTAAAATAATACCAACCAAAAATTAGGTTAATTACATTATTAAGCCAGGACAATAATGAAACTAATTAAATTAACCTTAACCCTCACTAAAAATAACTATTTTAAAGATGTATAAACGCAATTTCTTTATTTTAGTACAGCAACTAAAATATTCATTATAAAAATACCCTTTAACTGCTTGAGCATCGTTTTAATTAAATTAAATACTAATTTCTTAGCCAAATCCGCCGAGGCTCCTCTTTCAATGCAAATCGGAACATAAGACAAACAAAACAAACCCCACAACCTCTTTCGAGATTGTGGGGTTTCCACTATGTTCTCTGGTTTTTCTGTTCCGCTTCACTGCCTACTGTTTTGCAACCACAGTTTCATTGTGCGGTAACCAGTAATGCCGATGTTCAAAAGCATATTTGGGCAACCGAATACGCAACGGTTTCTGCCCGGAAGGCCAACAGGTACGCCAATCTACATCCTGACCTTGTAACCATAAGAATCGAGAGTCGTCCTCTGCCATATGAAGCCATTGATCTTCTTTAGTTGACGTAGACGAAGCAAAATCCCGTAGCTGCCTCAGCAGATCCTGTCGTGATGTGGCAACAAACAGTGCTCGATGGGGTAACGCTGCCCTGCCAAACTGTAATGTCCAGCTAACCGCTGGCAGCTCAATGTTTTCATCGTTCTCAATAAAATCCCCTAGCATAGCCACCATCTTTTGTAACGATGCCTGGCTATTAGCCGAGATGGGATAATAATACCCCTCCAAATTGGCTTTAATCTGTTGCGGCGCTTGCGTTGGCGCCTCCTCCAGAATGACGTGGGAATTGCTGCCACCCAATCCGAAAGAGCTGAGTCCAGCGAAACGCTTTTGCCCTGCCCCTACCCGCCAAGGATTTTCCTCTGTCGCCAGTTGTAAGCGCGAATCCACACTATCAATTTCAGGGTTCAAGCGCTGAAACGCGGCGCAAGGCACAATGGATTTATGCTGCAACATTAATAGAACTTTAACAATACCCGCTAACCCCGCAGCACCTTCTAAATGCCCAATGTTGGCTTTTACTGAGCCGATATAACAAGGTTGTAGCGTTTCTCTTGATTCATCGCGATTAAAGATCTCATTAAGCGCATTGAACTCTATGGGATCACCCAATGAGGTTCCTGTTCCATGTGCTTCAAGGTAACTGATTTGCTCCGCAGAGACGCCAGCCTGTTGCAAGCAATCCTTGACCAACGCAATTTGCTGTTCAGGGTTAGGTGAAGTCAGTGAATTAGCACGCCCGCCATGATTGACCGCCGATGCCCGAACGTATCCATAAATAGGATCTCGATCCTCTAATGCCTGTTTTTGCGTTTTCAAGAACAGACACACGGCCCCTTCACCACGGACAAAACCATTAGCATCTGCGTCAAAAACCCTGCAACAACCATCTTTAGATAACATTCCCGCTCGGTAATAAGCAGCCATGTTGAATGTGTTGCTCAATAGGTTAACACTGCCAACGATCGCCTGTTGGCACTCCCCAGAACGCAATGAATTCACCGCGAGTGTCAGTGCTGTCAATCCACTTGAACACGCAGTATCAATTTGTAAACTCGGACCAATAAAGTTGTAATAAAATGACAATCTGTTAGCCAGCAGGCAATTCAGTGTCCCTGGCGTTGCATAAGCATTTGCCATCGCCATATCGGCCGCAACCAGTTCACGGTAATCATTACTGCACGAACCAATAAAAACACCCGTCTTTGATCCTGAATAGCCAAGCGGATTAGCACCACTATCTTCGATCGCCTGCCAGGTCAGCTCCAACAGCATTCTCTGTTGCGGGTCCATCATGGCCGCGACTCGCGGAGAAATGCCAAAGAATGGCGCATCAAAACCATCAATACTCTCAAGCAACCCGGCTTTTAAGGCTTTTTTCGGCAATGGAATGACGTAAGGTTTTCCAGATGCAAACCGCTGCTCTGGAATCTCTTTTATTACACTGTGTCCGGCTCTTAAGATCTCCCACATTTGTTCCGGTGAATCTTCCGCCCCAGGAAGTCGGAAAGCCATGCCCACAATAGCAACAGGCATCTGTTTCGTATCACCCACACTACTTACCGAGGGGGTAATGGAACTTAAATGTTCCAACAAGGCGGATTTAGCTATCCGTTGTTCATCCGGGCTAAGCGAATGATATATGTGATGCAGATTATCCACGCTTTCCTCCTTCTATGAGGCGCTGTAACCTTAATGCTGCTTCGCCGTCAAGACCTCGCATCGCATTAATAAAGTCATCTAAGGAATGTTTATTCTCAGTCAGTTCAGTTTTGGCTGTGTCAAGATATTCAATCAATCGATGTGGCGAGCTATAACGCCAGAACAGCGTTGGCGATAATTTTCGACGAAAATGCACTGACATCCGCTCTGCAAGTTTGACTGCCTTGAGCGAATCAATACCTAAATCAGCCCAAGTGCGCTGCATCATTGATTCCGTGAAATCTTCATCCCAATTCAGGAAATCCGCCAGCAGCGTACGTAACTGCCCAGCAACCGATTTAACCGGTTTAGCTTCTATCTGATGCGCAATCGATCGTGATCCAGACAGAGTACGAACCTGAGCAATAATCTCGGTCAGAAACTCAGACGCCTCGACCCCATTAAGCAGATAGTGATTAAACGCCAGAACGAGGTTCATCTCTTTGTTGTGAGGAGCGCCAATGAACAATGTTGACTGGGAAGGCGGCACAATAACCGGTACGGCAAAGGTGGCGCCATCGTTGCCGGTATATGAGACCATCATAGGAACATCAACATCGACAGGCAGTTTTTCCGCATCTGGATCAAGTACGCTATTTAGATGCTGTCTGAACTCAAAAAAGTCCATTGTCTGTGTTTTCGGTACCTTTAATGAACTCAAATCGCCTTTTTCATCCAGAAAAGCAATACCCAGGTTGATATCCGTATAAGTGTGATAGCGCTCTTGATCAAGCGGTCTTGAACGCAACATTGGGAATTTTTTCAATGCCTGAGAAATCGCATAAGTGATGACCTGAAATGGCGTTATCCACTCTTGCTGCCCGGAAGTCTCCGTTAAATGATGAATGGCGTTATCAACAAGTTCAATCGATAAGGGTTTAGCTGCCCAGCACGGCTGTACGGCAGCACTATTCAGCCGTATTGCACGATTAAGACGCTGCTGATCTCTTGACAGAAAACCGACATTGCTATCTTCTGCATTGCTTTTTTCTGATGGCCTGGTTTCTTCTGATATCTTAGTTTCGCGGTGCTGTTGAAGGTAATCATCTATATGGCTTGGCAATAATGTGCCATATTTTTCCGCCAGTTGATTAAGAATGTGCGGCTCAATTTGGTGTTCTTGTGCGTATTGACGGGTTTTTGGCGGAATACGCGCAGGAGGAGCAGATACCTCAGGAACAGTCTCTACTTGCTCTACTTTTTCTACTTCCTTCACTTTCTCCGGCGGAGGCGTTAACTCTTCACTGACCGGGGAAGGCTCTGCCGCCTCACCGACGGCCCTAATGACTGCAATAGGCGCTCCAACAGGGATAATATCATTTTCCGCAGCCAACCATTTTTCCAAGATCCCTTCAACATCAGACTCAATGGTAAAGGCAGCCTTATCCGTCTCCATTTCATAAACAGGCTCATCACGCTTGACATGATCTCCCACCTGCTTAAGTAACTGGATGATGACGACTTCCGTGGTTCCTTCTCCCATCGGGGGAATAAACAACTGTGCCATAAGTTCTCCTTAGCTCATTACCGCATAGACGGAAGCTAAAATGTCATCCGTGCCGGGTAAAACAGCTTTCTCTAAACAAGGATTAAAAGGAATATGAATATCTTCACGCGTCACCAGGCGCGGAGGGGCCAGTAAAGAGAAGAAATTGTCATTCTCATCCAAAAGATCAGCAATAATAGATGCCCCAACACTGGCCGTCCGGGTATCCTCTTGCACAACGATAAGCCGCCCGGTTTTGCGCAAAGATTCCGCAATCCGTTGTTTATCCCAAGGTACCAGACTACGCAATTCAATCACTTCAATGTCAATATTGTCTTTTTCCGCTTGAAGAGCCGCCATCGTCGCAAGCTGAATAGTATTTCCCCAAGCAACCAGTGTAATATCCTTTCCTGCCCTGACGATATTTGCCTGCCCAAGCGACACAGGCGTCACCAACCGACGCTCATGGCGCTCTCTCATAAGGTGTTTAGGAATCAAGATCAGACTCGGCATGTCCAGACTTAACGCGGTACGGAACAATGCGACGGTATCAGCCGGTGTCGTTGGAACCATAACATTAATACCGGGAATATGCGCCAGGATACCGTCCGAGCTTTGGCTGTGCCATATACCGCCTCCTGGGAGATAAGCGCCATAAGGCGCATATATCACCACCGGACAGCGCCACTTCCCTACCGTTCTCCAACTTAAAGTGCCAAGCTGCGACTGTAACTGATTGAGACCTAATCCAACAAAGTCAATAAATTGCAGTTCGACAATCGGACGCCAACCACAGGCGGATAACCCAACCGATGAGCCAATAATCGTGGCTTCTGAAAGGGGAGCATTCATAACGCGATCAGGATAGCGAGTGGATAAGCCACGGGTGAAACCAAAAACACCCCCTTTAGGGTCTTCAATATCCTCACCAAATATCAGCACTTTCGGATTCTGGCTCAACGCCTCGTCCAAAACCTGATTCACCGCTTTAAACTGCGTTTCTTCGGCTTCCATCTCAACATGTACAACAGGAGCGCTTTCACGATTACACAAATAGGTACTGACACTTGCCGGATCAGGCTCTTCCTCGTGATAAACACGCTCAAATATTTCCGCGACATCAGCTTTAATGCGCTCTTTTTGTTCAGCCAGCGCTTGCTCAGTAATCGCCCCCTTTTCCTTCAAATAGGCGACATAATTTTCAATAGGGTCCTGTAGTGTTTCCAGTTCATCTTGGGTACGGTACAGTTTGTGAGAATCTGAGTTGGAATGAGAATCCAACCGATCCATACGACAAACCAATATGCAGGGAGTCCGCTCAAAGCGCGCCTTATTGAATACCTCTTGTGCGACAGGAAACAAAGTCTCCGGCTTACGAGCATCAACACGGCGAATCCAACACTCGTTAAATATTCCCAATCGATACGGAGCCATCTTCTCCGTCGAGGTACTAATACCCAATTTATTATCGGAAACCACAAAAACGACTGGCAAACGCCTTTCAACCGCAAAGCTGACCGCTTCATAAAATTCTCCCTGCCGGGTCGCCGCATCGCCGACACCACACACGACAAGCCCATTTTTATTGTCCAACGCGCTTGCCCAAGCAGCGCCAGCCGCAGGAATACATTGGGTTCCCGTCAGGCTGACTACCGAGAAGATATTATGCTCTTTGGAACAAAAATGATTCGACATGGTGCGGCCGGCTGAGTGAGAAGTACCCTTTCCCATCAGTTCCCTTGTCATTTCAGTAATAGACATACCACGCGCTAATACTAATGCCCGATCACGATAGTAAGGAACCAGCACATCATTCTTTTCCATAAGCTGCGGCAGTACTGCCAGCCCTTCATGTCCAGCAGCCGATACATGGAACCAAGCTCGGCCTTGTCGTGTGACTATCGCACTACGATTATCAAATTCCCGTGACAGCAGCATGTCATAAAGTAACTTTTGTTCATCCAGACAGTTATCCATTGAAGGGCTGTGTTCCTTAAGAGGTACTTCATTGATCTGTACGTCTATCACTCTCTTTTTCCTCACAAATAGTTAACGTGGTAGTTGTCGTTATTGCGCTTAATGCTTGATAAAAAAGCGAACACGGGGTAGTCCCGTTCATGATTACTTGAGAGACTATAGATCCCGATAAAAGAAGCGAACGTAGGGTTATTGCCTACACGAATTGCAAAAGATAGAGGTATACGGTCACAATTTTTAATTACGTTTATACCCGTCATCTTTCAAGTTGCCTCTTTGTTGGCTGCATTCACTCACCCCGGTCACATAGTTTGCTATGCTCCCGGGGATTCGCTCCCTTGCCGTCGCGATGCATCTTGAAATCCATAGGGTATATACACCTAACATGGGGGGAAAAATTATCTCCATAACCATAAATGGTTCCGGCTGTCATGGTATTCCCTAAATTTTTAGCATTGTCCTGAACATAATGTGACACCATTTAAAAAACTCCAACCGATGAACAACAGCCATTCGTTAAGAGCAGGGCCAACAAACATCGGCATTTCCATGATTACAATACAGTTAATACAATACAACTAATACAATTAAAAAACAGGCTCTTACCAGTTCTTTAAAACCCTGTCTTTAAATCCTGCAATGATAAGACATAGGAATAATTCATTACTTTGCTAAATTATTTTAGTGATCAGATTTTTTCGACAAGCTCTTCATTAGGTATTTTTATGTTTAACCAAGACATAGCCTCAATAATAACACGTATTATATCAATCGAACTTGAGACTTTATGTTCACATTAGAATTCATTATGTTTTGTGATGAATATCAATAATGACCTCCTCATATCAAACAATAGATAAAGCTGAATTGACGAAATCATCCAGCATCAATCCTGATATTTTATTAAAATTTAGCTTATTATCTCCTATGTTTTATCATAAAAAAAATTGTAGTAATGCGGGAATGATCACAAAAAGGGCACCAAAAAATTTAACTATATGATTATTATGAATTTATCATCCCAAACAGCGCTGATATTATAATGCAATTAGTAGGATATCAACATATAAAAATATATTTCATAACCCTTTGAATATATTATCAATCATTCAAATAATAAATTAAAAAAATGATAATAAAGAAATATCATTTTCACACTTTGTAAAATGATTAATTCATGCGATTATTTCCACTTCAAAAACTCTTTCTCATTTTTAAATAACAACGGCTTTGATAGTCCTCTTGTTTAACATAGATAAACAACTCCACCACTTTCACCATGCCAATCATTCCTGTCGATCTTGCAAGCTCAAACCAGAACACCCAGTGGTGAACATTCATCCCACCGTTACTTATCTTTCTACCGAATTTGCGTATTCGATCACAATAGCTTTATCCGGTAAGTAGACTTGATTGCGATCTGCCAACCAACTCAATTATCTTTTAATCTAGAAAACCAGCTTGATAATTTAACTACGATATAATAACCAATATCCCAAAAGGGTAGAGTACCATGAAAAATCTTCGCTATTTGATTGTCACACCAGGATTGATGTTTGCAACTTCTGCCCTTGCTTCACCTGCTAACAGCATCGAAGCACGTCTTGATGCACTCGAGCAGCGACTACAACAAGCAGAACAACGAGCCGCCCAAGCGGAAGCACGAGCTACAATCGCGGAGCAACGCGCACAGCGACTGGAACAGCACGCTATCGAGACCAAACAACAGGCTACTCAAGTAGCACAAAGTACCACTTCGCTGGAAAACAAAGCTTTATCAACCAGCAACTTGAAAATGAATGATTTTGGCGATCTAAAATTGTACGGCGATGTGGAATTCAACCTCGACGGCGCCAGCCGAACCGGTCAGCTTACCTCACTTAAAACCAACGGTAATAAAGACTGGAAACCTGGCGACAAAGAACGTTGGAATGTTAATGGCCGCATTTTGGTCGGGCTGGACGGTTACCGCCGCGATCAAAACAACAATTTTGCCGGCTTTCGAGTGCAACCGTTGGCAGACATGACCGGCAAAATGAATCTCGACGACGCCGCTTTCTTCTTCGGCAATGAGAAAAACTGGCAGGTAAAAATCGGGCGTTTCGAAGCTTACGATATGTTCCCACTCAACCAAGACACTTTTATTCAGTATTCTGGTAATACCGCCAACGATTTGTATGCCGATGGTTTCGGCTATATCTACATGATGAAAGAAGGACGTGGCCGCAGTAACAGCGGCGGCAACTTGATGTTGAGCAAATATGTCGGCAATTGGTATTTCGAACTCAATACTTTACTTGAAGATGGCACTTCGCTATTCCGAGATAGCACCTACCACGGCAATACATTGGAAAATAAAAAAAATGTCGCCTATTTGCGCCCGGTAGCAGCCTGGAAAAAAGATCAATTTAGTGCAGCCGTAGCAATGGAAAGTAATATCGTCAATAACGCCTATGGCTACCAGAATAACCAAGGGCAATGGGTCGATCAATCCAGACGCAATGGTTACGGCCTGACACTCAGTTGGAACGGTCTGGAAACTAATCCTGATGATGGCATTGTCGCTAACCTGAATACCGCCTATCTGGATGCCTCAGATGAACACAATTTCACGACCGGAATTAATGTGATGTGGCATCGTTTCGAACTGGGTTATATCTATGCCCACAACAATATCGAAACGTTCAATACCGACAATATGACCGCGCGTATTAATCATCCATTCAGCGAACCGGGTAAATACGATATAAATACCATCCATATGTCATATCAGATTCCTAGTATTATGAATATGAAGAACTTTAATCTCTATCTTGGCGCCTATGTCTCCATGCTGGAGGCGAATGATAACAACAAAATTGCCAACAGTAATAATGACCGACGCTACGGCGCACGCGCCAGATTTAAATATTTCTTCTGACTTAATGATTATTATAATGATCATCAAGAGCCAAGTTGTTAGTTTTATCTTTCCGAGTACCGTAAACATCTTGCGAAACGGGAGAAATAATCATGGCTACTTACAGAGAACTGTTGGCTAAAGAAAGTCCTGAAATGCAGGCACGAGTCGCGGAACAGGTTGAAGAAGCCAGTATCCAGATCGCCCTTAACCAACTGCGTGATGAGCTAAAAATTTCACAAACAGAATTAGCCGCCGTTATGGGAGTCAAACAGCCTTCCGTTGCTCGGATGGAACAAACTGACAATGATCCAAGGCTATCAACACTTAAGCGCTATGTGAAAGCATTGGGCGGTGAATTAAGCCTTGAGGTGACTCTTCCAACAGGTAAGCGCATAGCTTTCCACCTTTAAATAAGAAAGTCCGCAGAGCGGGCTTCAGATTATTGACAAAGTGCTGGTTTTTTATCCAGCACTTTAGTTTAATTAATCTCGGTTTCGTTTAAAAATAGCGATATCACAATCCCATAAATTCGAGCTCAGTTTTTTAGGTTGGAATGTATAAGCAATTAGTCCGGCGACAATTTCCAATAAAAAACCCAGAGAGATAACGCTTTTGCCTTCATATTACTACGGACATGAGTGATTAATGTTATTCCTTCTACTCTCAGCTCATCGCACAAGGCTTGTGACAAATCCTTATTTCCTTAGGTCAACTTAACCGCCAAAAGTTCACCACAATCAAAAGACACATCAATAATATATTACATTCTTCACCTTGATTATATATTTTAGCATTATATTTAATCTAAAAAAATAAAAGCAAATAACATAGAAACATATTTCCCATTAATTAACTTATTGAAAAATTAACAATTATATTATAAATACTTTTAAAACATATTAGTTGTCATTAAACACACAACGCTCAACCCATTACCCAAATTTTATTATCATTCCCCAATTATTTATATGGTTTGAAACTCTATTTTAATCTATGTTGAATACCAGCATTAAGACTAAGATCCGTAAAGCAGATAAATGGAAGGTAGAGTTTAATGAATATCGTATTGTTCCTATAAGAATAATTAGGAAAAGATCGTACCAATAAAAAATTAGTATTAAAAATTAAATCCACGTTTCCTTCCGAAGATAGCAAGAAGAGATTGATATTTGAAAAACTGGCAATCTATTTATATTCAAACAATATAAATGACAGAATTTTATTACTACCAACTAAACTAGCACTGGATAGTCCATTAATTTCTTGAGTTGATGATATACTAGATTTAAAATCAATTAAATTTAATATTCTAACACCTCTTTATATGTAAAATTTATTTGCCAAATAAAAAATAAAAACCCAAGTTGACATTGTATACTTTGCGATCTATTTTCTAATTAAATTTTAGTGAAAATATTTTTATTGTTGGGCTGTTTATGTGATTGGCGGAAGCTACAGTGAAGGCGTTTTACCCACGAAAAAAGGGTTAAAATAATGATGTTTAATAATGGGTTAGAATTTGCGAGTCATGAAATGATCAATTAAGAATTTAGATAAAAAAATTGACTTTACTAATCCTTATGCGCTGCTAGCTAGGGATGATAAAGGAAAGATGAATGTCAAAGTATTGTCGGAGGATGCTATTGTTTCACCCGGCAAGAAAGACAATACTATTGAGGTCATTAATTCACTCAAAAAACAGTTATTATAATTAGTAGGTTTGTCTAATGGCCTATTTATTTAAAATTATCTCTCTCATTTATCTAGCAATATTCTTCACTATCTGATTTGTCAGAAATTGATTAATTGATTTTGTAGATCGAAAAAAAGCATGGCAATGTTGTTTCACTTAACTATGCGGAACTTCGATATTCTTATTTATAGGTGTTTTTTCAAATCATAAAATATAACTAAATAATTTTTTGATGTAACTGGTTCTTCCTAAGATATCGTAATTAATTCAATACGATGTCATTTTAGTTCACCCTAATAAAGAGATATTACAATGGGCTGGAATATATTTACTAATGCACCAGATAGTTACCATCTTACCGCCGCACATATCCGCAATAGCTTGCACCAACAAGGTTTTGCTACTTTCAATGCTGCCGATCTTGACCTTTCTGACAGTGAAAAAATCGATCTTATCTCTCTCTGTGAATTATCGAAATCACTGCCGTTAGATCGATTTGGTGAAGGCGGTCGTCACCGCAGTTATTGTGAAGGAATATGGAGCTGGGAAACAGAAACTATTGATTGGAAAACAGGTTATCAGCAGCCGGATGGCAGCATAGAGATTGATTATCATCAGGGAAGTGAATATCAGCCTGAATTTGGTGGTGTGGTACGCAAATTCCTGCGCATGTCTGACGAGATACTTAATAAAGGACTACTTAATAAACTCATTTGGCACGATCTGAGTTTAACCGGCATGGCAGAACATTATTCTCGTTTGCTGTGTGGTGTACATCTGATCCGAATGCAAGCACTACCGGGTAAACCGGCAAAAATTACACCTAACTGTTTCCACCGTGACGGTCAACCGTTCACCGCTGTACATTTGATTGAACGTTGCAATGTCGAAGGCGGTGCAACACATATCGCGCCCCCTTATTATGCTAATTGCCAGCTTGAAGCAGTACCTGCTCACGAAATAACTCGCTTTCTCCTTAATGATCCCCTTGATAGCTACATCATCGATGATGCGGCGATTTGTCATTACATCAATCCCGTAATTTGCGATGAAAACGCCAGTGTTGGAGTCCGTACTATCATTCTGATTGATTTCAGCCCACTCGAACAGAGTGACAGGTGTCCCCAGTAGCGCTTTTGCTATGAAAGTGGCTGGCAATCAAGGGTGATAGTTTTTACGGCAATCACTAAGCTGCAAGAATCTTTTTATCTTAGGAAAAATTTTGTGAGTAATTATTCAAACACCTTATCAAATGTTCCATTCTTATTACCAACACCCGCTCAACGCAGGCTATGGCTTATCAGCCAAGGAAATATGGACTCAGCATTATATAACGTGCCATTTTCGCTACGTTTACGTGGTACGTTAGATAGGGAAGCGCTTGAACAAACTATTATTTTTATGATTGAGCGTCATCCGGTATTGCGTTCACAATTTCATGTTCTCAATGGTGAATTGCAGATAGCATTGAATCCGCAGTGGCCCGAATTACGTATCAGTGATCTCAGCGATTATTCCCTGGAAGAGCGCGAAACCAAAATACAGTCAATCTGTGATAGCGAAGCCAAATATTGTTTTAATCTCAGCAGTGATTTGCCTTTTCGTTGTTTATTGCTTCGTCGGCAAGAAAACGATCATCAGTTGATATTTACTCTTCACCATATTGTATTTGATGATTGGTCTACTCACGTTTTTCTTAATGATTTTAGCCATGCCTATAACCGGTATAAAGCAGGCCAACAGCCTAAGTTAGCGACAATTACCTACCCGCATGTCAATGACTCTGTAACAGATATTCATATGAATAGCGCTCGTCGGCAACGCTTACGCAGCTATTGGGGAAAACAACTCGCGGAATTGCCTGAACTACATAAATTACCTACAGATCGGCCACGGCTATTAGAACAACGAGGACGCGGTGCGGTATATCAGAAGTCACTTCCTTTATCTCTCGTTGGACGTATTTCTAAAATCTGCCAACGTTATGGATTGACACCTTATATGGTGGCGATTTCCGCTTTTGCAGTATTACTGAATCGTTATTCACACGATGAAGACATCGTTATTGGTAGTCCATTTGCGAATCGTCACAATATTGATGAACATGTCCGTCTTGGTTTTTTTATCAATTTATTACCGTTGCGTTTTCGCTTTAACGAAGGGATAAATTTCAGTGATCTATTGGTTCAAGCGCGCGATATATTGCTTGATGCCTATGAAAATGCTGATTTGCCATTTGATGAGATTGTCGATGTGGTACAGCCCCTGCGTTCTCTAAGTCATGCCCCTGTTTTTCAGATTATGTTTGATTATTTGAAGAGTCCGGGACAAGCATTACAACTAGATGGGTTAGCAACAGAAGTACAATTTATCCATTCTGGCACTGCTAAATATGATTTAACGTTATCGATAGAAGAATCCCCAAATTCACTACTTTGTCTGGTTGAATTTGACACCGATTTGTTTGATAACCTCACCATTACTCGCATGGTGAATCACTATGAGAAATTGTTAGATTCCTTGTTAAGTGAACCTGAGCGTTCTGTCGCCAGATGTAGCATGTTGCCGCCAGAAGAGCTGGAGACATTGGCTCGCTTCTCCCGGCCGGCAGAACCTCTACCTGTATTGGAATTTATTTCAGTGGCTGAACGCATTAAGTCACAGGTGCGTAATAATCCAGATGCACCAGCTATTGTTTGGCGTGATCAACGTTTCACCTATGCTCAACTGGACGAATACGCGCAATGCCTGCTCGCGAAGATGCGCCAGTGCGGCGTTGAACCGGGTAGCCGAGTTGCAGTATTTATGAGCTACCGGCCAGAAATTGTCATCTCTTTTTACGCTATTCTCTCTGCCGGTGCGGTTTATGTGCCGTTATCCCCCTCTGATCCTCGCTTCGCCGATAAGATAAATGATGCACAACCGGTACTGATCCTCACCAGTGAACAGGATGCTGTTGGTTTGCTTGATTTTCGTGCCATCGTGCTGGAAGTTGACGGGCTGTTTCGTCAACCCGCGCCGCCGGATGTACAGCCAATTTGGCCAGTTCAGGAGAGTGATTCCGCCTATGTTATCTACACTTCTGGTTCAACCGGTAATCCAAAAGGGGTGGAGGTGAGCCACGGGAGTCTGCATGCATCGTACCATGCCTGGCGTCACGACTATCGTTTCACCCAACCCGGTGAGCCGGTATCGCTACAACTTGCCGCACCGATTTTCGATCTCAGTATAGGGGATTTCAGTCGTACTCTGGGCTGCGGTGGATGCTTGGTGATGTGTCCGCGTGAGTGGTTGCTAGATGCCCCTGAAATGCACCGCTTGATGATGAGCGAAGGCGTGACCTTCGGTGATTTTCCTCCTGTAGTGCTGCGTCAATTAATTCAGTTCTGTCAGGATAATGGGAAACGTCTGGATGGATTATCAACATTGGTGTGTGGAGCTGATGTCTGGTTTAGTCATGAGCTGCATGCAGCGCAAGCGCTGTGCCGCCCCGATGCGCGTATTCTCGGTTCTTACGGTGTGACGGAAGCCACCATTGATAGCACTGTTTTTGATCCAGAAACACATCCATTGGAAACCGGGCGAGTCATTCCATTAGGCAGGCCGCTGGCTAGCTGTGAGCTGTTCATTGTTGATAAACACCTGCAACAAGTGCCGATTGGCGTTAGTGGTGAATTGTTGATTGCTGGTGTCACCGTAGCAAAAGGATATCTCAATAATCCTCAACTCACGGCAGAGAAATTTATTACCGGCAAATTCGATAGCCAGGGCCGTTTTGTGGTAGATGCTAGTGGTACGCGTTTTTATCGCACCTCAGATGTTTGCTGTTTCCTGGCTGACGGCACTATTGATTTCATGGGTCGCAGTGATCATCAGGTTAAAATTCGCGGTTTTCGCGTCGAATTAGGCGAGGTGGAGAGCGCATTATTAGAACACGCAGATGTGCGCCAGTGTGCGGTTGTCGCCTGTAATGACAGTACAAATAATAAAGTGTTGGTCGCCTATGTTGTGTCATCCGCTGATACTGACACGTTACGTGGTTATTTGTCCCTGCGGCTACCCGGCCATATGATGCCGCGTGCTTTCGTGTTTCTCGATAAATTACCAACCACCCCCAACGGGAAGGTTGATCGTAAGCGCTTGCAGGTTCCAGATTTTTCGCTGCCAGAAAATCAGGAATCTATGACAGAACCAGCTAACGCCCGCGAAGAACAATTGCTGGCATTATGGAGAACGGCGTTAGGGGTTCAGGTCATCGGTACGGAAGATAATTTCTTCTATTGTGGTGGCAATTCATTAATTGCTGCCAATCTGATTATACAGATCAATAAGACATTTGATGTTCAGCTTAAGCTTTCCGCTATTTTCAATCATCCGACTATCGTCGGGTTGGCCTCGTTACTGGACTGTGTTGAAAAGGATAGCTCGGAACAACATGTTACTGTACAGCACGTTTCGCAGGTCAGTGATTTACTCTCATTCGGTCAGCGCAGTTTGTGGTTGATTGCGATGCAACAGCCGGATGATTGCAGTTACAACGTGCCTTTTACATTGCGTCTGCATGGTAATCTGCATTTTAGTGCGTTAACGCAGGCATTGAATGACGTAGTGCAACGTCATGATGTATTGCGTACCACATTCTCCAGTCAAGTCAGCAAAGTAAGCGGGCCAGATGGAACATCCAGTTTTGAACCCAGTTATCAGGTTGCGTCTGAATTAACGCTACCTCTGCGCCAACAAAATATCTCCGGCGGCGAGTCTGCGCTGGCATCGAAATTGCGGGAAGAAGTGATGGCAAGTTTCGATCTCGCCAATGGGCCACTCATCCGAGCGGTATTGTTTACGCTGTCCCCGCAAGAGCACGTGCTTTGTATTACTCTGCATCACATTATTTCCGATGGTCGTTCGCTGGCAATACTTTTTGATGAGTTACGGCACTGCTATCAGGCACGTCTGGCAAGTAAAGCCCCCACTCTGCCCGTGTTAGAAGCAAACTATGGGCATTTCATTACCTGGCAACGCACTCGACTGACTGAACCGGCGGTACAGCAACAGATTCATTTCTGGCGTCAACAATTGGCGGATGCGCCAGCGACTCTGATACTGAATGATATGGTTGCACCAACCGACGAAGCGGCGGCAATAAGTTGTGTTATTCCCCATGTGTATGTTGAAGGTGTAGAGAAACTGGCTCGCGAGCAAAACTGTACACCGTTTATGGTCTGGTTGAGTCTGTTTGCACTCCTGTTGCGTCAGCAAAGTGGTGAGCGGGATCTTATAGTCGGCACACCGGTGTCGCTGCGCACCATACCTGCATGGGATGCGCTGATTGGCTACTTTGCTAATACTTTGCCGGTACGTATCAATAGCCGTGAGTTGCAAACTTTTCAGCAACTACTGATGCATACGCGACAGGTTAGTCTCGACATTCTTGAAAATCGTGATTTGCCGTTCGATTATTTGGTACAAACACTTAATTTGCCTCGTGTGGCGGGTAAGAATCCTGTTTTCCAAACTATTTTTTCCTGTGAATTAGATCAACCCAATAATGCAACATTGGGAGACATGAAAGTTTCAGATGTCGAGTTGGGGGATTATCGCGCCAAAATTGATTTGGAACTGGCTATTAACCGTGTAAATGGTCAGGTTTACGCTCACTTTATGGCAATGCCGGGGGTGTTATCTGCCGTCACTCTGAGACGGATGAGTGAGCATTTGCTAGCTATGTTGCCACAAGTCATTGAAAAACCAGATACAACATTGACTAATTTGTTGACGGTTAATGCTGGCAGTAGCGCCCAATCAGAACTTGTTGTTGATAAGCCACAGGGAATGTTTCAGTTGTTTCAGCAGAGCCTATCCCGGTATGGCAGACATGTGGCGCTGGAAAGTGATGAATTGAGTCTGAATTATCAGCAGCTTGATATATTAACGGCATATGTGGCGCAGCAACTACAACAAGCAGGTGCAGGCCGTGGTGATCGAGTTGGCATTCTGATGGGACATCATCCACATAATGTCACGGCAATGCTGGCAATTAACCGGATTGGTGCGGTGTTTGTGCCACTGGCTCCTGACAATGCCGAACCAGCAAATCGGTATGTGATTGATAATGCGGAAATAAAAGCGATATTGTGCCGAAATGAAACCGCGCCTCTGTGCCAGCGTCTTGGTCTGGCGCCAATTAATATCGATGAGTTAGATATAGCCAATGCACCTTATATGACTATGGCGGCTATCTGCCAGCCGGATGATTGCGCTTACGTTATTTACACTTCGGGATCGACGGGTAAACCGAAAGGTGTTGCTGTCTCCCACCGCAGTGTCTGCCATAACATTCTGGCAATCCGCGATGAGCTGAGGCTTGAACCTTCTTCTCGCATAGTGCAGTACTCTTCTCCCGTGTTTGATGTGATGTTGGGTGAAATTTTTCCGGCGCTTGCAACAGGCGCTTGCGTGGTCTTCGGTAAGAAACAGCAACTGTTGCCTGGCAGTAATCTGACAGAATGGTTGGCACATAAACAGATTACGCATATGTGGATTGTACCTTCTGCGTTGGCGATAGTGCCGTTAGTACCGCTGCCTAATCTCCAGGTGCTTATCGTAACTGGTGAACCTTGTATGCCCGAAGTCGCCCAGCGCTGGTCTGTAGGGCGCAGACTGATGAATGGATACGGCCCTACTGAATGTGCGATTGTGGTATCCCTTACCGATTATCATGCCGCAGGACAAAATCTGGTGCTGCGTCCAATGGGCGATGTTCGCTTCTATCTGCTTGATGAACAGAGAAAGCCCGTGGCGCCGGGAGAATTGGGTGAACTTTATTTAGCGGGAACCTGTGTTGCACAGGGCTATCTGGGTATGGATGAAAAAACCGCTGAGGTGTTTTTGCCCGATAGTTTTGCACCGCAATTAAAAGCTCGCATGTACCGTAGCGGCGATATTGTGCGCCAACGCATGGATGGCGCGCTGGAGTTTGTTGGTCGGGTTGACCGTCAGGTAAAAATCCGTGGTCATCGAATTGAACTGAATGCTGTACGTGCCGCCCTAAGTGCGTTACCGGGTGTACGTCAGGCCGAAGCGCTGGCGATCACCGATAGCCAAGGCAATAAAGAGTTGGCGGGATACATTGTTGGCGAAACCAGCCGCAGTGAGATCCTGAGCGCATTACGCCGACAAGTTAGTGAAGTGATGGTGCCGACAGCGCTGTTCTTTCTTGATGCACTGCCTACCGGCATTACGGGCAAAGTCGATCTAAAAGCGTTGGCTGAAATGAAACTGACGCGTGCCGGTCAGCATCAATCTTCCCCTTTGCCAGCCAAAGTTGTGTCATCACTTAGTCGCGTTGAGGCTATCTGGCGTGAACTGCTGGAGAGAGATGAGATAGATTATGACGAAAACTTTTTCGATGCTGGCGGCCACTCCTTACGGGTTATGGCGCTATTCCAGCAATTGAACGAGGCGTTTGGCGGCGACTTGTCTGTGACCGATATTTTCGCTCATCCCACCATTCGACAACAGGCTCAACTACTGGACACGCTATCGCAGCAAAAAACACCTGTCGCAGTCACACCGCAGATAGTCACTGAAAAGACAACAACACCAACGTTGGATGTTTCGACTCAGGATAGCAATGCTATTGCGATTATTGGTATGACTGGCCGCTTCCCACAAGCACCGGATCTCGACACTTTTTGGCAGCGATTACTGGCGGGTTATGATGCCAGTGTGGAGTTGTCTGACGAGGAATTGTTACAACGTGGTGTCGATCTAGCGCTGTTAAGTCACCCACAGTTTGTCAAACGCGCACGTTTGCTGGAGGGTTGTGCCGAGTTTGATGCACGCTTCTTTGGTTATTCATCACGTGAAGCGCAGGTGATGGACCCACAACAGCGGTTGTTTCTTGAGATGGCATGGGAAACGTTGGAATTATCCGGCTATGGCAATGATAGTACACCGCGTTCGGTGGGCGTCTTTGGCAGTAGTGGCTTCAACTATTACCTGCTGGAAAACGTCATGCCCAATAAAGACCGGATGCACCTCGATCCCGGTCAGTGGCAAATAGGTAATGACAAGGATTTTATCGCCACACGTGCCGCTTACAAGCTGAACCTTAGCGGACCGGCTGTCAGTATCGGCACCGCCTGCTCGTCATCACTCACCGCTATTCACTTTGCCTGCGAAAGCTTACGACGCAGTGAATGTGACATGGCGTTGGCAGGTGCTGTAGCACTCGATCCGCAACAGGTTGGCTTTGTCCATGTCAGTGGTGGAATTATGTCTCCAGATGGCCTCTGCCGACCATTTGATGCTGCGGCCAATGGTACAGCCAGCGGCAGTGGCGGTGGGATGATATTACTAAAACGTCTGTCCGCTGCTTTGGCAGATGGCGATACCATCCATGCGGTAATTAAAGGTTCTGCTGTCAATAATGATGGTGCACAAAAGGTGAGTTACACAGCACCAAGTATTGACGGCCAATCCTCAGTGATCAAAGACGCGCTGCGTAATGCCGGGGTATCGCCTGCCAGCATCAGTTATATCGAAGCACATGGTACGGCAACCACTTTAGGCGATCCGATAGAAGTGCGTGCGCTGACTCAGGCTTTCCTGGAACTGTCTGATAGTGAAGTGTTGCCTGTAGGGAGTTGTGCAATAGGTTCTGTGAAAGGAAATATAGGACATATTGATGCGGCAGCCGGTATCGCGGGAGTCATCAAAACCGTGTTGGCGTTGTGTCACCAGACTTTGCCGCCAAGTATTCACTATCATCAACCCAATCCTGCAATCCACTTCGAACAGACCCCGTTTTCCGTGATCAATACCGCATGCCCGTGGCCGCAAACCAGTAAGCCACGTCGTGCCGGTGTAAGTTCTTTCGGCATTGGCGGCACGAATGCGCACCTTATTCTGGAAGAAGCTCCGCGTCAGCAAGATGACCGTATATTAGATAACGAGCGCTGGCATCTGTTGCCGATTTCAGCGAAAACGCCGCAAGCGTTGATTCAGCAAGGGGAACGCCTGGCAGTAGCACTGACTACCGGTAATCAGCCATTAGCGGATATTGCCGGGACTTTGCAGCAAGGACGCAGCACTTTCAGTGAGCGTGCTTTTGTGATGGGAAAAGATCGGGAGCAATTAATCAATCAACTACACCGGCTATCGCCGCAGACGGTTAGTCGCAAACAACAGCATCGGCCGGTGATTTTTATGTTTCCGGGACAAGGCAGTCAGTCTATTGAAATGGGCCAGTCGCTCTATCTGCGTGATGGTGTATTCCGCCAGCAATTTGATCGCTGCGCCGAACTGCTACAGCCACACATCAAACTGGATATCAGGCAGTTAATTTATCCGCAATCGGAACGTGACAATGCTATCAGTCGGTTAAATGCTACACGTTATACCCAGCCTGCCCTGTTCACTGTTGAGTATGCTCTGGCCCGCCAGTTACAAGCTTGGGGTATTACACCTCAAGCAATGATTGGTCATAGCCTCGGTGAACTGGTTGCGGCCTGTGTTGGGGGTATGCTCGAGCTGGAAGATACACTGGCATTGGTAGCAAATCGGGCTGCAATCATGCAGCGTCAGCCCACAGGGGCAATGCTGGCAGTACAGGCATCATCTGCACGCATGGTTTCACTGGCGCCAGAGTGTGAATTTGCAGCGTTCAACGGGCCTGAGCAGTGTGTGATAACCGGCAGCCATGACAATATCGCTGTACTGGAAGAAGAATGCGACAAGGCCGGTATTTCTTGCCGACGACTAACGACATCACATGCATTTCATAGTTCATTGATGGATGCTGCCGCACAACAGATGCGGGAATTCAGCGCAGGCTTCACGCTACAATCTGGTACCATTCCGATGATATCCAACATCAGCGGCAGTTGGTTCAGTGAACAGGATCGCGATAATTCTGGTTATTGGGGAGATCATCTGCGTCGGCCAGTACGCTTCTATGATGGTATTCTTACGCTGCTGAACCGTTATGACAATCCAATCCTGCTTGAAGTAGGTCCCGGGAGTGCGCTGACCAGCATGCTGAAAGATCTACAGCAAATAGGCCAAGCTCAGATACTGACCACGATGCGCCGTACTCATCAGCAGAAATCGGATGAAGAGGTGCTGCTTAATGCCATCGGGCAGTTGTGGCAGCAAGGAGTCGCTATCGATTGGGCTGCATTTGGTCATTCACACAAATTACATCGGGTTATGCTGCCAGCGTACCCCTTCCAACGCCAACATCTCTGGTTGGAACATCCTGTCACTACATCAGCCGCCGTCATAAGTACACAACGGAGAAAATTACCGACTTTCACACAGTTATCAGATAGAGAGGGAGTCACACAGTTTACTTGTAAGCTAGATGATCATGTCTGGTTTATTGATGAACATCGCATCTTCGAAGGGCAAGGCGTATTACCGGGCACAGGTTGCCTGGAATTAGTGCGTCGTGCTTTTCACCAATTGCAACCCGGCGGCACGGCTACTTTCAGTGAAGTTTACTTCCCCTCGCCGTTGGTATTATCGGCAGGTGTTGAGCGTCAGATACGCATCAGCTTGACCGCCATTGATAACGGCTTTGCTTTTACGCTGGAATCTCGCGGTGATGGTGATGACATGTGGCAACTCCATGCAAACGGCAATGTTACTGCCGTATGCTCTCCACCAGCAGAGATTGTTTCACCTTATGAGTTACGTCGGAATTTGCAGCTTGAAGAAGTTGCAGAAGCATCGGAGCGTTTCAATCAAGCATTTGCTGACTATGGACCGCGCTGGCAATGCATTGCAGGTGTGTGGATGGGTGATCGCTGTGCGTTGGCGCAGTTGCGACTCAATCCGGCATTTATCGATGATTTGCCTGATATTGCATTACATCCGGCTTTACTCGATTTAGGCACGGTATTCTTACATGCCTGTCTGTTGCCGGGCGATGCTTCAATACCGTTCCATTATGGTTCGCTGACGCTGCATCAACCATTATGCGCCGAATTTTACAGTCTGGCGGTTGAGACGGCCCCTCGGACTTATGACATAACGCTATTTAGTTGGGATGAGAGTCAGAATTGCAAGCAGGTGCTGGTTGAAATTCACGGTTACAATTTACGCCAGTTCAATTCCTTACCACGCCAGCCAGCACGTGAGGCGAATGTAGCCCAGTGGTGTCGTCACCCTCAATGGCTGCCGAAGCCGCTAGGCGAAGCAAAGCAAAATCGTGCGCCGTGGCTGATTTTTGGCGCCCAAGCCGCTGGACTGAGTGATTTATGGCAAGCGGCGGCGCCCGGTAGTATTGTTGTTGAAGATGCTGATCAATTTCTGCAACAGGATACTTACCGCTTTAGTTTGCGTCAGGATCAACCCGAAGATTATCAACGACTGATAGATTGCCTGATACAACAACAAGTGCTACCAGAACGTATTATCTGGTGCTGGACTGCGGCGGGGATTTCTCAACCAGAGGCTGCATTTGAACAACTGGCGGCTGCAATTAAAGCACTTACCGGTCATCACAGGGTTTTTAATATTACCCTGATTTCCCGCGGACTACAGGCAGCCAAAGTGCTAGAAGCCTGTCATGCCGCACCCGCGCTTGGTTTGCTCGGAATATTGGCGGCCGAGTATCCGGGATGTTCTGCACGTCATATCGATCTAAATGATGACACTTTTGCTACATATCAATCGCTGATTGCGGAACTGTATACGGATATGCAACCGGAAGAGACGACAGAAGGAATACCGGTTACCAGCATTTCGCTTAAACAGGGTGAACGTGAATTACAGACATTTACTGAGCTTGATGAGATACCTCGCCGACAAATTCTGCGTGATGGTGGTGTTTATCTGATTACGGGTGGACTGGGGGGTATCGGTCAGTCACTGGCACGTCACATCAGCAATCAATGCAGCAAGGTTAAACTCGGTATTTTGAGCCGCCGGGGAACTAATGCGGCAAGTGAAGCTTTACTCGATGTGTTACGGAAATCGGGCGCTGAAATCATGATGTTACGCGCCGATGTTGCTGACGGTGTGGCATTAAATGAAGCATTGGCACAGATGCGGGCAAAATTTGGCGCTATCAACGGTGTGATTCACTCCGCGGGTATTGAAGCCAGTGGATTGCTGGAGCATGGCACATCGCAGGGCTGGCGGCATGTGATGGCGGCAAAAGTCAGTGGTACCCAGCAACTGATGACAGCGATTAGTCAGGACCCTCTCGACTTTGTTCTGTTGTGCTCTTCACTTGCCTCATTGGTAGGGGGCATTGGTCAGGCAGACTACGCGGCGGCGAACCGTTATCTTGATGCTGTAGCGCACTACTGGCGACAACAGGCTATACCGGTAACGTCAGTTAACTGGGATACTTGGTCAGAAGTAGGAATGGCCGTGGATTATGCTGCCCGCCGTAAAGAAAGTGTGATTGGTCTCAGTAATCAAGAGGGCTGCGCTATTTTCGATCTGGCTATCGCCGGAATGGAAGCACAGATCGTTGTCAGTAAATTTACTACTGTTCGGAGTGCGCAATTACAGAATTCATCAGCGATATCTGATTCTGCCAGCCCAGAGGAAGCGGTTCGTCAATTGTGGTATGAGCTACTGGGTGAAGAGACGATTAACCTGGAAGATGATTTCTTCGAACTGGGTGGCCATTCGCTGTTGGCAACACAGATGATCTCCCGTTTGCGTGATCATTTCCAACACTGTCTGACGCTGGCGGAGTTTCTCGAACAGCCGACAATGGCACGTGTTGTCCGTTCTCTATCTGACGATAAAAAGAGCCAAGCTCCTGAGAATGCCCATATCCGCTACTGTCTGGTGCCAATTAATCACGGCGGTAATGGTAATTACTCACCCCTATTTTGTGTGCCGGGTATGGGCGGCAATGTTACCCAATTTATGCCTCTGGCCGCGGCGTTACCACGAGAACTGCCATTTATCGGTATGCAATATTTGGGGCTTGATGGAAAAACTGCGCCGCATCAATCAGTGGAAGAAATAGCAACGCATTACATTGCCTGTTTGCGTTCGGTACAGAAGCAGGGGCCATATCATATCGGCGGTCATTCATTGGGCGGCAAGGTGGCTTATGAAATGGCACGGCAGCTTCATGCTGAGGGAGAAAGCATCGGTTCTCTAATACTACTCGACTCTGCCGCACCACCCTATGCACCGGTTCCGTATCAGGAAGATGCTGATATCGCCAAAGTTATTCTTGGTATTTTTGCCTACTATACTGACCGACTGGAAATGATCGACAGCCTGGACGACGACGAAATGCGTGCATTACCACGTGAAGCGTTACTGAGCTATATCCAAGAGCAACTAAAACGTTTTTCGTTGATTCACGCACAGAATGATATGAGCTCGATTAGCGGATTGTTCAATGTCTATCGGGCCGCATCGGATATGTCCCCGAAATATCGTCCAATACCCGTACAGTCGCCAATTCCTATGCTGTTAATAAAAGCGATGGAACCCTTACCGAAAGGGGTTGTTGTACCAGAAATCCGGGAGACCAACGCCTGGGGTTGGGAGAAGTTCTCCAGCCTGCCCATTCGCATCGCAGAAGTGCCGGGGAATCATTATAGCTGTCTGATGGAAGAGCACGTGGCACATGTATCGCAGGCGATAATCCATCACTTTCCGTTGATCATAAAAGGGGGACAGGTATGAGCGATTCTTCCCCAACGGTTCACTTTCCTGAAAACCGACAGCATAAACGCCGATTGGCCGTCATCCTAATGACGTTGGCTGTGGATGCTCTGGGTATCGGAATTGTCCTTCCCGTTTTACCCGATCTGTTACGGGAGATTGCCCCGCAACCACCGGAAGCGGGTGTGCCGTTAATCGGGTTATTTGTCTCACTATATGCTTTTGCACAGTTCCTTTTCGCCCCACTGTTAGGAACGCTTAGCGACGCTTGGGGACGGCGACCGGTACTGCTTGCAACACTGTTTGGAACAGCGTTGAGCTATACGCTGGTGGCAACCGCACCGTCGCTGGGATGGCTGGTGGCCGGTATATTTTTTTCGGGTTCCACTGCCGCCAGTACTTCCGCTGCATCGGCTTACGTAGCAGATGTTACGCCAGAAGCACAGCGAGCCGCGCGTTTTGGTCTGGTCAGTGGTGTTCTCGGCTTCGGCATGGTTGCCGGGCCTGCCTTTGGTGGGTTATTAGGCATGATTACACCTCGCCTTCCGTTTGTAATTGCTGGCTCACTGGCAGCAGTGAACGCTATTGCCGCCATGTTTGTTCTGAACGAAAGTCTGACCAAAGAGAACCGGCGCTCGTTCGACTGGCGCCGGGCCAATCCTGTGGGCAGCTTGAAACTACTGGCTACGGATGGGGTACTGAGACGATTGGTTTATGCTTCAGCTCTTGGCATGGTGGTTTACGGTATTTTTCTGGCCTGTTTTGTCTTACTCAATGAAATACGTTTGGGCTGGGGGCCACGTGAAAACGGTCTGGCTCTCACCGGGCTCGGCATCGGGATTATCATAACGCAAACTTGGTTGCTAAAAATGTTCGTGACGCGCTGTAACGAATACCGCACAGCGATCATCGGTTACGGACTCTATATGTTGGCGTTTATCGCTTATAGCCTGGCCGTATCACCCCTTATTGTTGCGGGGGCAATTGCTTTGCATGCACTGGCGTTGATCAGCGACTCAACGCTTCGTGCTTTGATTTCGTTGCGTGCAGGCAATGAGCGACAAGGGGAGTATCTGGGAGCGCAGAACTGTATGTTGGGTCTGGCGATCACGGCTTCACCGCTGTTGGGTGCATTCTTGCTGCATTTTTCATCTCGTCAGGGACAATCTCTCTATTTTCAAGGTCTTCCCTTTGTTATTGCTGTCGTTGTTTGCTTCTGCGCCATATTGATTTTGCTACGTGGTTCTCAGGCAGACATTAAATTACGCGGTTTGTATAAATAAAAAGATCACCAGCCTGTGAGGATTAATTATGAAACAACATCAAGGAACCTATTACCCCCTGACCGCAGCACAGCAGGAAATTTGGCTGGCTGAACAATTAAATGTAAGCGCAGGAATTTATAATACGGGTTGTTATATTGATATTTCAGGCGCTATCGATATTGAGACACTTAACACAGCACTGTCCCAGTTGATAGATGAAGCTGAATGTTTACGGGTGATAGTTGTGCAACACCCACAAGGACCACAGCAACAGATCGTTACTAATCTGCAATGGAGTTGCCCGCTTATTGATCTATCTAACCATATGGATGCGTTAACAGAAGCTGAAATCTGGATGAAGGCTGAATTGGTGCGGCCGATGGAGTTAACACAGGGGCCGTTGTTTGGTTTTGCGCTGCTAAAAATCAGTGATGAACACTATTTTTTGTTTATTCGTGTCCATCATTTGGCTAGTGATGCCTTTGGCACTACGTTGCTGATTCAGCGGCTTGCTGAACTGTACACCCAGAAATTTACTGGCGCTGATGAGCTGGAAAATCCTTTCGGCCCCCTTAGCGATCTGTTAGCTTTTGATGAAGAATATCGCCGCTCGGAAAATTTTCAACATGACCGCCAGTGGTGGTCACAGTATATGGCAGGACGAAGTGAGCCACAGAGCCTTGCCGTAGGGGCGAAACCCGGTCAGTTCGCCGACTTAGGTTCGTTCAGTTGCACCCAGTGTGAAATCCCGGCAAAGGTCAACGACATTCTGCATACTCTGAGTGAAGAGAGCGGAAGCAGTATGGCACAAATTATTATTGCTATCGTTGCTTCCTGGATTTCTCGTATGACCGATAAGCAGGATATTACTTTAGGTATGCCAGTCACTGCGCGTTCAGGGCGTGCGTTACGTAGTATTCCAGGCATGGTATCTAATGTATTACCTCTGCGTCTGACAATAGATCCTGCTCATTCCATAGGCGACATTAGTAAACAGGTCAGCCAGGAAATCCGCCAGTTGCTCAAACATCAGCAGTATCGCTCTGAAGATATCTATCGTGATTTACAGCGAAATGGTTCTGCCCCCCGCTTGTTTGCGCAGAATATTAATGTGATGCTGTTTAACAGCAATGTAAGCTTTGCGGGTAACTTTGGGCGTACCAAAAATTTGTCCAGTGGGCCGGTAGAAGACCTCTCTGTGACCATTTATTATCATGACGAAGGCGGCAATTTGCAGTTTACGCTCGATACCAATGATAACCTCTACACTTCCCACGATATTGACCTTCAAAAATCTCTTTTTCAGCACTTCATCACTGAATTGCTGGCAGATATATCACGCCCCATTGGTGAACTGACATTGCCAGGCTGGCACCTGGGAGAGAGCCTATTACCTGCACGGCGCACAGAATCAAATAATGAGGAAACACTGACCTCACGCTTTGAACAACAAGCAATTGCAATGCCGAATAATGTGGCGCTGACTTATCAACAGGAGAATGTGAACTATACGGTATTGAACCAACGTGCTAACCAACTGGCACGCTATCTGGTATCCCGGCGAATAGGCCCGGAACAGCGTGTTATGGTCTGCTTACCACGTTCTATTGAGATGATGGTGACACTGCTGGCTATCATCAAGGCTGGGGCTGCTTACGTGCCAGTGGAGGCGGATTATCCGCAAAGTCGTCTTGATTTTATGATTGACGATGCTAAACCCGCTTGTGTGATCACCACCCGTGAAATTGCGCAACGCCTGGCAACCCATACCCCCATATTATCGCTAGATGATCCCGAGTTGATCGCCCATCTGGAAATGCAAAGCGTTGCTGATCTGTCTGATAAAGAGCGCTTGCAACCGCTGATTTCAGCACATCCCGCTTATATCATTTACACCTCTGGTTCCACCGGTGTACCCAAGGGCGTGGTAGTGACTCATCACAATGTGATGCGTTTGCTACAAAGTACTCAACGCTGGTTTAATTTCTCTGAAACTGATTGTTGGACAATGTTTCACTCTTATGCTTTTGATTTTGCTGTCTGGGAGTGCTGGGGAGCATTGTTGAATGGCGGAAAACTGGTAATTGTTCCCTGGGAAGTCAGCCGTTCACCTACAGATTTTTTGCAGCTTTTGGTTAGCGAAAAAGTGACGGTGTTAAACCAAACGCCCTCAGCATTTCAGGCGCTGATCCATGCTGATCGCGAAGCCCCTAAGCTTGGGCAGAGTTTGGCGCTGCGCATAGTGATTTTTGGCGGAGAAGCGCTGAATGCCCATATCCTGGGGGAGTGGTATCAAAGACACGCTGATAACGCACCTCAATTGATCAACATGTATGGTATTACTGAAACCACTGTACATGTGACCTATTTCCCTCTTTCACGTGAAGTCATTGCGCAGCCTGCTTCAAGCCTTATTGGTGAACCTATTGATGATCTCAGTATCTATATTCTTGATGAAGCTCAGTGTCCGGTTCCGGTAGGTTTTGTGGGTGAGATATATGTGGGCGGCGCAGGAGTAGCGCGTGGTTATCTAAATCGTCCTGAGCTCACGGCTGAACGCTTTATAGCTGATCCTTTTGTCGGCACAGATGCGCGTATGTATCGCACTGGCGACCTGGCAAGATTGCGTCGGGATGGGGTATTGGACTTCCTTGGCCGCACTGACGATCAGGTTAAAATCCGCGGCTTCCGTATTGAATTGGGCGAAGTGGCGGCAGCGCTAAATGCACACCCTGATATCGTGCAGTCCGAGGTCATTGTGCGTGAAGATGAAGGTCAACAGAAGCGGTTGGTGGGTTATGTCATTGCTCATCAGGGTATTACCCTTGAACCACAGCTAATACGGTCCAGTCTAGCCACACGCTTGCCCGAAGCGATGATTCCAGCGGCCATAGTGCAACTTGATCACTTCCCGTTAACCATTAATGGAAAGTTAGATCGTAAAGCGTTGCCGAAACCTATATGGAACAGTGCGGTAGTCAATGAAAGTGAATCTTCCAGTCCACAGGAACTCGCACTTTGTCGTCTGTTTGCCGAGTTGTTGGGATTAGAAAATATCTCTCCAGAGGACAATTTCTTTGAGCTTGGCGGCGAATCTTTGGTTGCAATGCGGGTAATAGCAAGAGTGCGTAGTGACTTCGGCGTTGAAATCACGTTGCGCGATCTATTTAACGCACCGAGGGTCAGCCAACTGGTGCAACGATTGAACGTTTTGCAGCAGGAAAATGAAGTCGTCAGCTAAGCCTAAATAACACGATTATGTCGGTAAATAAATAAAACAGAGGACAAAACATGATGAACCGAATAAATGAATTAACCGCAGAACTTCTTATCTCAATGAATCAGTATGACCTTAAACGACTGGATAATATTTTTTCCGAAGATATTTCACTTTATTATCCGGGTATTCCTCCAATGGTAGGTAAAAAGATGTCGCTTATTTTTCTCAAGAAACTGTTCTCAAATTTTGAATATTTACATTTTACGCAAACTGGTTTCATTGCTAGTAATAACCAAGCTTGCGTTATTTGGGAAAATGAAGGGCGTCGTAAAAATAGTGATATTTATAGCAATATGGGCGTGACATTAATCGAAATTATGGACGATAAGATAACTCTCCTCAGCGATTACTTTAAATTTGAAGTACCTCATTAAGTAGGATATCGCTGTAATAAAAATTTGGCGCTCTCTGGATGTTGTATTTGGTTTAGATATTATCGCTACGCTTTTGTTATATTAGTCGGCTTCCAAAGAGAAGGTGAAACAGCGGCTGTAAACTGTTTCACCTTTGGTAGCAGTTGTCATATGTAACAACATGGATGGCAACAACCTGATTACCATATTTAGCAATTTTCCAATAAATTAGCTTCTCCATAATACTGACAAGCGTTTCATTCAGTGCTGTCGGCATAAAATCAACCACAAATGGCAGATAAACGTCTTGCAAAGTGCCAATATTCCCTTGATATTTTCCTCAATTGGTATAGAGAAGCTGATCGCTATTTCTGACATTATTCATTTCCAGAATTAACCCGCTTAACAACCATAAACAGTTGGCTTTCATATAAAATTTCCAATTTTCCCTCAAATTGATATTTATCCACCAGCATTTTTAATCTTCCGATAAATAACTCACCGTGGGCAGCTAAAGCACGTTGCACTTGAGTCGATGAACGACTCATCCCGATAAATGCTTCGCCGGGAATAGGCATACTCCAGCAGGTATTGAGTGTAATATGGAGGGCATTTTCATGCAGGAATGCAGTATTCAATTCCTGCGCATAATCAAAATTCCGATAATGACGGCTATAGTTAGGGCTTAATTCTTCCAGAAGATTTTCATACTCATTCAAAAATTCACTATGCCGGTAATCTCGGTTATTTTGCAGGATCGCTATGATGCCATTCTCTGCCAAACTGTTTCTGACCAGATTTAACACCGTTGCCCGATCCATCCATTGAAAAGATTGTGCTGCCATGATTAAGTCAGGATTACCCACATTGGCGAGATGCTGTTCAGCACTGCCATGTAACCAATTGACCCACGGCAGTTTCTGTTTACCGGTGTCGATCATATCCTGCGAAATATCAATGGCAGTGTAGTGGTGTTGCTGACCAAGCAGATTTGCCAGCCCTTCGAGAGCAATGCCAGTTCCGGCACCAATATCGACAACAGACAATGCCCTGTCTTTAGGCAGCCAATGGCAAATTTCACGGAAAAGTACCTGCGGGTAACGAGGGCGGTAGCGATCATAACCTTTAGCCAAACCATCAAATTTTTCTTTATGCTGTGTCATATTATCCTCTGCTCCTTCTCTATTGGTGATGGGTTTTAGGGCAATTGATTAAAAATGTAATTGAGTCGTCCACCTGCACGGACAACAGCCAATATTTGTTCGTGATGGTGGATAAAAATCCGCTAATGACGTTTCAGCAATAAAACCGCCTTCGTTAAGCTGTCAATGTTATGAATAGAGGTGAAGCTATTCTCATCATCAAACAAAAATTTAACCTCGCTCAATCCAATCGATAATACGTTATTATTTATGATCCATTAGCTGCAATAATTACATATCGGGTGGCGAACGAAAACTCCCGTGGCCTGAAAGGGAGAACAAAATTGCGGTACATCTGCGCACTTTTGGAGGCAGATATCGTTGGACACATAACCCACCGTCTGACGATAAAAGTTATCCGGTCTCTATTATGTAGTGGTCAACAATTTCCAGAAAATCTTTAATCCTGAGTGGCAGGTTTACCCCTGCCACGTTTATTCAGAAACCTAAGCTATCCAGTAGATCATCAACTTGAGCCTGATTAGCGATAACACCCACGCCATTTTGATTCACCTGCGGACCATTTAGCAAACTGTCTGTCTCTTTCTTGGTTTTTATCACTTGATCAGCCGGCATGTTTTCCATTAATACCATCACTAGCTGTTTTTCTATTTCCTGAATAACATCCATCATCCGCTTAATAACCTGACCGGTAAGATCCTGAAAATCTTGCGCCATCATGATCTCTAGCAGTTGAGCGTTAGTGAATGCGGTATGTTCAGGTACCGTATTGAGGTAATTCCGGGTATCCATAACCAATGAACGTGCCACAGGCATCTCAACTGGGTTTTCAAACCACTCATCCCAACGTTTTTTCAGTGATATTGCCGATGACTCTAATTCATTCTGACGAGGTTGCGCCGCTTCAACGCAATTAAGCGCCCTTTCCGCCGCCTGCGCTGTCATCTGTACAACATAGTCCAAACGTTCTCTCGCATCAGGTATTGCCTCAGCCGCCTGAGCAATAGTTTTATCCAATCCCAACTCACGTAAACTATCACGCAACATGCGCGTAAGCTGGCCGATACGGCTGATAATTTCACTGGCGCTAATGGTCTCATCCCTTGGCATGACTGGATTTACTCTCATTATCTCTCCTTAGAGGCCCAGTTTTTCAAATATTTTATTGAGCTTTTCTTCCAGAGTAGCTGCGGTAAAAGGTTTAACAACATAACCACTAGCCCCGGCTTGTGCGGCGGCAATGATGTTTTCTTTCTTCGCTTCTGCTGTCACCATCAAAACCGGTATCTTAGCCAATTGGGCATCTTCACGAATGACTTTTAGCAACTCTAAACCATCCATATTGGGCATATTCCAATCGGAAATAATAAAGTCAAAGTGAGATGAACGAATTTTAGCCAGGGCTTCTGCCCCATCTTGAGCTTCTTCTACATTATTAAAGCCCAATTCTTTTAAAAGGTTACGAACAATGCGACGCATGGTTGAAAAATCATCAACCACCAGAAATTTCAGATCCTTATTCGCCATAAAAACTCCTTGAAATTATTTACCAGTCAGCACAGAGCCGCTAAAAAAATTAAATTTATCCGACAACCGTTAAATACGGACAGCCTGCCCTAAGCTTATTTTTGCCAGCATTTTCTTACTTATTTTATGTATGTCCATCACCTCATCCACCGCCCCCATCTGTATCGCGGCTCTCGGCATACCAAATACCACACAACTCGCTTCATCCTGCGCCAATGTGTACGCTCCTGCTTGTTTCATCTCCAGTAAACCTGCTGCGCCATCACTGCCCATGCCGGTCAGCAACACACCGACAGCATTTCTCCCGGCAAATTTAGCCACTGATCGAAATAACACATCTACAGACGGACGATGACGATTAACAGCCGGTGCATCGGTGATTAGAATCTGGTAATCAGCACCATTACGGCACAGTTCCATATGGCGATCACCCGGAGCAATGTAAGCGTGCCCCGGCAAAATCCGTTCACCATTTTCAGCCTCTTTTACGGTAATTTGGCTAAGTTTATTCAACCGTTCAGCAAAGGAACGAGTAAAACCAGGTGGCATATGTTGAGTAATAAGCAGTGCCGGGCTGGTGATAGGTAACGGTTGCAACAAATTCTTTATTGCTTCTGTTCCGCCAGTAGAAGCACCAACTGCTATCAGTTTTTCACTGGACAACAGAGGCTTAAAACTTAAAGGCACAGAATTTATCGGTGTAGCTATTGGCACAGATAATTTAGCCTGTGCCGCTGTTCGTATTTTCTCCGCAATAAGCTCACTGTAAGCCAACATGCCTTCACGAATACCCAATTGAGGTTTGGTTACAAAATCAACAGCACCAAGTTCCAATGCCCTTAATGTGATTTCGGAACCTTTGGCTGTCAGAGAAGAGATCATAACCACAGGCATTGGCCGTAAGCGCATTAATTTTTCTAGAAAATCAATACCATCCATGCGCGGCATTTCAACATCCAGCGTGAGTACTTGTGGATTATGCTTTTTAATGAGATCACGTGCCACCAGTGGATCTGGCGCACAAGCCACTACCTCCATATCCGGGTGACTATTGATGATCTCTCGCATGATTTGACGCATAAGCGCTGAATCATCGACACAAAGAACAGTTATCTTATTCATGACCTCTCCTTGCCCGGCCTACACCGTAAACGGTCTGTCCTTGCAAGTAGAATTCCCGGCTTATTTGAGTGACATTTTCAGAGTGCCCTGCAAAGAGCAATCCATCGGGTTTTAACAAAGCAACAAAATGACGCAGTATCCGTTCCTGCGTCTTTTTATCAAAATAAATCATAACATTACGGCAAAAGATGGCATCAAACTTCTCTTCAAACGGCCAATGGGGATCTAACAGGTTTAGACGCTGGAATGTCACCATGTCAGCAAGTTGGGGCCGGATACGAGCATAACCTTCATAAGATCCAACACCTTTAAAAAAGTAACGCTTTTTCTGTTGATCGGTCAGTTGGCGCAATTCATCCAATCGATAAACCCCTTTGCGGGCTTTTTCCAGTACATGGGTATCAATATCACTGGCAATAATCTTTACCCGCTGAAAACGCTCTCCCAACACATCGCTTAACGTCATTGCAATCGAATATGGCTCTTCTCCTGTCGATGCCGCCGCACTCCATACCCGGTACGATCCACTCTTCTTACTTGCATGTTTAGCTAACAGAGGAAAATGATGAGCTTCCCTGAAAAAAGCCGTCAGGTTAGTTGTCAACGCATTGATAAATTCTTGCCACTCCTCACTCTCACTATTGATGTCGTTTTCAAGAATGAACAAGTATTGCCCAAAATCACGTATTCCAAGGGTACGCAAACGCCGAATTAAACGGTTGTAAACCATCTCCCGTTTATGTGCGGCCAGCACAATACCCGCACGTTGATATATAAGCTGGCAGATGCGCCCAAAATGCGCATCCGACATGGTATAACGCTGAATCATGTGATTCAGCGGCGAAGGTGGCAAACTACTTGTCGCTGAAGCAATTAAATTTGATTTCATCTGGCCTCAACGAGTCTGACTGACTGCCCCTTCGCTATCCGCAGACCTCAGCGTCAGTGAAAGTTCATTTTCAAGCCTATTTTCTGAATTATCTGGTAACTCAAACTGTGCCACTATTTGCACCAAAATATCTGCCTGGTCTTCAAGTGCCGCCGCTGCCGCGGCTGACTGTTCAACCAATGCAGCATTCTGCTGAGTAACCTGATCCATCTGGGTAACAGCTTGTGCTACCTGATGAATACCCCGACTTTGTTCATCCGATGCCGCAGCAATTTCAGCCATCAGATCCGTGACCTGGTTTACAGAAACGACCAATTCATTCATGGTTTTTCCTGCATGGCTAACTAATTCGGAGCCTTGGCTTAC
Source organism: Photorhabdus akhurstii (assembly GCF_018448925.1). Lineage (GTDB taxonomy): Bacteria > Pseudomonadota > Gammaproteobacteria > Enterobacterales > Enterobacteriaceae > Photorhabdus > Photorhabdus akhurstii. Next base: position 354,821 of record NZ_RCWE01000001.1, on the reverse strand, counting down.
CCGTTGAACGGATTCATTAATTAATGTTTTAATCTCTTTCGCTGCTTCGGCACTTCGTTGAGCAAGATCCCTCACTTCGCCAGCAACAACAGAGAAACCTCGACCTTGTTCACCTGCCCGTGCGGCTTCTACCGCCGCATTCAGCGCCAGAATGTTGGTCTGAAATGCAATGCCATCAATAACGCTGATGATGGCACTGATTTTCTGTGAGCTATTGGCAATTGCATCCATTGTTTCCACAACATCAACGGTCAGTTCACCTCCCTTAGAGGCTGTTTTCGATGCAGATACCGCCAACTCACTGGCCTGGCGAGCATTTTCCGCATTCTGACGTACAGTTGCTGTCAGTTGTTCCATACTGGCGGCTGTTTCTTCCAGTGATGCAGCCTGCTCCTCAGTACGGGAAGAGAGATCAGTATTACCCTGAGTAATTTCCTGAATACCGCTATACATTAAGTTCGTATTCTCTTTTACCAAAGTAATGGAATTAACCAGTGAACGTTGCATTTCGCGTAATTTGAGGAACACTTCACCAATTTCATCTTGAGTGAAAACAGAAACTTCTTTATTGAGTTTCCCTTCCGCAACATTCTGAAAGTGACTACGCATATTGGCAAAAGGTCTGAGAAGATTCTTTTTCAACCACCAATGAGCCGCCCAGGCAACAACCAATACCATTAAGATCGCACCTGCAAACATGGCAACTGAAATTCGGTAATAAAGACGACCATCTTGAACGGCGGTTGTAATCTCCTCGCCGATATACTGCATATAATGATTGAAATCAGACTCAAGTTGCTGCTGATACTTTTCTGTCGGCTGGTTTAAGAAGGCATCATAATTACCACTTTCTAAAAACGCTGAGAGTTCTCTAAGCGCTCTGATATATTCCTTATAACTGGTTTCTACCGAGGCCAGTAATACACTACTGCCGTCTTCTTCATTTAATTTAGGCAGCGCAATAAACTCGGCAAAATGCATCTCAGCCCTATCCAAGGTCTCCTTAACATTAGCGACCATACTCTCAACATGAGCTTCAGATTGTTGCAGCGTTTTCCCTACAGCGATTCGATTAAGTGTATTACGCGATTGTAGCAAAGCGGCCCAGCTCAATCCTAAGGTATCCCTCTTCTGTGTTCCCAGATCAATTCGTTCAATATAGGATTGATCTGCGTGAATGATTCCAAGTGATAAACCACTTGAGATTATCTGCATTACACAAAACATCATCAGTAACAGATATAAACTGGTTGATATACGAAGCCTGCCTAACATGTAATCACCTCTGTTAACGGCTGCATATGCAGCCGTGGTTATCGCTTAGTGTTTTAAAATGTTTCCCAATTAGCTTGCTCTTCCACATTGTTGACTTTCTTCAACACCAGTGGATTCGATTTAGCCGGAGGAGTCTTAGCCACAGGCAAATGCTCAGTTTTTGTTTCAGACTGCGGCTTCTCGTCAAGACTCGGTAACTGGAACAGAGAAACCAATTTCTTCAATCCCGCCGCTTGATCTTCCAGCGCAGTCGCAGCCGCAGCGGATTGCTCAACTAAAGCCGCATTTTGCTGTGTGACACGATCCATTTCGGAGATAGCCAGACCAACCTGAGTTATTCCTCTGCTTTGTTCATCGGATGCAGATGCAATTTCCCCCATAATGTCAGTGACGCGGGTTACTGAACTGACAATGTTATTCATTGTTTCACCGGCGCTCTCAACCAGAACTGAACCGGTATCCGCGCGGCTTACTGAATCTTCTATTAATGCTTTGATCTCTTTTGCCGCCTCAGCACTACGCTGTGCGAGGTTACGCACTTCGCCTGCCACAACAGCAAAACCTCGCCCATGTTCGCCGGCACGTGCGGCTTCCACTGCGGCATTCAACGCCAAGATGTTAGTTTGGAACGCAATAGCATCAATAACACTGGTAATATCGGAAATTTTCTGAGAACTGCCGGCAATTTCACGCATTGTCTGTACAACATTCGCCACCACTTTCCCACCCTGACGGGCAACGTCAGAAGCACTATCAGCCAGATTACTTGCCTGACGAGCATTTTCTGCATTTTGACGCACAGTTGCAGTCAATTGCTCCATACTAGCGGCGGTTTCTTCCAAAGAAGCAACCTGTTCCTCAGTACGCGAGGAGAGATCATTATTTCCAGCGGCAATTTCACTGGTTCCGTTATAAATACTTTCGCTGCTCTGACGAACACTGGTAACAGTAGTGATAAACTCTTTTTGCATATGTTTCAGGCCAACGGCTAACGTACTCATTTCATTCCTGCCTGAAACAGTAATATTTTGGGTCAAATCACCGGTAGAAAGCGCCTTGATATTCTCCAATAATTTGTTTAGTGGATTTATCAAACTATGCTTGATGCTAACCCAACTGAAAATCATGGCTGAAACCAGAATCAGCATGATAATACCCAACATAATCATCGCATTTCTGTAGGAGATATTGGCATCAAATACAACATCAGAATAAAGATGATCATTTTGGGTCAAATAGAAGTTATATTCTTCCTCAAAAGCACTCTGATATTTGCCCGTTGGCTGGTTGAAAAATTCTACCGCCCGATCATGTTCAATCAGAACAATGAGTTCATGTAGTGCTGAAATATAAACATCGTAGGATTTTTTAAGGCGATTAAGGCTTTCTGATTCATGAATAGGCAATTTAGCGGTCTGTTCGTATTGCTCAAAACGCTGTTCCGCTATAGACAAGTTACTTCTGGCATCAGTCAGTAACTGCTCTAATGTGTAGTAATTATCGACACCTTCATCTTTTTTCATCATGTAGCGAATGCCAGCACGGTTCAAACTGTTACGGGCCTGCAACAAGTTAACCCAAGTGTCACTTAAAAATGTCTGCTGTTCACGCATTTTATCCAGTATTTCTAGATTTTCTTTGTTACTTTTCAACTCATGGAAGAAAAGCCCTCCGGATATAAATTGCAGAGCACCAAATAATATGATGACCGCCATCAGTCCGGTCACTATTTTCATTCGGTTAAACATGTTTTCCCTTTTTACAATAGATCAGCATGGCTCTGTTATCGGCATCACCAAAGGAAACTTTACTGGTTGAATAAAAGAAATTTGAATATTTTTTCTGATCTGGACTTAACGGGAATATAGACAAAAAGTAACTGCCATCTGTCGATGATGGCAGTCACATTTTATGATTAGTTTTTAGCCACTGAATCTACCAACGCCATCTCTTCACTATTAAGCAGTTTTTCGATATCCACTAAAATCAGCATGCGATCATCAAGTGAACCCAATCCTGTTAGATATTCGGTAGATAATGTTACTGCAAATTCAGGCGCCGGACAGATTTGCTCAGCTTTGAGCGATAAAACATCCGAAACACCATCAACTACAATACCAACCACCCGGTTTAACAGATTCAAAACAATAACAACGGTATTGTCATTATAGGTAACTGTTTCCTGAGCAAATTTAATTCTCAGGTCAATAATAGGCACAATAACGCCACGTAGATTGGTTATTCCTTTAATGAAAGCCGGAGTATTCGCAATACGAGTAACCTGATCATAGCCCCGAATCTCCTGTACTTTCAGTATTTCGATACCATACTCTTCGTCACCTAGGGTAAAAACCAGATAGCCTTCCCCGGCAGTTTCTCCCGACAATTTATTAAATGCTTCTATGGACGACATGATCTTACCTTTTACTGTGAGATTGACGATTTTCTTTGGGGATGCTCCCCATTCAGTGCTTATTTTTTAGCTTTGCTGAGCGCCAATTGGTCATGATTGAGTTGCTGCAAGGCAGAAACATCAATAATCAACGCCACACTGCCATCTCCCATAATTGTGGCAGCAGAGATCCCGGGCACTTTGCGATAGTTACTTTCGATATTTTTCACAACTACCTGATGCTGACCAACTAATTGATCAACCAGTAAGGCATAACGACGACCGGCACTTTGTACAATCACAACAATCCCTTGAGTTGGATCTGTTTTTGCCTCAGGAATATCAAAAACGCGGTATAACTTAATCAGTGGTAAATATTCTCCTCTGACATGCAGTAATTTTTCATCACCAGCCAGTGGATAAATATCTTCTTCCTGCGGTTGAAGAGAACTGACTACCGCGCTCAATGGCAAAATAAACACTTCGTCATTCACTTTCACTGACATACCGTCAAGGATTGCCAGTGTCAGAGGTAACAAAATCCGCGTCACTGTCCCTTTACCGGCCTGGAAGTTAATCTGGATTTGACCACCCATTTCCTGAATATTTCGCTTAACCACGTCCATTCCTACACCGCGGCCAGATACATCCGTTACAACCTCAGCAGTGGAAAAACCAGGCGCGAAAATCAACATGGCAACTTCTTCGTTACTCATGTTTTCACTAACTGATAGCCCTTGTGATATCGCTTTAGCCAGAATTTTTTCGCGATTTAGCCCGGCGCCGTCATCCACGACTTCAATACAGATATTTCCTCCCTGATGTTCAGCAGAAAGTGTCAAGTTGCCTGTTTCAGGTTTACCCACAGCAAGCCGAGCTTCTGGTTCTTCAATACCATGATCCAGACTGTTACGGACTAAATGAGTCAGCGGATCAATAATCCGTTCGATTAAACTCTTATCCAACTCAGTGGAACTGCCAACCAAAGTGAGATCCACTTTTTTATTCAGCTTACTAGCCAGATCCCTGACTAAACGCGGGTAACGACTGAACACATATTCCATTGGCATCATGCGGATAGACATCACAGATTCTTGCAAGTCTCTGGAGTTTCTCTGTAACTGAACCATGCAATTTAGCAAATCACCATGTGAAGTCGGTTCAAGAGCGTTACAGTGCTGAGCCAACATAGATTGGGTAATGACCAGTTCACCAACCAGGTTTATCAGTTGATCAACCTTTTCAACCGCAACCCGAATACTGGAAGATTCTGCCCGTTGACGTGGCGATCCAGCCGGTGGTGTCGGCGCAGGACGCCCGACAGGCGGTGCTGAACCTTTTTCCGACGTAGTTGTTTTAACGACTTTAGCTGTATCCTGATTTTTAACTTTGTCTTTAGGTTCAGCTACCGGCAAAAAAGTGATCTGTTCCGGTTCAATAACAAAACAGAGTACTGCGGTGATATCGTCCTCTGTGGCTGATGTTACCAATGATGCTTCAACACTATCCCTAGTCTGTTCTGCATCATAAACCTCCCCCAGATTACTCAGCTCATCAAGCATCAAAGAAACTTCACGCTCTTTCAGACCAGAAAGGTGAACCCGAACTCTACCTTGCTGGTTTTCAGTCGCAGCAGGCTCCGATTTTAATTCCGGCTCAGATTCAGGCACCTCTGGCGTCACCGCATCTATGATAGACTCAGCCCCGCTTTCATTCTCTTCCTGTACTTCCAATGCAAGCTGGCGCAAAGTCTCACAGATGTAGGTAAACGCACTTTCATCCGGCTCCTGAGAACTTTTATAGGCATCCAACTGTTGCTGCATAATATCTTTCGCTTCTAAAAACAGGTTGATAATATCAGTCGTCAGACTCATTTCATCTCGTCTGGCGCTGTCCAGCAAATTTTCCAAAACATGCGTGGTTTGCTGTAGCTTGATAAAACCAAAAGTCGCAGCGCCACCTTTTATTGAGTGAGCACTACGAAAAATAGCATTCAATTGCTCCTGATCTGGTTCATCAGGATCGAGCTGCAATAGATGCTGCTCCATATCCTCCAGCAATTCGTCTGCTTCATCAAAAAAGGTCTGATAAAACGCGGTAATATCCATTGTTACTTTGTCACCTTAGTCGGTATCACGATTAAGTTCAGCATTTAGGGATGCTGGCTGAGCTGATACTGTGATTTCATTGGACTGTTGTGTTGACCTGCTTTCAGCCGAATCCTTTCCAATCACCTCGTGAATTTCCTTACTATCATTAATAATCAAGGAGTCGCTGCCGGTGTTTTGCTGTTCAATCCGCTCTTCCGCTTGTTTATTGAGCACTAAAATACTGATGCGACGGTTAACCGGCGCGCTGGCATCTTCTTGTTTCAGGCGAACCGTTGCAGCCATGCCAACTACCCGCAATATCTTTCCTTCATCCAGCCCACCTAGCAACAGCTCTCTCCTTGACGCATTCGCCCGATCTGCGGAGAGTTCCCAGTTACTGTAACCACGTTCGCCATTGGCATATTTCAAGTCATCAGTATGACCGGATAAGCTGATTTTATTGGGAATATCGTTCAGAATTGGTGCAATAGCCCGTAAAATGTCACTCATGTAACTTTCAACTTTTGCACTGCCAACCATAAACATTGGCCGGTTTTCCCGGTCAATAATCTGGATACGCAACCCCTCATCCATCATGTCAATCAACAGATGTGGGCGTAATGCTTTAAGGCGAGGATCAGTAATGATCAATTGATCAAGTTGCTCACGCAGCCTATTTAATTTGCGAGCCTCATCATTAGCTTCAACGACTTCAACCTGACGCAGAATATCTCCTTCCTGATGAAGCACATCTTCCCCCCCTCCTGGAATAGGATTGGAGCTATCACTGCTACGCTCCCCTTTATTGATTGCCACTTGTAACGGAGTACGGAAATATTCTGCAATTCGGGTCAGTTCTTGCGGGCTGGAAATTGCCAGCAGCCACATAACCAGAAAAAATGCCATCATGGCGGTCATAAAGTCAGCGTAAGCAATCTTCCATGAACCACCATGATGTTTGACGCCATTTCTTTTACGTCTTTTTACTCTAATGACAGAGACGTTACGCGCCTTCATGCTTGTTCTTCAGTTTCTTGCTGGACTGGTGCTTTTACCCGGCGAACATGTTCTTCCAACTCAGTGAAAGAAGGACGATCTGTGAGGTACAGTGTTTTACGGCCGAATTCAACAGCAATTTGTGGAGCGTAACCATTCAGACTGGATAACAATGTCACTTTAATACATTGCATCATCTTAATGTGTTCACCACTGCGTTGACGTAGCAATGTCGCCAGTGGAGAAATAAAACCATAGGCCAGCAAAATACCAAGAAATGTCCCAACCATTGCATGAGCAATCAGCACACCAAGCTCTCCTGCCGGGCGATCTGCCGAACCCAAAGCATTAACAACCCCCATAACAGCAGCGACAATACCAAAAGCAGGAAGAGAATCTCCAACCATCGTCAAACTGGTTGCCGGGATCTCGCTTTCCTGTTCATAAGTTTCAATTTCTTCATCCATCAAAGCTTCAATTTCATGAGGATTCATATTGCCACTCACAATCAACCGCATGTAGTCAGTGATAAAATCCATCAAATGCTTATCCTTAAGCAAACGCGGATACTGGGTGAAAATATCACTTTGCTGAGGATGTTCGATATCTCGCTCTAATGCTAAGACACCATGCATACGGGATTTTGCTAGCAACCGGAAAAGCAGCGCCATCAGATCCATATACATCACTTTGTTATATTTAGATCTACGCATTACCTTTGGCAAAACCCGCAATGTTGCCTTAATCGCTTTTCCGTTATTACCCACAATAAAAGCACCGATACCAGCACCAGTGATAATTAAAAATTCAGCGGGTTGATAAAGTGCGCCTAAATGACCACCTACAATCAGGTAACCACCGATTACCGCACCAAAAACTACGATATATCCTAAAAGTACTAACACGCGATATCCTTTAGCTAAGTTGGTGAGCGGATGGGAAGTTGAACAGTCTGAATCCAGAATGGTTGTGGTTTCAATACAGGTTACAGGAGAAAAAGTACAAATCTGTAACCTGTAGGAATAATTTTCCCATTTAAATTCATACTGCGTGCTGAGCAAGTCCATCCAGCAGTTGTGAATTAGTATCGGCAGACTGAAAGGAAAGTTTACGTTTTTTTACTGCGCGTGATGGCGGTTGGCAAAGGCTACAAACAAAGCTATTCACAGGTTGATGAGCATGAGTAATAAAAGTTCCACCACAGGTACGGCACTGCGAAGGTTGTAACATACCACTGTCGACAAAACGTACCAGAGTCCAGGCACGAGTCAACGCCAAAACCGGAGAGTCTCCTTCAACAGGGGGACATTGTTCAAGATAGAGTCGATACGCTTTAACAACAGCTTCTACACCTTCACAATAACCACTCTTGAGTAAAAAACGGTAGGCATTATAGAACATCGATGAATGAATATTCTGTTCCCACGTCATAAACCAATCTGTTGAAAAAGGCAGCATCCCTTTGGGCGGGGGACTCCCCCTCAATTCTTTATAAAGCTTAATTAATCGCCCTCTGCTCAATTGTGTTTCACTTTCAAGCATCTGTAACCGTGCCCCCAAAGTGATGAGTTCCATCGCCAACTGTATATCCTTAGCTTCTTGAACTATACTTTTCTCGGCCATCTCTTATGCTCTTTTTTTCACTGACGTATCGTCTTTCGAAGATAACTTCTGAAACAAATGAGTAGATAACAAAATGCCTGTATGTATTTGTTGTAAATCATCCACACGAGATTCCCTAGTAAGCTGCTGAATAGTTTCACTGTCTTCGAACCGGAAATTACAGACTAATTGATTAGTCTCAGCGAGCTTGACCAACTGAGGTAATGTCAATTCAGACAACGTATCAGCCATAGAATCGCTAATACCTAAACGGAACATCGCTGATGCTTTTTCATGGTTAATTAATCGCTGAGCTAAAAGCAAATACGATAAATTTATGTCATAAATATGTTTGAGCAATTCAACCGTACTCATTTCTCTATCCCGTCCGATTACATTAAAAAATCAGTTAAGTGTTCGAAAAACCACTCGTGACAAAATTCCTAAAATAGCTTAGGGATTAATAATCTCTTACATAACTAAAATATACTGGCTTAGTCAGAGTAGTAACCATCCTTTGTATTACTTTTGATTCATCCAACTTCAAAAATATTACGGTAGTGAGCTACAAAAGTATTATTGCGTTACCTGATATAACATTTTTCATTGGCGATTAAGAATATTCTTAATACGGAACAACTTTACTCCTGAATCATCAACTTATACAACGGAAAGAGAGCGCAATTTTAAATACTATGTGACATAACTCACAAAAACAAGGGCTTTTAATATGCATTTAATCGATGAGTTGCTCATTAAACATTCAAACAATTAAATAAAATCCGAATTCTCAATTTTAATAAGTTAAATTATCTAAATAAAAATATTAGATATATTTTTTGATTTTATACGATCTATTAAACTTATAAATTTAAAATAACGATAAAAAATCCCACCCTGAGTCAAACTAACACCCAAAAAGACAGTTTTATCCTTGAGTAACAAGTGTAAACAATAATCTTATTCTGAGATCCGGCATCTCCATTTGTACGATAAAGCAGATTAATTTTATGTAAAATTTGGTTGCAAAAAAGATACTGGTATGATCACTTTTCGTTTAGATTTGTACTTTTTTTAACCCAAAGGCTTAACTAAAAATGTATACCACTACGTTCAGATAACACTAACCATACAAAAATAGCATAAAATACAGTAAGATAATGAATAAAAAAACAACTATAACAACATTTTATTGATTGCATAACAATCAATATCCAGCATAGAGATGACCAGAGAAACCGGTCTATTTCGACTCCTGACAACCCAAATAGCGACAAAAAACATTAGAAAAATTTATCAAAAATCATGCCTTATAATATAACAATACGCAAAATCCTTCGATTGATTACTTTATCTTTTTCATCTTGAATCTTCGTACTTCAAATTAACCATTAATTAAATTTACACATTATCAATATATATATTTTAAAAACATTAGGCATTTTAAACGGATTGAATGTGATTTATTACCCTTAAAACCTGCTTTAAAGTTCCATAAGAGATACAATTCCAACAATAAAATTTTCAAATCACAAAAATATATAACCTTACTAAATATCCATCATAAACTAAATTACCACCATTTATATAATACAAGAAATGGATAGTTTACAGATTAATATTTAAATAAAAAACACACACCATTTCCGAACTCACATATTCTCATAATACAAAAAAAATAAAATATTAAAAGTCATTTTTTCGTCTTTCATTATTTCATATGATATTTACGATCACCATCCCAAAAACATTATTTTCACATATAAAAACATAGCTAATGACGTCATTAGTGTATATCACAAACGTCACTTTTTCATACGATATGAATATATAAAATAATTAACTATACAGAGAAAAAACAATTAATTGATATTTATTGCAAAAATAATTAATAGGAGTAGAAATAAAAAACCAATATAATTTACAACCAAAATAATGAAATTAATAATTATTGGTAACAGAAATACCCTGATATTTCATGAAAAAATGGAAAAAATAGGATTTTGATAAGAAATTTATTACCCATATAAATAGTAGTGATAATTTTCCAAGTAATTATAATTATTCATCAAACATGACAGTTAATGCAACAACCGATTACAACCTAACCTAATCACAGAAAATACTCTCAGAATAAAGGCGCTAAACCCAATAGTTCATCAAACAAAAATGGAATATAGCGATCGAGAATCATTATCAATTATGTAATCAATAACACTGGAAATGCTCCTGTTTTTTAGACAAAACACATCCTTTATACGAGCAATATATGAACAAGAAATATTTTAGAAAGTAACAATTCAATACACTAATCTGGCAGAAATAAAACTCGACAAACAGAATTATTAACTAAAAAAATAACAAATACACACATATATATCTATACAACCCAAAATGCCCCAAGCTAGCTCCTCCAACACTATATAATACCCAATATTTTTAATACCTCATTCATAATGTTCTCCTCAGGAACTGTTTAATCCATTTTATCCCGATATAAAAAAGCCAAGAAATATCATTCATCAGATCTTGTACTAGTAAACGAATATTTTGTACCAGAAAGAATGGAATAAAAGCTCTGCTAATCAACATTGAAAAAACATTACCAAAGTTAAAACTTGCCGTTATATTCAAGCACTTGATAATACTCGCTCTCTTCTCTTAACTACCCCTCATTTACTCCCTTAAGTTCTTACCAAGACTGGTAATACCTATCGCTTTTTTTGCACTATCTGTACCTTTGCTAACAAAAACTCCTACATTAGCGGATCTCAATACCATAACATCATTAATGTTATCATCAAGAAACCAACCGTATACCCGTTCTTTTCAACACAAGATTTTTACGATGCGCAGTTTAAATACCAATTTGATTTCATTTCTCAAGATTTCAGTAGCCATCAGCTCTGTTTGTTAGAATGCTAAAATAACTTTGAATTCTCACCCTACGCCACGACAAATCCTGACACTAATAGCAGTGTTATCCTTGGTAAGAACTCTTGCTACCACTTCACTCTCTCTTAATACAGAAATAACAGAGACTACTCCCATCTCTACTGGCTCAAGGAAAGTTAGTAACTCCTGTAATATCATCACTCTTTCATCACCATAAAGATGACCCGCGTTTTTACTTTATCATCGGATAAATATCGAACTATTAAATTAATGCCCTAAAATCTTGTCTGGTAGTAACCACTGGCTACTTCCATTATTTTTCCACGGCATTCTTCATCAAGCAGAATTATTATCTATTTTACTCTTATATAAGAACAAACTAAGATCATTTCTTCTACTTAACCTTTGAAAATAATTGATATTTTCACTGAAAATTCTGAGCAGTAACGAGCAACTGATGGCAAACCAAATTAAATATCAACTCATCAATTTTTCTGTACCCGCGAATGATACCTATATCAGGTTTACCACGACTAAATTCTGGCATGAGGATAGCAATGTTAACAATCCATCCAGCAACAATGACCAAGGCTAAAAATACTGCATCGAACGACTTTTACTTGGTGAATCCATTAATCAACAATATCATCCAAAATTATTACTGGTATAAAGCAAAGTTGTAATCAAACTAGCTTACGACCAAACGTAATATGAAATCTACAGTCAACGATAGATTTAATTGTAGCAATAGTAACTGTTTGACCAAGATCGGCAAACTACAATGCAATACTGTCACCACTGTTCTAATCAAAATCTGAACAGTTTTGTGTTGTAATTTATCCTTTCCAAAATCACCAGCATATAAATAAAAGCATTACAGGCGAAATATTCACCTTGATTATTCGGAAAATAGTGCTAAATGGTTTCTTAATTACACGTTGCCTAACCGGGAAAACACACCATAGGCAACGCTTGTTTGCTTCTTATGACGAAACACCATTTGTCAATGGTGATTCTGTATCAAACTAGTGATTACTGTTTTGTACAAAAGATTTTCAGATCGGTGGTTCAGAAGCCATTTTCCAGTTTATTGAGCTAACACTCTTTTCCAGACTTATACGACAAACAATTGCTTCTATCTCTTTTTGCTCCGCCAGTGTTGCTAACACTTCAGCACGCACTTCAAATTTTCCAGGCTGAACCCTATCAGCGAAACTCAGTGATTGTAACCTCACAGCTACTCCATTGAGAGCCTGTAATACCAAAGTTCTCACCAGAATTTCGTCATCACTGTCACACACTATGTGAATTTTATAGCACTGTACCTGATCAATGGCCTGCTGCTTGGGTTGTAAATTAATACGTTGAGCGGCTTCACGTAACAATATATTTGCGCAAAGAATGATCGCAGTTGCTATCGCGGCTAGCCAATATTGCCCAAGACCACACAGCACACCAATTCCAGCCGAGCACCACAGGGTTGCTGCGGTATTTAATCCACGAATATTCATGCCTTCGCGCATAATGACACCAGCACCAAGGAAACCAATGCCTGAAACAACTTGCGCAGCAATACGACCGGCGCTATCGGGTGAAGTTGTTATTGAACTAAGGATAAAAACCGCTGCGCCGGTCGCAACTAATGCATTAGTTCTTAAACCTGCCATACGTTGGCGCCATTGGCGCTCAGCACCAATTAATGCACCAAAACACATAGCCGATAATAAATGAAAGACAAAAGGAGTTATTAACATGACATTCTCCATACAACCAAATGGATAAATAATCATGTGCATTTATTTTGCACACAGAAATGTATGCTGAATGTTTAATTCAGCCCTATTTTCTGTCCATACCTGGAGGTAACAAAGCGTAAATATATAACAGCATAATAAAAACCCAATATACTATCTTGGTTACTTAACTAAGTACCAGATAACGCTATTTTTTGAGTAAGTACAGCTCAGATATTTTGAGTGGTACTGCCCGCTTTATTTGGCAAGCAGCAAATCGGAAGGGATAAACAGCTTGCCGTTTTATTGTCTATTTAACTGAAAACTTTGACTGTCCAATGGCTATCTCTCCAATAAAATTTGCACGAAGTATAATCAGGAGTAATTAATAAGTAAAGAAAGATATGACTCTAACCAACAAAAAGCCCACCGCTATAGAAAATAGCGACAGGCTTAAAAAATCATCCAAGCAATCAGATAGCTGTTACGTTTGCTGCTGCTGGACCTTTAGCACCATTTTCAATGGTGAATTCTACGTTCTGGCCTTCTGCCAAAGTTTTGAAACCGTTACCCTGAATGGCAGAGAAGTGAACGAATACGTCTTTGCTACCGTCAGCTGGGGTGATGAAACCGAAGCCTTTAGACTCGTTGAACCACTTCACTTGACCTTTCATTTTGTCAGACATTGTGACTTTCCTATATATCAAAAAAATTTTGCCACCATTGGGCATGTATTGGCCAGTTATATCAGCTATTACTTATGGAGGCACTAAGAAGGAAACGCGTCAACAAAGGCTATCTGAGGATAACACTTACACATAACTCATTAACTCAAGATGTCGTACATAAAGTAGGTCTGTTTATCAGGCCGGCTGCATTAACTCATGATAGAAAAGGAATAGCAACCTTTTTATGCATTGGTTTTTTAAAAAAAATATTTATGCTCACTATTAGAACAACAATTTAACAATTAGAGTTACTCGTTATAAATTTTTTTGATTTATTCAACCATTATCTTAATGAAAGCATTAATGTTAATCTCAGTCAATAACAGTTGGCAGATTAAAATAAGACAACTGATCTACGTAAGATTACCTACCCCATGCTAACCTTAAAGACAAATAGTTATGAAAATATTTCTCTTTTTCTTTGCTTAATCAGGTCAATATATGAATATCATTAAACAGATACTGATTCAGGATCTTGAACGAATCAACATTGAAGAACAACGTGATGGTAAACCTCGTTTTAACAGCCAGTTTATCAGTAACCATCCTTACCTTTGCCTGGCTATGGTTGTATCCTACCTGCTTCTCGCGGCACTTATTTGGTACGCCCCATATTTTAGTTCACTTTCACTGCTAGCCTTTACTGTACTCTTCATTATTATGTCAGCGGTTTTATTATTCGAAATCAAACCAGTGTATCGGTTTGATGATATCGGAGTACTTGATCTACGAGTATGTTACAACGGCGAATGGTTCGTCAGCGAAAAAATCTCAGATTGCGCAATCAAAGAGCTTTGTTCTCATCCCCATGTTCCATTAGCAATAAAAGATGAAATCAAACGTATTATACAAATGAAAGGTGAAATTCATTTTTATGATGTTTATATCATAGCATTTCCTGAACAATCACATATAACAACATCGTTACCGATCATGGGTAGTCGATAATGAACAAAGGTACTCAATTTCAGCAAAATAGCACGGTTATAAAGCAATGCGCTCATATGACAAACAAATAACAAAATAGTACGCTTTTTTGCGTTGACAATGTTTCCATTGATCGCTAATATCCGCCCCGTTCCCAAGAACGATTCCTCCATAGTTCAGTCGGTAGAACGGCGGACTGTTAATCCGTATGTCACTGGTTCAAGTCCAGTTGGAGGAGCCAAATTTAAGTCTAGAGATGCTAAAGAGGATCTCTAGTGTGCATGAAATAGCTAGAAAAAGTAGTTAACATGCAAAAAGCCCAATGTGAATTGGGCTTTTTTCTATGTAAACAGCCACACATTCGTGAGCACCAAGCCAGTTAGTCCAAAACTACCTTGTAAGTTTTCTCTTTAGATTTATGCAATATATTCGCTTCACCAACAAATGATATTTCGTAATGAATTTTCACCAGGCCATTACCTATATAATTAAAGAAATCAATTCCACCCGGTTGACTATCGGCATTTTTTTCAGGATTAATTACAGCTAATTTGAAAACATTATCTTCACTACTTTGTAAAGAATCTATCTTTAATACCAACTGCCCTGCATCCCGATCGTCAGCAGAATATCCTCTTATATGTACTGTACCTTTTTTCAATTGTTTGTCTTTAAGTTTAACATCGCTAACCGAAATATTGATGTCATACTCAATAATACTTTCACCAATTGGTCGACCCCTACTTTCATCATACTCTTCAATGTAAGGTACTTCCAAATCGCGATGGACCTGAACCGTCTCAGAACCTTCATCAAGTTCTACAAGTACACGTTGAACAGCCGAAAATCTAGCAGTACCGCTTTCACTAATAGTATAATAAAGGCTATCATGCTTACCTTCAGTAAGGAGAGCATTTTTTACAGGCAAACTACGAATATCACCACTATTTTGTACACCAGGAACAACTTCAACATTGTTATTATCAAAAACAAATTTCAATTCATGTTTATCTAATATATTGGAATCAGTGAAAAGTACTTTAACTCCTGCTTTTATATCATCACCACTAATGACATTATCATAATGCGCTGGATATACAGGTGCTACCAATCCTACTGATTTCAATTTAAATCGATTCAGAACCGCTTTCGCTACCACACCACCACTCGCATCCGTGACTTCAGCCTCAAAACCAATTGTAGCGTTAACCTTCTGATCTGTTTTAATTTTTACTAATATTTCAAATGCTCTACTAACAGGATTGAATGCGTTATCGCTACTTACAACTTCATATTCGCCCTCATTCAAACCATTCACTACAATTTTACTTTTGTAAGTATCTAATGGTACAGAACCGTCATCATCCTGTAGAACGACATATAATCGCAATGGAACGTCAAACCAATCTTTATGTGAAACCCAGTTAGCGACATCAGTATTAATTAAAAACTTCATGACCTTTCCTCATCTGTTTTATATAAACCACCAGAAAATTAGCCACTCTTTTCGGGGGGATATTATTTTCTTATTTTATATTTAAAATTAATTTCACCTCCTCACCAACTATTTAATTTAAGATATTTTCTGAAATAGTTTTTATTCATTTCATTACATTTATATGCACATACAAATATATTATTAAATTGAGAATATCTTAGTGCACTAGCAGTAAATGAAATTTTATTATCAATGGCAAACCCTTTAATATTCGATCTGGCGTGGATAAAATCATGATTGCCAAATCATAGCTCAGATAACAAATTACTTTTTCAGTTAATAAGTATAAACGAGAAAATCCGATAATAAATATCAAAATACAATAAGTGATCTGTTAAAACAGATAAAATAGGAAAATTACCATTAAATATAAAAATACCATAAATAACCCAAAAATAAAATTATCTGATGTATATTTGATTATATTTTTAATGCTCATGATTAATTATTTTATAAATAGAAAATATAGATGATATTTTCACCATCTAATTATCATAGACAAACATCAGTTAATTCTCATATTTGTTGAACTGAAAAATTTAATCGACTGAAAAATATCATTTTGAACACCAGTTAACCAATCAAACTCAATTTTCACTTTTCCCCTTTGACAAGCCTAAAATACCGAGATATTATGCGCCTCGTTGTCAAGGACAATTCCTCCATAGTTCAGTCGGTAGAACGGCGGACTGTTAATCCGTATGTCACTGGTTCGAGTCCAGTTGGAGGAGCCAAATTCATAAGAAGCCCGCCTAGTGCGGGCTTCTTGCACTCCTAAATTCCACCATTTGCTTACAGCATAATATAATAATTCTGATCAACCTGTTTCCTATAGCATACATCTCCAGCAAATACCCCTTATTCGGCATAAAAACAGATCAATAAGTTTAGTTTGTCAGCAAACAAACCATTTTTGTTATTTTCCGCTTTGACAAAGCAAAAACATACCGTTAATATGCACCCCGTTGTTAAGGAGTTCCTCCATAGTTCAGTCGGTAGAACGGCGGACTGTTAATCCGTATGTCACTGGTTCAAGTCCAGTTGGAGGAGCCAAATTATGAAAATCCCGCTTAATGCGGGATTTTTGCTATTCTGACCTCCCTACTTAATTCTCCACTTCTATTTACTCACAACATAAGCAAAATAATTCTATTCAACTCACGTTAACGGAATAAAATTCCATCAACCCTCAATTAATTAGCATAAAAACACAACAGAAAGTGTATTTTTACAGCAAACAAACTATTTTTATTATTTTCTACTTTGACAAAGCCGAAACATATCACTAATATACGCCTCGTTGTGAAGGAGTTCCTCCATAGTTCAGTCGGTAGAACGGCGGACTGTTAATCCGTATGTCACTGGTTCGAGTCCAGTTGGAGGAGCCAACTTCATTTCTTTTTTTACCCTCATATTTTATTTTTCCCTTTGTTATAAGAAAATCCACCTCTGATTACCCTAACCTAATTGATTTAGTTGATAATTTTGCTAAAAATTATATTCATTAATAGCTATTCGACCATTTTAGCTTTATCATCCATTCCCGGCCTGAATATGCTGAACTCAGCATCTTTCGTTCCTATCATATATACTGGAGCCGGTTTCTCATGACCACTGAATCATACACAATAAAAATCCGCCGCCCTGATGACTGGCACATTCATTTCCGTGATGGTGAAATGCTAAAAACTGTCGTTCCCTATACCAGTCATTACTTTGGCCGAGCTATCGTCATGCCTAATCTGCTTTCGCCGATTACAGAAGTGGTCAGTGCCAAAGCCTATAGGGATAGAATATTGGCAGCCATTCCCGAAGGACATAACTTCCAACCTCTTATGACCTGTTATCTTACTGACACTACCGAAAGCTCTCAGATAGAAATAGGCTATAAAGAAGGCATTTTTACCGCCTGTAAGCTCTACCCTGCCAATGCCACAACCAATTCAAGTCACGGCGTCTCTGATATAAAGAATATTTATCCACTATTAGCAGTGATGGAAAAACTGGGGATGCCTCTGCTCGTTCACGGTGAGGTTACTGCTTCTCATATTGATATTTTTGATCGAGAAGCCCGTTTTATTGAACAAGTTATGGAGCCTGTACGTAACCAGTTCCCAGCACTGAAAGTTGTGTTTGAGCACATAACGACCAAAGAAGCTGCACAATATATACTGGAAAGCGATGACAATCTGGCAGCGACATTAACTCCACAACATCTCATGTTCAATCGCAACCATATGCTGGTTGGCGGGATTCGTCCACACCTGTACTGTCTGCCTGTGCTGAAACGTAATGTGCACCAAGAGGCTTTACGGGCAGCCGTCGCCAGTGGCTGTGATCGCTTCTTCCTGGGCACAGACTCGGCACCACATGCACAACATAGAAAGGAATCCTCCTGTGGTTGTGCCGGCGTTTTTAACGCACCATCAGCGTTACCTGCTTATGCAACCGTGTTTGAAGAGATAAATGCATTACAGCATTTTGAAGCCTTCTGTTCACTTAATGGTCCTAAATTTTACGGGCTGCCTGTCAATGAAGGCTTTATCGAACTGACTCGCAAACCTTCTACCATCATTGAACATATCGATTGCAATGAAGAAAGACTTACTCCATTTTTAGCTGGCGAAGATGCCCGTTGGGATGTGAAAGTAATAGATTGATATAACATGGGGATAGTCATTATCCCCATTAATTTACATAGTTATCAATACACCAACAAATTGACTCATAATTCCTAACAAAAAACCTTCTTACTTTCATTAAAAAGCATATACTAACTAATGACTCATTCGAGAATGAGGTAGTTTGCTCTTAGTCAATGATATTAATAAATAATGCAGTGATCTGATTAGGAGGTTTTATGGGCAGTAAAGATGAGGTTATTCAAACGCATCCTGTTGTAGGTTGGGATGTGAGTACCGTTGATACATATGATGCAATGATGCTACGCCTTCACTATTTGTCCTCCCAAGATCAAACACCAGAACATGTCATGGTAGATCGCACCTTATGGTTGACAACTGACATTGCAAAGCAATTGATATACATCCTCCAGGCAGGAATTGAAAAGATCGAATCTTCAGAATACAGCGATCTAAACCATACGAAACATTAATAATCTTAAACCCGGACACCCGTATAAATGGGTGTCCGGCTAGGAGACACATCAATTCATCTCAAAGATTTTGTCTGGAATACCATATCACTATATAATAATTTCGGATTAAGTTAACTTAACCATCACAATTGCCGAGTTGACTACTAATATATGGGGCGTTTATTGTGAGTTTGGCCAAACAGGAACAGGGATGTACAATAATGAAAATCTTAGTTGTTGAAGAGTGCTATTATACCCGTTCAGGTATCAGCGAATTTTTAAAGCAGAGCGATAATGCTGAAAATCTTGAAATCGTTGACTCGCCTTCAATCAACGAGGCTATAGATATTGTAACTCATTTTTCTCCTGATATCGTTCTGGCTAATTTGACACACTATTGCCATCATGCCAGTTACTGTTCCGATTTACAGAAATTTATTACTCTTATAGATAACACGCGTATATATATATACCTTAATAGCGCTTATCCTTATTGTGACAATCATATTGCATTGAAGGATAATGCTTTTATTCTGGCAAAGAAAAATCTTACCTATCTGCTTAATAAAATTAGCAAAACTACATTGCAGGAAATTCAGAGACATAAAGCGACAGTCGACCAATGTTGCTCTATCTTCAGTCCTCAAGAGCATAAAGTTATCGATTACTGGATGAAAGAAACGCCTAATTACAAGATATCACAAAAGTTAAAGATCAGTAGTAGCACAGTCTATTCCCATAAAAGACACATTACTGAAAAGATGAATGTGCGTAATAGAATTGAACTCTGCTTTATTTACAATGTATTTAAATATCTCTATTAAAGTCTCCTTTAACTAAATCGAATAAGCTGGCACATTGCTCTCTGTGCCAGCGATTAATCACATTATTCAACAGACTGTATTGAAGTACTGCTCAATCCATCCTGTAGGCGATGCCGGGATTTATTAAATATTTTAGCTCCATTTTCACGACCGGCACGGCGAGAACGCTGTTCGGTTTCCGGTAACCTTATTTCTTCTCTGCACGCTTCGCTACAACAGCCTTCAAATTTAGTCGCACACTCTTGGCACTGAATAAATAACAAGTGGCACCCTTCATTCTTACAATTAGTATGACTATCGCAAGACGCACCACATTGATGGCAATGAGCAATCACCTCATCTGAAATACGCTCTCCCATCCGCTCATCAAAGACAAAGTTTTTACCAATAAAACGTACCGGTAATCCCTGTTCCCTCGCTTTACGGGCATATTCGATAATACCGCCCTCTACGTGATAGACGTTTTTAAAGCCATTGTGCAACATATAAGCACTGGCTTTTTCACAACGAATACCACCGGTGCAGTACATTACAATATTTTTATCCTTATTATCCTGCAACATTTCCACCGCCATTGGCAGTTGTTCACGGAACGTATCAGAAGGAATTTCAATTGCATTTTCAAAATGCCCGACTTCATATTCATAGTGATTGCGCATATCGACAAATAGCGTATCAGGATTATCCAGCATCTGGTTGACCTGCTCTGCTTTAAGGTACTCGCCGGTTCTTGATGGATCAAAAGTTTCATCTTCAATCCCATCAGCCACTACGCGGTCACGTACTTTCATACGCAGAACCCAGAAAGATTTCCCATCATCATCCAGAGCAATATTCAGCCTCAAATTATTCAATGCAGGATCAACGCTATACAATAACGCCTTGAATGCTTCCAAATTATGAGTTGGCAGACTTATCTGAGCATTGATCCCTTCTTTCGCAATATAAACCCGGCCAAATACTGAGAGGTCGGTAAATTGTTGATACAAGCTGTTACGAAAAGCCAGAGGATCTAAGATATTAAAATATTTGTAAAAAGAGATGGTAGTACGAGGCTGGGTCTCCGCCAACATACGTGCTTTCAGCTCTCTATTAGAAATGCGGTTGTGTAACACTGGCATGGTGTACTTTCCTGAATTTCAAGTCATAAAATAGGGATGTATAAGTGATAGCCTCCGCTATCAAGCGTAATATGATAACGAAAATGATTTTCAACGAGTAGTCATTTGTAACGCAGCGATAGGAAATCAGTGGTAAAACGGGAGGCGTCCCTCCCATTAGTCGAGCATGCAGCCCTTTGCACACAAGTAATAGGATAGATAAGTCAAACAGCCGACAACCCGCAGGTTTAACTGGCAGTAACTTAATCCTTATCAGGGCTGGAACCAATCATCAGCGCTTTCCCATGTCTCCTGTAGAATCTCTTCAACGGCTTTCCTGTCATCAAGATTGCCGCCACGAACAGATAGCCCATCATGGCTTGCCAGCTTTACATTGGTTTTAATATCAGGCCATCGACGTCTAAGACGGTTATCCAGTTCTTCAGCAAGCGCAGGGACAGCACCTTTTGGCAGTTTTTTAGACTTATCGATAGTGACTTCTACATGCATAATTTTTCCCTCCACAAACAACACTGTTTATATAAACAGTAATATTATCTACATGAATTGTAAATAGCTCTGTAAAACTATTTTAATTTTTATTTATCAGTAAATTATGAACTATCATTCTTTCACCAATGGCAAAACGGGATAATAAATAAGCACACCACCATCGACTAAAATTGAGATCATAAACATTTCACATTTGAAAACTTCGATATCCCGTTAAAAAATGTCACAATAGAGGAACTATTTTTTCCATCTTATTGGAACTATAAAAACCCGAGAATCCATGATACAAGCACCTTCTTTTCAACGTTCACTACTTCATCCCCGTTATTGGCCTACCTGGTTTGGTATCTGTCTGCTTTACTTACTGGTTCTGCTCCCCTATCCCGTTATTTACTGGATAGGCACTCGTCTGGGCAGGTTTTCTATGCGCTTTCTGAAAAAACGAGCCAAAGTTGCCGAAAGAAATCTTGAGCTATGTTTTCCTGATATGTCACAGGAGAAACGCGACGCACTATTAATAAAAAACTTCGAATCCGTCGGAATGGGAATATTTGAAACGGGTATGGCCTGGTTTTGGCCTGACTGGCGGATAGAACGCTGGTTTAAAGTGACTGGGCGAGAAAATATTCAGAAAATTCAAACTACCGGGCAAGGAATTATTGTTATTGGTATCCACTTCCTGACGTTAGAACTCGGCGCCCGTATTCTCGGTTTGCTCAATCCAGGCATTGGCGTCTACCGCCCGAACGATAATCCGGTTATGGATTGGTTACAAACATGGGGACGACTACGCTCCAACAAATACATGTTGGATAGAAAAGATGTCAAGGGCATGATCCGCTGCCTAAAAAATGGCGAAATTGTCTGGTACGCCCCCGATCATGATTACGGCCCGCGAAAAAGTGTATTTGCACCGTTATTTGCTGTTGAACATGCTGCAACAACCACCGGCACTTCAATACTTGTACGTCTCGCTGATCCGGCAATGATCCCATTTACCCCCCGTCGTCTGCCTGAAGGAAAAGGTTATGAACTGATTATTCAACCGGCAGTAGCAGGATTTCCAAAAGACGATGAAGTGAAAGCGGCTGCCTTCATGAACAAAGTCGTAGAACAGGAAATTTTACAAGCACCTGATCAATACATGTGGTTACATCGTCGTTTTAAAACCCGACCCAAGGGTATGCCTTCTCTGTACGGGCAAGCTGATAAAGTCCATTAAATTCATTAACGGCTGCTTCTCAGCCCAAGAAGCAGCCATAATCGCTTTCTCATACCATACAACCCAATAATTGACTATACCCGTCATCTTTCAAGTTGCCTCTTTGTTGGCTGCACTCACTCACCCCGGTCACATAGTTTGCTATGCTCCCGGGGATTCGCTCCCTTGCCGTCGCGATGCATCTTGAAATCCATAGGGTATATCTCATTTCAATGTTGAGGTTATACTTTTTAATTTAATTTATTTCTAATTTTTATATAAAAAATAAGGAGTAATCTAATATTTCCGAATAAATACCAAGTTGACAATCAAATCACTTTACTTTTCCTACCTTTCACTATTACCGTTAATATCTAGCCCTTAAAAAGATGTCTTATATATTATAGTTATTACTTAATTTATTATTTTAAAATACTTTTTCCATAAAAATACATTGAATATAAATAGAAGTAAGTCAATAGGCTTCATCCTCATTTTAACCTATCAATTATGAGAAATGAGATTTATGTCGGATTTTGCTCTGAAAAGTGGAATATAAGTAAGAGATATCCTACTTGTTAATAAAATTGACCGGAAAATATGTTAAAAATATATT
The DNA here is from genome assembly GCF_018448925.1 of Photorhabdus akhurstii. Lineage (GTDB taxonomy): Bacteria > Pseudomonadota > Gammaproteobacteria > Enterobacterales > Enterobacteriaceae > Photorhabdus > Photorhabdus akhurstii. The sequence continues at coordinate 331,334 of NZ_RCWE01000001.1, read as the reverse complement.
AACAAGACATGACATCATTTAATAAAAATGTGGCTTTTTTGTTTGCTCTAAACCTAAATTTGAAAGAGCTTTTTAAAAGCTTTATTTGTCACACACACCGCACTCCTAGAGTGTAGTCTTATAGGAAAACTTAGATGCAATCTTCCATTGACAATACAAAAACCAGAACTTTTTTTGGGCATCCTTACCCATTGAGTTCTTTGTTCTTCACAGAAATGTGGGAACGTTTCTCTTACTACGGCATTCGTCCACTGTTGATCTTATTCATGGCTGCAACCATCTATGATGGTGGTATGGGTATTCCCCGTGAACAGGCCGCTGCCATTGTCGGTATCTTCGCAGGTAGTGTTTATCTGACCGCACTACCCGGTGGTTGGCTGGCGGATAACTGGTTGGGTCAGCGTCAAGCAGTCTGGTATGGTTCGATCATTATTGCATTAGGGCATCTGTCTATCGCTCTTTCCGCTTTCTCGAGTCATCACCTGTTTTTTATCGGTTTACTACTGATCGTATTAGGAACAGGGCTGTTTAAAACCTGTATCACCGTGATGGTCGGCACACTGTATAAAAAAGATGATCCACGCCGTGATGGGGGTTTTTCCCTATTCTACATGGGGATTAATCTCGGTTCCTTTATCTCTCCATTAATTACCGGCTTATTAATTCAAGACTATGGCTGGCATTGGGGTTTTGGTATTGGTGGGCTAGGAATGCTAGTTGCCCTACTGATATTCCGCTTCTACGCGGTTCCCCTGATGCGCCGTTACGACAAAGAGGGTGGATTGGATTCAAACTGGGATCGCCCTACAGTCAAACGTAAAAATGTCGGCAAATGGGTTTTGACCGCTATTCTCTCTATGATGGCGATCATTGCCCTACTTGCCCTCGGTATTATTCCATTTAATCCAGTGGCCGTGGCCAGCACGATGGTCTATGTCATCTCATCCTGTGTAATACTTTACTTTATCTATCTGTTCCTGTTTGCTGGTTTGAGTGGTAGTGACCGTTCCCGTCTGTTAGTTTGTTTTATTCTGTTAGTATCCTCTGCCTTCTTTTGGTCTGCATTCGAGCAAAAACCAACCTCATTTAACCTGTTTGCCAATGATTATACTAACCGCTTAGTGATGGGATTTGAGATCCCAACAGTATGGTTCCAATCAATCAACGCACTATTCATTGTCCTACTGGCCCCCATATTCAGTTGGCTCTGGCCTGCATTGGCCAAAAGTAATATTAACCCAAGCAGTATCAGTAAATTCATTATTGGTATTCTGTTCGGTGCCGGTGGTTTTGGTTTGATGATCCTAGCGGCCCAGAATGTATTAGCAACAGGTGAAACTGTTTCTCCACTCTGGCTGGTCGCAAGTATTCTGTTGCTGACACTCGGTGAACTGTGCCTTAGCCCAATTGGACTCGCAACGGTGACGATACTGGCCCCATCCCCAATGCGCGGTCAGGTCATGGGCTTATGGTTTTGTGCAAATGCTTTGGGTAATCTGGCTGCTGGCCTGATCGGCGGGCATGTACGCGCGGATCGACTGGACAGCCTGCCTGATCTGTTCTCCCGTGTATCTTTGGCTCTAGTTATTTGCGCAGTCGTATTGATGATGTTAGTTGTCCCTATTCGTCGCTTGCTTAACAATGCTGATAAATCAGAAGCAAAAGCTCAATAATATCGATAATCAGCATAAAGCCATCTTATGATTCAGATGGCTTTATGCCCTTAACAACAAATCCATCAATGCACTGCCGTTATGATTGATGGCTTAACTATCTGTTTCACATTCAATGACTCCGCTTGATATGCATGATTACGCACATCCCATAGTTCAACGGCATGCTGAATATTCAGCCAAAACTCTGCGGTGTTCCCCAAAGCCGCTGCCAATTTGATCGCCATAGGAACGGTCAGCGAACCTTTATCATGCACAATCCTGCTTAATGTATTACGGTGAACACCCATAGCTTCCGCAAGCATATTAATTTCAATATTCAAAGGCGCCAGAAACTCACTCACCAATATTTCACCCACTGTCGCAGGGCGACGTTTTGTATTTCTCATTATTATTTCCCTCAGTTTAATAGTTATGAGGATCCAGATATGTATCAACTGCAATACCATCAATCCATTGAAAAATAAGCCTGTATTGCCTGTTTACTCTTATTGAGCACCATCCCCTTAAATAACCATTTAAATGTTCAAAATGGTTTCCCGGAGGGATTCTTAAATCAGCTTCTTTAACCGATGCATCCAGAATTTGTAGTTTTCTGTATAGCGCACGCTGTAAAGATGCAGGTATGCATTTGTGCGGTAAATCCTGTTCGTAAAATCTTTCTAGCCATCTATCCTTGAATTCAACAGCCATAACATCCTCGTTGTTTGTATATTACGCACAATCATATTGTGCATCAAGTCATAAAATGCTGAAAATATCATTTGGCTTTACGCAACCTGGCTGGAGTACAACCATAATGTTGACTAAATGCAAAGGTAAAAGCTGACTGGGAGGCATAACCAGACAGAAAAGCAATGTCAGCCAGAGTCCTATCACTGTAAGCCAACAAGTTATAGGCAAATTCCATCCGACATGTTTTCAAATAAGCCATTGGACTCATCCCTGTCGCCATAAACAGTTTACGACGCAAGGTACTGGCAGATACTGCGCAAATATCAGCCATATCCATCACCGTCACTTTCTCATGCAGACGCCCAACAAGCCCCTGACGCAGTTTGACTATCAACGTTGAAGACGAGCCTACTTGTGGTAGTTGAGCAAGCAGCAAACGGGCAGCATCAGCGTGATTAGCGGGTGGCTGAGGGTAATCATGCAACCACTTAATAAGAGCAAGGGCAGAATCAGGTAAGGGTTGCCAGAAAGAATCACTATGTAATTGATTAAACAGTGCCGAAGGCAACTCCAGCACCAATTGCTGATTTTCACCACTAGCGAAAAAGCTGTGTTTCGCATCCGGTGGGATCATAACAACATTTCCAAAACTAACGGTACTTTGTTGTCCTTCTACGTTTAACTCAAGTTGTCCGTTATAGCCAAAAACGAACTGCCATAACCCTTGGTGGCTATGGCTAATTGTTTCAGCAGAATACTGGCGTAAATGTAATGAAGGTAATTGAACAGCCATATTTATTGTCGCTGATTAAAATACACTCCATTTATTCGACAACAAAATAGCTTGGTTTACAATAACTTATGACCATTCGGGACAGGAAGAGTAAATTCTGCGATCACCACCGCACCATTTTCATCCATACTGCCGGTTAACAACACCTCTGATTTAACACCAGCAATCCGTTTTGGTGGAAAATTGCATACACAAAGAACCTGACGGCCAATTAATTGTTCAGGTATGTAATGCACAGTTATCTGGGCGCTTGAACTTTTAACGCCCAACTCGCCAAGATCAATTTGTAATTTATAGGCAGGTTTGCTGGCTTTAGGATTCAATTCTACTGAAATAATTGTGCCAACCCGCATATCGACTTTCTCAAAGTCAGCCCACTCGATTTGTTCCATATATTCTTCTCCTTTAGTGCGAAGTGATTATATTCACATGCTATTGGAGAAAATTCTTTCGAAAGAGCGTCAATAATTGTCGACAAACTGCCTATTTTTTCCGACAGGTCATTCACTTCACTATCGAGTTGCTTTAAGTCACGGTTATTCCCGATCAAAAAAGTTATCTCTGGTCATACCGTTATTCTCTTTAATACGCGCAGCACGTTCAATATCCTGACGGATTTTCTCATTGACACGATCATTAAACTCTCGACTCTTCCGATTAGATTCATCTTCTCGTAACTGCCTTGCCAGTTCCCGTTTCTCCGCCGCTTGATTATCTGCAATGAGTTCATTCACATCCCAATGCTCGGATTTAAGATTTTCCCGTTTTTTTAAATACTCCTCAGATGGCTTATTATCAACTGGAATATCACTTTTATAATCAAAATTTGAGGCAAATGCCTGGAAAGAAATTGCAGATAAAACAGCAAAAACGTAACGCGATCCTTTAATCATCCTATTGTCCCTCTTCAAAACCATAACTTCGCACAACCATTAAATAATTATTGCCAATAGGAATCAATAGCATTTAGACACAACAAGAGGATTATCCACATCAGGTTTATATTTTATTGAAATTGAGCTTCTAGCAACCCGTTAGAATTAACCCGCCAAAATATGCGGGCTATGAGTCATTAATAAAATTAATCCAGAAATACAAGATAATTAAATCGGGTTTCCTTGCCGATAAGCCAGAGCAACTGCCAAAGATTGCACTAAACACAACGTAGCAGACTGAGAACGGAATGCATCCACCTGTGCTTCTTTAACCACAAAACAAACATCACTAAAACTGGCAAGCGGGCTAATCTGGCTATCGGTAATCACAATCTGTTTTGCCCCGGCTTTCGCCGCCCGTTCACTGACCATCAGGGTTTCTTCTGCATAAGGGGTAAAACTGATTGAAACGACAACATCTTTTTCCCCAATTAAATTAATCTGCTCCCTAAACATTCCTCCCAAACCATCCACGAGTAAAGGGCGACACTCCAAGTGGTTCAATGCATAAGAAAGATAAGCCGCCACACTAAAAGAACGGCGCAGTCCAATAATGTAAATATTCTTAGCTTGAGCCAATAAGTCTACGGCGTTCCTTAAATCTTCGGGGGCCGTTCTGGCAGCGAGCTGCTGCATAGCCTGCACATTTGAACGAGCAAATTCCTGCAAAATATGCTGAGGATCTTCCGGCGGCTCCTGTTCGCCATCCAATTCCCGAAATAACCTGGCCCGGTCTGCATAACTGGCGGTTTCTTCCACCATATGCATGCGGAATAGCTGTTTCATTTCATTAAAACCACTGAAATCAAACGCATTAGCGAAACGAATTAATGTTGATGGAGGAACATCAGCTTCTTTGGCAATCACAGCAACAGTATCAAAAGCGACACTATTGGTATTATCCAGCACATATCGAGCTACTTGTTGCAGGCGTTTACTCAATTCACTATAGCGTGAACGGACTTGTTCTTGAAACTCATTCAGATTCGATGCGACAGACATAAATCCCCCATAAAATTTATCGCCAGCAATTGTAATCGTTTTGCAGTATAAGCTGAATCATATTTCATTTTTATAGTTAAAAATGAAACACATAATCCATTCATTGTAATGATTTATTATTATCACTATATTGATTAACATCTAATTAGTCACCTAATTATCGGTAATTCATAAAAACTTTACTCTGATCACACTAATTGCCTTTTATTCCAAATCATATTGAAAATAAAATAAATATTTCATATACCTATTATCAAAGTTTCTGATTCAGTACTAACATCAAATCCGCAAAAGAGGCTCAGAATGGAACAAGTACAGAATTACGTTAATGGGCAACTCATTCCTAGTCATAGCACCCGCTTTTCTCCAGTTTTTAATCCAGCGACGGGAAAACAGATACGCCAGGTAACATTAAGCACAGCCCATGAAGTTGAACAAGCAATTGAAGCCGCTCATCAGGCTTACAGTGAATGGTCTAAGGTTTCACCTCTCAAACGTGCTCGTGTCATGTTCCAGTTCAAGACATTGCTGGAAACCAATATAGACAAACTGGCGCGATTGATTTCAGAAGAACATGGAAAAATCTATTCAGATGCCATCGGTGAATTAACTCGCGGTCTGGAAGTGGTTGAGTTTGCCTGTGGCATTCCTCATCTACAAAAAGGTGAACATTCAGCTAATACCGGAACAGGTATAGACAGCCATTCATTAATGCAGCCTTTAGGCGTTTGTGCCGGCATTACCCCTTTCAACTTCCCGGCAATGGTTCCTATGTGGATGTTTCCTATCGCATTAGCGACAGGGAATACTTTCGTATTGAAGCCTTCAGAAAAAGATCCTTCTCTCGCGATTGAATTAGCAATATTACTTAAACAATCCGGTTTACCCGATGGCGTATTTAATGTTGTCAACGGCGATAAAGAAGCCGTTGATGTACTACTAACAGATCCACGTGTACAAGCTGTCAGCTTTGTTGGCTCGACTCCTGTCGCTGAATATATCTACACTACCGCCTCAGCTCACGGGAAACGCTGTCAGGCTCTGGGTGGTGCAAAAAATCACTGTATTCTGATGCCAGATGCCGACCTTGATATGGCCAGCAATGCTATTACAGGCGCGGCTTTTGGCGCAGCCGGCGAACGTTGCATGGCATTGTCTGTTGTATTGGCGGTTGGGGATGAAACGGCAGATGCATTAATTGAAAAATTACGTCAACAGATCAGCAAAATGTCTGTCGGTCCCGGTATTGTCGCAACGAAAGAAAACGATATGGGACCCGTTATCTCTGCCCAACACCAAGCTAAAATCTGTGATTACATCGATAGTGGCGAAAAACAGGGGGCTAGTCTGTTAATTGATGGCCGTCAACTCAAGGTTTCGGGTTATGAAAATGGCTATTTTATTGGCCCGACGCTGTTTGATAACGTCACGCCAGAGATGAAAATCTATCAAGAAGAGATCTTCGGCCCCGTTCTATCAATTGTCCGTGTACCCGATTATGCCACCGCATTAACATTAATTAACGTCCATCAATATGGTAATGGTACCGCGATATTCACCCGCGACGGAGAAACTGCTCGCCAGTTTAGCGAAGATGTACAAGCAGGTATGGTAGGCGTCAATATCCCCATTCCGGTACCAATGGCCTTCCACAGCTTCGGTGGCTGGAAACGCTCAATTTTTGGTCCGCTTAACGTTCACGGTAATGATGGCGTTCGCTTCTACACCCGCATGAAAACCGTTACCAGCCGCTGGCCGGCAAGTATCAGGTTAGAACATCATTCCAGCAGTTTTGTGATGCCAACAATGGAATAAAATGGAGTTCTGTAATATGAGCAAATCAACAATGACAACGGCTCAAGCATTGGTGAAGTTCTTGAACCAGCAATATGTGGAAGCAGACGGAGAACAATATCCATTTATCAGAGGAATCTTTACCATTTTTGGTCACGGCAATGTGGTTGGATTAGGGCAAGCGCTGGAGCAAGATCCCGGTCACTTAACCGTTTACCAAGGATGCAATGAGCAAGGTATGGCCCATATCGCCACAGGTTTTGCTAAACAGAAAAAACGCAAACAGATTTTTGCCGTAACATCATCTGTTGGCCCTGGCTCCGCCAATATGGTAACCGCCGCGGCAACTGCCACAGCTAATCGCATTCCTCTGCTGTTATTACCCGGCGATCTCTTTGCCTGCCGCCAACCTGATCCAGTCTTACAACAGGTTGAACAGTTCCATGACTATACTATCAGCACCAATGACTGTTTCCGCCCGATTTCTCGTTATTGGGATCGTATCTCCAGACCAGAACAGCTAATGAGCGCTATGATTAATGCGATGCGAGTTCTAACCGATCCCGCTGATGCCGGCGCCGTCACAATCTGTTTGCCACAAGATGTTCAAGGCGAGATTTGGGATTTTCCTGACTATTTCTTTCAAAAACGAATTCACCGCATTGAGCGCCGCCCTGCTTCCATCGCCATGATTAACGATGCCGTGGCGCTCATAAGCCGCAAGAAAAAACCCTTGCTCATCTGCGGTGGCGGAGTGCGCTATTCAGAAGCACATAACGCTTTCCGTCAATTTGCAGAACACTTCAATATTCCTTTTGCTGAAACACAGGCAGGTAAAAGCGCCGTAATTGCCGACCATCCCCTAAATTGTGGCGGTTTAGGCACAACTGGCTGCCTTGCTGCCAACCTGATAGCCAAAGAAGCCGATTTGATTATTGGCGTTGGCACCCGGTTTAGTGATTTCACCACGGCATCCAAATCGCTATTTCAGCATCCAAAAGTCGAATTTCTTACTATCAACGTAGCGGAATTCGACGCCTGTAAACTGGATGCAATCCCCGTTGTATCAGACGCCCAAGCAGGGTTAAACGCTATTGCGAAGCAGCTTACTCAATTGCATTATCGCAGTGGCTATCAAGATGAGATTCATCAAGCGCGAGAGGCATGGCGCAAAGAGTTAAATCGTCTGTTCGATATTGAATATCAGGCAGATTTCACACCAGAAATTCCCGGCCATCTTGATGATAAATTGGAAGAGTACAGCCAGACATTACAAACCCGCCTGCCACAAACCAGAGTATTGGGATTATTAGACAAATATCTGGAGCCAGAAGCGATTATTGTTGGCGCATCAGGCTCCCTTCCTGGCGATTTACAACGATTATGGCAACCCAAACAACCGGATACCTATCATCTTGAGTATGGCTATTCCTGTATGGGCTATGAGATAGCCGCTGCTATTGGCGCTAAACTAGCCTGTCCCAACCAACCGGTTTATGCCATAGTCGGTGATGGCGCTTATATGATGCTTCATTCAGAGCTGCAAACCGCAGTACAGGAAAATATCAAAATCATCGTGTTGCTGTTTGATAACACGGGATTCGGCTGTATCAATAATCTACAAATGAGCCAAGGGATGGGCAGTTTCGGCACAGAAAATCGTTACCGGAACCCAGAAAGCGGCAACATGGATGGCAAACTGATTAAAGTCGACTTCGCCAAAAATGCAGAAAGCTACGGCTGCAAAAGTTACCGAGTCCACGATGAGCGACAACTGCTTGACGCATTACAGAAAGCCCAAAAACAGACCGTACCGGTACTCATAGATATCAAAGTGCTGCCTAAAACGATGACGCATGATTATGAATCATGGTGGCGAATAGGCACTGCGCAAGTAGCGAAAAATCCAGCTATAGAATCTGCCGCAAAGAAAATAAAGGAGATGGTTGCAACCAAAGTACGCCAATATTAAAAAGTGATGGCCTGTAAGACAGCAGGCCATTTTCCCTTTTCTAATCATTTTAATGCTAGTTTTGAAATTCTTATTCTAAAAACGAATGACTTTTTCTCTTCCCTCAATCTCTATGACCAAACGTAGCAACCACCTAGTCTAATGCATATTATAATTTGTTTTTAAAAGATAAATACCCAAAATCATCCAGCATAAATCTTACTTTACGTGATCTAATTAACACAAATCTAATATTGTTATTAACAAAATGCTACGCCGCACTCAAAAATATAATTTCCAAATATTTAAAAATTGAAATAAATGTTTTATTTGATATATTTTAAAGTATCTCATAAGCAGATACCTAGGTATCAAGGAGCATCCATGTTCAACATTGCATTATTTGGCGCCGGACGAATTGGACAAGTACACGCGGTAAATATCTCTCATCATAAAGAAACTTCTCTTTACTCCGTTGTCGATCCACATCAGAAAAGTGCTGAACTTTTAGTACAGAAATATCAAACAAAAAGACAAACTATTGAACAGGCAATGTCCGACCCTAAAATAGATGGCGTTCTTATCGCCTCGGCAACAGATACACATGCAGACCTGATCGAACTCGCAGCAAAACATCATAAAAAAATCTTCTGTGAAAAACCGGTTCATCTTGATATTGAACGTGTTCGTCATTGCCTTGAAACCGTTAAACAGTATCAGGTTCCCTTATTTGTTGGCTTTAACCGTCGTTACGATCCGCAATTCCGCCGAGTAAAAACACTATTTGACGCCGGCGCAATAGGAAAAGCCGAATCTCTGCTGATTATTTCCCGTGATCCCTCACCTCCTTCTGCTGAATATGTCAAAGTTTCTGGTGGTATGTTCCGGGATATGACAATACATGACTTCGATATGGCACGTTTTATTATCGGTGAGGAACCCTGTTCGATCTACGCTCAAGGCAGCAATCTGGTTGATCCAGCTATTGGGCAAGCGGGTGATATCGATACCGCCTTTATCGTTATGAAATTCCCATCAGGGGCAATGGCAACCATTACCAATAGCCGTCGTTCCGGGTATGGCTATGACCAACGGATTGAATTACATGGTGAAAAAGGGCTGCTTAGCGCAGGTAATATTAAAGAAAACAGCGTTGAACTCTGGGAAAACAGTGGTTGTTTAACAGCCAAGCCAGAGCATTTCTTCTTGCAACGTTACCGGGAAGCCTACATTGCTGAATGGGACCATTTTGTCGATGTCATGGCTGGTCGCGCCACGCCAGAATGTAGTGGCGCCGATGGCGAACAAGCACTTTATCTGTCTGATAAAGCACTCGAATCTCTGCAATTAGGGAAAGAAATCAAATTATAAAACAGCCCTACATCTCTAACTAAAACTAACTGACTTACATTTATTTTCATCGTAAAAACGGGAAAGGCCGCTTTCCCGTCAGTATATTGCTGCCTGAAAACAGTCAATCAGGCTTGGAGGATAGTATGTTAGCTTTTCTCTCATTTATTGGTTTTACCCTATTAGTGGCTGGCTTCGCTTATTACAAAACCCATAATGCTCGTCTGACAGAATCTACTGAAGGCTATTTTCTTGGCGGACGATCTCTCACAGGTGTTTATATTGGTAGCTCTATGTTATTGATGAACCTGTCCACAGAGCATTTAATCGGTTTGAATGGATTAGCATTCCGAGCCGGATTTATCGTTATGGCTTGGGAAGTGATAGCCGCTGTAACAATCGTTCTATTTGCTATTTATTTCCTGCCTAAATATCTGAAACTCGGTATTTCAACCATCCCGGAATACCTTGAACGCCGATTTGATAAAAATACGCTGCTTATTACCTCAATTCTTTTCCTGGCTATGTATATCATTTCACTACTCCCCATTGTGCTGTATACCGGCGCAATTGCATTAGAAAGTCTATTCCAGGTTTCCAATGTATTCAGTATTGATAAGACTACGGCATTATGGATTATGGTTTGGGGCGTTGGTGGATTAGGTGCGGTTTATGCCATCTTTGGTGGTATTAAAGCCATTGCCGCCGCAGATACCATTAACGGCATTGGCTTAATCGTTGGTGGGTTAATGGTGACTATTTTTGCTCTGCTCTATGTCGGCAATGGCAATGCCTGGCAAGGATTAGTTGAAGTTTATCAATCTAATCCTGATAAATTTAACTCCATCGGCAGCGAAGATTCTCTGGTTCCTTTCTCCACGCTATTTACCGGCCTAATTGTTTCCAATATGTTTTTCTGGTGTACCAATCAATCCATTGTCCAGAAAGCCCTGGGTGCAAAAAATCTAGCGGAAGGACAAAAAGGCGTGATGTTGTGTGCTTTCCTTAAACTCATTATGCCATCTATTATTATTCTACCCGGCATTATTGCTTTCCATATTTTCAAAGGACAAATAGATAATCCAGATAACGCCTATCCAGAATTAGTCCATCTAATTCTGCCGGAAGTATTGGTTGGTTTCTTTGCCGCTGTGGTCGTTGGCGCCGTATTTTCCACATTCAGTGGCGGACTTAATTCATCCGTGACACTGTTTATCGTCAATATTTACAAACAGCGAATCAACCAAAATGCCACCGAAACTCAAACAGTCGCTATGAGTAAATATTTAGGGATCGGATTAGCGTTAATCACCATGATCGTCGCACCGTTAGTCGCTAATGCACCGGATGGTCTGTTCTATCTCATTCAACAATTACAGGGGATTTTTAACGCGCCAATTCTCAGTGTGGTATTAGTCGGTCTGATGACTAAACGAGTACCGCCTATTGCTGCTAAACTTGGCCTATTATTCGGTATGTCTGCCTATATTATCTGTAATTTCATTTTAAAAATTAACCTGCACTTTTTTCACCTGGTTGGCATTTTATTTATTCTCAATATTATTTTCATGTTGGCTATTGGCTACTTTTTTCCAGCTAAACCATTTGAAGATATTTATACCGAACAGGTAAATATTACGCCGTGGTCTATGGTGAAACCGGTTGCATGGTTAATTACACTCTGTTCAATTTCTATGTACGTATTTCTCGCACATAATGTTCCCAAGGCAATCATGATTATTTATTATTCGTTCGCTGTATTAATACTATCTTATGCGCTATACCAGATAGGTAAAACACTATTCAGGAAACTTGTAATAAATAATACGCCCCAAAAGCCGAATAAAGATAATTAGCTAACTTTATTACCCCAACATTATTATTAGAATAACCTACAACCAGGATTTCCCTGTATCCCATATTCGCAAGAGGAAATCCTGGGAGTATAGCGATTCTTTTTGCTAACTAATTCCATATATACCAAGCCATAAATGGAACAAAAATTCTAACATTCTATTTTTTCAGCTCTTACCTCTGAATGGTACCTAATTAATCAGAAAATTAACCCTATATAACGCGACGTTAGCTAAAAAACCCTTATCAGATCACAATTTGAAATTAATATTTCCATTTAAGTTGATAATGAAATAAACATTTCCTATAACAGATGTATGACAACAACCAAGGCTACTGGCAAACACTAAAAAATTGACTGCAACAACAAACGACCTATCCGCTTCTATTTGGAGAAACAGCTATATGGAAGAGATTCGTATCGGCCTAATCGGTACTGGTTACATCGGACGGACGCATGCCATTGCTTACGCACAAGCACCTACTGTTTTCCCTCTGGCAGGCAAACTAGTTTGTGAAATGGTAGCGGAAGTTTCTGCTGAACTCGCCGCAAAACGGTCTGAACAATTAGGTTTCCGGCGCTTTACTGACAATTGGCGCAAATTAGTATCAGATCCCGATATTCATGTTGTTGATATCTGCTCACCAAATTTCCTTCATAAAGAGATGGCTCTCGAAGCAATCAAACATGGCAAACATGTTTATTGTGAAAAACCACTGGCACTAAACTCAACTGATGCACAATTAATGGCCGCAGCCGCCAAAAAAGCCGGCGTGAAAACATTAGTCGGTTTTAACTACATGAAAAACCCCACCGCACAACTGGCTAAAGAGATCATTTCGAATGGTGAAATTGGTGAAGTCATTCACTTCTACGGCACTCATAACGAAGATTATATGGCTGATCCATTCACCCCTATTCACTGGCACTGTTTCAAAGATAAAGCTGGATTAGGTGCATTAGGGGATCTTGCTGCTCATATCATCAATATGGCGCAGTACCTGATTGACGATATCGAAACTGTTTGCGCAGACATGGCCACTGTCATCAAACAACGCCCGGAAAAAACCGGCTCTAGCATTATGGTTGCGGTAGAAAACGAAGATCAAGCACATGCTATGGTGCGTTTCAACAGTGGGGCAATGGGTGTTATTGAAACCTCCCGTGTTGCCTGCGGCCGCAAAATGGGTTTGAGCTACACCGTTACAGGAACAAAAGGCGCTTTGAGCTTCACACAAGAAAGAATGGCCGAACTGAAACTTTACCGTCACGATGAACCGGCAAACCGCCAAGGCTTTAAAACCATTCTTATTGGACCGGAACATCCTGACTATGCGCCATTCTGTCACGGCGCAGGTCACGGCATCGGTTTCAATGATCAAAAAACAGTGGAAATCAGAGATTTGATCAATGGCATCGCCAGCAATAAAGAGATATGGCCAGATTTCACCGAAGGATGGAAAGTCTCACGTATTTTGGATGCCATTGCTCGTTCTTATCAGGAACAACGTTGGGTGAATGTCACTGAAATTAATTAACTCTTCTTATCAACACTCCACTGTCGGAGCTAATCATAGCAACACTTGATGTTGTACTTAATAAGGAATGGTTCAATGGAGCAGCAAAAAAAATTTGATGTTATTTGCATGGGACGAATCGCCGTTGACCTTTACGGCCAACAAATCGGAGCACGTCTGGAAGACATGGGAAGTTTTGCAAAATATCTTGGGGGTTCTTCCGGTAATGTTGCCTATGGCGCCGCTCGTCAGGGGCTTAAATCCTCCATGCTAGCCAGAGTCGGTGATGAGCATATGGGACGTTTCCTTAGGGAAGAGTTACAAAGTGTTGGCTGTGATACCAGCCATCTAACTATTGATAAAGAACGCCTTACGGCACTGGTGCTGCTAGGAATCAAAGATAAAACAACGTTTCCCTTGATCTTCTATCGTGATAACTGCGCCGATATGGCAATTACCCGTGACGATTTCAGTGAAGAATACATTGCATCAGCCCGTTGTCTGGCAATCACCGGAACACATCTTTCTCATCCTAACACTCGCGATGCGGTGCTGACGGCCCTTAACTACGCCCGCCGCAACCGTGTGAAAACAGTCATGGATATTGATTATCGCCCGGTACTTTGGGGATTAACTTCTCTGGGAGACGGTGAAACACGTTATATCGCATCGGAACAGGTAACAGCTCAGTTACAGGAAGTATTATCGCTATTTGACCTCATTGTCGGCACAGAAGAAGAGTTCCATATTGCCGGTGGTTCCACAAATACCATCGAAGCACTACGCAACATTCGTAAACTCACGTCTGCTGCATTGGTTTGCAAACGAGGATCACTGGGATGCTCTGTTTTTACCGCTGAAATCCCTAATGATTTGGATAATGGCATTACCATACAGGGTGTTCGTGTCGATGTGCTTAACATACTCGGTGCAGGGGATGCTTTTATGTCCGGCTTGTTACGCGGCTATCTTAATAACGAAGGTTGGGAAAAAGCCTGTACCTACGCTAATGCTTGTGGCGCATTAGTTGTTTCTCGTCATGGATGCGCCCCGGCAATGCCAGATAAAACAGAGCTTGATAACTATCTATCACGCGCTAATCAAATACTACGCCCTGATTTGGATGAAACACTTAATCACCTCCACCGTATTAGCGCCCGTAAAAATCAATGGGATGAACTGTGCGTAATGGCCTTTGATCATCGTATTCAATTTATCGAATTAGCCCGACAAGCAAATGCCAGTATCAAGCGTATTTCATCATTAAAACAACTTCTATTGCGCGCCAGCCGAGAAGTTGCCACAGAAGCAGGATTACAAGGAAAAATAGGCCTGTTATGTGACAGCACTTTTGGTCAGGATGTTTTAAACGAAATTACCGGTCAAGGTTGGTGGATAGGCCGCCCAATTGAGCTACCTGGCTCTCGCCCGCTTTGTCTGGAACATGGCAACATCGGTTCCCAACTGATTGACTGGCCGCTTGAACACATCGTCAAATGTCTGGTGTTTTTCCATCCAGAAGACGCTCACCCACTCCGCCTAGAGCAAGAGAAAAAAGTTCGGGAAATTTATGCCGCATGCTGTAAATCTGGTCACGAACTTTTACTGGAAGTGATTCTACCTGCGGAAATGAAACACTCAGATGAATTCTATATTCGCGCACTTAGACGCTTTTATAACCTTGGCATTAAACCGGATTGGTGGAAACTCCCACCTCTCAGTTCTGAAAGTTGGGACAACATTAACTATCTCATCCAGCAACGAGACCCCTATTGCCGAGGCGTCGTTATTCTTGGTCTTGACGCTTCACAAGAAGAGCTGGAAATGGGTTTTAATGCCGCAGCCGGCAAATCTATCGTCAAAGGTTTTACTGTCGGAAGAACCCTATTTGGTCAACCATCCCTAAAATGGCTAAAAAATGAGATTGATGATAACCGATTGATTCAGAAAATAAAAACCAACTATCACAACCTGATTAGCCTATGGCGTCAGCGCGGATAGCAACATAATAAAATTATTTTATTCAATTAGTAGGAGCACCATCATGGCTGTTCAACTTGGTATCAACCCTCTAACCTGGACTAATGATGACTTACCCACTCTCGGCGCAGACACACCACTGGAAACCTGCTTAACAGAAGGCCGCCAAGCAGGTTTTACCGGTTTTGAATTGGGCAATAAATTCCCTCGTCAGGCCAACGTATTGGGTCCCATTCTTGCCGCCCATGATCTCATGCTGGTATCTGGTTGGTACTCTGGCGAATTACTCACCCGCTCAGTAGCGGAAGAGATTAAGGCGGTACAACCTCACCTGACCCTGCTACGCGAGCTGGGGGCTAATGTCATGGTCTTTGCGGAAGTGACAAACTGCATTCACGGCGATCAAAATAAACCAGTTCATCTTCGCCCTCAATTTCCAGCTAACCGCTGGCAAGAATATGGTGAAAAATTGACTGAATTTGCCCGTTACACCCAAAAACAAGGTGTTCAGATTGCTTATCACCACCATATGGGAACGGTTATTGAAACTGAGGAAGATATTAATCATCTGATGGAAAATACCGGTGATGAAGTTGGATTATTGCTGGATACCGGTCATTTGACCTTTGCTGGCGCTGATCCACTGACTGTCACAGAACGCTGGGCAAAACGCATTAATCATGTTCACTGTAAAGACATCCGTCCTGATGTACTCAACGATATAAAAAACCGTAAAACCAGTTTCCTTGATGCGGTGCTGAGTGGTGTATTCACGATGCCGGGAGATGGTTGCGTTGATTATCCGGCAATTTTCCAAGTGTTGAAAAAACAAAATTATGGAGGCTGGCTGGTAGTTGAAGCAGAACAAGATCCTGCTATTGCTCACCCATTCACCTACGCAACGATGGGTTATAACAATTTACGCAAATTTGCCAGAGATGCCGGATTGTTTTAATTAATCACAACCTGATTCATGCAAAAATAGTACTGAGGGTAGATAATATGTCCAAATTATTATCAAAATATCATCCACCGGATCAAAACAAACGAACTCAACATATCACGCCGGAATCAGCAAACTGGAAGTATGTCCACTTCGATGTTTATGAGTTGGCTTCGGGTGAAAAAATCACCTTACCCGCATCAGAAAATGAAACCTGTCTGGTTTTGGTGGCAGGCAAAGCCACAGTGACTACGCCACATCAACGGTTTGAGCATATTGGCGATCGCATGCAGCCATTTGAACGCAAAAAACCTTATGCCGTTTACATCACTGCGGGGGAATCTGTTGAAATTATTGCCGATACCGCTCTTGAACTCGCGGTATGCCAAGCTCCGGGTAAAGGAAGCTACCCGACTCGACTGATTACGCCACAGGATATTGATGCAGAACAACGTGGCAATGGCTACAACCGACGCTATGTTCACAACATCCTACCGGATAATAAACCTGCTAATAGCTTGTTGGTGGTTGAAGTCTTTACCGGTGAAGGCTGTACCAGCTCCTACCCTAGCCATAAACACGATACCGACAATGCGCCACAGGAAACCTATTTGGAAGAAACCTATTACCATCGCCTGAACCCATCTCAAGGGTTCTGCATGCAACGTGTCTATACCGATGACCGTTCACTGGATGAATCAATGGCTGTTTACAACAAGGATGTGGTAATAGTGCCCAAAGGCTACCACCCAGTGGCAACCATTGCCGGTTACGACAACTATTATCTCAACGTAATGGCCGGACCAACTCGTAAATGGCTATTTACCTGGGAAAAAGACCACCAATGGGTTAATAGTGAAGAATATGCACAAAAACATATCAATTGATGCATATCGAACAGAAAATAGGTTGCTTTTTTAGCGCACTCAATCGAGTGCGCTGCTGCCTGTACGGCAGTGAACACAAACCAATACCGGGAGTTTTTAGCTCGTATTTTCTAAGCTGCCTGTGCGGCAGTGAACAAGAAGAATCAAGGTTTAACCCGAATGCTATCGTTTCTAAGCTGCCTGTGCGGCAGTGAATTCTGTCAATGTGATGCTGAATTATTCCCAGATTTTCTAAGCTGCCTGTGCGGCAGTGAACTTAGACCACATCTCAATTGTAGTATCAGGTATTTTCTAAGCTGCCTGTGCGGCAGTGAACTGTTAGATACTACCTTTAATTTACTGATTATTAAAGAACATAATGATAAAAAGCAGAAAAACCCTTTTTATTAGCACAATATAATATTATATAAAAATCAACAAGTTAAAATTAACTGCAAAAAAAGGGTAAAAATAGGGTCGCATATCTGGTTAATGCAATGATACCCAATGCTTCAGAAAACCAGCTAAATATCCTAAAACTGAGCTGCTTACTCTTTTTACGATCACATATAGTTGTATAAAATAGCGGGCAATTTTTTTATAAAAATTAAGAAGATTGATCCCTTTTTCATGACTAATTCTATTTTAAGAGAGATACAAATGACTTCGCTACCCATTTATCATGTCGATGCATTCACCGATAGCCCATTCTCTGGTAATCCAGCCGCTGTTGTTATATTAGATAATTGGCTTCCAGATGAAACTCTATTATCTATTGCTATGGAAATAAATCTCTCAGAAACTGCTTTCCTAGTCGATAACCAACTACGTTGGTTTACACCAAAAGTTGAAGTTGATTTATGTGAGCACGCAACATTAGCGACAGCTTGCGTAATGGTTGAACATTTATCCATTACTGATAATCCCATCGTATTTCAAACTCGCTCCGGGAATATTGCCGTTTATCATGGCAACGGTACTTATACACTTGATTTACCCAGAGCTACTTACAAAAAAGAGTCCGCTCTACAAGCAGATATCGAAAATGCATTAAGTCAGAAAATATCCGAACTTTTTGTCTCTCATAATCGCTACATTTGTTTACTAGAAACCGCAGAACAAGTTTTAAATACAAAACCTAATTTTGACAAAATAGCCACTCTGCCTTTACCAGGAGTTGTCATAACAGCACTGGGTGAACAACAAATTGACTTTGTTTCCCGATATTTCGCACCTGCTAAGGGCGTACCAGAAGATCCAGTAACCGGATCATCACATTGTGTATTAGCCCCATTTTGGAGCGACCGTTTAAATAAACAGAGATTGTATGCACGCCAATTGTCAAAACGCAGTGGAGACATTATGTGTGAATTACATGGAGATCGGGTGCATTTATCAGGCAAAGCCACATTATTTTCCTACGGGCATATCGTCCTCAATTCCCTAAATATTTCTTAAGATACACACGTCAATAAGTATTATTAATACAAAATTTTAAGGAAAAAAAGAGTTCTGCTATTAATAAAGCAAAACTCTTTTTTTCTGGCTGCCTGTACGGCAGTGAACAAACAAGCTCGGCAACGTATTCTAATAAGCAATTTCTAAGCTGCCTGTGCGGCAGTGAACGTTGTTCCGTTTGTAAATGATATGCCTACATGTTTCTAAGCTGCCTGTGCGGCAGTGAACGCGGATATTAAAGACTCTGTATTTTTAGTCATTTTCTAAGCTGCCTGTGCGGCAGTGAACTTGTTAGATACTACCTTTAATTTACTGATTATTAAAGAACATAATGATAAAAAGCAGAAAAACCCTTTTTATTAGCAGCGGCTAATCCCTTAAATAAATCAATAAGTTATAATTAGCCGCTAAAAAAGGATCAAAACCAAGGGACGGTAGCTGATGAACTTAATCCATACGAGCTAAAAACTCCTGATGTCGGTTTGTCTTGTATTGGCCCTTGTTTGACAAACAACAGAAAACTTTGACCTGATGACAAACTTTTGAGAAACAAGAATGGTAAATGAGTACGTTGCTCTTTGCTGATAGAAATGCGTTGTAAGGCTTGTTCCTCCGTTAACCATCCTTTTTTAATTGAACGACGACGAAGCCGCTCCACGCTACTTTTAACCTGCACTCGGCTGACACAACAGTACTTAGTTTCTTGGGGAATTGGCTGAATATCAGTCATTTCAGTGTAGTCCCGAAGTCCTTTTAACCAAGATAAAGACTGCAAATCATTCAATGCTTCATTTGCACCGTGAATCCTTAGCGTATCCCCCAGTGTTTTTCTCGCACGGGGAAAACTGACCCCAATACGTCCGTTACCTACTTGCCCCAAAGCCCGATGCAGTTTAGCAAATAACGCTTCCATAAGGTCTTGCTGGCTAAATTCAGGATCGGAAAGAACACGGATTTCAAAGTAATAATCCATCTGATCCCCTTATTCACCTTTTTCACCAAAAACACCGCCACGAATTAGCGTCGCCATAACATAGTGTTGTTGCTCTACTTCTGGCGCTTTTCCTTTAACAACCCAGTTATCTAACAAAGTATAAAAATCCATTTTTACTTTAGGCTGACGATAAGCCTTACCACGACTGGTGACAGAACCATAGGGTTCAACCGCTATTGGGCCAAGACCTAATTCCGTAGCGTCTGGGTACCACGTGTCAATAGTGCGGAGCGCATTACCCACTTTTTGCGAATGAAGTGCAGCGATCTCATTGACTTGATACAACACTTTGCTTTTTTTACTGTTACTATCGAGAACCAACTCTTGAGAAGGGAAAATCTCCTGTCCATGCCCCAAACGAACAAATGCCTCAACATTGAATAATGTTGATCTATCGCCTGCCAATCCTTCTGCAATTTCGGCGGCAAGTTCAGCTAAATCACCGTCTACCTTACCAAATTCACGTAGGCTGAAATTTTCGCAATCAAACTCCCACCATTTGCCACTCTTACCACTTACGCGAACCTTAATTTCTTCTGCTCCAACTCGGTTACGCCACAAAAACCGTCCATTAGCCAAGTTTTCTGCATAACGTGCTGCAAGTGTTTTGAAACCATGTTCAGCGATATAACCGTTAATCACGTTTGCCAGTTCAGCTTGATAATCCTGATCATTACATACTGATGGTGTTGAAAGATTGCCTAAGACCCGTAATGTAAAACTAACTTTTAGGGTATCCGCATCAAAAGGCAATGCGGCAACATCGACACGTTGCAGGTTTGCTTTTTGAATCTCCGCATCCAGTTTGGCTGGATCGCTGGTTAATGCATTTTTCAAACGGTTAGAAATCGTCCCCCGGACAGCTTTTTCCTGAATAGCAATAGGTCTCCATTCACCGTCAATTTGTTTCCAATTTCCAGCAAACATTAAAGCATCAGAGTTAGAAAGTTTACGTTCAAATGCCAGTACAGAAGCTGTTTTAATAGTGGATTTAGACATGTAGATATCCTTCTTTAAATTAATCAGTCGATTATTCTTACTTTCTTATTGGGTTTGGATTGACGGGAAACAGTCTGTTGATTACCACACCTGTATACACCCTCTCCTTCTTGATAGTCATAACACCAGAGTAACTGGCGAATAT
This sequence comes from Photorhabdus akhurstii, assembly GCF_018448925.1. Taxonomy (GTDB): domain Bacteria; phylum Pseudomonadota; class Gammaproteobacteria; order Enterobacterales; family Enterobacteriaceae; genus Photorhabdus; species Photorhabdus akhurstii. The sequence goes on along the minus strand of NZ_RCWE01000001.1, from coordinate 310,404 downwards.
CATTAATACGGTGCGGGCTTTTCCATTCGCCTACCCCATAGATTGCTTCTACAAAACGAAATGGAGTATTAGGATCACGAGTTTTATCTACTTTCCCGGCGGAATATAATGGTGATATCGCTTGATAACCCGTCATCAAGGGGACTAAATATCCCGAAGCAGGTTTGGGGATATATTCCCAATATGCAGGATCACCAATTTCAGGTTGCTTATCATCCTGAGTAGGAATTGCCCGCATTTTAATAGTAGAAAAATCAAGCCAAGCATCAATCATCTCTGCTTGAGGATTATCCTGTTTTAATTCTTCGTAGTGTTTAGCTAACAATTCAGAGCGATCTAGCAAGGCAAAACCCGGTAGTAAACGACGCATTAATTTACGGGTTGCCTGCCCTTCCTGCGGAAAAGCAATAACATTAACTTTAGCAATTTCAATAATAGTACCACCTGCTAGTCTTTGAGTTGGACATATTTCTAGTAAATATTGTTCCAATTCGTCAGCCCCTGCATCGCCAGCAATTTCACCAGAACATTCTATTAATAAAGAAACTGTCATATGCATACGACCTTCTTCATTAAAAGAAGCTGTCTTTTCTTCTCTGGTTAATGGATTGCGGGTTAAAGCAAAGACTTTATCCCTAATAGGATCAGACTGATGAGCATGTAGTTGGTGGTTATGACAAATAACGCCACAATTTTCTAATCTTAAATCATGGCCTTGCTGTAACTTACGTGAAAGTGCATGAGTAAAACCAAGAAAATGAGTGATTGCCGGAAAACCATAGGTTAAACCAGTAATCGCATTAGCATTCTCTACACAAATATGACGTAAAATAATTAAATGGCTCATAGCGGCACCTCTGGCAATTCATACTCAAATTCACGTAGTCGTTCTTTAAACACAGAGGCCCATTCATTACGTTCAGTTAATCCAAATTCTAACCGTTCATGACGCAATTCGTTGTTCAACCAAAGACCAAAATCGTCAGCAATTTCTTTTTTCCAGTCTCCACCTTCACGTTCAAATTTGAATATTTCATCCTGTTGACAACGATAGGGATCAAGCCAAAGCTGCTGAGAACGTTTTAATTTACAATTCGCACTCCAACCTTTAAATTCAACCTGATCCTGTACACTAGCAACATAGCTAAATAAAATATCAATAATTTCATCAATATATGCCTGACGATTCTGTCGAATTTCTTCCGTACGTTTTTGTGCACGAAATAGATATTGTCGCATCAATCTGACAGTACGATAAGATAACCGAACAAACTGACTACGCTGTTCAAAAATGGATCTGTGCCGTTCCGGCAGCTTGATATTACTTTGCCAGTTAGGAGCAGAACAAGATAAAAGCCAAGCTCGTCCACCTCGTACGCTATTAAGGTAAGAAATATTCTGCGGCTTAGTTCCACCTATATTCTGCACAGCCGTATTGGGATAAATTACTCTAGTTTCAGGATGCCAACGTTCTTCTTTCTTTGCCTTATTAATTTCTTTCGATGATTCACCAAAACGGGCTTCAGCGATACGCTGATACATCGCATGAGCCAGAGATGACGAAAATAATGGACTTAATAAATGATACTCACCACTCTCATTATTTATCGGGAAATAAAGTTGCTTTGCCAGCTTATGTGAGGAAAGCGTTTCATCTGATAGAGCTTGACGAAATCCATTCACCCAACGTTCAAGTTGCTGTTCATTTTCCGCCAATTCAGCTAATGCTGAATAATCTCCCCGATTTAAACACGCCACCAATGAATCTTCTTGGTATTCTGTTTGCAATAATTTTGCAACATCAAGCGCAGCAGCATTACCAACTGAATCGATTACAGGTTTATACAAAGTTGCAGTAGAAAGATATTTTCCAGTTGTATTTGATGATGTCGCAAAAATACTACTACCTCTGGCATCACTATGAGTAAATTTCAGAGCATGTGTCACTAAACTGATTTGCTTTGCCCTGTTAGCGGCATCATCTAACCAATTCCTGACTTCATAATGTTCTTCCAACGCCTTACGCTGTTCAGCGATCTCTTGCTGAACCAGTGTTATATCCTCCGAAGATGTTAACTTTGCCAGTCTCTTTTCCGCTTCTTTATCAAAAGCCTCCAGCTTTGGCTGTTTACGGTTTCCAATATAATCAGTAATAAATCGACTCAACCCATTTTCATTCATAACCTCTATTTCACCTTATCAATAATGGTTATCAGAATACGCTATCTCTCAAACAGAGAGATAACGCTATGCTTATTAGTCAATCAATCTACTAGTTAGCAGAACCTTGACTGATAGTAACAGATATTGTGATTGCTTTTTGACCTTGAACAACACTTGGCTCCTTATGGAAATCAGTCACGGAGGGCAGATATATAAGTAGCATGATAACCATACTCAGTAGATTTCCTGCCTTACCGGGTTTCTTATTAGATTTTCTTTTCATCGCTGTTCCTAAAATGAACTGTTTACAGATACACTTTATACTACACCGATAAAATGATCAACCCATGTCGTCTTATTCTTAGGTATGAAATTACATATGGAATTTAATTTTTCAAAATACTTAACTATACAAGAACTGCTGTATAAGCAGCTTAGAAACATGTTGTCTTAATCTTAGGTAGAAACCAACTGCCGTACAGGCAGCGGCGCACTCAACTAGGTGCGCCAAATACCCCTAAAAACGGATGATAACACCATGCGTCTCCGCCATCTTTTTTCCTGAGGCAAATCTCACCAAAGCGTTGGCTGATATCTTTTAGTTCCATCTCATGGGTATCAGCCAGATCTTGGTAAATTGTCTCAGTATCAAGTTCAATCCAAATATTTACACCCGACGCAAACAATAGCTCCTGTACATCCTTAAACTTACCATCGTCTTTTATCCCAGCAGGACCACTGTCTGGAGCCATAAATTTCGCCTTTTCACCCTCTTCTTCAAGCCACAGATAATACAATCGATCAGATTTATAACCAATTTCAGGCTTACGAAATGGCTTATAGAGTTGAAGTTCCGCACACCATGAGGCTTGTTTACGCCACCAAAGTGCTGAGCAATAACCATGTTCATTATCAGAAACACCTTGAAGCTCTTCCCATAAACGTTGATGCTCAAGATCGACCAAATTTTCAAACGGTGAACTATCTCCAGCATTATCGCGTTCCTTTATTCTCGGCAATGCACTGATTAGTTCATATTGATAAGGTTCCAGTAATTCATGTAAATCATGACTAGCAAAAAGATAATCTTTCGATTCAAACCCTGGGCGACAATAAACCGGATGTTCTAAATTAGTCGCTTTAAGTGCGTTATAGTTTTTCGCCAGAATATGCAGATTAGGCACCCGTGGTTCTTTTCGTCGATGACGTTGAATACGTCCAGCAAGTTGTATCAATGAACGCATTGAACTGGGTTCGGCAATGGACCAGTCGTAATCGTGATCCCTCCCTACTTCAGCTACAGAGGTTGCTATTACCACAAAAATATGATGCCTTTCTGGTGTCTCTTCTAATGCTTTGCGAATTTCCGCCACCTGCCACAACGATTCTTCATCGTATCGTGTTAACGTTGAATCCAACCGATGTTCAAGATGAGAACGTATCGCCAAAGGATGCTGGCTGTGATAAACACAATAATGGATACGCACATTTTCAGGGGATGGTATTTGTAATAACCGCTGTGCAACAGCAACTAGTGGATTAATATTTGCCATACGGATTAAACCAATAGAGACGGTTTTACCCGATGAGTGGGTTTGATGATGTTCTTCATGCAACTTCAATATAGAGCGATTCATCACTTCGGCGATAGTATTAATAACATCATTAACTTCACAACTTTCAGAAATAACCGGTACAAGTTCAGCTTTACGCAATGGCACCGTTTCTTTAAGCCTGCCAATACGCTTATTAACGAAAATGTTATGCTGTTCCTGAAACTGATATGCATCGACCACATCCTGTTGCGTTGTTTCATATTCATCAAACCAAGCACAACAGATATTCACCGGAGCACCTGGTTGACCACATGCTAATTGATAATCTTGGCGTCCAGCCCGATAAGCATTGAACAATGTCTGAATCAACGCAGGAGGTAATGTGGCCGATGAAAACAATACCCGCGAACCTAATAACCCTGCCCAGTTCACTAACCTACATAAAGCAGGCAAGTCGTTAATATCAAAATCATCCGGCTCATCCAACACCAAATCAGAAGTAAATAACCTCAGCATGGGTGCAATTTGCTTTCCACCACGAATACCCTCAGTGGCGGGAATTAAATGGTCGATGGTTGTCACCAGCACAGGTGCGCTAAGTAGTTCGTTAAGTTTATCATTTTTTTCGTTCAACTTATCTTTGCATAACCATTTCCCCAAGTAACCACCATCTAAGCTGCCGTCATAACTAATATATTGATGTTCTGCAAATAATGCTTCCGCGGATATACTACCCACATCAGGTTCAAGCTCCTTTTGACGAAGTTGAAGTTGATGCAACTCTTTCACTGCCTGAGAACCAATAAGCACCGCCAGATCGTCTTCTTCCAAGTACAATCTTTTACGTAATGCATCACCGGTTTGTAACGTTAACGTTCTTAACCCCAAAGCAATGGAGAAACGGCATCCTTGTTTTTCATCAGCTAATCCATACATGATGCGTGCATTAGCAAAAGTTTTACCACAACCAGTAGAAGCCATATTAATGCCAAAAAAACCCTGTTCTACTGAACGTTCACGTAAAGCACATGCAACATCGAACGCCTGATCCTGCCAACGATATTTTTCATCTTTACTGCGTTGTTTAAATCCTTTGTGCCGGGTAATCGCAGGCAGCGTTTTGCGGATATGTGGCAAGTTTCTCCCTAGTAATAAAGCATTCTGCCCAACACCAATATTGTGTTCATCTAATCGCTGCTTGCACTTGCCGGTGGTCTTATCAGTATTGGCAAATACCCCATAGTTAACATCCTGCCAACCCAAAGTTGCAGGCAACGATGAATAATGATGATCGGCCAGCATTAAAACCAGTCGAGACATATGACTGGTGAAACGCTGGTTCAGATTGCCATATTGCGATAATGACGCTGATTGCAGCGCTCTTCGCGCAAATTTTTGTGCTTTCTGACGCCAAGTCTGACTGCGGATAGGTGTACCATTTGGGAATGTCCAGACATCATGTTTATCCTGATCACTCCAGACCTTATTATCCATGTTGACTGAATTCCATGACGGTTCTAAGTGCTTAGTCAGCCAACTATCAATATCTTTTAATTGTGGTCTGCGTACATACCGATCGTCATAACTAGGATAAACAGGAAGACGATGATGAGAGAGGATTAGCCAAGCAACAGTGGTTGCCAATGGCGGTAAATCAGTAAAAGGGTTTGCATAGGAATTGATACCATCCTTAACCAAGCGGGAAAGAATCTTATCCTCATCACCAGACTCAATCTGACTCAACGAAGTTAACCATTCCTTATCATCTTGCTTATCAACAAATGCCTGAAAAAGCCGCAAAGATACCCATTCATGTCGGTACGGTTGAAACCGCCCGTCTCCTCGTAAACCTTGCTGGAACAACGCATTAGCTTTACCAAAATCATGAAATAACCCGGCAACCGCCGCCAATAAACTGATAGCTTCTACACTATGCCAGTGATTTTCATCCTGACTTTTCAACACATCACGTTGTGTTGTATTTGTAGGTACAACTCCCCGAGAGTTAAAGCGTCGCAAATTCCCGACTATCCATAACAGTTCAGTTTGACCACCACTTTTTATCCAATGGCAAGCAACCGCCGTATTACGACGTGCCGTTTTACGCAATAGCTTACGCAAAGTATTTAAACCTTCCAGTGTGATAGCCGTTTGCCAAGTTCTATCACCTTTACGTTCAGCAAATTGATCCAAAATTCGGCGGGTTTCTGTTAGCGCGCGTTTATTACATTGAGAGACTAAAAGAATATTCATCGTGCCACCTGACTCAGTTGCTGAGCAATTGTTTGCATGCAGGGCATCAATCATAGTGTCCAATGCCTCAGATTTTTGAAATCCACTAATACAGCGTTGGCGAAATTCCTGTTCATCTTCTCCAGCCATTGCCGCTTCTAAGCTGCCTGTACGGCAGTGCACATTACCTGCAATATTGTTGAGTATTAGTGAATTTTCTAAGCTGCCTGTACGACAGTGCACTATTACATATTAACTTTAACTTGTTGATTTTTAAATAGCATAACTATTAAAAAATGAAAAAAACCATTTATAAGTGATAATTAATTTATCCATAAAATCAATCAATTACAACTCCCTTCAAAAAAAGGGTAAAAATAAGGTAGCAGCAAAAATATCATCACATACTTAAGTCGTCTGTCCTAAGATCTGTGCAGTAAGTGAGAATTGTTGCCTATAAAGCGTTCAATGATGATGAAGCCAATTCACTGAATTCGATTATCAACAAAAATCAGTACCTCTTAATCTCGCAGCCCCTTTTCAATAGTGACATCATCCAATACGCCAACAGTTGTATTAATTTCACCATGAATTTAAATATTGAAAAGCTCAATATTACCCAATTTACCAAGTCTACAATTTATATTTTCAGCAACATAATTAGCTTGATTAGAGATATAATCTATATCACTGTCATTACGAGATTGAATATAAACATTACAGATAAAAAGTGATTATTTACTGCCACCATTTCAATTAAACTCCTCTACTCATAAATTACTTTATTTTTATTCACCTATCTTATTAGCTAATAATCCTATAATAATTCACCCACCTAATATACCACCATTATATCAATCACTTATACAAACAGTTTCAGCAATCACTCCCATCATTAAATAAAAACATCAGGTTGTTTTCTCATATATCTAATATTCCATTCTATCTGAACAATGGTAAATTATCTCCATAATTAAGGAAATGCCCTGAAAATATCAGAGCATTTTTTTAAGTTAAACGCATCGCATACTATTAGCGCCGTAGTATGGTGTAAGAAAATATCATGTTACGAAGATAATCGTTGTCAACTTTATTATCAATGATTTCACCGGTCTCAAGAATTAATCGATGAGTTGGTTCTTTTGAGCAAAGAATCATGAGCCGCATTTTATCTTTTACAAGCCAGCTATCATTGCTCGCAGGACTAAGCCAGTGAGATTTGAGCAAGATATTACCCTGACTATCGCAAGGCATTTCATTAAATTTTACCGTCCAGTTAGCATCAACTTCCGTTTTTTTATTGATAGGCCCGTTCTCACCTTGAATATCAACAGAACCATAAAATAGGAATTCACCATCAATAAGGTGAACTTTACCGTCACGCCCCGAATATCCTAACCCAATATTTTTAGGGATATTTACCAATGTTTGATATTGAACACCTTTAACTGAATACATCATGTTTCAATCCCCTTTGGTATAGTTACTGTATGAAAATAGAATTCAACTACTCCTGATTTAACTAACAAATGCAATATTATGACTCTATGAATAAATAATTTCACATTCCTTTAAATCATTCATTAACTTTTCCATTCCATATTTTTTATAGCCAATTATTTAACCCGATTATAAATAAATTTACCCATCAACAAGAAACTTTATTAAATCCTAATGTTTTAAAAAGACAACTTTAAATCACTCATACTATTGCAAATAAAAACCATTTAAACAAATTGATTTTTCATATAAACCAAATTAATCCTTTGCATTAAAAAACCTATAAACCATTATTTTTAATTCTAAAAAATCACATGAATTTCAATTGAAATCAATTATAAAAAATCATTTGGAATTTGTCTAATATAAAGATTAATAAAATAAACCGTTATCAAGCATCAATTTGTATTCATTATCATCAGAAAATCAAGACAAATTCACATCCATGTGATTTTATATTGTTTCACTGAACTACTTAAAATATCAGAGTTTATTAAAAAACAATTTATTTCCAAGGGATTTTTATTAACTATTTTGAGATTTCGATGCATATAACCAATAAGTATATTTCTCATGAAATTCTTTCCTGAGTTGTTTGGGTAGTCTCTTAGCCAACTTTTCTATTTCTATGCGGTAATAGCTTTCAATCTCATTAACCGTTTTTTCTGGATTGGATTTAATTAATCGTTCCGCTAATTCTTTAATCCGATCTTCAACCAGCTCGTTACCGTCTCTCCCCCACCGATAAAATGAAAAAGGAGCAAGTTCTGATGGAGTGAAACTTTTAAGTTTTTCTAGCTCCATTTTCTCTTTTTTTAGTTCCATTTGTTCTTTAATCTCAGACCCGCAATGCTTACATTTAATAGCCATTGGGTTAACTTTTTCAGCACAAAATGGACAGTTTACGTAGTTCTCTTGATTATCCTTTTTTCTGTTACCGAACAAGATCATTATTAAGCCACAAAAAACAACGAAACAACTTATCAAAATAAAATTTTGCCTTTGTGCTATTAACCCTATGTTATTAACTCGACCACCATAGCCAGTCGAAACACTAACATCCATATTAAAAGCAGTAAAAATAGCAATAATTCCCACAATTAGAATAAGAACACCAAACCCCTTCATCACTCAATCTCATTTTATAAATAAAATATCTTAACTATTATTTACCTTTGAAAAAAGCAAAAGTAAATTTTAAAAACCTATATTTAGGTGCCAATCACAAAATAACGGCAATTATTATTCATTATGAGGTAAATCAATACTAACCATTTTTGGATACAACTTACATATCCCACTATTAAATGAGCTAATTAAGAGCCAACCAATTAAGCCACCAAATATTATATTAGTAAGCTAATGAATATATTTTACATCCAATTATATTTACCACACCACCTTTGCGTTATTAATAAATTCAAAAAATTAACCACTCAGAAATAAATATTAACTTTACAGATAAAACTGTTTGTAATATATCTCACCAAATAACTGCAATGATAAAAGTATCATTATTAAATTACGACTATCTGAAATAAAGAAGAGGAATTATTGAATAATGGGAAAGTAAGCTGCTATCACTGTGAACAATAAGGGCCAAATGGCCCTATCATTATGCAGCCTTTACAATATAGTTAAATGCGATATTGCGAGGACGATTCTCTGAGGCTACAGGAACAACCCTTGACGCCAGAAATCCAAAGCCATATGGAGTATCCCCATCAGAGACATTTAATGATTTGAAACTGCCATCTGAGGCTATTCCAAGAACTTGACTAGCATAAATAGCCCCTCTTGTTGCCAAATGATAGTTTGGCGCTATCATGCCAGCGAATGAACCCTCAATATTTCTGATGGCATCCCCCTGAGAAGTTAAAATTCTACGGCCGCTATCAACACCGCGTTTATCATCCCAACCTCGAATAAATTCACCTCTTAAATCGGGCAATTTACCCTCAGGATAAGCTTCTGCTAACTTTGGGTACTGTAATTTATCGAAAGCTGAACCGTTACAAGTAAAATAGCCAGTAGGTGGATGAGGCAATGGCCAGGGAATAGGAGAACCAACAGGAACTTCACTGATTGTTTCAATTCGATTATCTGTATATTCACGTAATGAATTTACTATTTCCTGAGCAAGCTTTTGTGTGACTCCCAATGTATCACTCTCACCAATCACATTTGTAAGCTGAACAACACCTTTTTGTGTTAATGAAGCATTGGGAATGTCTGTTGCAATTTTTTGTTCTAATGCTTGATTTAATTGTGCAGTAAGCTTGGCTATATCCCCATTATCCAAAACCTCAGCGCCAGATCGTTCCGCAATAAAATTAGCTACAACAGATGATATTATTGAGGATTGGCGTAATACCTTATTTAACACATGAGTAGAAACATTCTCTGGTGGAAACCCCGTCTGTAAATTCTGACTTTCTTCATATTTTTCTTGACTCACTACATTAGCATCATCACTAATAGAAAATGCTTTAAAATCATTTTTTTGGTTCATATACCTTCCTTAAATTAAATAATGCTATTTCACAATCAATATATTTAAATCAATATAAAAACAATCACCTTGCAACTCATGACAATCAAAGTCTAGTTTAGAAAAATAATAAAGTGTTGTTCTTATTCCTTATAAGGTTAACTAATTTTGTATAATTGATTACAATAAGCAATTCAATATCAAGAAGTTACTAATCTCTCCCTTCTTTCATTTCTTACTACAATTTTTCTATTTCAAGTTATAGGCTGAATCTCTTTCAATATCCTAACTAAAACATCAACAAAACCATTGTATGAACGACCTGTTTATTCAAGCCATCGATTGTTCCGGCTACTGAACATCAGACGCTTGCAGAACGTCAACACGAATAAATTTTTCCATTCGAATAGAGAGGCTTTCACTGTTGCTGTGGAGACGTCTAAATCAACAGAGTGCTGTAGCAATGAGAGTGTTTCATTTGCTTGTTGTAACAATGCTGCTTGCTGTTGTTTTGCATCGTTGATTTGATGAAATTTTAAGAGGTCTTTATCTTGAGGTTTTATTGTTTCAACTTATCGAGCGGAGGAGAGATTCAAATAACAACACTAATATATTGATAAATAACAATTAAATTAATAATAAAAATAAAACTATACATATTACTATACACAAAAAATCTCATTACTAAATATGACTATCTGAAAGAGAAGAGAGAAATTATCGAACAATGGGAAAGTAAGCTGTTATCGCTATGAACAATAAGGTCCTCACGGCCCTGTTTTCACTTCGGCACTTCCGGCTACTGCACATCAGGCGCTTGATTCACATCTACACGAATCAGCAACACTCTGTACTTTTTCCATGTCAGTAAAGCGGATTTTTCTGCTTCGGTAGCGATATCTAAATCAACAGCATCTTGCAATAATGCAATGGATTCATTCGCGTGTCGTAACACAGCTACACGCCTCTGCCCCGCTTGTCCAATCTGATTTGCTTCCAGAGCGACATTATCAGTGACCCATTTTGTACCATCCCATTTATCAAAATTGGTGGCCGGTTGCTCGAAAGTCAGAGTTTCAGGTAATTCACCCAGTTCAGTGATTTCCCGTTGAGTACGTGTTAATGTGTCGTAAGTGATTTTTCCGCGATAATCCGGGACGATTTCCCAACGGCGTTTATCTACACTGTGGCAAACAGCTTCGCCGTCAGACTTCGGTAACTCAGGAGCATCAGGATAAGCTCCTGCTGATAGACTAACTCCAAGCATGACGTATTCAATATCTGAAGCGATAAATTCTCGAAAGCACGGACTCAACCAGCTTGGCGGTGATCGGTTTTTCACCTGTCTGGTATCCTGCTTCCATCGCCAGCTTCAGATGCAATTGCACCTGCAATGGAGTCCGGAGTTTCATCGCCAGCAGGTCGACAGCCTCAGTGGTCAGGATATATTCCAGCTTACCCTTACCGGTGCTGGTTTTCAGCAGCCACTGGATGTATTCACGCTGGCTGCCGGTGATCCCGTCCAGCGTAAAAATATCGGTACGATAACCAATGTCCCTGCCTGCCGGTGTATGCGTCAGCCAGTCAACCTTCAGGGACTGCATCATATTCTGGAATACATGGCTTTTGGCCACCGGACCGTTATCGAGATACAGCATTTTCGGGCGGCCCTGGAAAGGAAAACTAGGTCTGACTTTTAGCGCCGTGGCATTAAAGAGAAAGCGCAGCGCTGACTCCGCATCTTCACCGTACACACCGGTATTCCTGGTAAGCGACACCGCTCTGGTCATCCACCACGCTGAACAGCATCAGTGTGGGTTCGCCCCGCGCAGGGTCTACCTAGTCAGGCCGCTCAATATGTTTGAGGTCGGACGGTGACATATCAAACTGCCAATTACTGTTTTCAGCCTGAAATCTTACCGCCGGAGGCTCCCGTGACAGGCGGGGCTGCTCCAGACGCCAGCGGGAAAGCCAGCGATTGACTGTCTGTTTTCGAAGTAAACCTTTGGGACTTCTGATCAATCCCTGAACAGTCGCCACACCATGCTCTTCCAGCAACTGTATTGCCCGTCCGGTCGACAGATGGCGGCCAGATTTGTTAGTAGTACGTAATTTCAGTGCGGCAATCAGTTCACAGTAATGTTCCAGTTCGGACGATTGCAGAACCCGGGGCTGACCATGATCGCTAGTGCTACACCAGCTGCTCATAATTTTCCAGAGTCCGGTAGACTGACGCCCACCCGATCCCGAGCTGGCGGGCAATTGCCGTAGCGCCCATCTTCTCAGTGGTGTACAGGCGATATACCTCAGCAGGATCTATTGAGGGCTTTCTTCCGCGATATACGCCACGGGCTTTCGCCGCTGCCGTTTGCGTGTCTACAGGCTGTTCCGTTGCCCTGAGTGTTACGCCCTGCTGATTAAGGGCATACACGATATCCTGCAGGTCCTTAATGCTGCGAGCCAAGCGATCCACGCGGGTCACCATCAACGTATCGCCGGGGCGCAGGAATTCCAGCAACAGCTGCAACTCACTCCTTCCGGTTCGGCTGCTTCCACTGGCTTTTTCTGAACGAATGATTTCACAACCAGCAGCACGGAGTGTTTGTGTTTGCAGGGTGAGATCCTGGTCGCTGGTTGAAATGCGGGCATAACCGTAAAGAGCCATAATTGAGAACTGTCTCGTTTAACTCTAGATGATGAAAACGTCACACCAGGATGAGACAAAAACAACCCAAATGAGACAGAAAAACTGTCTCACTGAGCTGTGCGTTTTGGGTGTACCTGTAAAATACAATTTAGCCAGTTCACAGGGCTAAGATATTTCAAATGCATCTTCACAGAATTTCTATCTGAGCCGTTACAATCCCCCCTTATGTGTTTTAATTTCTGAGAGGGAAGATGCACTTCTATTAGTCTCACTATCTTCCTTCAGGAAGACAATATGTATTAACAGGATTATTTTTTCGGAGGAATGTCACTAAAATAATTCAGTGCGCCAGTATCTACAGATCGGGCATCCAGTTTTTGTCAAGCAAGCGTGCCTTATAGAAAGATACTGTTGAAGATGGGGAGAAATTTATTTTATTTTTGTCCGTAATGTCAAAGTCGATAATATCGTCCACTTTTGTTGAAAAAATAAGATGAGTTCCCTCATGAAAATAGTTATCGTCAGTGGTAAACCATGGTGCTGCATGCGCAATAGTTAAAAAATTCTCCTGATCAATAAAACCAGAGACGGCTTTTATTCCACCTTTCTTCAGAATAACTTTTTTTTCTTTCGCGGTTTTTTCGAGTCCCTGAGATATTTTACTGTCAATTTCATAGAATGGCTTGAACTCATCAAGTGTGATTTTTCCGCTAGGAACATTATCTAACTTAGTGGAATCAAATAAAAAGCACCTTTCCCCTGTCGATAAGAAGTACATTCCCGATTTTTCACCATAAACCTGATACATATCATGAACTCCATCTTCCCAGTCGGCATTCTCGCTGCACTTGTTATAAACTTTACATCTTAAGTAGTAGTCACTTATATCATAGCTGGCCTCTTCAGTTAGTACAGGTTTTTTATCTTTCACCTGATAAGTGTATTTCTTGATAGTTGTGTAGCCACCTGCATAAAGTTTATGAGCATTTTCATCATAACTGAGAGCATGAGCATGAGCTAATTTGTACCACGGGACCTGCTCTTGTGGGATTTCAACATTGTTTCCCCCAGCGGGTAAGATGCCCAGCCATCCATATGAGTCCGCTATCACAACATTTCCATCAGGGAGTGAGTGTGCTGAATGTATGTTTGTTTGATAGCCTGTTATTTCCTTGTGAAATAACACTCTCTTCTCCTTTGAAAGTTCGAATATAATTACACCATTACTTGTCGTGGATAATATTGATTTTTTTCCGTTGTATAAGATGGGTTTTATTTCCGTCATATACTGAACGTTGGGTGATTCCCATACAACATCCTTATCAGTAAGCGTTAACTTTTCTCCACAAATATTGAGTTTATATATTTGTATTTTGTTTTTTTTCCTGTTCCCAACAAGAAGCGACATGTTATCCATATATTCTCCTAACCTCAGGTTTATTTCAGATAAACAATGGTATAAATCATACCATTCAGATTATTGACAAAGTGCTGGTCTTTTTATCCGGCACTTTTTTTAATTAAGTTCCGTTCACTAAACGGAGTATGTGTGGCGGTTAATTTCATTCCTTTTTTGACGGGTTGACCATCAATGTGGGTTATGCCACGACAAATTGTCCAGATACCACCAGCATCTTGATATACTGATAGCCAATTGCCTTCTTTCTCGTCTAAGAACTGTGACAATATAGCCGTAGCACTCGCCCCGGAGAGCGCAAGACCAATAACGGCAGCACTTAATTTAATCTTGGTCTTTATTATTTCTGCTCTCCCGCTTTAGCTGGAATTCTTTTCGCTTGTAATGCCAATTAATTGAAAAGGTTCCAACAGTACAGATAATGCCGATAATAAGTGCCCAGTCGTTCAATGACAGCGCTCCAAGCATAGCCGTTAGCATCCCCCAACAATAAGCTGACGGACTTGTGTATTTGTCCATGAGTTTCATATTTCCACCCCCGTTGGGGATTAAGACCCCGTTAAACGGGCGTGAAAAGAAAAAGGCCGCGAATAATCGCAGCCTAGAATGAGTTATTCGAAAAAACTGGAGTACTAAATTTGAACTATATAAATCACCGGATTTAGACTATGAGTCGATAGCGTGAGTACTACAAGGTCAAGTTGGGTAATTATATAGGGGTTAAATATTCTTCAAAACTAACCGAAATCTCCACCCTATATCACCCAGCATAAATACCGATGATAAGAACACCCACAAACATAAGCACTAACATATAAAAATTGTTGTGGTGATATCACTGTCCAGCAACTGATAACAAGAGAAAGTGCATACCATATTGACACCATAAAGATCTTCTCTAGCAAAACACGGTAATGCCCTGAGGCTTGCATTTTTTTCAACAACCTATTGCCAGACACGGATGCAAGTATCGATAAGCCTGTGATTAAAAATCCTAATAGTGTTGCAGATACTTGCGCAGCAACGGTTGCGGCTGAACGAATAGTAGCGTCATCAAGACCTATAAACCAACCTTTGTACCACGTAGTAATAGTGAGGGTAAATGCGATAAATATACATATTTTTATATAATATTTCATATCTCCCCTCCACGTTAGCAAAAACCGCCGTAAACCCTTACCCAGTGCGGGCGGGGATATCAGGCGAAAAGCCCAGAGGGCCTTAGGGCTAGCGACTCCGACGTCTCCTGACTGAATGGATATCTGCCGGTAAACCGCGATATCAATGCGGCGCTCAACATCCAGCGCAAGGGCATAACAGAATTACAGACGGCGGGACTCGTCGTTTCTGCCCACGGAGGCCAGCGCAAATCCGTCATAAAGACGGTGGCGGACTGAGAAGTGGGAAGCCTCGCCGTTTTTTACGGCGGGGAGCAGTCACTGAGTTATATCAAAGTTCTTTAAAGTAATTCTTGATACTAAAAAGAGAGAAGCAAAAACAATCATAAAAATGCTACTGCCTTGAACACCACAACTGTATACAAATACAGCATCACCTATAGAGCAGACTGAAAAGAAGATTTTACCTATCAATAAGAAAGGCCACGCCATGCGCGACCTGAAAACAATATCGCATTTAAATCGCATTTAAATCGCATTTTATTGACATAATACGATTAAAATCGTATTATCTAATCATCCCAAGCGGATAGGCTCTTTAACAAATGAGGAAACGATGGTTACGGTTCAATGGACGAGGAAGGCACGAAAACAGTTGCTTTCAATCGATACCAGATACCGGAAAGCTATCAATGAGAAGGTTAACCAGCTTGAAACTTTCCCCGCAGTGACGTTGGACATCAAGAAGCTTCATGACCTTGATAACCAATACAGACTACGGGTTGGTGAATACAGGATAATCTTCGAAATCACTGACGGCGAGCCGGTTATCTGCTCGATAATGGCAGTCAAACGGAGAACATCGACAACGTACTAGGCGGGGTAATAACCCGCCATTTCCTCATTATTAAATTCACCGCGACTCTTGGCCACTCGGATGAATACATGAAAATGCAATACATAAATGATGAAGCAGGAAAACCTCAATATGTTGTCCTGCCAGTAGCTGAATACGAAAAACTTCTCAGCACAAAGGAAGATTGGGAGGATGTGCCATACACTCCGTCAAAATATGATGATGTGACCGTGCCTAACGGCGTCGTGTCCATTATGGTTGATCAGGATGTTTCTATTCTGGCAGCCTGGCGCATCTATCGTGGGCTGTCTCAGCATGAGGTAGCTGAAAAACTCAACACAGCTCAATCAACCGTGTCTCAATGGGAGGCTTCGGATCGACCACAGAAGCGCACACGAGAAAAACTGGCTGCATTATACAACTGTACTCCAGAACAACTAATTCCGTAACCCAACGGCCCCGCTCAGGGGCCGTTTACTTTGGCTGAAAGACAAAAAGCCATGCTATGCACAGCCATCTAGTTGTAAACCTTGAGTTTGCTACTGGTAGAAATAAAAAAACCCGCTCATCGGCGGGCCTGAATGTTCGTTAGTGAGCATAGCTACAATTTCCCACTGTTTATAGACAATAAACCAATTGCGGACAAAATGCAAACTGTCTATATGTTTTTTATTGTGTCACTTTACTGAATTCGGATGCTGCTCTACTCTCCTCAATATCGCATTTCGCCACCAGCTTTTCATAGAATGGCTTCCAGTTCCTTCTCCATGTCCTTTCGTTTAAATCGGGCAGGAGAGCCTTAATTGCTGTATATGCCACTGAGGACGGTACGCGGCTATAACCGCGACCAGAACAACGCTCACAGATTTTAATTACTGGCGCGCCCGTCGCTTTCGTCGCTTCGTGATCAACGACTTTCCCGGTACCGTTACAACGACAACGGCTGGATACAATCCCTTTACCGTTACAAGGAGAGCAAAGTTCATCTACACGCTCAGTTTCTACCCGTTGCTCTATCACGTCCTTATACCCTGCGTACTTAATCACATCACGCTGAACTGATATCAACCCGCGTCCATTGCAATGTGTGCATGTGCTGGTTGTAGCGGCTGACCGGGAATATTCCTCAAAAGCCATTTTTGCCAAGATCACCAGGCATTTTCCTAACTGGCGCCCACCCGCTTTGGTAATAAGTTTGGGTACCTGACGTTTGGCATACAAAGTCAGTTGCTCAACGGTCCGTATGGTATCTTCATTGCTGACGCCGTGTTTACCCAAGAACGCCGCCATTCCAAATGCAGCCTTAGATTCGGCCATGCCTAATGCCGCCATCACATCAGTACCGGTGATCCGGTCTGTTGATGTACATTTCGGTGAACTATTGACGACCAGTCCTTTCGGGCTGAAATGTTTTAATGCTGATTCGAGTTTCATTATTCCACCCACTTCTTAAAAGATAGCTCACGTACTTCATCACCGTTAACAAGTACGTCATTGAAATCACCATAATCAGGCCAGCGAATACTGACCGTTTCTACATCATTTTTGGCAACGAGATTGCCCCTGGCACACTCAAACGCTGCTGCGTGCCCGGTCGCTGAATGCAGATCCATATCAGCGAAAATAATTAAGTGTTTAACCCCGCTCGGTACCCGGAATTTCCCCATGAATCCCGCGTTCATAGTTGGCCAGGTGTTGCAACCGTATATCTGTTTACATGACAAAGCCGTTTCTATGCCTTCAGTGATCCCTAATGTTGATGAAACTGGAAACATGCGGATAGCAACAGAGCCTGTGTGCTTTAAATAATCATCAGACTGTAGGGAATAGGTCTGTTTGGCGAGATCCATATTGGCTTTTTTGTCACCCTCTAATAACGTCCTGTGCAAGTAACAAAGCGCGCCTTTATCGTCCGTAGCCAGAGAATACATGGCCTGAAAAGCTTTCGTTCCCACGGGCTGATGATTGCAATACCTGACCTGCTCGACGGGTAAACAGTTAATCCCCCGGTTGCGCAAATAACTTTCGGCTGACGTTCCGCGCAGGTTCACCAGTGTGGAATACTTCCTAATCACCTTGTCACGAAGTAATGACCGGTCATCTTTATTGACAAAAGATTGAGCGCTTTCAGGCTGACGGAGATACATATTGCCAATAATTTCATCAACTTCTGCTGCCTGCGCTTTAAAATCCTTCTTCTGAGTCAGTGCAAGTAATTTCCAACCGTCACCAATATTACAGACGCAAATAAAGGTTCCGCGACCGCCTTTATCATCACAGCGATATTTTCCTTTCTGACCGCAAATCGGACACTTCCCTTTGTAATGCTTTTTCCCTGTAATGGGTGGCAAGTCGTAATATTCAAAAACTTTCGACCAATTGCCGATCACTGCATCCGTTGTTTTCATCAGTTATCTCCCTGCGGGGCTGAACTGAGTTGTTTTTCCTCCTGGCTTTTTATCCACGAAATCAGTTTCCATTTGATGAAATTGTTCACTTCCGGGGTGATCTCTACCGGATGGTCATTTAAACCATCGCGCCACTCACTGAACTTGCTTTTAAAAGTATGCGCACACCAGCCATCAGAGATAGGCTTGCCTTGGTTAGCTCGCTGGCGCTGGTAATACTTGATTTGGAACCACCAGCTTTGACGCTCTGCCTTGCTATAGACGCGATCCTTGCCGTTAAGCTCTTTCAGCCCTCGAGAACGATCCACTTCCACATCTTCACCACTCAGAGGCTTAAAACCACACTTAGGGCAAACATAAACACCTACCGGCTTCATAAAGTGACAACTGGGGCATTCCTTCGGTAGCTTTTCAGCTTTGTCGCTATCAATGCTGCGGGAGCTGTCTTTCATGCCGTCGCTTTTAGAGGGCAATGCGTCATACTCAATATCATCGGGATAGCCGAGTCGGTGAACACTTCCACTGTGATCGAATATCATGCAGGTTTCTTTGCCGGGGGCAGTACGTAATCCGCGGCCAAGACATTGCACCCATCGGATTTCTGACTTGGTAGGCCGGGCATAGATGATGCACCGGACATCACTGTCAAACCCCGCAATCAGCGTACCGACACTCACTAATATTTTTGTTACACCCTGCTCAAACCGATGGATGATGATCTGTCTTTCTTCCGGGGGTGTTTCAGCAATGATGACCTCAGCATTGACACCCGCTTTATTAAATTCGACCGTGATAAAATTGGCGTGGGCCACGTTGACGCAAAAGCAAATCGTTGGTTCATCGTTACCATTCTCCAGCCAGTTCCTGACGATATCGCCGACCAGCGTTGAATCACCCATAATCTCGGCTAGCTGGTCCTCTTTGTAATCCTGCCCAAAGTCATCACTGGAAGTCAGTTTTACGCCTTTCAGGTCCGGCTTGGCGGGGGCATAAAATTCATAAGTGCTGAGTTCGCCTTTAGCGATAAGCTCTTTCATCGTGGTGGGTTTCAAGAGCTGTTGATAGTAGTTTCCCAGAAACGGAGAAACTGTATTCGCCCTTCGTAATATACTTTCCGCTTCAAGATTTCGGTCTTCCTTTATCAGCGTGATAGCGACATCAACAAGTTGGTGAGTACCACATAAGGTTGCGAATAAGTCGGTATTAGTGACATAATCTCTTTGAGATGGAATGTTCATTATTTCATCTCCTTTGCAAGAACCGAATCAAACATGCTCGCCAAAGTATCGCTGTTCGGTTTCTTGCCCCTTTGATTTTCAGTTCTTTTTTCCACTCATTGATAATCCGCTTACTGTCCTCAGTGTGTTCACACGCAGGCATATCGTTGTATTGACGCTCATAGTTAATTTTGTGGAAATAGGGATTAATGATTACAGGCGCAACGATACCCACTGCGTGTTTGACATCTTCGTCAGTCGGTACACGGTCGAGGTATTTTTTAAAGATTAATTCTCCTGTATCCACCAGGTGGTCAGTGATTTTTTTCAGTTGCTTAACTGCGCGAAAAACCCCCTTCACGCTGTCGTTATTCGCTGACGGCATGGCTTCACCCTCGATCATCTCCCCGTCAATGAACAACGGAATACTGTCGATGAATGCCCCACGACTGAGGAATTTATTCACCTCGGCTGTCGTGATAATCGGATAGGCTTTAACTAACCCGAACAGCGTCACCGCCATTGGCTCGTCATGCCATGAACTTTTGCCTTTTCCGTTTCGGATGGCGGCAATCAATGCGTCCTGATGCTTGAGGCTCAACAGGTCATAATCACCAACTACGATGTAGTGGGTGCTCAGTGCTTCCAGATCCACCGGTTTTGCATGGCTGTTGTGGGGTTTGTGAGGTTTGTGTGTTTTCCGGGCTGGCGCGTTGGCCTTAACCATAGCAGCGGCCTCAGATTCTGACATGCCAGCAGCGACTAATTCAGCAACAGCTCGCGCAGGCTTCCGGCTCACGAGAGCACAATGTTTTTTGATAATCTTTTCTGCTTTTTCGTTTTTGATAATCATTCTCATTTGTCCTGAAAAAATAAGGGGGTACTTATTTAATACTTTTCCGTGCCTGCCACTTTTTTTGGCTTTTTACCCACTTTGATAATCATTCTCATTTGACTATTTTTCTCATGTTTAGCCCTAGTGATCCCACAGCCAGAAGACACAGCCTTTTCCGTACTGCCTGAGACCACTGCGATCATCCTGCTGCCTCAGATTGGGGCTGGTTCTCTGGCAGTGCTTTAAGCGGCTTCTCGGTATAACCCTGACTCACTCTTGCATATTTCCTGACAAACTCCCTTAACCAGATATTCGCATGACGCCGTGCCGTGTTATCTTTCCGATATGAAATTGGTTCCTCATCCCAAGCCGCTTGATAAACCTCGGCATACTTCACCGTGATTTTTGCCCGTGTAGCCGGATCAAGACTCAGTAACATCTCCTGTATTCACTTGCCGTCATCAAGAAAATATTGAGATGGCATTGATACTTGAGCGTAGGAATTAGGGAACATGGTCAATAATTTCCAGGTGGTGGGAATACCTTTGGCAGATCTGGGCGTAATTCGTGAGGCTGAACTTCGCCTTTTGTAAGGTCCACAATGTCAGGAACAGATGAGACAGAAACACGCTTCTTCCCATGCAACCAAGCGCTAACTAATGACTGTCTACACCCTAATGCATTGGCAAGTATCGTTTGATTACCCACAATTTTTATAGCCTTTTCTACCGCAAGATTTTTCATACTCCATCCTCTCGTTAACTCCATAGTGATATTAATATCACCAAAAAGATAAATCAATCACTATAGTGTTTTTGCAAAGATATCACTTTAGAGATAGAATTAACAAAACTTATTGAAGAGGTGGGTATGACATTCGCGAAAAGACTAAAAGAGGCAATGAGAAAGAAAGACTTCACACAGTCTTCTCTTGCCAAAGAAGTAGACATGGCTCAGTCCATGATATGGAAGTTAACCACAGGAAAAGCGCAAAGCACTACTAAAGTTGTTGAGTTGGCTAGAGTTCTCGGTGTGCGCCCAGAATGGCTTAGTGATGGCAGTGGTCCCATGCACCCAGATAACTCACCCACCTCAGTTGTGGTAAAGTGCACTAAATCGTTTCCTGTAAAAATCTATGATGCCGATAGTGATACAGGCGATACAATTATGATTCCGGGATTCTTTGAATCATCTGACGCGTACAGAGCGTATAGAATCACCCAAAATACTGGCTGCGCAGAAGCTCCAGAAGGTTCTTTAGTTGTAATCGATAGATCAGAAAAAGCAGCTAACAATGATTTGGTATATGCGCGCATAGGAGAAAACTACTCTGTATATCGTTTTGTACAAGGTGGTGCTTTCGGCTTTCTATCGGTTGATGACGCTAGGGTACCATTAACTCCTATCAGTCCTGATGTTGAATTAGTGGGTGTTATTGTATACCTGTTCCGCGATATGAAACGAAGACGATAATAACCCCGTTCAATTTCGATTGTTGTAGCATAAATCCCTGGGTGCGTTCGCAATAGGTCTGGCATTCCTTCCCCTTAAGATACTGTTTAGACGCACAGTATCTTGATTTTTAACTAAATCATTACAATTATCAAGATAAAAAAACATTTTTTGTTTTTTTAAAAATTCCTTTTATTTCAATATTATAAAATAAAAAATAACTTTTTATTACTATAGGTCTAGAATAACTAGAACTATAGTGATAGATTAAATACCACCAAGGTGATAGATTTAATCACCAGAAGAAACAGAAGTAGTTGAATGAGCAGGAACGACAATAAACACACCGAGGTATGATTATTATGTTCAAGAAGACTTTTATTTTTTCAGCAATAAAACGCTACAACATGGAGGTAGATCATGCGTAAACCAATTACTTTAGACGATGCAAAATACCGCTCAGGTTTGGCTTGTTCACTTTATGAAGTCATTACGAGTATGGCTGACAAAGAAAAATGTTCAGGCGAGTTGTGCGAACTAATTGCTCTTGTGTGTGATATTAACTATGAAGTCAATTGCTCCCTTGAATCCGCACTGGGAACAGACAAGCTTAATTTGGACTGAACTGATTTAAAGACGGCTCTGGCACCGACACTAATCAAATACCAGAGCCTGAACAGAATAAACACTTTGAGGCATGATTACTATGTTCAAAACAGATAATACCACAAAGACTTTTATTTTTGCAGTCACAAAACACGCAGATACTGAACAGCTCATTGTTAAAGTTAAATATGTGGCTGAAAGTTATCAGCAAGCCAAATATGCGTTATCTGAAATGCTATCAGGGTATTTCATTGTCTGGATGGGGCAAGTAAATGAGGTGAAGCATGCTTAATACAATATTATCTTCACCACAGACTACCAATATAACTCCAGCTAAAATTATCTGGGAAAGCTACATTGCACTCCATGATCAATTTGTAGCCGTGGTTAATAGCCAGCCAAATCTTGCTGATAATGATAATTTCTTTAATGAATTAGTTAAGCTTAAAAATATTTACGATAAATTTGATGCCTCATCGAAAAACAAAGGCAGACCGGACTGTCTTTTGCTCTTAGAAGTAATTAAACAGCTTGCCAGTTTAATTGACATTGCGAATATAGATGTAATAAATGAATCAACAAAAAAAGAGGATATTATGTTTGATTTAGAGACCTCTTTCTCAGGCGTGGAGATAAAAACAAAACAGATAGAAGTACTTCTCCAAATATGGCAAGAATCATATGGAAAAGAATGTGATGAATCTTATGCCATCGGTGCGTTACAAGATCTGGTTTTTGGGCTACTAAAAGAAACAGAAACGATGGAGACGCAGATAAAAACGATTAAAGGTCAAAAGAAACCTAAAATAGAAAATAATGAAATCAATATCAGTAAAATAAAACTTAAAGATTTATTAGATAAATCTGAACATCTTGAGGCATTAATGATACCTGTTAGTAAAGCTGTTACTGATGAGGCCAATACAGACACCGCAACATTAACAAATCTCGCTTCTAGTCTGGCAAGCGATATTGCACAAGAAATAAGAATACTGGAAGGAGCTTAAATGATGAAACTAGAAAAAATCGATTATTCCCGCTTTGATGACGATGATGGCGGTATTGATGATGCATTCAGCATACATACATTACCTGTCTATGTTGTTAGTCGTCATGGCCGTTCTTACAAGCGTCGGAGTCGTAGTAGTGCCATTAATAAGCTAGCGAATATTATGACGCAAAAAGTATTTAAACGGGCCGGACGCGAAACCAATTACCCAGCCCAGCCAATAATTGGTGAAAACAATGTAGTGAATTGGACAATAGGAGAATTACTACCTGAGTATATCTCATGTCAAAAGAGAGCGGTACGGCGAATAAGATTACTGCTTAAGCGTCGAAAAGAAATAGATGCACTACGCAAAAAATATATTAACGCTTTCTGTGAATATGAGCGATTAAGAAAAGAATTTATTAATGCTACCAAGTAGCTAATGAGATTAACCATGTTTAAGATAATCATCACAACCAAAAACTATCGCACAGGACGAGTAACAAAAGAAACCTTCCGCAACAAATATAAAACATATCGAGGAGCTGAAAAAGCTGCTCAAGGGATACGTCGGGTTTGTATGCCAGATAGCAAAACTATTATTGAAACAGTTGATGCTGAGGTCGTGGAAGTTAAACGTACTTAATTACATAGAGGGATAAATAATGTCAGAAAATAAAAAACACGTACACGCTGAATTAATGTTGCAATATGCACAAGATGCTTTGAGAACAGATAAGCCGTATGAGCTTTGGGAAATTTTTGATGCCGCAGATGGAACGTGGGAAGATATTTTTCATCATCCGCATTGGCATCCAGATTTTAAATATCGCCGCAAGCCTGAGATGATAATAGTCGGCAAAGTCAACTTTCCTAAACCTGTTGATTATGAGTTAAAGGAAGGTGACAAATATTATACAGCGACAACTTCAGAAAGAGGTGATATAAATTGGTTCACATGGTGTTCTGATAATATTGATTATTATTACTTAAATTCACGTCTTATTCACTTAACAGAAGAATCTGCTAAATAACATTGTGACGCATTAATTAAAATAAACAGGGGGGAGTTTTAAATGTAAAATATTGCCAATTATATAAGTTAGTTAAATTTTAACTACAGCTTGATTGCTGAGGACTCCTACACCCTATAAAAGGAGTAGATCTATGAGGAATCAAACATTAATTGAACGATACAGAAATCGTTTAATAGCAGCAAAACTCGATGCAATGTTAAAGAAGACCAATAGCTATTGTATCGCTGTTAGTCTTCATGATGGCTCTATGTGCACTGTTGAATTGTCGGAAGAGATATTAAAGAAAACTTTGCATGTATTTTTCGAATTTCCTGCTTATAACGAATATACACGATGTAAAGCGGATAATTATATTTTAAATAGTTACAGTGATTGTTTATCAAAACATGGTGATAGATTAACGGGTGAAGGAAATGATTTTATGCGTGCTCTTATTAAATTAATTTCAGAAAGAGCTAAACACGGCGGATTTTCACCAGAATATACCTTTCAGTAAATAAGGACTCCTAGTGAATATTACCCATTTTAATTTCTCACAAAGAGCTATTCAAAGTGAGCGTGAAGAAAAATATGAAACAGCGGCTATTTTTTGGAACAA
This sequence comes from Photorhabdus akhurstii, assembly GCF_018448925.1. GTDB lineage: Bacteria > Pseudomonadota > Gammaproteobacteria > Enterobacterales > Enterobacteriaceae > Photorhabdus > Photorhabdus akhurstii. The sequence goes on along the minus strand of NZ_RCWE01000001.1, from coordinate 285,280 downwards.
AGTCGCTGAACACGCCAAACACCAAGTTAACCGTGAATGGGCTGAATATCGTGTTGAACTAAATTTAAAACGTCATTCATTACAAGGGCGCTATGAACAATGGCAGGAAGATTATAAACAGCGTCGCAAAAGAGAGAGAAGCGAAACAACTCGCTGATGCTCTAAAGGTCCACATTGATAAAGCGGAGGGGATGTAATGGCGAAAAGGAGAAGAAGTAAAACACAGCAAGGATTTGAAGGCATGACAATACCTCAGCTCCTTCAAATAAAAGAAGGGTCCACAGATGGGTATGTCAATTCCCAAAAGTTCATTGAATCTTATTCGACGCATAACGGAGACATATTAATGCCACTTAATCGCTCCATGCGCCGCCATGCCAAGAAAATGAAAATTGAAATTAAGGAAATGAAACAATGAAAGAATTAATCACCATCAATAAAACCCAAATGCCTGTCGTGGAATATCAAGGTCAGCGCATTGTGACGTTCTCAATGATTGATCAGGTTCACGAGCGACCAGATGGAACAGCTAAAGCCGCATTCAACAGAAACAATCAGCGCTTTGTGTGTGGAGTGGATTATCAAATCTTAGGTCAGGACGATATACGTACCAACCTCCCTGACGGGTTATTTTCCAAGTTCGCCCCCAACGGCATTGTGCTTTTTGAGTCTGGTTATCTGATGTTAACCAAGCCATTCAATGATGATATTGCGTGGCAGGTTCAACGTGAACTGGTCAACAACTATTTCCGTAAACCGCAAACGGTACTGAGCGAGACTGAAATGATTGCCAGGATCGCCAGTCATGCCGCCCAACAACAGCGCCAGATTAACCGCATTGATGAGAAGGTTGAACAGGTTCATGAAACCATTGAGCAAATCAAACACGGAGCTATTCCCGTAGGCTGGATTGGGTTCTCTCTGGCTGCGACTGAATCAGGATTAACCAATGCCAAATGCCGTACCTTGGCCGAACAGTACAACGTACCAACGGACAGCATCATCATCATGACACCAGACGGACAACCTCGCCCGATGAAAATCATATTTAAAGAGGACTTTATGAGCGCATTCCGTCTGATGATGGGTGAAGCTGAACAACGTAAATCCAAATGGTATCACCCAAAAATGGGGCTGTTCCAAGTTATCGGTTGGGAGGGTAGGTAATGAGCAAACATCACACTAAGCCAGCAGGGGTAATCATGGGCGCAATAAAGCAACACACTGAAACAGCATTTGATTACGGCAAGTATGGCGTCATTGTCATTACTGAGGCCGCGAACACCAAAGTCATGAGTTATGCGGAGGCATTGGTATCGTTGGACGCGGGTCAATATGACAATGATTTATTACTGGGCTTTGAATTGATAGTGGCTATTCTTCATGGCTGTAAAGCGGGCTTCTATGCACCAACCAGTGAACAGCGGTTAATGTTGTGGCGTTGGGTTGTGTCAGCCTCGTTTGTGCAAAAGCAAATAGACGGAAACAGCACTTGTGAAGTTGATAACGGCAAGGGAGGCACTGATACCGCAGCCATCTACGATAATGGTACAGCGGCAATCACGATATACCCATTAGCAGAGCGTATGATGTTAGCAACCCATATTGAGGGGATCGCCTTTGAGAAGTCCGGTAGCGAAGACGGGGCGGATATGGCGGTCAGAATGTACATGTCTTTTATCAATATACAACCAGAGATCGGCAATCGGCTATCTGATAAAGGGCGCGAAGGGCTTTCTATCTTGCACGATAAATTAATCAAAGCGGCAGAGGCTGGCGAGTTTAACACCATGCCGATTATTCATTGACAGGAGGCTCAGATGATAACGAAAAACTTTCATCTTAATGCGCTGGCAAACAATAGGAGTCATTGCGATGAAAATCGAATACTTAGACAAGGGTAACATTGCACAGATCGTCGTTGCCAGTTTCATCACTGAACGCCGCAAGCATAACCGTTGTGTCGATGCCGCCCTGTTAATGGTACCCGTTCGTGCTTCGTCTGTCGGTTTCCTATTAAGGAAAACTACTATCACTGGCAAAACAACGCACGTATTGCGGGCCTACAAAATCATTTGCAGGGAGAGCGAACAGTGACGGAAGAGCACAACCAGATAGCAGATACCGATGATGAACTGATCAGGACGACATTCCATATCGACGATGGCAGGGACTATACACAGCGGATCATCCGCCGCATGAAACGTAATTTTTATATCCACGAGGGCAAATGCCCTCCTCTGGCACCAGCGCCACAGGTAGTAAATGGAGAGCCGGGTACTGATATCGTTCAGTTACATTCTGGTGAATTTGTCGGCACTGGCGTTATGGTGAATTACTGCCCTTTTTGCGGACAAGATATAGATACCGTCAGTCACCAGAGGAAAAGTGATCATGAGCAATAATAAAATCACAATGGAAATAGATGAGCTTCTTGAAAATGAACAAGTATTAAATATCGTTTCCAAAAGCCTTGGATATTCAAAAGAGCAATTTATTAAAGAATTACACAAAGCTCAAGCCGATGGTCTCGACTATATCAAATTCGAGGCCGATAACACCGAGGAAAAAGCATGATCAATAACTCATTCCACTTAACCCAAGTAATAGCCTCGGCATGGGGTGATCCATCTGATATCACCGATGCTGTTTGGGATGCCGGTTACAGAAAAGCCGATAGAGCATCGGAAGAGATGGTATTACTGACACTTAAGGTCATCAAGAACTCTCATTACAGCGATATTGCATATGAGTATTGGCCCAAAGATTTAGAATCCGTACTTGCTGCTGAACTGAACTTCCTGATTGATGATCTTACCTGGAGCGATAAAACAACTCCGGCAACAGTGGCAAGGATAATTTTGGAGAACGGTTATATTAGAAAAGGGAGTGATGTATATGTCAAATAAGCTAATTAGATTAAATGAGGTTTTAAATAGAACGGGTTATAGCAAGTCATGGACTTATAAATTAATAGATAAAGGGGAGTTCCCTAAACCAGTTAAAATTGGTCCTCGTTCAATTGCCTTTATAGAGTGTGAAATCAATGAATGGATTGCGCAGCGTATTAATAAATCCCGCTGCTCAATTGAAGATAATGCGTAGTTAGTCATTTTTAAAGCGACTATTAATAATATCTTTCCCGTATTCTAGGGAATTCATAAAATCAGCGTACCATTGAAGCATCTCTCTGCGTCCATCCAGATAAAGGGCATGGTTATACGTGCCCCTGATGCTATTTTTATCAACATGAGCAAGCTGCAATTCTATCCATTCAGATGGGAAGCTATGCTCATGTAATATGGTGCTCATTGTGTGACGGAATCCATGTCCCGTAGCTCTACCGCCATACCCCATGCGTTTCATCATAACATTTATAGCCATTTCACTAATTGGCTTTTTATAATCCGTTCGGCTAGGGAATACATGTTGATAGTCACCACTAATTGGGTGCAACTGCTGGAACAAAGTCACTACTTGATCAGATAAAGGAATACAGTGCGGCCTGCGCATTTTCATTCTTTCGGCAGAAATTTCTACCATTCGCTTTTCTAAATCCACTTCGCTCCATTCCAGATTTCTTAATTCACCAGGGCGCAATCCTGTAAGAATCAAAATTCTCAATGCATGCCTAACTACTTGGCTGCTCATATGCTTATCAATGGACCTTAAAAATTCTGGGAGTTCATCGATTTTTAAGTGAGGATAATGCTCTCTTTTATGGGGGATAAACGCACTGGCAAGATCGGGGGCTGGATTATATTCAGCTCTACCTGTAATAACGGCGTATTTCCATACCTCACCACAACGCTGACGGACTTTTTTTAACTTCTCAGTTGCCCCGCGCTTTTCCATTCTTGAAAGAACATCCAATAATTCCAGTGGTTTTATGTCTGCTATTGGCCTGTCTCCAATATAAGGAAAGACATCATTTTCAAATGCACTCATCATGTCAGAGCGATACCCTGCCGACCATCTATCTTTGCGTTTTTCGTACCACTCGCGAGTGATTTTCTCAAAAGTATTTTCTGACGTGATGATATTTTCTCGTTTTTGCCGCTTTCTGGCTTCGGAAGGATTAATGCCACCAGCAACCATTGAGCGGCATTCTGCCGTTCTTCTTCTGGCTTCCGTTAAAGGTACCTCCGGGTAAGTACCTAAAGAGATCATCTTCTGCTTATCATCAAAACGATAGCGGAATCGCCACCCTTTAGAGCCGTTCGGTTCTACCAATAGTGAAAGCCCGTTTCCATCAGACAACGTGTAAGACTTTTCTTCCGGTTTGGCTTTCTTGATAGCCATGTCTGTTAGCTTCATCATCTCACCAATGTGTATAGGAAAATTTGTACAGGAAAAACTATACACAAAACTATACACAAATTCCTGTTGATTTTAAGAGATGCCAAGAGCCTTTAAGATACTTGTTTTTTCTATACTCTTTGATTTTATTGAAGAAAATAGACTTTAAGAGATGTTAGTAGAAGTGTAATTGGCGGAGGAGGAGAGATTCGAACTCTCGGATGGTTTCCCATCGGCGGTTTTCAAGACCGCTGCCTTAAGCCGCTCGGCCACCCCTCCGCAATGGCGTGCACTATAAACAGCACCGAGAAAGATGTAAAGTCTCCTTCTGTTCGATTGCCGTAAATTTACTCTTTTTCATGGTCGTTGGCTTATTTTATCCGCATATGTGCATCCTATCCTTGGGTACGGAAGTGATTTTTGCTAAATTACGGCTACTTTTCTTTGATGGTTATTAATGATTATGTTGGTATTCGAAGGTCAAGAAATCGAAACCGATGCGCAAGGTTATCTGAAAAACAGTAGTGACTGGCAGGAAGCAATAGCTTTACTCCTCGCCGAACAGGAAGAAATCACTTTGACTGAACAGCATTGGGAAGTCATTCTTTTTATCCGGGAATTTTATAAGGAGTTTAATACATCCCCGGCTGTCCGTATGTTAGTAAAAGCAATCGCACAAAAGTATGGCGAAGAAAAAGGCAACAGTCGCTATCTTTACCGCTTGTTTCCCAAAGGACCGGCAAAGCAGGCAACTAAAATTGCCGGGCTGCCGAAACCGGTAAAATGTATCTAATCAATAACCTAGCTCAGTGGCGGACGCTAAAATCTGCAACATCCTCCACTGCGCAGGTGTGAAAGGAAAGGTTATCTATTCGTGCTCCCGGTGGACCACCCTGCTCCAACCAATGGGTTAATTTATTTAGTTGTTCACTGTCACCATAAGCTACGATTTTGACACTGCCGTCATGCAAATTACAGACATAACCTGTCAGCCTATTAAATTTCGCCCAACGAAAAGTTTGATAGCGAAACCCAACTCCCTGAACCCGGCCATAAACATAAATTGTTATCCCAGATTTAATCATATTTACCCCTATCAACCCAATTACCTTGCGGTATCGCTCACATATATAGTTAAGCACACGACTGTTGGTTGTGTTTTATATTTACTACAGCTAACCTGAAATAGATGAAGTCACACTCACAATTAAAGCAAAAAAAGGCTTCAACCACCGGGTATGCTCTTGTAATTCACCTTACTGCCCTTATATCAATGTCAATGCAAGATCTTCTTTGGAGGTGACTATGATTATCGCCAGCAAATTCGGTATCGGCCAACAAGTACGTCACAAGCTTCTTGGTTATTTAGGAGTCATCGTGGATATTGATGTGGAATACTCTCTGGAACAACCCCAAGAGGATGACATTGCATCCAATGCTACCTTGCGTTCCGCTCCCTGGTATCACGTTGTGATGGAAGATGACAACGGTCAACCTGTACATACTTATTTGGCTGAAGCGCAATTAGCCTATGAAACATCTGATGAACATCCAGAGCAACCTTCTCTAGATGAACTAGCAGAATCTATCCGCAATCAGCTACTGGCCCCAAGGCTGCGCAACTAATCCCCCATTTATACCTAAACAACCTAAGGCAGTTATCGTGTTTTAAGCTGCCTGTACGGCAGTGCACACGCATTGTCACCGCCTGATGAGTGCCGAGCCTTTCTAAGCTGCCTGTACGGCAGTGCACACCGAAGGTACGCCGTGGTTTCAAAGCATATTTTTCTAAGCTGCCTGTACGGCAGTGCACTGATAGCCTCGGTGCTTCCGGTCTTCCTGCTTTTTCTAAGCTGCCTGTACGGCAGTGCACATTCACAATCTAAATAAGCCATTGTCATTCTATTTCTAAGCTGCCTGTACGGCAGTGCACTCTGATGCTCAGACATAATTAATTTAAACTTGTTTCTAAGCTGCCTGTACGGCAGTGCACTATCGTACTCTGGAATACAACGGCTACGTGCATTTCTAAGCTGCCTGTACGGGCAGTGCACATATTGGAAACCTGAACTGAGAGGTATCAATATTTCTAAGCTGCCTGTACGGCAGTGCACTATATGTCAATTAATGACCAAAATGAAAGTTTTTTCTAAGCTGCCTGTACGGCAGTGCACACGCTCAGTCAGAACAATGCAGAGTTAAATCATTTCTAAGCTGCCTGTACGGCAGTGCACGGTCGTGTAGTTAATGCCTGTGGAATCACTAATTTCTAAGCTGCCTGTACGGAAGTGCACAGATTTTGTATGGCAATAGTTGTTTAGATGAATTTCTAAGCTGCCTGTACGGCAGTGCACTAGCTAACGATGAGAACTCAGAGGTACAAGTATTTCTAAGCTGCCTGTACGGCAGTGCACTATCAATTAAAGCACCGGTAGATAATGGAATTTTTCTAAGCTGCCTGTACGGCAGTGCACTTTAATGTCATTAATGACAAAAGCAACATTAGTTTCTAAGCTGCCTGTACGGCAGTGCACATTCGGTGTTATTGGCAATATGCAAGGCAAATTTTCTAAGCTGCCTGTACGGCAGTGCACCTTCATTACGTTGAGCGATAATTTGTTGCTGTTTTCTAAGCTGCCTGTACGGCAGTGCACGGGTAATAATACCTTATGTGACAATAGCCATCTTTCTAAGCTGCCTGTACGGCAGTGCACTATGGAATTAGTTGTAATGCGGAGGAATCACTTTTCTAAGCTGCCTGTACGGCAGTGCACGCTGTAAGTCCGGACTAACTACCCAACGTTTATTTCTAAGCTGCCTGTACGGCAGTGCACAAATCAGTCTGTTATTTTTCTGTTGCCGTAGCTTTCTAAGCTGCCTGTACGGCAGTGCACTAGGACATTAGCATAGCTGAATTGATCCACTTTTTCTAAGCTGCCTGTACGGCAGTGCACAAAGAATGGCTTCTGATACTTTGGTTAGCGAATTTCTAAGCTGCCTGTACGGCAGTGCACCAAGCGCGGCAAGCGGGCTGTCACAGCGACAATTTCTAAGCTGCCTGTACGGCAGTGCACACTCTAAATATTGCTTTACGACTGGGGTTCCATTTCTAAGCTGCCTGTACGGCAGTGCACATTATCATTTTCAACTCGTGCATTGTCGGTTTTTTCTAAGCTGCCTGTACGGCAGTGCACAGTTTCATTCTCACTCGTACCTATCCGCGTCATTTCTAAGCTGCCTGTACGGCAGTGCACTGGTCTAAAAAGTAAACCACGGCGTATATTATTTTCTAAGCTGCCTGTACGGCAGTGCACGTAAAAGAGCATTAGGAGTCGCTCGGTCTTCTTTTCTAAGCTGCCTGTACGGCAGTGCACAAGAATGCAAATGCTAAACGTTCCTCTATCTTTTTCTAAGCTGCCTGTACGGCAGTGCACTGTTACATATTAACCTTAAGTTGCTGACTGTTAAAGAATATAGTGATAAAAAATGAAAAAACCCTTTTTTTAGGCGATATTTAATTTTTCTTTTAAATCAATAGGTTATTTTTTAATGATAAAAAAGGGTCAAAACTGGGGCATAGCAAAAGCGCCATATCTTATAGCAATAAAAGTGTAGATTCTGGCAAAATTTAGCCACCACAAAAACAACCAAATGTTCCTTAATACATTGTAATAACTGCAAAAATAGATTTTATAAGATGTCTAGAAAAGTAAACTCAATATCCAACTTAAGCATTATTTTGAACACTCGGAACCCGGGCACCATTCCTCATCCAACGCCTTAAGTTTGTATTAGATATTGGTGCCAGGCTCCCTTCGTCCATTGATTAGAAACTAAGTAACTACAAACTGAAAAATATTATTTTTCGAGTCCCAATCTTGGAATTTCAATTTTTGGGCAGCGATCCATAACAACTTCCAGACCTGCTTCCTCTGCTAATACTTTTGCTTGCTCATTAATAACACCAAGTTGCAACCAGAGCACTTTTGCTTTGATATCTATAGCTTCTTGCGCAATGTCATATGCAACTTCCGCATTACGAAATACATCAACTATATCAACAGGTTGTGGAATATCTGCCAGTTGTGCATACACTCGTTGCCCAAGCAATGTTTGTCCGGCAAGCTTCGGGCTGACAGGGATCACCTGATAGCCTTGTTCCAGTAAATAAGCCATAACTTTATAACTTGGACGCGTAGTTTTTTCACTTGCTCCTACCAGAGCGATAATTTTTACTCGTTTTAGTATGTCTGCAATTTGCTGGTCACTCATTTACTTCTCCTCAAAATTCGGTGTTTTACTTTGTTTATTTATTACGATGCATATGATAAACATTGTTATCAATTGAGCTAACTACGTTCGAAAACACAATAACGATTACTAAAAGGCATTCTCATGGAATTGACAACTCGCACAATGGCAACCGCTAAAAATATAGCGCTTATTGCACATGACCACTGTAAAATTTCGCTATTAACCTGGTCCAAAAAACATAAGAATTTACTCAAGAAACACCATTTATACGCTACCGGCACAACCGGTAATCTGATTCAGAACGAAACCGGATTACCCGTTACCAATATGCTTAGTGGCCCAATGGGTGGAGATCAACAAATTGGTTCTCTAATCTCAGAAGGGAAAATTGATGTGTTGATATTTTTCTGGGACCCGCTTAATTCCGTACCTCATGATCCTGATGTAAAAGCACTGCTACGCCTTGCTACAGTATGGAATATCCCCGTAGCAACCAATCTGGCGTCTGCGGATTTTATTGTTAGTTCTCCTCTGTTTTCTGAATCAGTAAGTATTCAAGTGCCTGATTATCAAAATTATTTAAATGAACGTCTGAAATAAGTCTTTGCAACATATACCTACAACTACACGTTTTCTCCAAGTCAGATACTAGGAAAAAACAAGAGTGAGATTTCCAGCAAAGGTATCCCATGATAGCCCTGAATATTTCAGCCAAAGCAAAACCTCAAGGTTTACGTTGAACAGGCACATTTAGTCGCTCTAATTGGCACACAAACACCGATGGATTCTTCTTATCCTGCATCAACCACACCTGCTTCTTCGCCCGTGTTAATGCAACATACAAAAGGCGACGCTCTTCCGCATCTGGAAAATCTTCCGGCGGCGGCAATAAAACCCGCTCCATCACAGATTCCCTTGCCGGTGCAGGAAAACCATCTTTCCCCTGATGCAAGCCAAGAATAATGACATAATCCGCTTGTCGTCCTTTGGAAGCATGAATAGTCATAAACTCTATTTTCAATTTAGGCCAGCGAGTTGCTGCTTTTTTCAGTAATTCAGGTTTCAAATAGTGATAACGTGCTAGTAATAAAATCGTTTCCTGCTCAGTGACATAGCCACTCATTTTATTCAATAAAGATTCAAGCTGATCTTCTGGCAGAATGACAATTGATTTTTTATTACCCTTAATCAAACTATTTAGTGGCTTACTTAATTGATTTGGGTTTTGTTGCACAAACTCGTTTGCAACCTCACCAATCCTATCATTAAACCGATAAGAGATATCCAATACACATTCAGCATCTTTACCAAAATAATCAGCAAATACGGTAGTCAACATCAGTTCCGCACCACTGAAACGATATATTGCTTGCCAATCATCCCCTACGGCAAGCAGACAGCTTTGGCTGTTTTGTGCTCGCAATGCAGCGAGCAATTTGGCCCCTAATGGTGAAATATCCTGAAACTCATCCACCAGAATATGCTTCCACGGGCTGATAAACCGCCCTTTATCCAGAATATTCATCGCCTGATGGATTAACCCTGAGTAATCAACAGCACCTTCTGTTTTTAATTCAGATTTCCACGCTTTTAATAAAGGCCCCATCAGGCGAATACATTTTTGAAACCGATCCAGATACTCTTCCTGAGCTTGCTCTATCATCGCCTTCTGGCTACCACCATGTATACGCATCAAACCCAACCAACGCTCAAGCCGGTCTGACAAACGGTTAGCAAGTTGTTCATCGTGCCAAAATTCACCTTCCGGCACTTCCCATTTCAACTCTTCCGTCAGACATTCTCGCCAACCTTTGGCTTGCGCTTTCTTTTCACTGCATTGTTGTTGCCAGTGTTTAATCAAAAAATCTCTTCTTTTTTGCTCATCAGTTTCCAGCTCGCTGATTTTGGGTACTTTATTACTTCCTTGCTGAATGATATGCAACGCCAGATCATGAAACGTTTTTACTTTAATATCATTCACACCAAGACGGATATGAATCCGTTCATTCATCTCACTTACAGCCTGATTATCAAACGCTAACAATAATATCTGTTCGGGAATCACCTGTTGGCGAAGTAATAACCAACCCGCTCTCGCAACTAACACCGATGTTTTTCCACTCCCTGCGCCAGCAAGAACCAGAATTGAATTTTCACCGTTAACAACAGACAAACTCTGAGAAAGATTTAACGGAGATGTTTCTACCCGCTGAAAAAAGTCACGATGTTGCTCCAACATACGTTCTGTCCATTGCAGATTCATCTTTTCAACAAGCTTCTCGCCATTCTCAAGCCAGCTCAAACATGTTTGATACCCTTCCCTGCAATTATCAAATTGTTCCAGACGTTGTAACGGCAATGGTAAAGCCTGAAACGCTGCCTGAATCCGCTGTTGCAACTGGAATAAATCCGTTTTTTTAAACCAGCGATTCTGTTGGTCAATTCTGTTGATTTCACTAACCTGAGTTGCCAGCACATTAGCACTAATATCACTCATTTCCTGGCTCCATTTCTGCCATTCACCAAGCAGATAATGGTAAAAACGCTGAGTTTGCTGCCATTCAGTGCCATGAAGACGAACTGCTTGTCTATTGGGCAGTTCAAACTCTAACTCCCCCCAGACAATACCTCGTTTACACTGAATATTAATTAGCTGGTTAAATGGGATAAGGTATTGATGCTTTTCACCACTGACTTCAATACCCGCATTCAGCAAACGCACCCGATTATAAGGATGCTGAGCAAGACGTTGGCCAATTTGTGTTGCTTTAAGTTCCATTATTGAGCGCCATACCTAAAAAATAGTTGAATTATGTCTTATAAGCGTTTTTTATCACTAATAAACCTTTTATCATAATGTTACTTATGACCGTTATTATTACCTCAGGGGTATTTTGTGCTAACTGTTTTCCGGTCCGCACCGTTTTCTTTATAACAGTCATTTTCTCTATTATAACCGTATCGTGACTGCTCCCCGCCGTAAAAAACGGCGAGGCTTCCCACTTCTCAGGCCGCAACCGTCTTTACGACGGATTGACGCTGGCCTACGTGGGCAAATTGTTATTTATGGCGTATTATTCTTCACCTTCCGCAATACCTAGTATGCACATGCAACTCTGTTTATCACATTACTGGTACTATTATGCTTCAACTTGTTAGCGGTAAATTTCATCTGGCAAGACTGGAAATTCCGCCAGTTATCACAAGTGATAAATCGCACGATGAACACCAATTGTCGCTACCTTGATGCCATTTTAGTTCAATATTATCAGGGAAAAGATAATGGATTGAGCTATCGAATTGCCCACCGTGATGCCCATAATAGTGACGCTGAACTGGCATCCGTTATTTCAAACATGTCTGCTGAACCGAAAAGTGACCAGACTGTTCAAGAAAAAGCATTCCGGTTATTGTGCCTAAATCACACCATGCTAAGTTACATCTCCGCGCTGGAAGCACACCGAGATAAATTGGATAATTTAAAGTCATTCTAGACATTTTTAATGATGCTGTTTGTTATGTCGATACAGCATTAAAACCGGCATTAATAGATGATGATAGAATTAAGCAAATACCTGTCAACATAGTGAAAAGAATTGAGCAAGCTCCGGCAGAAAGAAATAGCAAAGAGCAAAGAGCAACTGGTATTGCAACAAACTGGTTTATTAATAGGATTGTCACCTGAAATTGTAAATGTCATTAAATAAATTAATCAATTATAACCAGATTGATATACTGGGGCAGTTGACTGCCCCTTTCATTAGCTATTCTCGATAAAGATCTAACAAGCCAGTTCCTTGTGCCAACGTAATAAATCATTACGGATCTGTACCGGTAAAACGGCTGAATGACATCCTTCAATTGCACCAGCCAAAGCAAGCAATAAATTAATATTAGATTTTCTTTTATATTGATGCAGTTTTAAATAACTGGCTTTCGCACCTAACAACCGTAAATCTTCAACTTTACATATTCCAACTTTCCATAACTGGCGTTCTAAAGACATTCCAAGATTAGGCAAATCCTTCAAGCGCTCCGGCATTTTCTTTTTACCCGCAATTTCAATAAATGAGTAGTGATAAGCCAAATACGCATATTGAGATAACAACTCTTGATCTTGCCAAAGTGATTCAACCACTTGGTAATAACGCAAAGTTACAGGCACTCCCTTTTTCGAGTAAATATAGTTTTTCATTCCTCTGGCTTTAAATAATACTTCAGCATGTCCATTTCCTCGTAAATATAATTCTCCATCAGCAATAATAGCGAACATAATCCCATCAGATAACAGGCTGTAACCGCCAAACTGTGGCTTCCTTGTCAATGTTCCAAACGACGAAAAACCATTTTTGAGTTGAGTAAAACGCACCTCAGACAAAAACATACAGATCACTCCATGAGTTTTGTACAAATAAATCTCTTATCCATAGATTTGTCCCAGTTATTAGTAAAATAAATAACAGGAACAAGTAATTAAAAACATACGCAATTCAATTTTCTCTGCCAATGGTTAAATGAGTTTACAGCCATTTACAGTCAATATTTGCGAAGCTCTTTGAAAAAATAGACTTGATCTTAGCCTGATATGAAGATACTGTATATTAATACAGTTAATCGTGGCGAGGTTCATTATGGGCATTCAATCATCCTGGGTTTACCCTTCTAAACATCAGTCAACCAAAAAGCAGCTATCACTCTCTTCGCCTACACAAGATAATTCAGCCAAAAGAGAGGGGGTAGTGAAAGAGGGTAAAGAAGGTATAGTGAGTGAATTGATCTATAGTGATAACCAATATAGCGATAACCAAGCTATCATTAATCGTATATTGCTACCTCTGTTACGCCAATCAGGAAATGAGGCTCGCTGGTTGCTATGGGTTAGTCCACATAAGAAACTAAGCCGTCAATGGTTAATTAACTCTGGATTACCTTTAGATAAGATTGTCCAATTAAATCGCATCAGCTCCATTACAACGGTAGAAGCAATGGAAAGAGCATTGGCGAGTGGTAATTACAGCGTGGTACTTGGCTGGTTACCAAAGTTATCAGAAAAAGACACCGTAAAATTACAGGCTGCGGCACAAAAAGGTAATGCACTGGGCTTTATTATGCGCCCACAAGATGTAAATAAAGAAACCAACTGTGCTGAATCGCGAGCAGATTTACTAAAAATCCATTCCATTTACTATCATTGACCAAAACTAGGAATTATCGCAATATTTATAACACAAAATAACCAATCCAGACCGAAAATCACTAATCACAATTAAAATCAATTAATTAAGGCAAGATTAGTTGTAAAGAATAGTAAATTTTTTAAAAAAATTATACATTACCTTTTAAATTTTTTACTCTATTAATCAAGGGGCACTTGTAACTTTTTAACTTCGTTGTAGACTTTACACCATTAAAGGTTACTGCACTTAGTACCCTTGTATTGTTTAGTCTATCGGTTTTATGAAAAAGTGCAGCATTCCTCTAACTGAGTTTTTAATCAATATGGCTCGACAGCCTATCTTAGTAGATATTAAAAGATGCTAAAATTAGTGCAAGCCATTCTTATGGATGAATAGTGAACATAGAAACGCGCAAAATTCAAAGTGTACACACAATAATGGTACCGGAGAATTTGAGCACAATTCAGTGCTCGCTTTTATTACAAAGAATGGCAAATGAAAGCCTAATGGGATAGGCAGTAAGCAAAAAGGCTTCCAAAGCCAATTGCCTATTGGGTGATGATAATAACGAGGCGTTAAAATGAAAAAGACAGCTATCGCGATAGCAGTGGCAGTGGCCGCTTTCACAACTGCAACGCAAGCAGCTCCAAAAGACAACACTTGGTATACCGGTGGTAAGTTGGGTTGGTCCCAATACCATGACGTAAACTTCTACGGCAACGGTTATACCAATGCAATCGGTAATGGCCCTACTCATAAAAACCAATTGGGTGCGGGTGCTTTCTTAGGTTATCAAGCCAATCCATACCTGGGTTTCGAAATAGGTTATGACTGGTTAGGACGTATGTCTTACAAAGGCAGCGTCAATAATGGCGCCTTCAAAGCCCACGGTTTCCAATTGGCAACCAAACTAAGCTATCCAATTATGGATGACTTGGATATCTATACTCGCTTAGGCGGTATGGTTTGGCGGGCAGATTCCAAAGCAAATTACGGCGCAACCAATACTCATCTGAAAAATCATGACACCGGTGTTTCTCCATTGGCGGCCATCGGTGTTGAGTATGCGATAACTAAAGACTGGGCTACTCGTCTGGACTACCAGTGGGTTAACAATATCGGTGACGCAGGCTCAGTAGGCGCACGTCCTGATAACGGTCTGTTGAGCGTAGGTGTTTCTTACCGTTTCGGCCAAGATGAAGCAGCAGCCCCAGTTGTCGCTCCAGCTCCGGTTGTTGCTCCAACACCAGCTCCAGCACCCGTTGTTGAAAATAAGCGCTTTACCCTGCGTTCTGACGTGCTGTTCGAATTTGCAAGTTCTGAGCTGAAAACCGAAGGTAAACATACTTTGGATCAACTCTATACTGAGCTAGCAAACATCGACCCAAATCAAGGCAAGGTACTGGTTTTAGGCTACACCGACCGTATCGGTAAAGACGTGTACAATCAGAAACTGTCTCAAAAACGTGCTCAAAGCGTAGTTGACTATCTGGTATCTAAAGGTATCCCTACCGGCAGCATCAGCGCAGAAGGCCACGGTAAAGCAAATCCAGTCACTGGTTCTACCTGTGATAAGGTTCGTAAACCTAACCTAATCAACTGCCTGGCGCCCGATCGTCGCGTAGAGATCGAAATTCAGGGCATTAAAGAAGTTGTTACTCAAGCAAAATCCGCTCAATAATAGCCTTTCTTGGTTATAATTAATCATCAAAAGCGCAGAAAACCTCATTGCCAAATGGGGTTTTCTTTTACTTACGGTGAATCTACTTTAAGGAGCTTGTTGCGCGATATCAATCTATAACAACTGAAATTACTCTTTCTTACCCAAAATAGCTTCCAAATCGTGTTTCAAGCTAGACATCCGATTGGCATATTTTTCTTTCCGTTCAGCGTCTTCAATTAACTGGATGATAGTTTCTGACAGCGTATTACCCCGTCGCTGAGAAAGCGCAGATAAGCGATGCCACACGGGAAAATCTAAATCGATGGATTTCTTACGAGTATGCTGATGTTCCGCATTAAAATGCCGTTTACGCCGAGCGCGGATAGTTTGTTTCATTCGGTTGGATAAATCAGGATTCATATGTTGCTCAATCCATTTCAGTACCCTTACCGGCTCACTCTCAAGTTCAATGAGTTTATCAACTGCTGCATGAGCCGCACTGCTTTCAATATATTTAGTAATTAGCTCGCCTTCTTGATGTTTTTTCATCAGATAAGCCCATTTCCAGCCACATTCCAAATTTTCCAGTTGTTGATATTTCATCTTACTTTCTCAGTGACAGCGTAACTAAAAATAAGCATAACAACTATTTTAGTAAATTGCTTATAGCCAAACTGATTAATCTCTGCTTTTTGATCAAATTATGTTTTACATAAAGTGTCTACGATAGCAAACATTCAAGCATGTTGGTTTATATCTTAATCTTGTATAATCGGCACTTTCCTACTTTACAATATATAGCGATCATTTTGACCACTAACAAACTAGACTGGCAGGCATTACTGCCGAATTGCGCGCCTTATGATGCGCTCTTTCATTCTGCTTCCCAACAGGCACCTGCCAGTATGGAAGCCGTTCAATCACGGCTACATAGTGGTTTACAGCTTTTTTGCCGGATGGATTCCCGCCAGCCTTTTATGCTATTGAAAGCTGAAGAATGTGATACTTATTTGTCAGCATTAGCTGAGTCTATCCATCCATTACTCACGAAAGAACTTCCCCAAATTGGTGGCAATTATCACATCCAGCAACAAAAAATTAGCTGGCAACCATCAACAGAAGGCCATTTCACACCTGAGTTACGCGTGGCCTATCGTGAATGGATAGAAGCAGAGCAATTATTTGGCTGCTTCCACTCTCACAACGGAGAAATTCACTTACAACCCGGTCTAATTCATCAGGTAAATGGCGGTGTACTTATTCTGCCATTACGTACCCTACTTTCTCAGCCATTAATGTGGGTTCGCCTGAAACAGATGATTATTCAGCAACGCTTTGAATGGTTGTCTCCGGATAGCAACAAATCGCTACCATTACCTATCCCCTCGATGCCATTAAAGCTACGTCTGATTCTGGTTGGAGATCGTCTAAACCTTGAAGAGTTTCAGGCAACAGAACCTGAATTAGCCAAAAGCGCTCTGTATGGTGAATTTGATCTGGATATGCCATTTCATAATGAGCAGGATTTAAGCCTGTGGTGCAATTATATCAATGGGCTTATTCAACAATGGCAATTGCCTCCGTTGAATCATAATGCCTGGCCTGAGCTTGTCCAACAAGCAACTCGTTATGTAGAAGATCAATACCACCTGCCTTTGGATATTCTTTGGCTACAGCGGCAACTCACCACCGCCGCACTCTATCAGCAAGAAAATCAGATTACAGCTCAATCTATTAAACAAGCAGAGGAGAATCGCCGCTGGCGTCACAACTATCTGCCAGAACGCGGTTTAGAGGAAATTCATCAAGGCCAGATTCTTATCCGCACCCAAGGCATGGTCATTGGCCAAATTAATGGATTATCTGTGCTGGAGTACCCCGGCCACCCTGATTCAGTAGGAGAACCATCCCGCATCACTTGCGTGGCTCATATAGGAGATGGGGAATTTATTGATGTTGAACGCAAAGTCGAGTTAGGTGGCAATATCCATGCGAAAGGCATGATGATTATGCAAGCCTTTTTGATTTCCGAGCTAAAGTTGGATCAACCGCAGCCTTTCTCTGCATCTATTGCATTTGAACAGTCTTATAGTGAAGTTGACGGCGACAGTGCTTCTCTTGCTGAATTATGCGCACTGATAAGCGCGCTTTCCCTGCAACCCATTGATCAACAACTGGCGGTCACAGGTGCAGTAGATCAATTTGGTTACGTTCAACCCATCGGCGGTATTAACGAAAAAATCGAAGGTTTCTTTGAAGTATGCCATCGCAGAGGACTAACTGGTCAACAGGGAGTTATCCTACCAGCGGCGAACATCCGTCATTTATGTCTCAATCAAGCCGTTGTAAATGCGGTAAAAGAGCAAAAATTCCATTTATGGTCAGTAAAACATGTTTCTGAAGCGCTGCCTTTATTAACAGGTATCCCTTATTATGATCAACAAGAAACACACTTGTTAGCTATGATACAAGAACGTATAACACAGGCGAATAATCAAGAACGGCCTAAATTCCCGTGGTTTCTTCGCTGGTTGGGTTAATTCAGAATGTCTGATCGGAGTTGTTCAGCGTACAAGTGTACTCTATTATTTACCCTACATTAAATATAAGGCTATCTGATAATTATGGTTGATAAACGTAAATCCTACACAAAAGAAGATCTTATCGCATCTGGGCGTAGCGAGTTATTTGGAAAAAATGGGCCTCCATTACCATCTGGTAATATGTTAATGATGGATCGCATCATTGAAATGACAGAAAACGGTGGTACCTACGATAAAGGTTACATAGAAGCCGAGCTGGATATTACCCCCGATTTATGGTTTTTCGACTGCCATTTTATTAATGACCCGGTAATGCCCGGCTGCCTTGGCCTTGATGCCATGTGGCAATTGGTTGGATTCTTCCTTGGCTGGTTAGGTGGAGAAGGCAAAGGCCGCGCCCTTGGCGTTGGCGAAGTTAAGTTCACCGGCCAGGTATTACCAACGGCGAAAAAAGTCACTTACCGTATCAACTTTAAACGCGTTATTAACCGTAAATTGATTATGGGACTGGCTGATGGTGAAGTGTTAGTAGATGGTAAAATCATCTATACAGCAACGGATTTGAAAGTGGGCTTGTTTAAAGATACCAGTGCTTTCTAATCAATAATCAGTAACGTATCGAAAAGGAAGGTGACTGGCTAATTGCTTTTCACCTTTTTCGCTAAAAGCACACCACCAAGCAAACAGCACATTATTTGAAAAAAATATTTGCTTGAAAAATACTTGGTATTGTTTTTGCTCTTCAAAGGCAATTCCAGTTATATCTTAGAATATGAGATTCAAAATCTAGCTCCAACCTACCTCGGCTAAGAATAGCACAAAACCACATCTCAATAACCTGCAATATAAGCATCTAGTTTATTGCTGGCTAATTAGCATGCAATTGACAAATTGTGCTATGATCAAATTGACCTGATATATCAAATAAGCTCAAAAAGCATATTAGTAACAGGCAAAAACATCAATAAAATTTATTATTATTAACAAACACAACCAAGGGTAATTTATATGAACATCAGAAAAATACTGCTCATAATCGTAGCATTAACTATTACACCAACTGCCACAGCAATAAATAAGATCGAAGGCACCATCGAAATGATAGAAGCATCTAACAGTAATGGAGATTGCTATGGAAAAATAGTCACTCCTACTCGCGCCCGAGGATTTCGGTGGGTATGTACTTATAGTGCCGGGTCGATACTTTTATCATTGCTTCAAACAGCCTATTCAAGTCATGAGAATGTAGCCATAGCAGTCGGGGAAGATGTGCAATATAGCCCTCTCTATAGGGTTCAAATACGTCATAAATGTTTATCAAACCCTGCTTACTGCAATTATCCCTCTCGTTAGTAGATAAATTACTGAATGGCCGCAATATCAGCCATATTGGAGGTTAAATAGGATGTATGAGCTGGCGGCCATGAATTCTATTTCATCAAATTTCGCAAACGGAATCCCAAAAAGAACAATACAAAGAAATAGGAAACCAACACATTAATTCACATTAATTGCTATACATACCCTATTTACTACACTCAGTGCATCAGCATATCCATCATATGATGTTTTATTAAATAGGTTAAATAAATTTACCAACAGGATTCAATCTGACAGATATCTGTAATAAGCAATCAGTCACTGTCAGATTAAATTTGGGATATATACACGTCGATTAAGAAATGGTGGTTTTTTCTCACCTAACCTATACATCAGTTTGGCAGACTAAGCCATCATCGCCCTGTCTTCCATAGCCTGGCGCCATCCTCCTAACCAATGAGAACGGGCATCTAATGAATAATAGGGACAATGCTCCCTTGAGCGCCCCAAAATACCTGCATGGTACCCTCTCGATAACGCACGTGCTAAACGATCTCGTTTCTGTCTCTTCATGCTCTTATTTACCTCATAAGCTAGATCAAAAGAAAACAGTGGTCATCATTCATCCAACCACAATTTAGAAATACCCCTATAAATTTTGAAAATCAAGTCAAGAAATTCATATTAATGTAATATTTGTTATATTAGTACAGAGAAAATCAATAAGGTATTAATAATAAAGAGAAATTTTTATCCTGCTGATAATACCAATTTTCTCCGAGCGTAAAGGTTTTACACCCGGAGAATGGCTGAGGGTTACGATTGGGAAATTAATTGATTGGTAATAGCTTGCGCCAACTGACCCCATCCTTTTGCCAATGTGCGAACTAAATCATCATATCCATCCTCTTCCTGTTTTAGCTCTATATTAAAGGGCTGTTTAATGACACTTAACTCACGCCCCTGACAAGTTAATGTCCAGTAACCTTGCAAAATCACCTTACCATCATAACGACCATGAAAACTGGTTACTGTTACATCCAAAGTATCTGGTTTATTAACCAATGGTTGGGCAGACACTAAACGCTGTGGCAGCGCTACGGTTAATTCCGCTACCAACACTTGCTGTAACTGCTGTTCAAGTGGACTTGCCCACAAGTGATTCGCCGCACTGATATAACTAACATCACTACTTTGATATACCACACCGGAGGATGACAGATAATCGGACAACATGACTCGTTGTACCCATAATTGGCGATCATGTTGCACAATAGCACTCTTTTGTGATGCTATTGTGACTACCGGCAATTGATAATAAGTTCTTTCTGGCTGACGGCTACAAGCAGAAATAAAAATCACTAAAATTAATGCCACTCTTCTCATCATTTTTTAGCCCTTTTCGGTTCTGGATCTTCAATTGGCTTAGCCTCAAAAACTAACGCATTGCTCTTATTATTCAGCGTTCTCAGCACAGGCCGCAGTTCACTCAACACTTGATCTAATCGCTGCATATTATCCAACATCTTGTTATAAGCCGGTGAGCCAGGTTGGAAACCTTGCATACTGCGGTTAAACTCCTGCAATGTTTTCTGTATGTCTTTTGGCAGATCTTTGGTTTCAGGATTTGCCAGCACTTTATTCAATTCATCAAGAGTCTGCTGTGCTTTTCTGATAGCTTTCTGACTCTCTTCCAAAGTGCGAATAGCCTGATTAAACATTGGCTCAACCGGCATATTATTAATTTTGTCTAACGCTGCAATAACCTTATGTTGAATTTGAGCAAGACCACCACTGATTGTTGGCAATAGCGGATAGCCTGCAATTTCATACGGGCCAACCCACCCTTTTTCATTCGGATAAAAATCCAAATCAATAAACAGTGCCCCCGTTAACAAATTACCTGATTTGAGAGAGGCTCTCAGACCGCGTTTGGTTATGCTATTCAGCTCTTTCTCAACATCAAACCCTTCCCCCAATTCCTTCTCAAAGCGCTCCGGCTCAATGGAGATAAGTACTGGAATACGAAAATCATTATCCAGCCGCTGTCTCATTCCCTCAGAGTAGAACGGTACTTTCGCCACAGTTCCCATACGGATACCACGAAACTCCACCGGCGCACCCGGCTGTAATCCTCGGACAGAATCAGAGAAGAGCAACAGATAATCTTTATGTTCGGTATATAAAGAATCTTGAATGCTTCTTTGGTTATCAAAAAGTTTGTAAGTGGCTTTTTCTTTAATTGGCTCACCCAATTCCCAACCTTTAGGTACATCAAAGCTGACACCACCACCAAATAGCGTTGATAAAGAAGCCATTTCAACACGCACCCCCTGGGAAGACATATCAAGGGTAATACCACTCTCTTTCCAAAAACGCACATTGGTTGTCAGCAAACCATCATAAGGCGCATTAATAAATAGCTGATATCTCATCAGATGCGATTTCGGTTCAAACTCGCTGGTTTCAACAGAACCAACCCGATAACCACGAAACAACACCGGATCGCCCGGATTAAGCTGACCGGCTTTATCACTGACTAGGATGACACGGATACCTTTTGCATCAGGCGAGGCCAATGGGGGTGAGTCCAACAAATTAAATTTATCTTCTTCATCACCATTCTTTCCCGGTTGAAGTTCAATAAAAGCCCCGGACAGAAGAGTACCAAGACCAGATATTCCATCACGACCAATCTGCGGTTTCACGACCCAAAAAGCACTATCACTGCGTAATAGATTTTCCATACCATCATTCAGCCGGGCCTTAATAATAACTTGACTAAGATTATCACTCAGCATGACCTTCTCAACCACGCCGACATCCACACTACGGCTTTTAATTTTAGTTTTTCCGGCTTCAATGCCTTCCGCGTTAGAAGTAATCAACGTTACTTCCGGCCCTTGGTGGCTGAAATGGTAAAACAGTATCCAGGCACCAATAAGCACAGTGACAATCGGTACAATCCAGACTGGCGACCAACTTTTAATTTTATCGATTTTAGCCTGACTCTGGTCTTCAACTTTATCCGTCACCTTGACACTCCTTCATTGCCTTATAACGAATGTTTAACGTTGGTTCTATCCCAAATTAAACGCGGATCAAATGTTATTGCCGCAAACATGGTCAGGATCACAACTAAAGCAAAAATAACTGACCCCATAGCAGGGTAGACACTCATTAATTTCCCCATACGTACCAATGATGACAATATTGCGATAACAAATACATCAATCATTGACCAACGGCCAACAAATTCAACAACTTCATAAATAAAATGCATTCGGGCGGAATCTCGTTTACCGTGACCTTTGGCATCCCAACATAACCAACCAATTGCCAGCATTTTCAGTGATGGCACCATAATACTGGCAATAAAAATGACTAAAGCTACCGGATATGAACCTACGCTCCAAAGTAGTATCACTCCAGCCATAATAGTGGAATCATTCTGATTACCTAATGATTCGGTCACCATCATTGGCATGACATTAGCAGGAATATAAAGCATTAAAGCCGTCACTATCAGTGCCATTGTCCATTGCAGACTGTTACGGCGGCGGGCATGTCCACGAGTATGACAACGTGAACAAACTAACTGATCTGCCGGTAAAATAGCTGTACAGCACTGACATAATCGAACCCCCTGCACTAACCCCGCTTTTCCTGCCTGTAACGATATATTCACCTTAGGTGCGAGCGCTATCTGATTCCATAACCAGTGGCGATCCAAACATTGAAATGCTCTCACCTGGAGAAGGCAGAACAGGCAATATGGCAAAAAACTTAAACCTAACCCAATATCACCATAAGCCATTAATTTAACAAAGCTGACTAATACCCCTGCCAGAAAGATTTCAACCATACACCAGCTTTTCATCTGAAATAAAACCTTGGCTAACCAAGCTTTTATCTTCTGAGAAGTAACAACACCCTGGCACAAGAGAATAATCGCTACCATACAAAACGCAGGCACCAGTTGAACACAGAGCAAAAAGAATGTTCCCACACTGACGTAATTTTCATTAAACATCACCTGAGGGATTTGAGATAAGGTAATTTCACTGCCAATTCCCGCCACACTCATGCTAACAAACGGAAACAAGCAAGCCATTAACAGCATAAATAATGCACTGACTGCATAACCTGTTGGCTGATGTTTAGGTTCTTTCCACCATGTAACTAATGTCGTCTTACAACGAGGACAAACCGCCTTCGTTCCCTGAACCTCTTCTGGCAATGTCACCAGCAAATCACATTGAGGGCACAATACCATTTCATGATGATGGCTACTGGAACACAAGGTTTTTCTCCTGTAAGGAAATTGGGAATATCCACAGAATCATACTCGGAAAAATTCCGCGGTATGATTCTGCTAATTATGTTAACTATTGGTTATTTTTCAATGTTTCCAATTCATGCCAACGATCAAAAGCAGCTTCTAATGCTCGCTCTTTGTCAGACAACTCAGTCAGTATTTTTTGGGTTACTACATGAGGCTGACTAAAAAAGTCAGGATCACTCACTTGAGACTGTAACTGATCAAGCTCTTCTTCCAATTTCTCCAGCAATGATGGTAATCGCTCTAACTCTCGTAATAAATGGTGGCTCATTTTGTTACGAGAATTTTTTGGCGGTTCCTTAATCTTTTCTACTTTAACTTCCGTTTGCAGTTTTTTCCCATTTTGCTGGCGCAACGATACAACCTGTTCGCGCTGTTGCTGAGCATCGTAATAACCACCAACATAATTATTGATCACACCATTACCTTCAAAAATCCAACATTCGGTCACAGAGTTATCAACAAATTGACGATCATGACTCACCAGCAATACAGTACCTGTATAATTGTCTACCAGCTCTTCCAGCAACTCTAATGTTTCCACATCCAGATCGTTGGTTGGCTCATCAAGCACCAACAAATTACTGGGTTTCAGAAACAGACGCGCCAGTAACAACCGGTTCCTTTCACCACCAGAAAGCGCTTTAACCGGTGTCATTGCCCGTTTTGGATGAAACAGAAAGTCCTGCAAATAACCCAGAACATGGCGAGGACGACCATTCACCATCACTTCCTGTTTACCTTCTGCCAGGTTATCCATTACGGTTCTTTCCGGATCAAGTGCTATCCGATGCTGGTCAAAATAAGCAATTTCTAGTTTAGTACCACAATGAACACGGCCACTATCAGATTGCAGCTCACCTAACATTAGTTTCAATAAAGTTGTTTTGCCGCAACCATTTGGTCCCACCAGTGCAATTTTATCCCCACGCTGAATTTGCGCACTGAAATTATTGACCAGTTTCTTTTCACCAATTTGATAGTTTACATTTTCCAGCTCAAAGACAATTTTGCCGGAACGGCTCGCTTCTTCCATCTGTATTTTAGCGGTTCCCATTACTTCACGGCGTTGGGAACGTTCAACACGTAATGCTTTCAATGCCCTGACACGTCCTTCATTACGAGTACGACGCGCTTTAATCCCCTGACGAATCCACACTTCTTCCTGAGCCAACTTACGATCAAATTCAGCATTTTGCATCTCTTCCACACGCAATGCTTCTTCTTTGCCTTCAAGAAATTTATCGTAATTACCCGGCCACGACACTAACTTACCACGATCTAAATCGACAATACGGGTTGCCATATTGCGAATAAATGAACGGTCATGGGAAATGAAAACAAGACTACCCTGAAAATCTTTCAGGAAATTTTCTAGCCATTCAATCGTATCAATATCCAGGTGGTTAGTGGGTTCATCAAGCAGTAAAACTTTTGGTGAACTGACCAACGCTCTCCCTAATGCCGCCTTACGCAACCAACCACCTGAAAGTGAAGAGAGCCTTGCCTCCGCAGGTAAAGAGAGCTGTTTCAATACGTCATTAATACGGCTGTCCAGTGACCATAGCCCACGAATATCCAGCACCTCCTGCAATTCCGCCAAGCGGTTGAGGTTTTTCTGATTCGGTTCTTGCTCCACCAGACGGGAAATCTGATGAAAAGATTTAATATATTCGGCCTGCTCCTGAACACCTTCGGCAATAAAATCAAAAACCGTCCCCTCCACATCACGGGGAGGGTCCTGTTGTAAACGGGAAACAACCAGATCCTGTTCGTAAATAACCTGACCATCATCCAACGTCTGCTCTTTTGCTAATACCCGTAACAAAGTCGACTTTCCAGCACCATTACGACCAACCAGACAAACTCTTTCATTTTCTTCTATATGCAATTCTGCATTATCAAGTAATGGCGCATCACTGAACGACAACCACGCACCAGATAAATTGATCAACGACATAGTAATTATTTTTCCTCACCAGCATGGCGTAATAGCCAGCAGTTGTGAATCTGACGGTTACGGGCAAAATCCTGCGACTGAGTTTTACTGGTGATCTCTTCCGCCACCAAGCCAACTCTTTCCAGCTCAGCAAAATCCATTTTAAAACCTCGTTTATTATTGGAGAACATCAGCGTTCCCCCACGACGCAACAAGCGCTTAAGCTGTCTCATCAACATGATATGGTCGCGTTGTACATCAAATGCATCTTCCATTCGTTTAGAATTGGAGAAAGTCGGCGGATCAATAAAAATCAAATCAAACTGTTCACTGGCCCGAGCCAACCAAGCGAGACAATCTGCCTGAATCAACCGATGCTGACGACCTGTTAATCCATTAGCCTGTAGGTTCCGTTCAGCCCATTCAAGGTAAGTGCGAGACATATCAACCGTCGTTGTTGAACGCGCGCCGCCTAACCCAGCATGTACTGTCGCTGATCCGGTATAAGCAAACAGGTTCAGAAAATCTTTTCCTTCACTCATTTCACCTAGCATTTTCCGGGCAATACGATGATCAAGGAACAAGCCGGTGTCCAAATAGTCAGTTAAATTAACCCAGAATTTTGCGTCATATTCATTTACCAGAAAGAATTCCCGTTTTTCTGCCATTCTTTCGTACTGGTTTTTACCTTTCTGACGCTGACGGGTTTTAAGTACTAATTGATTTGATGAGAGTCCAAGAACTTGCATCGTTGCACTGATAGCATCGAATAAACGCTGACGCGCTTTATTGGTATCAATACTTTTCGGCGGAGCATATTCCTGAATCACCACTTTATCCGCATAACGGTCAACAGCCACATTGTATTCTGGCAAATCAGCATCATACAGACGGTAACAATCAATCCCTTGCTGTTTCGCCCAATGAGTTAATTTCTTTTCATTTTTGCGCAGGCGGTTGGCATAATCTTCCGCCACATTCATCTCTGATGAGTGTGGTTTATCTGACAACTGATAATTTTTCTGTACGCAATCCAGTGGACCATTTTTAGCTTTAAACTCACGTTCAGCCCGTAATTGCAAGCAGCTCAGCAACTCAGGCGATGCACTGAATAGAGACAAACGCCAGCTAGGGAAACGGCTTTTCATTATCCGCCCAAATAAACTGTGTAGTGCAACCAATGCAGGTTCACTTTCCAAGCGCTCACCATAAGGTGGATTACTTAACACTGTTCCGGCAGGACCTTCTGATAACGGATTTTCCAGACGACTGGCATCACCTTGCTGGAAAGTTATCAACTGTGCAACCCCGGCTCTACGAGCATTTGACCGAGCCATATCCAACACTCTACGATCAATATCAGAACCAACAAAACGGGAAGCTGTCTCCTGAAGACCTTTACGAAAGCGGATCTGCGCTTCTGTGGTCACCTCACGCCAAATTTCTTCATCATGTTGCAACCAAGCAATAAAGCCCCAGTGGTTACGATGCAGTCCAGGAGCACGATCAGCCGCCATCATTGCTGCTTCAATCAATAATGTGCCGGAACCACACATAGGATCGATCATCGGAGTACCAATCTGCCAGCCTGAACGTAGAATAATCGCCGCAGCCAGATTTTCTTTCAGCGGAGCCTGACCAGCAAGATCGCGATAACCTCGGACATGCAAACCATCACCACTCAAATCCAATGCAACACTAGCTCTCTCTTTATTCAAAAAAACATTAATGCGAATGTCCGGCTGTTGCTTTGCCACATTGGGGCGTTGATCTAACTTACGAATAAAGCTATCGACAATGGCGTCTTTAACCTTGAGTGCGCCATATTGCGTATTCCGTATCTCTTCATTTGTGCCACTGAAATGCACAGAGAAAGTACTGTCTATAGAGAAAATCTGGCTCCAATCAATAGACTGAACGCCAAGATAGAGATCTAAATCGCTATAGACATTAAATTCGTTTAGCGGTAGCAAAATACGTGATGCCAGCCTGCTCCACATCAGGCTTTTATACATCACTCTGTCATCACCTTGAAAATGAACTCCGCCTTGCACAATTTTGCATGCTTGCGCCCCCAGCATTTCCAGTTCGTTCTTCAATAATTCTTCTAATCCACGCGCCGTGCTGGCAAACAGAGAGTTCATGTTACATATCACCAAAAAGAAAATTGTTACGCATTATAGCTAATCCAGATGACATGTCATAAAGTTGCGTGTGTAAAAAATGTTTCATGGAGATTAACGGATGATCACTCTGTCTCGCCTGTATACCCACCCGGTAAAGTCTATGCGTGGTTTGCAACTTTCCCATGCATTAGTTAGTGAAAGCGGCCTTATATTTGATCGCAATTTTATGGTCACAACGACAGACGGAACTTTTATTACCGCCCGTAAATATCCGCAAATGTTGTTATTTACTCCGGCTATGTTAAATAACGGTATTTATCTGCGTGCGCCCAACGGAGAAAATGCCACCATACTTTACAGTGATTTCCTACCTGAACAGCAGCCCACGGAAGTATGGGGCAACCATTTTACGGCCCTAATTGCACCAGAAACAATTAATCAATGGTTAAGTCGTTTCTTTGATATTCCAGTGCAATTACGCTGGTTAAGCCATGAATTAAGCCGCAGAGTAAAAAAACACCCTAACATTCCATTATCATTTGCTGATGGTTATCCATTTCTACTCATTAATGAAGCTTCATTTCATTTATTACAACAGCGTTGTCCGGCCAGTATTAAATTAGAGCAATTTCGCCCAAATATTGTTATTACTGGTACGGAAGCATTTGCAGAAGACAGTTGGCAATCAATTCAGATTGGCGATGTTATTTTTGATTTACCCAAACCCTGTAGCCGCTGTATTCTGACAACAGTCAGCATTGATAAAGGTATTAAAAATCCCAACGGAGAGCCATTATCGACATTGCAATCATTCCGTACAGCAGAAAATGGTGATGTCGATTTTGGTCAGAATCTCACTGCCCGTTCGAGTGGTATTATTAGAATCGGAGATAATGTCACTATATTAGCTAAAAAAGATCCGCGTAAATATGGCAGTGGCGAAAAAGCTGAAGATATTGATTTACCAAAAATAAATGAGCAATCTATCACTATTGAATATAATGGGAAAACCTTTACAGGTAATAATCAACAAATCATTTTAGAACAACTGGAACAACAAGGAATTAAAGTACCCTACTCATGTCGGGCGGGAATATGTGGATGCTGTAAGATTTCTTTAGTTAAGGGAGAAGTTTCTCCTTTAAAAGCCACAGCGATTAAAAACGATGGACATATTCTAGCTTGCTGTTGTATTCCAAAGAGCAACCTTATTCTTAATAATAGCGAAGAATAGATCTTTAAATTAAAATCAAACCAACGTGCCATAAATTGGCACGTTGAACGCCAATTCCTCTATCCTTCCTTCCCATTGTGGCGCTAACACCGCTTAAAAGGGGAGGAAATCAATAAATTTTATAAATCAATCACAACGGTGATTGTTATAACGAATTTATTATTACAATAATGAATTAATTATTACCATAATGAATTTATAACTACTGTCATAAAATGATTACACTCTAACAGGAGCTTAAGTCACTCAGAAAAAACACCAAAGGAGTAAGTCATGGCACGTATTGTCATTGCAGCGGTCGCAACCCCTGGACATGTCTATCCAATGTTAAAGGTCGCTCAATCACTAATAGCACAAGGACATCAGGTAACCGTATTTACCGGTGCATTATTTCGCCAACAGGTAGAAACTTTAAGCGCGCAATTTGTCCCTTTTGATGAACAGATAGACTTTGACTATCGTCATTTAGAACAGCATTTCCCCGACCGTGCTCAACTTCCTCCGGGAAATGTACAAATGGCACTGGCATTCAAAAATTTCTTCTCAGCTCCAATCCCAGTTCTTGACCGCCAATTACGGCAGATTATCTGTGAACAACAAGCAGATCTGCTTATAGCCGAGAACTGCTTTTATGGCATATTACCCTTGCTGCAAGAAGAAAAAACCCATCGTCTTCCAGTGATAGTCATTGGCATAACACCTTTGGCTTACTCTTCGAAAGATTCAATTTTCTGGGGGCCACGTATCCCACCTGCGGTATTACCACCAGAATTGACACATGAACAACTCGTAGATGAAACCAACCAGCAACTCATAGCCGAAGTACAAGATAGCTTCAATGACGCATTAGTTCAGTCAGGAAGCTCTGCGTTAACCAGACCTTTCAACGATGAAGTGATTATCAGTGCTGATCGCTTTTTGCAGCTATCAACTCTGGCATTTGAATACCCACGAGAAGGATTGCCTGATACAGTCCATTTTATTGGCCCCCTCCCCAATCCAGCACCGACAGCAACATCACCTCAATTATGGGAAGAAGATGATCCACGTCCATTGGTTATAGTTACTCAAGGTACTATCTCTAATACCGATTTGAATCAGTTAATTCTCCCCACATTACGTGCACTGGCAACATTACCGATACGTATATTGGCAACCACCGGTGGCAGATCGGTAGAAACACTGAGTAAAGATCTACCTGAAAATGCACGCATTGAAGAATTTATTTCATTTGAGCACTGGCTGCCAAAAGCTTCATTGCTAATATCCAACGGAGGTTATGGAACCATCAATTATGCTCTCAGCCACGGGACTCCGTTACTCATTGCAGATGCAGGAGAAGGCAAGCAGGAAGCAGCTTTTCGTGTTGTATGGGCTGGATGCGGAACTAATCTGGATACAGCGCACCCCACTGAATTTCAACTTAAGCAAACAGTGGAAAATATGCTGAGTACAGACTTGTTTAAACAACGTGCGCAAATTGTCCAAAAAGATTACGCAAAACATGATGCATTAGCAGCAATATCCCGTCACGTAGAACAAATAATTCTTGAATAAAGCCGCAGTAACCAAATCCTAGATACTTTCGTCTTTCCTCTCCATTTTAGTGCTAACACAGACTAAGAGGGGAGGAAATCGGCATATGTCATAACTTCATAAAAAAATAAATTACAGTGATTATTGTCATGATAAATTATTATTACTACAATGAATTTGTAACAGTAATCATGAAATGATCACACCCTGAGTCAGGAGCTAACTAGCGTAATTAAATCAAAACAGTACAAAGGAGTAAGTTATGGCACGAATTGTCATTGCAGCGGTCGCAACGCCCGGGCATGTCTATCCGATGTTAAAAGTAACTCAATCACTGATAGCACAAGGACATCAGGTAACTGTATTCACCGGCGCATTATTTCGCCAACAGGTAGAAGATTTAAATGCAACATTTATCCCCTTCGATGAGCAGATAGACTTTGATTACCGCCACCTAAAACAACGTTTTCCTGATCGAGCGCACCTTCCTCCAGGAAATCTGCAAATGGCGCTAGCGTTTAAAGATTTCTTCTGTACCCCAATCCCATTCCTTGACCGCCAACTACAACAAATCATCCATGAACAGCAAGCAGAACTCCTTATAGCCGAGAACTGTTTCTATGGCATATTGCCACTGCTGCAAAAAGAAAAAACTCATCGCCTTCCAGTGATCATAATTGGCATAACGCCTCTGGCTTACTCTTCGAAAGATTCAATTTTCTGGGGACCACGTATTCCCCCCGCATTACTGCCATCAGAGTTGACACATGAACAACTCGTGGATGAGGAAACACGACAACTAATAACCGAAGTTCAGAATAGCTTCAATGACGCATTAACTCAGGCGGGATGCGCTACGTTAACCAGATTTTTCAATGATGAAGTCATTTTGGGTTCTGATCGCTTTTTGCAACTTTCAACCCTGGCATTTGAGTACCCACGAGAAGAATTGCCTGATACAGTCCATTTTATTGGCCCTCTCCCCAACCCCGCTCCGATAACAGAATCACCGCAATTATGGGAAGAAGATGATCCACGCCCATTGGTTATAGTCACTCAGGGCACCATGTCTAATACTGATCTAAACCAGTTAATTTTCCCCACATTGCGTGCACTGGCTACATTACCTGTGCGTGTATTAGCAACCACCGGTGGTAGTTCAATAGAAATACGGCCAGAAAACATACCTGACAACGCATGTATCGAAGAATTTATCTCATTTGAGCACTGGCTGCCAAAAGCTTCATTGCTAATATCCAACGGGGGTTATGGAACCATTAATTACGCCCTCAACCACGGTACACCAGTACTCATTGCCGATACGGGAGAAGGTAAACAGGAAACAGCGTTTCGCGTCGTATGGGCTGGATGCGGTATTAATCTGGATACAGCACAACCAACGGAATCTCAGCTTAAGCAAACAGTGGAAAATATGCTGCGCACAAATTTATTTAAACAGCGGGCACAAATCGTCCAAGATGATTACGCCAGTCACGACGCATTAGCAGCAATATCCCATCACGCAGAACAATTAATCTTCGAAAATCGTGCTAATTAACTTCATTATATCTCCTCCCCATCTCAAAGCTAATGCTATCCAGAGGGGAGGGAATTATTAAAATACTTCTTATCTATTTTTACACCAACTTCAAACGAGTAAGCTATAGCTATTACTATAACGGATAAGTTTCTGTGATAATAACCAACAGGAAACAGGAAACAGGAAACAGGAAACAGGAAACAGGAAACAGGAAACAGGAAACAGGAAACAGGAAACAGGAAAAGAATAACTTACTCATAATCAGATGAGAAGATGTGAATGCGGTAAAATTTCCTCAGATGATAAAGAACAATTTTCTCAATTAAAAACAGTGATTATCTTCTGTCTTGTCGTTCTATTTTCAAAAAATGATTTTACTCTTTGGAAATCACGGAACAATGGGATCTTAAACCTAAATCAA
This sequence comes from Photorhabdus akhurstii, assembly GCF_018448925.1. GTDB lineage: Bacteria > Pseudomonadota > Gammaproteobacteria > Enterobacterales > Enterobacteriaceae > Photorhabdus > Photorhabdus akhurstii. Next base: position 252,886 of record NZ_RCWE01000001.1, on the reverse strand, counting down.
ACCGCGGTGCCATAAATTGGCATACAAACAGGTTCCACAAATGGCATCAATCGATCATTCATAATCTTAATTGGATCGCAAAAACTCATTACCCGATCGGATAACGTTAATTGTGGTTGAGCTAACAGACAAAGGCTCGCGCTATCTCCAGCTTCTACGACCAAGAATACAGCATCTGTCCCGCAATCCTGGAGCCGTACCTGAATTAGCTCGCCTTGTACCGGCTTTTCTATCATGGCAAAACGGGAAAAATACCAGCTTCTTGGCATCTGCGGCTTAATAAAGCGGAAAGCCACTAACGCATTAAGAATTAATTCAGCCCTGGATTCATCTGAAATATTAATTTGGCGTGTCTGTTCTTCAAAACAATAATAAAGCGTCGCATCTTCTACAGAGAACGAAGTTTCTCCCATTGCATAGGGTGTCAGCATCTTCGCAGGAAAACAGGAACGAAAAACCATACCATTAGACAGGTCGAGCATTACACGGTCATGGTCAGTATCAAAATACCAGCGCCATTGGTCATCGGGTTTAATGTTCATGAGTTATCCTTTTACGCCAGAAAAACTTACATCGCCAAACAGATTGTAAATAACTTGCCCGCTATTCAGTGAAATAAGCCCTGCCATAATTAAAAGACACGTGAAGATACAGATAAAATTTAGATGTTCAGAGCAAATATAGATGAGTTGGGGGCAAAAATAAACCCCCAATGATAAATTAACAGCAAGATTTAGATATGATTGACGATATCTTTGATTAATTTTGGACCATGATAGATAAATCCAGAGAAAATCTGTATCAAAGAAGCCCCCGCCGCTATTTTTTCTCTGGCAGAGACAAGTGAATCTATTCCACCAACACCGATAATGGGAATTTTACCGCTTAATTCCTGAGAGAGCTGATGAATAATCTCTGTACTACGCAACTGGACCGGCCGACCACTTAACCCACCAACTTGTTGGCAATAGTTAAGTCCTTCAACTAATCTCTTGTCTAACGTTGTATTAGTTGCAATAGCACCATCGATATTATGACGAATTAAACTATCTGCAATTTGAATCAACTCTTCTTGAGAAAGGTCTGGCGCAATTTTTACCGCAACAGGGACATATTTCTGGTATTTTTGTTGAAGTTCACTCTGTTTATTTTTAATCGCCGATAATAGATCATCCAACGCTTCGCCGTATTGAAGCGTTCTTAAGCCAGGTGTGTTAGGTGAAGAGATATTAATTGTGATATAGCCAGCATGAGGATAAACTTTATCCATGCAGATTAAATAATCATCTTTCCCATGCTCTACTGGCGTATCTTTATTTTTGCCAATATTGATCCCAATAACTCCGCCATATTTTGTCTTTTTGACATTCTCTACCAGGTTATCAACACCAAGATTATTGAAGCCCATACGGTTAATTAACCCTTCTGCTTCAACGATACGGAATAATCTCGGCTTATCATTTCCTGCCTGAGCGCGTGGGGTTACGGTGCCAATTTCAATAAAACCAAAGCCCATTGCACCAAATGCATCAATACAATCGCCATCTTTATCAAGGCCCGCAGCCAGACCGAGAGGATTTTTAAATGACAAACCCATACAAGTAACAGGCTTTGTCGCAACTGACTGGCGGATCAGGAACTCAAAAGGACTACCGGTAATACGCTTAAGCTGGCGGAAGGTTAATTCGTGCGCCCGTTCCGGATCAAGTTGGAACAACGCTTTCCTGACTAGTGGGTAGCACATAATTCTGAACCTATTAATTAATTTATAAACATTAAATTATAAAAGTAAAACTATACACATTCATGTGCCACTTAGAAATTTTTGAACTAAAAAACGCTCATTTTTAATCCTAAAAATATTTCGGCAGGTAGAGTAACCGAATAATATGGGATGAATCTACAGAAATATGCTAATTAGGCGCAAATCTCTCCTAGATGTTGCGCGTGAAAGTCGGGAAAATGCATTGATATAACAAGAATACACTGGTGACTACAATCGTTGACTTTTTTGCCCAAGATACTTTGCTTCTCTCGAACAACTCAAAGGGGGGGTAAACCAATGGATGCTCTTTAATATCTTGAGCAATTTTCATACTACAAGTATCAAGCATCAACCAATAAAAATGTATTTCAATGCCGCAATAACAACAGCAATACCAACTGCTAATGTCAGTTTCTTAATCCAATCTAAATCTGTTTTTATAGTACCAATATCGGTTTTAATGCTCTCAGTAGCAACTGTTAGATCTGCTTTGGCGACAACACTTATGTTTTGCAGTTCTGTAATAACTTCAACGATTTTTTCAGACTGCTCATCGTTAAAACCAGACGCTTTGAGTGCCTTAACTGCTGTATGTGTATCCATTGTAAGTAAAGCCATTCTTTTATCCTCTAAAGTTACTGGTTGACCGCCCTTAAATTAACAATAATACAATAGAGACATAAAAATTAACCACATATCAGTTTTACCATGAGATACTGACCACGGCATTTTACTTCCAACCCAATGCTGGCAAGAAGAAATTTATTATCCAGAAGATAAATCGGGCTAATAACCATTAGCCCGATAACCCAATAAATAGTTATCAGCTTTCTAATGCCTTGGTAATTTTTTCAAACAGATCACCAGACAGATTTTCCAATGCTTTCAACTGTTCCAACGCACTACGCATCATGTTTTGACGTTTTTCATCATAACGTTTCAGGCGAATCAGCGGTTCAATCAAACGAGAAGCAACCTGTGGGTTACGGCTGTTAAGATCAGTCAAAATTTCTACCAGAAATTGATAACCACTGCCATCTTCAGCATGGAATGCAACTGGATTATTAACAAATGTTCCAATCAGAGCACGCACCCGGTTTGGGTTACTGATACTAAATGAACGATGATTCAGAAGATTACGCACATTAGCCAGCACATCTGCCGCCGGGCTACTTGCCTGTAAGCTAAACCATTTATCCATCACCAGACCATCCTGATGCCATCGATCATCAAATTCCGCCATAAGTTGATCACAGCAAGGCAACTCTGCCAGCACCGCACCAGATAATGCCGCCAGTGCATCAGTCATATTGTCAGATTGATGATATTGATTTGATACCACTTTATCGGCCTGCTCTTGATGACCAAAAGCCAGATAATATAGACAAATATTACGCAGAGAGCGCTGAGCAATATCCTGATGAGCGACACGGTATGCACCGATATTGATAGCGTTATAAACCACCGCAAACTCATCAGCCATTTCCTGAGCCAAAGTACGAGTGATTGCATCCAGAACTTCATGAATCGCTTTAGGATCGATAATCGCAAACAGCTCCGCCATCTCACTTTCTGATGGTAAAGTCAGAATATGAGCCGCCAGAGCCGGATCAATTTCTTCATCCAATAATACCGCTCGGAAAGCATCCACCACATGCATTGGCAATTCGATCGGCTGCTTCTGCTGATAACGGATAACGTTCAATTTGATATAGTTTGCCATCAGCGACTGAGCCGCATCCCAACGTGAAAACGCATTGCGAGCGTGTTTCATCAGGAATGCCAATTGCTGATCACTGAATGTGTAATCCAGTTTCACCGGCGCTGAGAATTCCCGTAATAAAGAGGGAACCGGCAGTGACGACACATCATCAAATACAAACGTCTGCTCTGCATTGGTCACATTCAATACATGGTGAACCGGTTGACCATCATAACGTAGCGGAATAACATGACCTTTACTGTCATATAACTCAATATCCAGAGGAATATGCAGAGGCAGTTTCTCTTTTTGATCAGCGGCAGGTGGTGTCATCTGACTGACATGCAACTTATATTGCTGCTTTTCTGCATCATATTCGTCGCGAACTGTCAGTACGGGAGTACCAGACTGGCTATACCAACGACGGAAAAGTGACAAATCCACATTTGACGCATCTTCCATTGCCTGAACAAAATCATCACATGTTGCAGCACTGCCATCATGGCGATGAATATAAAGCTGCATCCCTGCCTGGAATTGCTCTTCACCTAGCAAGGTATGAATCATACGAATAACTTCCGCGCCCTTCTCATACACAGTCAGGGTATAGAAATTATTCATCTCAATCACTTTATCCGGGCGAATTGGATGGGCCATTGGGCTGGCGTCTTCCGCAAACTGCGCCGAACGCATAACACGCACATTATTAATACGATTAACAGAACGAGAGCCAAGATCAGAGCTAAATTCCTGATCACGGAATACCGTCAACCCCTCTTTTAAACTCAATTGGAACCAATCGCGGCAAGTAATACGATTCCCGGTCCAGTTATGGAAATATTCGTGGCCGATCACAGCTTCTATATTAAGGTAATCTCTATCAGTCGCAGTTTCAGACTTCGCCAGCACATATTTGGAGTTAAAGACATTCAGCCCTTTATTCTCCATAGCGCCCATATTAAAGAAATCCACCGCGACAATCATATAAATATCGAGGTCATACTCAAGGCCAAAACGGGTTTCATCCCACTTCATAGAATTTTTCAGGGAAGTCATCGCCCAATCAGCTCGATCGAGATTGCCACGATCAACAAACAGCTCCAATGCAACTTCACGGCCGCTACGCGTCGTAAAAATATCGCGCAACACATCAAAATCACCCGCGACCAAAGCAAACAGATAACATGGTTTCGGGAATGGATCTTGCCATTTCACCCAATGACGCCCATCATCGGTTTCTCCCTGCTCAACCCGATTACCGTTTGAAAGCAGATACGGATACTTAGCTTTATCGGCTGTGATACGCGTGGTAAAACGAGCCAATACATCAGGGCGATCGAGATAGTAAGTGATGTGGCGGAACCCTTCTGCTTCACACTGGGTACAAAGCGCATCACCAGAAACATACAGACCTTCCAGCGCCGTATTTTTCGATGGATGGATCTCATTAACAATTTTCAAAGTAAACTGAGCCGGCAACTGCTCAATGACCAGCGTCCCCTCCTGTTCACGATAATGCGCCCACGGTTGACCGTTCACATGAAGACTTTTCAGCGTTAAGTCTTCACCATCCAACACTAATGGCGTTATTTCGTGACTCAGACGTTTTATTTGGCTGATTGCGGTAATTTCCGTGTTATCGGCATCAAGATTAAAATCGAGTTCAATATCAGAAATCGTATAGTCGGGAGCGCGATAATCCCGGCGGTACTTAGCTTGTCGCTGTTGTGTCATAAGAAACCTTTTTGTTTCATACCTGATGGAATTAATTCAATACCAAGCCTTACGCTGCCATAGAAAGAGGTTGAATTTCAAGAGTGAATAACGCACCTTCTGATGTTAAACATTCATTAAGAACGAGTATGATGTTGTGTAAGGAATATGTTTATTCTTTGGTGCTTGTCATCACCTAATGATCAAATAACATGATAACATTTGACCAAAGGCCCTGTTTAGCTTCGATATTTTGGTGAACTATATGATGTTATGTGACTTCAATAACAAAATAATCTCGGTATACTCTTCCCACTTTATCGATTTAGCTAATACGAATACGCTCCGTGAGGATGCATAACGCGCTATGACACTAGACGCTACCCCAATTATAAAATCACTGCTTGATACTGACGCTTATAAACTTCATATGCAACAAGCAGTGTATCACCGCTACAGCCACATGCCTGTTGTTGCAGAGTTTCGCTGCCGCGGCGATGAATTGCTAGGTGAATATGCCACAGAATTACGCTATCAAGTTAATACGATGGCTGATTTGGCATTAACCGATGCTGAATTTAATTACCTTTCCAGTCTGCCTTTTTTCAAGGCTGATTATCTGGATTGGTTAAAAACTTTTCGTTTTAACCCACAACAAGTCAATATTTCTGTTACAGAGGGTGGCCAATTAGCTATCCGTATTTCAGGATTATGGCATGAAGTCATTATGTGGGAAGTTCCACTACTGGCGCTAATTAGTGAATTAGTTCATCGCTATCACTCACCAGATAATGCAGTGGAAAACGCAGTTAATCAGCTACGCAAGTTGATCAAACTGTTCTATCAAAATGCTGAAAATGAAGGAATCGATCTCTCCAGTTTCAAACTGATGGATTTCGGTACACGTCGGCGCTTCTCACACTGTGTTCAACACGCTATCGTCAGTGAGCTGCAACAGCATTTCCCTTACCTAATTGGCACTAGCAATTATCAACTTGCACAACAGCTTGGGCTCCCTCCGGTTGGCACACAGGCGCATGAGTGGTTTCAAGCTCATCAGCAAATCAGCCCGGATCTGGCTAACAGCCAACGAGAAGCATTACAAAGTTGGCTGAAAGAATATCCTAACCAGTTAGGTATTGCCTTGACCGACTGTATTACAATGGACGCTTTCCTGCGGGACTTTGATGCCCAGTTTGCCAAAAGTTATCAAGGTTTACGTCATGATTCGGGTGATCCCGTTCAATGGGGCGAAAAAGCAATCGCCCACTATCAAAAACTGGATATCGACCCAATGACAAAAACGCTGGTCTTCTCTGACAGCTTGGATTTCCAAAAAGCGCTAGCGCTCTATCGTCATTTCCACAACAGAATAAACCTGATTTTCGGTATCGGTACGCAACTCACCTGTAATATTCCAGGGGTTAAGCCACTGAATATCGTCATAAAACTTGTTGAATGTAATGGCAAACCAGTCGCAAAGCTTTCAGATAGCCCTGGCAAAACCATTTGTGAAGATAACGAGTTTGTTAACAGGCTACGCGCAGCTTTTGATATACCTCAGGTTAAACAAGCTTGTTAACCCAAGTTTCATGCCAAAATACCACTGTGCTGCTGGCAGATAACGCAGCAGCACATCTGAAAAGCGCCTTTCCCCTCTATTTCACCATTTAAATTGATGATTTCCTCTTGTTTCCTGAAACAGGGCAAGTAACATAGAACAAGTTGCCCCTTGTGGGGATATTCAATTTCACAAACCTGAACTGATATATAAAGAAGAGAGAAATCTATGAGCGTAGCGCCTGTAGTCGACGTACTGCAAGGCCGGGTTGCGGTTGATAGTGAAGTCACCGTTCGCGGCTGGATACGTACAAGGAGAGATTCTAAAGCTGGCATCTCTTTCCTCGCCGTCTATGACGGTTCCTGCTTTAATCCATTACAGGCCGTCGTTAATAATAATTTGCCTAATTATCAGGATGAAATTCTGCATTTAACTACCGGCTGTTCTGTCGAAGTAACAGGGACAGTCGTTGCTTCCCCAGGCCAAGGGCAGAATTTTGAACTACAAGCGACCCAAGTCGTGGTGATCGGAATGGTTGAAGATCCTGATACCTACCCAATGGCCGCGAAACGCCACAGTATTGAATACCTGCGTGATGTCGCTCACCTGCGCCCACGCACCAACCTGATTGGCGCCGTTACTCGTATGCGCCATACTCTTGCTCAAGCATTACACCGTTTCTTCCATGAAAATGGTTACTTCTGGGTTTCCACCCCGTTGATTACGGCTGCTGATACAGAAGGCGCCGGCGAAATGTTCCGCGTCTCTACGCTGGATCTGCAAAATCTGCCGTTAACTGACAAAGGTGAAGTGGATTTCAACCAAGATTTTTTTGGCCGCGAAGCTTTTCTGACCGTATCCGGGCAATTGAACGGTGAAGCATATGCTTGTGCATTAAGCAAAGTTTACACATTTGGTCCGACCTTCCGTGCTGAAAACTCTAATACCAGCCGCCATCTGGCGGAATTCTGGATGCTTGAACCGGAAATCGCCTTCGCCAACCTCAACGATGCCGCTTCACTGGCTGAAAATATGCTGAAATATGTTTTCAAAGCCGCATTGGCAGAGCGCGCTGATGATCTACAATTCTTCGCTGAACGCGTAGATAAAGATGTCATCACCCGCCTGGAAAAGTTTGTCAATTCTGACTTTGCTCAGATTGATTACACCGATGCCATTGAAATTCTGCAAAACTGCGGCCAGAAATTTGAAAACCCAGTCTTCTGGGGAGTTGACCTCTCTTCAGAACACGAACGTTATCTGGCAGAGAAACATTTCCAAGCTCCGGTTGTCGTGAAAAACTATCCAAAAGATATTAAAGCTTTCTATATGCGAATGAACGACGACGGTAAGACTGTCGCGGCAATGGATGTACTTGCACCGGGCATTGGTGAAATTATCGGCGGCTCACAACGTGAAGAGCGTCTGGATATGCTGGATAAACGTATGGAAGAGATGGGGCTTAATAAAGAAGATTACTGGTGGTACCGTGATCTGCGTCGTTATGGCACCGTACCTCACTCAGGGTTCGGACTGGGCTTTGAACGCTTGGTTGCTTACGTGACTGGTGTGCCAAATGTACGTGATGTCATCCCATTCCCGCGTACGCCAAGAAGCGCAAACTTCTAATGATTGCGTAAAACAAACATAAGAAATTATTATGTATAAAGCCAGCAAAAGCTGGCTTTTTTTATTCTTCAAATTCAAGATACGATCAAAAATCCTATTTCATTTACATTTTGCAATATATTATTTTCACTTTATTACAAAAATCGTCAATTTGTATCAATTAAATGATAGATAAAGTCCACGGCTAATGAAAAACTGTGCCCCGACTCAGACATCACGGTATTTTCATAAATAATTTCAACGAGTTTCTTAAAGGAATTATTTCTGTCAGTAACAGATGTCCGAATAACACCAATGACGGTAATTAACGATAGTAATTAAATGAAGGTAACAATAATGAAAGGTAGTATCTTTTCCGTGGTCATCCCAGCACTGTTGACTGCTGGTGTAGCAAATGCCGCTGAAATTTATAATAAAAATGGTAATAAACTGGATATCTATGGCAAAGTTGATGCGCGTCATCAATTCTCTAAAATTACCCAAAGCTCAGATAAATCCCCTATCTATAGTGAAGATGGTGATGCAAGCTACATTCGTTTGGGCTTCAGAGGTGAAACTCAAATCAATGACCAACTAACGGGTTATGGCCGTTGGGAATACAATATTCAGGCTAACAAAGCTGAGGAAAACAATTCCGAAGGCAATCAAACCCGTCTGGGCTTCGCTGGTCTGAAATTGGCTAAATACGGTTCCCTAGACTACGGTCGTAATTATGGTGTTCTCTATGACGTCAATGCCTGGACTGACGTACTGCCAGTATTCGGCGCTGATTCCATGTCGCAGGCTGACACCTACATGACTAATCGTGCTACCGGTGTCTTGACTTATCGCAATACAGATTTCTTTGGTCTGGTTGATGGTTTGAACTTCGCCCTGCAATACCAAGGTAAGAACGACGAAGACAGCAACAACCGCCGCAATTCGATCCGTAAGCGCAGTGGTGAACGCAGTAAGCCCAATGGTGGTAGTAATGGTGACGGCTTCGGCCTCTCTGTTACCTACGATATCGGCAATGGTATCAGCGTAGGGGGAGCCTACTCCAATGCTGACCGCCCTATTACACATGAAAGGCTCGTTACTTCTGTCGCTCGCGGTGAAAGAGCTAAGGCATGGAACGTTGGCGCCAAATATGATGCAAACAACGTATATCTGGCCGCCATGTATGGTGAAACTCACAATATGACCTCTTTCGGCTACCAAGATTTCGTCTCCGCAAAAACCCGTAATATTGAATTAACGGCCCAATATCAGTTTGATTCTGGCCTGCGTCCATCTCTGGCATATGTTCAATCCAAAGGAACAACTTCTTTCACTCATCAGGACTGGGTAAAATATATCTCTATTGGTTCTTATTATAACTTTAACAAAAATTTATCCACTTATGTGGATTATAAAATCAACTTAGTACATGACAACTTCTACACCAAACATCTCGATGTCAACACAAATAACGCGGTAGGTGTAGGTTTGGTATATCAATTCTAGCCGTCTGATATAAATTAGACAGGTTAATAGGAGAGCCAATTAACATGTTATGGTGCTCACTTAAAGTGAGCACTACTTTTTTCAAGAATAATCATTATCAGGTATCTGTTAAAAAATGGTATATAACACATCGACAAGCATATCAGTAAGTTACATATAAGAGATATGACTGATGAAATAAACATCATATTTTACTCTTTTTATTAAGATAAACAGGTAATTTTCTTCCGCCACTGACTGCTCTCCATTTTTCTCTTTTTTAATAAACTGGACCGACCAGAGTTCAAAAAACAACCTCTCATTTACATTTTGAAACACTTTGTTTCACATTTTTACCAAATTTTCTTTTTTATCGCATTTTGTGAGTGGATAAAAATAACAACCAATGAAACACTTGACAGTGAAACAGACGACACTAAACTCTCACAAATAGTTCCGTAAATTTTTAAAGAATTATTTTTGGCAGTGGCAGGTGTCCGAATAACACCAATGAGGGTAATAATAAATGATGAAACGCAATGTTCTTGCAGTAGTAATCCCAGCTCTGTTAGCTGCTGGCGCAGCAAATGCAGCTGAAATTTATAACAAAGACGGCAACAAACTGGATCTGTATGGTAAAGTTGAAGTCCAGCACAAATTCGCTAACAACAAAAGCGGCGAAGATGGCGATAACTCCTTTGCTCGTCTGGGTATCAAAGGCGAAACTCAAGTTAATGACCAACTGACCGGTTTTGGCCGTTGGGAATACAATATCAAAGGTAACCGTGCAGAAGGTACTGACGAAGAAACTAAAACTCGTCTGGCTTTCGCTGGTTTGAAACTGTCAGACTACGGTTCAATGAACTATGGCCGTAACTATGGTGTGGTTTATGAAGTCAACGCTTGGACCGACGTGTTGCCAGTATTCGGTGGCGACTCAATGGCGCAGACTGATAACTTCATGACTGGCCGTTCTACTGGTCTGTTGACTTACCGTAATACCGATTTCTTCGGTTTAGTTGATGGCCTGAACTTTGCTCTGCAATATCAGGGTGAAAATAGCGAAAACACTGCTAATGGCCGTGTCAACCGTAAAGACAACGGTGATGGTTACGGTTTCGCTGCAACCTATGACGTAGGTTACGGTATCAGCGTCGGTGGTGCATACTCTAACTCTGCCCGTACTTCTGCGCAAAAGACTACTTTTAACGTTATTGAAGAAGAAGGTAAAAAAGACAAACCTACTGGCTCTACTGCCTTAGGTGATCGCGCTGAAGCATGGAACATTGGTGTTAAATACGATGCCAACAACATCTACCTGGCTGCCATGTACGGTGAAACCCGTAACATGACTCGTTTCGGTGGAAAAGTTGATGGTGTAAACTGGGAAAGCGTCGCTAACAAAACCCAGAACATCGAATTGACCGCCCAATACCAGTTCGACTTCGGTTTACGTCCATCTCTGGCATACGTTCAATCCAGAGGTAAAAACCTGTTTGGTGACATTGATCACGATGGGAAAGAATCCGACAATCGCGATCTGGTAAAATATATCTCTGTTGGTAGTTACTACTACTTCAACAAAAACTTGACTACCTATGTTGATTACAAAATCAACCTGTTGGATAGCAATGAATTCACCAAAGACGTTGGTATCAGCACTGACAACGTTGTTGGCGTAGGTATGATTTACCAATTCTAATTACCGTTGGTAAATAGATTTAGCTGAACAAGTTAAACATCATTAAGAGAAAGCAGCGCTTATGTGCTGCTTTTTTAGTCTTATGTTTTCCTTCTTTATTCTCACTCCGCAAACTGCCTCACAAGATTATCTTCTTTTTACGACAAATAGTTGGCAAACTGTTTTAGCGGCGTTAACCTGACTACCCTTTTGGGTTTAACTCTGAGCTTTGGAATTACAAACATGTTTGAGAAAATCACAGCAGCGCCTGCTGACCCTATTCTTGGCTTAGCCGATAGTTTCCGTTCTGATCCTCGTACAAATAAAATCAACCTTGGTATCGGTGTCTATAAAGATGAAACAGGAGAAACCCCTGTTCTGAGTAGTGTTAAACAAGCTGAACAATATTTACTGGAAAACGAAACAACAAAGAATTATCTGCCGATTAGCGGCTTAACCGAATTTGGCCGTGTAACTCAAGAATTACTGTTTGGCAAAGATCACCCAGTCGTCACAGATAAACGCGCCCGCACAGCACAAAGCCCTGGCGGTACAGGTGCTTTACGTATTGCTGCGGATTTCATTGCCAAACAGACTAATGCTAAACGGGTTTGGATCAGCAATCCAACCTGGCCAAACCATAAAAACGTTTTTTCCGCCGCAGGCTTGGAAGTCCGTGAATATAAATACTATGACGCTGAAAAACATGCGCTGAATTTCGAAGGCATGCTAACAAGCCTGTCTGAAGTTCAGGCAGGTGATGTTGTTTTGTTCCACGGTTGCTGCCACAATCCGACGGGCATCGATCCCACCCCGGCACAATGGACTAAGCTGGCAGAAATGTCTGCGGAGAAAGGCTGGTTGCCTCTTTTTGATTTCGCTTATCAAGGATTTGCCAAGGGCCTGAATGAAGATGCAGAGGGCCTACGCATTTTTGCGAAAAATCACAATGAACTGATTGTTGCCAGCTCTTACTCCAAAAACTTTGGCCTGTACAATGAACGTGTCGGCGCCTGTACCATTGTTGCTAGTGACAGCGATACAGCCGAAAGAGCGTTCAGTCAGGCTAAAGCGATTATTCGAGCGAACTATTCCAACCCACCTGCTCATGGTGCATCTGTTGTCACCACCATTTTGTCAAATGAAGATCTGAAAGCAGCTTGGGAACAGGAACTGACCACCATGCGCGAACGTATCCAGCGTATGCGTCAACTGTTTGTCAATACCTTGCAGGAAAAAGGGGCAAAACAGGATTTCAGCTTTATTAGTAGCCAAAATGGTATGTTCTCATTCAGTGGTCTGACAAAAGAACAAGTAGAACGTCTGCGTGAGGAATTTGGCATATACGCTGTCAGTTCCGGTCGTATTAACGTCGCTGGTTTGACGTTGGAAAACATGGTTCCACTATGTGAAGCCATTGTTGCAGTACTCTAAATTAACATTTGCCTTACTATATTTACCTTACTCTGAAAAAGTCGCTGAATTTCAGCGGCTTTTATCATTCAGAAGATTCGACACTCGACACAATTGCGATATTAATCTCATTGAGTACATCAAAATGAAAATAGAACGGGTTGATCATCACCAACCTGGTACTTCATCCTGTAAAAATGGATTAGTCTGGCGCTCATAACCTAACGTCGACATTGGCCCGTGCCCTGGAATAAATTCATAATCATCACCAAGTGGCAGAAGTTTATCTTTAATTGAGTTAATTAACTGCTGGTGATTACCGCGTGGGAAGTCACTACGCCCAACTCCCCCTTTAAACAGAACATCTCCCATATAAATCAGTTTATCCGCATGATTTACAAACACAACATGCCCTGGCGTATGCCCTGGACAGTGCAACACAGATAAATCAACGCCCCCTACTCGTAGTTCATCACCTTCATTTAACCAGCGATCAGGTTCAAATGATGGGCATTCTTCAATGCCAAACATCCGACTCTGAGCTTGCAAGCCTTCAATCCAGAAAGCATCTTCCTGCTGCGGTCCGTAGACCGGCACATTAAAATGTTTAGCGACTGCCGCTGTTGCACCAACATGGTCAAAGTGACCATGAGTCAACAAAATCTGGGTCAATTTCAAACCACGGCGTTCTATCTCGGCGATCAGCTTCTCTGCTTCTCCCCCCGGATCAACAATTGCCGCCTCCTTACTCTCTTCATTCCAAATAAGGGTACAATTCTGCATAAAAGCAGTAACAGGAATAATTTGGTATTTCATTATTTCATTTACTCCATAGTCAAAACAAAATAGTTACTCACCAGATTACCATGTCCTGACAGGACCTGTATCAATATGAACGAAATTACTGTGTGGATAGTATCCTACTCCTCCCGCTTTCATTTTCAGAGCAGCCTTACAGATACGACTAAGCTCAATACCTTCAATATGAAAATCCATCGCCCGCCCGCGAGTATGGTAACTCTGTCTAGCCACGCCTTTACTTTGCTTGCGCAACTGATTGTTGGTTACTAGTGAACGGTAACCAGAAATAAGTTGTACAGGTTTATTAATCCCCATCATCATTTGCAGCAAATAAATCTGATCAAATAATTTAGGATCGATAGTCTTAACTCTATTTTGACGATAATCTCGAAACAGATGATCCAAGCGGGCCAGCTCTTCTTTGTTGTAACGATAGCCGTCAAAAAATTCGGCTTTAATCGTTTCACCCGTATGTAAGTTGTCAAAACGTAAAATCCGTGGGCGTGGAGTTGCCAGAGTCGCAAAAGCATGCCCCGGCAAAAAACTCAAACCTAAAGCAGCAGCCCCCACACAAAGCCACTTACGGCGATTATGATCAATTATATCCATGAAGAAACATCTACTCAGATTATGGAAAAAATAAACCACCAGGCAACTGGTCACTGGTCACTGGTCTATGAGACAACTAATAACAAAAATTAGTTGCATTTAGTTTTGTAAAGGTAACAACTTTGACAAAAACTGGGAACCTTGTCTCACACTATTATCGTAATCATAAATATCAGTACGGTACTGAGGAATCCCCTGTTCATCTACCCAAGCAGTTAAATAATACAAATAAACAGGAATACGCTGTGGAATGTTAACATAAACGGTATTGCCCTGTTTCACGGTATTAGCCACCTTGTTTTGAGTCCACCCCACATCTCCCAATAACATATTCGCTAATTCTGAAGCCTTGTTAATTCGTACACAACCAGAGCTAATAGCTCGGATGTCTTTGTTAAACAGGTTATGGTTCGGCGTATCATGCAAATAGATAGCCTCCGAGTTTGGCATATTAAATTTATAGCGGCCTAATGAGTTAGTCGGCCCCGGAGCTTGCCATATTCGATAAGGAAAGTTAGCAGGCGTAATCACGTTCCAATCAATCGTGTAAGGGTCGATGACACTGGCATCAGCACGCCAATTTGAAAAGATAACGTATCCTCCCCGTTGAAAATATCCGGGATCATCAAGCCCTCGTGGCGCGATATCTTTTCTTGCCAGGCTAGTCGGCACACTCCAGGGAGGATTAATCACCACATTATTCAGCACACTACTCATAATGGGTGTTTTACGGCTTGGACGACCAACGATCACTTTCGAGTCCAACACTTCCTGATCATTAAGATAATAATGCAATGAATAATCTGGAATATTGACCATAATTCCTGTAGACACACGGCTTGGGATAATACGCAAACGCTGGATATTAAGCGCTATCAAACCCGCTCTAGTTTGAGGTGAAGTATTTAGCCAATCTCTTGTGCGTTTACCAATTACGCCATCCGGCGCCAACCCTTGCCAACGCTGGAAATTTTTTACCGCAGTCACCAATTCAGGATCGTAGATATGATCTGCTTGAGCTGTCAGTTCACTCAACATCCCAAGGCGAATAAGTATTTCTCTCAACACAGCGACATCAGAACTACTCTGTCCCGGTTTTAGCGCACTTTTATCAGAAAGCTGTGGCCACGGTTTACTATCAGCCAGTTGTTTCATCATCTCCTTGCGCATATTTTCATATTGAGGATGTTGTGGCGCCAATGCTGCAACATAAGCGGCCACATTGTGATCGATAATAGCTTGCTGCCACTGATCCACAACTTCTGATGAAGGTAATACAATTTTGTATGCTGTAATGCTTTTGTACGGTGTAGTGCTGTTATATAACATAGTGCGATAGAGCCAGCTTTGGCCCTGCTGACCGACATCTGAAACAAATTGTAAATAACCTAGCATAGCATCCGATAAAATGAGATCACGTCCCATCTGACTCAATTGAGCATCATTGAGTTCAGTCAGCCATTGACCAAATTGCGGCTGAAAGCCAGCCAATGCAAGTTCTGAAAGTTGTTGTTCAAAGCGTTGAACCGCGATTTTATCTTGCCACAAAGGTTGCATCTGATTGGAAGAGTACAAACTAACCAATTGGTCAAAGAAAACAGGCTTAACTTGCGCTGGTAACCAGCTTCGCACTATTTTACGACGCTCTGTTTCTGAAATTGCAGCAGTTTGAATTTGTACCTGTTCGGGTATGGTTGTCTCAGATATCTTTTCAACCTGCATTTTTGGCAGATTTTGCATATCACCTTCAATAATCCTACTCTGATGATTAGCTAAAGCATATCCAGCTACTATCGATGTGCTACAAATAACCGAAATACACAGTGGCTTTATCGCTCTTTTTACCATATCAACATACCCACCTTCAGAACATTCTCATGAGTTAATTTTAATTATGACAAATTCAGACTCTAATCAAAGAAAAACAACAAGTTATTTACATTGTAAACTATTTATCTGCAAAGGAAATATAATAAGCCATCGCCAGTCAACCCAGCATACAAGAGCAAAAAAGACGCCAAAGCGTCTCGTCTATAATTCAAGGTATGCAAATCGCTTTCTTAATTCAGCAGAGAGACCTACCTGATAACAGGCAGGCCCTCAATTCAACGCCATTCCTACAATAATTTCTGGTTTACTACATCTGATTTACTACATCTGTTTACTACAACAACGCGACTATCATGATGAAGAAGCGCTATCACATGAGGCTGTACCATATGCAGCGAGAAATGACTGAACAGCGATGGCAATTCGCTGAGATTTCTCCTCTGGAGTCGGTAAACCAATACCCAAAGTAGCCTTAAGCCTTGGCGTTCCAATGATGCCATCGATAAACACCTCTGCGGAGATTTTCGGGTCTACTATGTTCAATTTTCCCTCCTTCATCTTTCGTACCAGATATTCGACAAGAAAATCTACGATCTTTTTGACTCCCTTTTCATAATAGATCTTACCTAACTGCGGAAAACGTTGAGACTCCAACGTTACCACCCGGTAGTTTGCGATCATTGTCTCAGAGAGAATTGCCGTGAGAACTTCCTCTGCAAAAATGGTTAACGCTTTCCCAATATCTGGTTCGCGGTTCATCGTCTTGTCCAGACCGACTTCAACTTCTTCTATTCTTTGCCTGACGACAGCGACTAACAACTCTTCTTTAGAAGGGAATCGGCTATAATAGGTTCCCTTCGAAGCATTAGCACGTTTCGCCATCTCATTGATACTGGCACCATCAAAACCCCGTTCTGCAAATACCTGAGCAGCAATTTTTAACAGCTCGTTAACTCGTTCTCCTGAAATTCTAGAGTACGAACGGGTTCTTTTGTGATCTGTTTGGGCTTTAGGTGTACTTGTCATGTAAAAAAACCTAAATTTTTATTGGTACCGAACGGTACGGTATACTATTATTAAGACTATAGCAGTAACACGACTGATGGCTGTGATCCTAGCCAGCTATAGTCACCATGATTCTTTCAGAATCACATCGTACTACTTATGGAGAAAAAAGAAATGAACGTTGGAATAATCGGCTCAGGGATTGGTGGTGCATGCCTGGCACATGGCCTGCGTAAAAATGGAATAAAAGTGAAAGTTTATGAACGTGGCTCTGCTACGTTATCCATACTTCCCGGTTATGGCATTTACGTCGATACGTTCGGCCAGCAGGCTATGCAGGAATGCCTACCGGAAACTAACTGGTTAACCTTTAAAAAGATTTCAAAACCTGTCGGCGGACAGACAAGATTCTATGATGAACATCTACACCTTCTTCTCGAAGCCCAGAGAAATATTCATAGGGAGGATGGACAAATTATTACCGAAGATCGGATGTCAATCAGCAGATCCGAACTTATAGAAGTATTAAATGAGGGGCTGTCAGATACCGTTCAATGGAACAAAACGTTCGAGCGCTATGAACACATGCAAAACGGTAAAGTCAGGCTTTTTTTCACAGATAAAAGTCACGAAGATGTTGATGTTCTTATCGGCGCAGATGGAAGCAATTCAAGAGTACGCAAGCAGTACCTCCCCGCGATAAAAAGGCTTGATATTGGCGTCACACTCACCGTTGGACGCGTGCGCCTTACCCAAGCTCTTGCTGCCTCATTGCCTCCATATTTGCTGGATGGGTCGCCCAACAATATCGTGCCTAAAAGCTCTGGTGGATTGTTTGTCTCTCTATGGCGTGCTCCGATCAATACCCAAGTAAAGGCCACATCGACAGAAATTGGTGATTTTGTCATGTGGGCCTACGCAGCAGCAACGAATAGCTACCCGAATACGATTACCGATTTTCCCGCGGAATCTCTGTGTGATCTGATCTGTACCCGTATTGCTGGATGGGACCCAAATCTGCATACCCTAATTAAGCAGAGTGATATGGAAAACATCTCTGTGATTCCGTTACGCAGTATGGATCACCTCTTACCCTGGCGTTCCAGCGCTGTCACACTCCTTGGCGACGCTATTCACAACATGACGCCAATGGTAGGAATGGGGGCAAACACAGCGCTTCGAGACGCACTTTTGCTCACACAGACGCTGACTCAGGTAGCATCCGGTCATGAAGATTTAATCAAAGCGATTTCAGATTATGAACAACAAATGCGAACATATGCTAATGAGGCCGTTGAAATTTCGTTACGTACCGCGTTAAATGCAGCCGATCGTTCGATGATCAAGCGAATACTGTTTCGAACTGTACTTCGGGTTGCACAAACTTTACCGCCAATAAAGCGAGTGCTATTCCCGATAACAAAATCTGCGCAACACCAGGGAAAAATAAAATTAGGTACTACACACTCTTTGAGTAGTACGCAATAAGAGGCTTTCACTTTACCTCCAGATAACTTGAATAAACGATTAGCAAAGAATTTGCGGTAATATTGCGTCGGCTCAAGAATAGAGTTTGGTTTTGGTAAACCAGTGATAACTTCTTTTTGAAAAATAAAGACTTGATAAGGTAGAATCGATTATTTACTATCGTATCGGCCAGAATATCTTGTCTAAAAAATATAATAAAAATCCATGCCCGGATTATCTGGTAGGTTTTTGCCAAATTTACAATGGCTTAAATCTATATTGTCCGGGCTACAAAAAATTAAAGAAGCTATGTATTTTTAAATCTATTAATTTTTTCATTTATAATATCCAGATAATTCATTAGCAATTAATGAAAATAATAAAAAACAAATATAATCATATTAATCAACCATTTAGACAGGTAAAAAAGAATAGAAAACCTTATTCTCTTCATATCATTACATTTAATTATCCGAGAGTCTGTACATAATTCACAGTATTTTTACATTTAAAATTCAATTACCATTCTTAACCACAAACATCAATATTCAGCAGCATTTAATTATTTAACCTGTAATATCATTATTTTAAAAACAACAAACATTTAATTAATAGAAGAAAATAATAAATTATAGATAAATTTGTTATTATTATTTTTATATTCTCATCATCATTTTCAGAATTATTTGTAACATCGCACTTTAAATACGTGGTTTAAACTCACAATATCCATTACTTTGTAAGCACAAAACATTCATATTGTAACGATCATTCATAAACCCGGAAACTTCACAAATTTCTGACACCATTCTTCCCGGTTCCATTGCGATCTTTTCTATTACCACCACCAAATTCACACTTTTGGCAATCATCCAACCGATAGTCTCAGGCGTAAAACCCTGCGCCGCTTCATTTTCATAAATGTAATGCGCCAGTTTTTGTAACCCCTCTTCAGATGAATTGGCATGCATGGTTGCTACTCCTCCAGGATGGCCGGAATTCCAACTCTTGAGCAAAGTATAAGCTTCACCGCCGCGAATCTCCCCCACTACAATCCGGTCTGGACGCAAACGCATTGTCGTTCGCAGCAAGCGACGCATATCCACATCCTTACTAGTGCGTAACAGCGCCCGGTTAGCATTATTAAGCTGTAATTCCATCGTATCCTCAATCGCCACAATACGGTCACTCGGGCATTGCAGGTTAATCTCGTACAAAATAGTATTAGCCAGCGTCGTTTTCCCACTGCCGGTACCCCCAACGATTAGAATATTCTTGCGCATCATCACAGCTTCACGAATTGCCTCAATTGGGTGTTCAAAACTGCGTTTATAACTCGCTATTCCAGATGCCAACCACATGGCAGCAGCGCCTATCGGCTTAATAATGCCGCTTTTGCGGTAATCAGACAGCGATAATACCACCGGAGAGTGTTTACGAATGGCAATAGTCGGCGCATTTGCCAGCGGAGGCAAAACACCGGCAATCCGAGCGCTCCCCAATGGGAATTCACCTTCAATCAGACCTACATCAACGCCAACATCTGACTTTTGCAACGAAGCTGAAATCAGTAAAATCCGCTCTGCCGCATCCGCCGGAAAATGAGATTGCGCTTCATTCATGCCTTGGTTATGCAATTCAATCCACAGTTTTCCATCAGGATTAATGATGATTTCCACCACGTCTTTGTCATCAAGCGCTCGGAGGATAATCGGTCCGCAAGCTTCTTTCAGCTCATTCAACGCCTTCTCACGACATACGCCGCCTGTTCCTTGAATTTCACTGGTTCCAGTTTCAATATTCTGCCTGATTTTCATCGTTAATCTCGAATTAAACAGATGGCATAGATAACGACTGTTCAATGGCGTTTTCAATGCCCGATACCGCCGTCACCACCAGCATCAACATGCCGCCAATCATAAGAATTGAAGCCAACAGGAAGCCTCGCGTCACTATCTGAACCTTAACTATCGTTTCATCCAACCAGTGCCGTGCAAACTTCGCCATTGATTGATCAAAACCCTGCAATCGTGACAATAACCTCAGATAACTGATCGCCTCGTCATCCGGGAAACGGTAACCGGTATCGCGCAATGCCTCACCAAAACCAGCCCCCATTGAAATATGTTCGAGCGTAGCCGCGATACGCACATACAGCCAGCGGGAACCCGCCTGTTCCAGCAGCAATTCCAGCGCCGATTGCAACATCATCCCTGAACGAATCAGCAACGACACATTCAATATGAACATACTGCCATGAATGGTTCTGTACAGTGACCACGGCGGAAACCGGTCAAGCACTGTTCGCAGTCGCCCCCCCAGAAAAGATAGCGATAACAACAATAAAATGATCAATATCACCAGCAATATCAGCGAATAAAATCCATAATCGTTGACAAATGTTCCCATTAAATAAAGAGTATAAGCCGCACCATCCCAGGTTTCCGGCTTAGAAACAGCAGCCAGTTTGGGCACCAAACTCCCAGCCACAATATGCAGCAAGACACATATCATCCCGATGAGTATAAGTGGATAAATAGATGTGCCAATAACAGCACTGCGGATCTTGCTACCCGCTTCGATCATGGCGATCGCATCCATAAAAGCGCTACGTATGTCGCCGGAACGCTCACCCGCAGCAATCACCGCGACTTCATTGGGACCAATCCATCGCTGTAAACTCTCCGCCAAGGTACTGCCCTGACTGACAGATTCATAGCAACTACTTAACACCAACGCACAACCATTGTTGGGTTTATGGCCTTCGTTGCTGGCAATATTATACATTTCACGTAATGCATCAATCAGCATGATACGATTTTCCAGCATCATGATCAGATGCCCGTAAAAACGAATCCGCGCTTTATTACCAAACTGGATCTTCGCAAATCGATAGTTCAGTCTTTCAACAAAATCGGTCATGGACATAGCGTTTCACTCTATTTGATGGATCGCAGGAATAATCGGCCCCATCACACGTTCTGCGGCACGGGGATCGATTATCCCGTCATTTATTTTGCGAATAAGCGCGTCGATCTTGCTTAATCCCGCCATCTCCGAGATCCAATATCGAGTCGCTTCGTGATGATGACCCATTCGATAAGCTTGCATTAAGCCAGGGGAAGTGCGTATCACTTCAGCGACTACTGTTCGGCCCAAGGTGCCGCACTGTTTGCAATAGTCACAACCTTCCCCCTGTAGACAAACCGACTCCGGCTGACAATAAAGATTGAGTCGTTTCAACAGACGCTCGGAAACTTCTTGCTCATGCCCTCGCAGGGGAACTTTACAATGAGGACATAACACCTGAATCAGCGCTTGGCTGACTAAACCAATCACCAGACGCGAATCCATTAATAGCGACTCCATCACAGCCTCATCCTGCAAGCGGGGCAAGATCGCTAAAGCATCGTTTGCATGTATCGTGGTCCAAATAAGATGGCCGGTCATTGCGGCACGAAATGCCATCTTTGCCGTCACTGCGTCGCGTATCTCACCGACCATAATCACATCAGGATCGAGTCGCATTGCATCAGCAATTGCCATCGCCCATTCCTGTTCGACAATAATGCTATCACCTCGATCTCCGGTTATAGGAGATTGATTAGCGCCTTCAATTTCATATTCGGGTGGATCTTCAAGCGTAAGCAGATGGATGCCGGCTTGCTCGGTTATCATCTTCTGCATCACAACTTTCAAAGTGGTGCTCTTTCCGCTACCAGTCGCACCAGACAAGAGAACCACACCAGCCCGATGCTCCATAAGTTCTTCCAGTATCTGACACTGTTCCGGCAAATAACCGAGATCACTTAAAGTGCACACCGTACCGGGGCTGTCCGCATACAACAATCGCAGCACCATCAACATGCCGCGATCAAGCGGGCGGGTATTAATACGCGCCCCGGAAAGTCCGCACTCGGCCAGAAACTCATCTTTCATTCGCGCACGCTGCGCCTGCATCGGTTTAAACGTCGGCTCTGCCACATCACACATACTTTGATAGATAGTCGCGCATAATCGCAATCCTTCTTCTGGCCGCAGTTGGCCTATTGAGCGCAAATAACCATCGATACGGCAACGAATTTCACAATAATTACGGCGAGCAACGATATGCAAATCTGACGCCCGTTCCTCAGTCGCTTCGCCGATTAAGCGAATGATATAACGCTGAACATCCGATTCACTCCCTCCCAGTCCATGACTCTCGCTCTTACTGAGACGGTACAATTCCAATATGCTCCCCATGCCACAAGTGACAGTCTGATAGATAAGGCCATGTCTTTTAACCGTCTCTTCATAGGCCAGCACATGGGGATCAAGCCGGTGGGAAGCAGATACGGCAAGTACGCATTGCCCCTTCTGCTGAGGTAACTCAACAAGACATATCAAACTGCGGTTAGCTAACTCTATTTCAAGTACGCCGCTCAAGGCAGATAAAACTTTTGCACCCTGCCTGACCATACACAACAGATCGGAGCATGTTATTTCCATAAATATCGCCACCCATCAGTAACTAACGGCTTAACGGCAGCGGCGGCGCAACCATCAAGTCAAGGCTATCCAGCAATGATGCATCATTAGTAGCCGTAAGACCTACCTCATAGAATCTCCCCTGTTTGGAGAAAGTCACTCCCCCGGTATCAATGCGGACCACTTTATAACCATTCGGCAACTGTTCACCTGCTTTCACATCCATGATGCCGCCTGAACGAAGCCGGAGCGTAGCGGTCAGAGCCCCATTGCGCCCGAAGATTGACTTAACCAGAGGCAGGCCATTATTAACGGCATCTCTTTTATTCACCATTCTGGAAATTTTATCGAATTCAGCCTGAGCATTTGCCCTTGCGGTTTCAGCTTTAAGTAACATCAAATCCGTCTGTAACTTTTCCAGTTGCGCAGCAACGCTGTCAGTGGTTATCGCTGGCAATGCAGGCTTCTGTGCAACATGGCGCTTCGTCTGAACTGCCGGTAACTCAGTAAATGATGTTTGCGCATATGTCAGGGAAAATACCGACACCACAAATAGACTGATTATAAGCTGGCTAATTTTTTGCATAGAAAACTCCACTCAGCTTCCACTCAGGAAAACCATCAGATAACACAATTCTGGCGCTGGTCACTCTCAATCCGGGGAGCGGCTTACCTGAAAACAGTGCATCTGGCGCTAATTGAGAAGTCAGTGTCCAGTTATAAGTCTGCCAATCAGGATTGGCCCACTCGCGTGTTTCGCCTTCTGGCAAAGGGGGCGGAGGCGGCGGCAAAATGGAGGCTCCCTCAGTCAACGTTGGCGGCGGCAAACCTAGCGCCTGAAAATAAGACATCAGCTCAACCAGCGCCTGATCTGACGACTGCAACACATCGTCGTTGTTTTCCTGATCATGACTCTGCGACTGCTCAAACGGTATCAATACCTGTGCCTGCTCCCCACCATTGGAAATCACCGGGCCAGCCCGGAAAATATTGATAGCAGCAACCTGGAAAACATTGATCGGCATCCCATCATGGCGCTGATAACTCACAGAAACCGCATTAGCATCCAACATAATGACTTCAATCTGCCAACCCACGAGCGATAAGGGAACCTTGGCTAAAGCTTTATTCCATGCAGAAAACTGAGACGCCATTGTCGGTTGCGCAAGCCACGGATGCGGCGGTGGAACTTCCACCACCTCATTGGATAAATCCGGTACCCTTATTTCTGTATTCTGCTTATAGATGTGCCACATCCACCAACCGCCAACTAACAAGAACGCAGTACCTGCGGTCATGGCAAAGACCTTAATTTGGCGCTTCGACATTTCGCCGGTTAAACTCTCAAGCTGACCAACAGACTTTCTCAACGCGGACTGCGGCAACAGTTGCGCCAATGGCACCTCCAACCACGGCGATTCAAACTCCTTCGGCGCATAAATCGCATTCCACACCCCATTGGCGCCCTCTACCAACTGCACCGTATCACGCAATTTCGCTTCGATCTCTTCACGAGTGCCGATCAAATCACGTCCAGCCATTATCGCGCCCTGATGTACCGCTACCAATGCATAATGTCCATCAGGCAAATGAAACGCACCTATCCAGTTAGGTTTATCCACCGCTTTAGCAAGAACGGCCGCCAATGAATAACAACCCGGCACTCCTGACTCCTTTGGTACATACCCGACCTGTATACTTCGTCCAACACGATGCCGGACAGCCAAGGTAAACCCTGCGGCAATCCCATTTCTGCGTATGTGAGAACGTGTTAACACAGTGACAGGCGGTCGCCAGATAATGCCTGCGACCAACGTCTTACCATATAGTTTGATTTGCATAGCGCGCTCCGCGCCCGTTTCAGTCTGGGTCATTTTTCAATCTACCACCATTCAATCTACCACTATAGGAGTAATCATGACTACGATCACATTATGGTTTCTTTTGCCCTGACGGCTCCCACCCAAGAATTGATTATCCGGGCTGCCCAAACCACTACGATCACTGGTATCTGACTGCTGTTCAAATCCTGATAGCACCAGTGTTTCACCTGAATGTAATCTCACCTTCTGACTGAATGCGCGTAAATCTATTGTCGGCAACTGCACCTGACCGGTCGCTTTCTCGCCAAACTTCTCCAGCCTCTTTAAATCGCTCAAACTAATGTTGTACTGCAACAATATTTGCTTGTCGGCCATTGCATAAGGCAGCATCAACATATTAAAACCCGTCGTCACTGTCGCTGGTTCGATCCCTACTGAAATGCCAACTTGTGGCGTCGAGGTACTAGAAGTTGATGAAACATAACCGGTCTGGGTTGCAACCTGCATCGGTACCGCTTGCAAATTCAGTGTAGTCACCGAAGGTTGAGTCACTATAGAGACTTTACCTTGGGTCGATAATGCCTTGATCAGTAAATTACTGTCACTAAATGGCCCCTTAAGAATATGAATATTGGTACTGATATCCCCCCCCTCGGTAACACCGCTGCCCGCGCCACCCACTCCGATATGAGCGTCTTTATAGGCCAGTGACCAATCAACGCCATACTGATCAGCCCGATCGAACGTCAGGTTAAGGATCTTGACATTAAGCACCACCTGCGTTGTCAATAATTTGTTCTGCTGATCAATATAATCCTTAATTCTATCAAGTACTTCGGGTGAATCAGTTACCACCAATGATGCCGTCGCCATCGACAAAGTTAACTTACCTTCGCCAGGCGTTAGCATATTTGCCACTGCTTTTTGGATCTCATCCATAACCGAACGGGTCAAAGAAGTCGCGAGAGTTTGGGAACTACCGCTGTTACCGTTACCGCTATCACTTCCATTTAAGCCCCCGCCGAACGTGGCATTGGTCGTCGCTGTCACGCTGGAAGATAATGCATCCGTACCGGGCAATGCATATATTTGAAACACTCGCGTCTCTGTTTTGAAAATATGCACTGCTCCATTGTGTACTTTCCAATGCAATCCTGATGACAAAATGACCGAATCAAGCAAACCTGCCAAGGAGCCATGCCAATGCACGTTTATTTTCATCTCTTCTGGTTGACCGCCCTCAGATATTGACTGCGCGTTCGAATTGACAACAACCTCCTCCTGACCACTCTCTTTCACCTCCGATGCCGAACTGGGAGGAGACACTGTAAACCGTGCATCAGCACTGATCAGCACCGGCACGCCACAGATACGCTTGATCTTTTCCGCAAACTGACTCAACGTCATCGGCTCCGCTTCCTCCAGCGTCAACGTGCAAGAAACAGTTTCACCCTCCTTCTTTGATGGAATCTCCTTAGTTGATACCCAATAACCATGCTCGTGAACATGCACAGCCGTCATGGCGGCAGTATTGCGTAACTCCTTAATAATACTGTCAGCATTTGCCATCTCAGCATCTGCCTGCCGATCAACATTAGAAATTGCTGCACAACTTGCCAGGCCAGTCGCTATACAGGGCAGCAATATCAATCTGGAAAACGTCAAAAACTGGATATGCATGTTATTACCCCTGAGCCTGTACATGAACAAGCCGCTGTTCCTGATAAATATCGACAACAAAAGGACGATTCGCCATCGTATAGGCTTCGAACAGCTCGCTTACCGCATGGATAAACGTGCCATTAAAACGCAGACCTGCTCGGATAGGGAAATCATAGGAAGCATCCCATACCACTTGGTAGCCAGACCTACTCGCCCATTCTTGTGTAACATCGCGCAGAGTTTGCCCCGGAGTTGCTGTCCACACCGTCGCCACAGGAACGGGTGTACGCATCGGTGCTGCATAAACGGCGACACTTGACATACAGACAAGTACCGTAAAAACATATGTGATTATTTTGTTCATCGATCTTTCCAAAAAGAAAAAAAGTAAGCCAAACAACCTGTTAACCAAGACTAGCGACCCAAAGAAAGCCCGCTTGTGAAACAACAACGAGTATTTCCAACAACTAATATTTCCAACAACTACAGTATTTCCACCAGCGCACCGTCAGATACAAACTTCCGAACATCATCCGGTAATCGTCTGGCAAGCAGACTCTCTACCCGTTTTCCTCTACCGTCGATGAGTCTGGAACCCTGCTTAAAACCAATCTGATCGGGTTCAGCGCTCCATTTAAGTAATTCTCCGAAAGCGCCATGCAACAACCCATTGTCCCCGGAGAGGATATTTTTGCGGAAAATATAGACATGAGTCCCTGAAATAAATCCCCCCCAGAGACACTGACTGGCAACGTTGTCACACCAGGCATCGGTATTCACCCACGTCATATGTAGAGTGGTCAATGCCTGCTGCATCTTGCGACTCTTGATTACGCCAACGGAATGATGATTAAGCAATTGCACACCGGCTGAAGCATAGCTACGAAACAGCGCGGCTACATCAGTCTTGGCACGCACTGACTGCACACGCACTTCATACAACAACTCACCAAAAATCAGTTGCATGATAAATACAACGGCAATCCCAACAATCGCTAATGGCCACATTTATGTTCTCCTATTACTCTAGATTGGTTAACGCCAAATCATCAGATGCGCAAGATGCTGCTACTCATCAGTTATGACTTCTCAAAATATGGGAACTGTTTTTGGAAGAATGGAACACGCTGGCAATGTTATATTTGCGATGTGGTCCAGCAATGAATGACACTATGCAAATTCTTGTATTCTTTAGATTTACCTTGGAATTCTCTTCGGGATAATCCCCCAGTCCAGATCGTTGAAAAACAAGCGGTAAATCAGATTTTTGGCTGTTGCCATTTTTATCCGCTTCATACACAGCCAACACGCAACGCATACGATGGTTATTAGCAATCGGAGGTGTAGAGACGGTGACTAACACAGGGGCATTTGAATTGTTAAAAAAAGGCTGACGCCGACTGTTTACTTTGCCGTCACCGCTAACATAATAGGCATCTCTCTTACTTGTTATTCCTGACGACATTCCCGACGCAAGCCAATAACCACTGCTGATTACCGCTTGATTTGCCAATAACCGCCTGCCTCCACTAGCATCTCTCCATTCCAAATCTGACTTATCAACATTAATCCCCTGACACACCAACAGTTCTCCCTGTTTACTCATGGAGAGGTTACCTAACGCAGGACACTTGCCACCGACAAGATTTCCAGTTTGAGTGTTGATCACTAAATTATTGCCAACAACGACGTTATTATCTGCATGAATATCACCGGCAGCCAAAGTCCCTTTATTACCGGGATTAGCATTACCATCAAGGATAAACAACGTGCCATGTTCTGGATTGACAACCACTTCACCGTCGCTATTTTGTTCAATATAGGAGGGGTTTCCCTGAGAGCGGGCAGAAAAGGCGATCTTATTCACACCATTAACCATACCGGGGCCTTGCATCGACAGAGTATTCACCTGCTCAAGACTATGACCGCCCATGTTGATGCTGGTTTCCATCCTATTCCACTCTGGATGCCCGCCTATTTTTTGTCGATGAAGCAAGTCGCCCGCCAATGTTCCCGGGCCATAGATTGACGCATCCCGCATGAACGGAGCATAAAAAATACGGCCAATCTCCTTGGGTTGATCATTGAAAAAACCAGAAAAAGATCCAGGCGCATTGACTTGACCATAACTATTCCAATAAGTGGCCGGATTACGATGATCCCGATTTTTATAATCCAAATACAGGCCGCCAACCCCAATCAATTGCGCAATCTTCATCGAATGTTTAGCAACATCAGGCTGTTTTCCATTAGCCATTGCTGGAACGCTATAAATCAACGGATCAATGCGTTTTTTGCCATTAGGCAACATAACAATTCGCAATACACCATCATATTTCTGACCAAGCGGATTAACCGTATTCTGATCAAGCCCCGGAGGTAAATAGGGGGGCAACTCTGCCCAATTAATTGGTGCCGGAGTGGGTCCACGACTTAGAGCGACATAATTATCATTAACATAATCCACCACCGCATCGCCAAGATGTTGGATCTGCCCGGCGACAACCTGATTCACCAGCATGTCACTCTGTCTGTTGAGGTAAACCACGCCAACCACCATCATTGATGCCAGTACTATCAGTGCGACAGTCACTTCCAGCAAAGTGAAACCTGCATCATGGCGGCTTATCATCAATATAGATACAGACTCATCATCATGCATAAATAGTCCTTCTTAATAGTAAGTAAGAAAATCTACTCCATCCGATAAACTATTTACCCCAAAAGCGATCCCGCCAAGGGAACGACACTGCGGCCCACTTATGCCTGGCTACCTATTGAAAAGCGCCATAATCAATCCCGCGACTGCCAGACCCGGGCCGAAAGGTATCTGTGGCGCCGTTTTCATGCTGCGTAGTCTCCAAATCGCCAGATAACTTATTAATGTGAAACTTGCTGCCAGCAAAATCATAAATGGAAGCGCTTCCACCCCCAACCAGGCGCCAAGCGCCGCCAGAAATTTAGCATCTCCCATTCCCAACGCATCACGCTGGACCCATTGCCGGGCAATCCACGCCACCAGCCTGAAAAACAGATATCCACAAACCGCGCCACTGACGGCCAAAGGTAATGCCACAAATCCGGCAGAATGCAGATTGAACAACAACCCTAGCCACAGCAAAGAAAGCGTCAGTTGATCGGGCAGCAGCATATGTTCAAAATCAATGATCGCCAGTGCGATCAACATCGAACTCAGCACCAATAACCCCAGCAACTCGTAACTCCACCCCAGATCCAAAGCTAGTAAAGAAAAAAGTAGCGCTACCGCGCCTTCAACCAGTGGATAGCGTATAGAAATCGTACCGTTACAGTATCGACAAAGCCCTTTCTGGTACAAATAGCTCAACAGGGGAATATTATCGCGGGCCGCTAACACGTGGCTGCAACGTGGACAATGGGAACGGGGAAAACAGAGATTAAAGTCGGCAGCCTTGCTATTGATTTCGGAGAAAATCATCATCGGCAAGCGGCAGATCACCACATTAAGAAAACTTCCGACACACAACCCTAACAACCCGGATGCCAGAACCAAACACCCGGTAGAAGATTGCAACCACCCTATCATCATGATGATCTCCCGGCAGATTCAGCACACAACGAACCGCATTGGATAAGAGAACAACAACAAAACTAGTGAAACCGACTTGTTTCCATCACTAAGAAAATGCAGCTTGAGAAGCCTTCACCAAGCCTGCCAAGCCACATATCACATCAAAACAATCCATGTCTTAAAATCAATGTCCTAACTGGCAGAAACAAGCGTCACGGTATTTGCATCATTGGCATTACATGCCGATTCAATTTGCGCCAAAGTCGAATCTGGTTTAATTTCTATGCCAGATTGTTGCCCTTTCCCACTCCCAACGGCCATTTTCGACCAACCAGCAACCCGCAATTTCAGCGAAAGTTGCTGGCAAGCCTCATCAGGCACATTTTGATACTCAATCTTAAAGGTTTGAGCGGTGGCATCGCCCGGAGAAATGATTACCTTGCCATTCCAACTATTAAAAATAATCCCGGTCTTACCATCCTGAGTCATATTGGCGGGAACGACTTTGTAATTAATGGCGATCTTATTATCCAAACTGTCATAGCCTTTGGCGCCATTTTTAATTGACTTCAAATTTGCGGCCATCTGAGTAATATTCGACGATTCAGTTGAGATTTCCGAAGCCCGGAACAACTTACCAATCCCGGCTGCTGCTGCGGCCAATATCACAATGCCGACAATCATCACAACCAATGCTTCAATCAGCGTAAAACCTGATTGGCGCCAAGCGCCACGTAGTACATTGACTTTCTTATTCATGCTAATCACTCCAAAATCAAAATAAGAGACGCATTACCACTCACATACTCACCAAATGAAACAAAATATTAACGCAATAATAACACACATAAAAACATTTAAAACACTTTAGTGTTTTATATTGAAATTAATCCTATAGATTACAATTTGAAAAATAAAATTGTTTAAAACGTTCAAAAATCACACAAACGATCGTCAAAAACTATCAAATATTTTAATTTCAATCGTGAATATCGATTAAAACTGATGATATAGCCTATTAAAAAATCAATGAATTTTATTCTGCCAATTAGCTGAAAACGATAACACATAAATATTTTTTATGTATAAAATTAACTTGTTGTTAAGACTTCCTGTTGTACCGGACCTATCACAGATCACATTTTTGTAAAAATGGGACATACAACAGTGTTCAACACTGAGTGCTCTTTGTTAAAGAAAAAAGCCTTTAATTAACCAAGGTTTTTTAAATGCAGATAGCGAATTTTTGCTCGCTATTTATTGCTAGAAGAATCGGTAAAAAAGGAATAGGGAATTTACTACTCAATTAAAGCACAATAATACCAATCTCATGTTTTAAATAACAGAACGAAATACATATAATGATCATAAGTTGATCAGATAAAAATATAAAATTAAGTCATTAATCCAGACAAATAGAAAATAACTCTATTAATTACCTTGTCTGAATTACAAGAACAATATAAATATGTAGATATGTAACATCGTTAATAAATTCATCTTGCATCCCATATCAATTAATGATAACTATAAAATAAAAAAGTGCCTTATTAACCTTGGTTGACCACAAGACGTTGTATACAATTATTATTAAACTTGATAACAGGCAGGCATTAGAAGCATCTAAAACGGCAGTAAAAGTATTATACCTATTAAAACAACGGGTTAAAATCATAAAATTCGATAATAGTTTGGAATTCACAAATCATGAAATCATTGGTAAAAAATTAGCAACCAAAATATACTTTTCCATCCTTACTCGCCTTGGAAAAGAGGGATCTATGAGAATATCAATGGGTTAATTAGGCAATACTTTCCAAAGGGAACCGATTTTAATAAGTCCTCTACTATGGAAATAAATTTTGTGGCAAACCGATTAAATAATATCCCCGAAAAACACAGAAGAAACACCGAATGAATTATTTAAGGGAGTACGAACATATTTACTTATGGATTAACGATATTGCACTTATTATGTGAATCCAAGTGATAATTTAATTTCAACATAAAATCCTTATGTATATTAGACTAATAAGTTAAACTTTTTCAGCAAATTATAAAAAAATGAAAAGATCATTATATGCACTGATAGTTATCTCAAAAAAATATTTTTTTAATAATAATTAAAAAACACGAATTAATGATATTCAACTGCAATCCATAAATGACAAATATAGAGGAAAGATTATCTATAAACAACTGGCGGATTAATATATTATAAAAGTTAATAAACACTTACCTCATTATTAAATTAACCATAAGTTATTATATAATAACTCAATACTATATATGGTGATAAATATGAAAAGAAAACATAACCAATCCGATATAGAAGACACTAATATTAAACCAGAAAATATTTTAACAGATACAAACAATGTCAATATTGACCCCAACAAAATATTTCCCAGAGGAATAATTGTGATGTTCTCTGGTGATAGCGCTCCTTCTGGATGGGCTTTTTGTGATGGTAATAATGGAACACCAGATTTAAGAAGCCGTTTTGTAATGTGCGGGGATAGTTTTTATGATAAAGGATATAGTAGTAAAGCCAGTGGCAGCTTCGATGAAAAAACCTTTTTCAAAAGCACAACACCAATTACAGTTTCAGTCAATGTCATGGTACAAGACACAGTATTAACAGAGTCACAAATACCTAGTCACAAACATATTGGCGGTATGTCTTATTGGAACTCGTATGGAATGAACTATGGTAACGCCAGTGATACCAAAACCAAATATCAAATATCAAATAAATAATCCCTACGATATCTCAGATAGTCCAATATGGAAAAATCCTTCACAAGGACTTAATTATTATGCCTACACATCATATACAGGAGGAGGACAGGGGCATAATCACCAAGCAACAGCATCATCTCCTGAACATTATCATAACATTGATGTAATTCCACCTTATTATTTATTGGCCTTTATTATGAAGCTTTAACTCTATTCCACAAATATAGATTTAAATCATCTATTAATTAACAACCAGAGAGGAGCTTGCCTCCTCTAAATCTTCATAACCATACCTCTTTAACGAAAATATAAGTAATCGATATTTTGATGAGGAGGAATTATTATTATGCGAATGCAAGTTAAAAACTGATTGAAATGAATGGCTTTCATAAAGTAGTTGTTGTAAATATAATATTTTTTCTCGTTTGTCCTTTTCTGATATTTTATTCTTTAGGCTCTTCTATTAATTCATTCGGTAAAGATTTGCCTGAGGAAATCTGAGACAATGTTTTTTGTAACTTGGTAGAAACACTATACCTTGGCAATGAGTGGTAATGACTACCTGATAAGACAGAGAAACAGATTGTGGCAAAGAAAGAAAAACGGCCTCACCATGACGCGTTATTCAAGCATTTTTTAACGCAGCCCGAAACGGCCAGGGAATTTTTATCCCTTTATCTGCCCGAAGAGATCCAGTTGTTGTGTGATTTAGCCACATTGAAACTGGAATCCGGCAGTTTTGTGGACCGGGATTTACGTCAACTGCACAGTGATGTGCTCTACTCGGTTGAAACAGCCCGGGGACAGGGCTATATCTATTGTCTGATTGAACATCAGTCCACTCCTGACCCGCTGATGGCCTGGCGGCTGATGTATTATGCTATGTTAGCGATGGCGGCCCACCTGAAAAAAGGCCATACCGAACTCCCTTTGGTGGCGCCGCTGCTGTTTTATCATGGCGAGATTCGGCCGTATCCTTACTCAAACCGGTGGCTGGATTGTTTTACGCTCCCCGAACAGGCGGCTCGCTTATACCGTCAGGCGTTTCCGTTGGTGGACGTCAGTGTGCTCAGCGATGAAGAAATCCTGACACATAAAAGCGTAGCTCTGATGGAACTGGTGCAAAAACATATTCGCTGCCGGGATATGCAGGAATGGCTCCTCCAATTGGTGGAACTCTTGAATGCAGGGTATAATACAACCGAGCAGCGCAATGTGGTGTTACGCTATATTTTACTGAATGGGCATACGCCGGATCTCTCCCAATTTGTCCATCAACTGATTGAACAATCTCCGGAGCATGAAACGATGTTGATGACTATTGCAGAACAGCTTGAACAAAAAGGGCTTGAGCGAGGTATCAAGCAAGGTAGAGAGGAAGGCCGGGAGGAAGGTAAAGTGGAAACGGCTCGCGCTTTATTACGGCATGGCGTGAGTTTAGACATTATTGTCACCAGTACCGGACTGAGCCGGGATAAAATTGAAGCGTTAAAGCATTAAATTAATCTTCTCTTTTACAGTAAAATGCCGATATTCAAGATCGGCATTTTTGTTCTTATTTATACCCTATGGATTTCAAGACGCATCGCGGCAGCAAGAGCGCGAATCCCCGGGAGCATAGATAACTCTGCGACCGGGGTGAGTGAATACAGCCAACAAAGAGGCAACTTGAAAGATAACGGGTATAAATCCTTGAATTAATGAAGGGCTTATGGTTGATCCCCTTGTGTTTCATTTATCCTTCGAAAAAAGCAAATCATAGGCTCAACACGATCTTCATTTACTAATTCTTTTTATCCTCAATTGATCGACAAAACAGAAAATAATTCTCCATTCATAATTTCCTTACCCCTAAAGCCAAATAAAACCGCACCAATACCCAAAATGGGTACCCTTTTCCATACCAATTAATAATTATCACGCACTATTAATTAATATTCCCTCTAAAGATTCATTACTTATAATCATGCCGCTTTATTAAATTCGAACTAAATAATCTCGAAGTAAATTTTTTCAGCATAAATAATAACCGCCACAAGGCAGGTTGCTGCGGTAGCTATAGCCATAGCTCAGTGCTAATCAAAACCTCAGTGTTAATAAAAACAAAGCAACAACGCTCTGTTTATCTTTTAAACGTAAATAACTCATTAAGGAAAAATTATGCCTACAACTTCTGAACAAATTGCTGTTGAATATCCTATTCCTACTTACCGTTTTGTTGTTTCAATCGGTGATGAAAAAGTCGCCTTTAATAACGTTTCCGGGCTAGATATTTCTCATGACGTCATCGAATATAAAGATGGTACAGGCAATTATTATAAAATGCCCGGTCAACGTCAGGCGATCAATATTACCCTGCGTAAAGGCGTCTTCTCCGGTGATACTAAACTTTTTGATTGGATTAATTCTATTCAACTTAATCAGGTCGAGAAAAAAGATATTTCAATTAGTTTAACCAACGAAGCCGGTACTGAAATTTTGATGACCTGGAGCGTGGTAAATGCTTTCCCAACCTCATTAACCGCCCCCTCTTTTGATGCCGCCAGCAACGAAGTCGCCGTGCAGGAAATTACCTTGACCGCGGATCGAGTCGCCATTCAGGCAGCTTAAGACTCATTTATCAAGCTGTTTACTCAGAATATTGCATAATAATTGGAGGCTACATGCCAACGGTACCAACCTATCCCGGCGTTTATATTGAAGAGGACGCCTCACCCGCACTCTCCGTTCGTTCCAGTGCAACGGCAGTGCCGGTCTTCGCTGTTGCAAATAACAATTTATTAAGATCAGATAAACCCTATATTCGTGTTAGTAGTTGGATGGACTATTTGACACGAAAAGGTGAATCATTTAATCCCAAGAATATCCTTGACGTTTCACTACGTGCCTATTTTATTAACGGCGGTGGATATTGCTATCTCGTCAAAACCGAAGACTTAGAAAAACAAGTGCCAAAACTTGACGATGTAACATTGCTGATTGCTGCCGGAGAAGAAATTAAAGATGCAGTAAGTACACTTTGTCAGCCGGGCAAAGGGTTATTTGCCATTTTTGACGGCCCACAAAGTGATACCGACATAAAAGAACCAGAAAAAGTCCTCAAGCCTTATTCCCCTACCGCTTATGGTGCAGTTTATTACCCCTGGCTAACCGCTGAATGGGGAGAAAATAAAACCGCCGTTGATATTCCGCCCAGTGCGGTTATGGCCGGTATTTATGCCAGTGTCGATAACAGCCAAGGGGTCTGGAAAGCGCCCGCTAACGTTCCTATTCAAGGGGGATTACAACCTAAATACCCAGTAACCGATGATCTGCAAACGCAATATAACCAAGGCAAGGCACTGAATATGATTCGTACCTTTCCTAAGAGCGGTACGCTGGTTTGGGGCGCTCGTACACTTGATGACAGCGATAACTGGCGTTATATCCCGGTTCGTCGTCTGTTTAACAGCGCGGAACGGGATATTAAAAATGCCATGAGTTTCGCCGTCTTCGAACCCAACAGCCAACCTACTTGGAAAGCGGTCCACCGCGCTATCGATAACTATCTCCATACCCTGTGGCAGCAAGGCGGGTTGATGGGTAATAAAGCCGAGCAAGCCTACTTCGTCCAGATCGGCAAAGGTCTCACCATGACCGATGACGATATCAAGCAGGGCAAAATGATTGTCAAAGTGGGTCTGGCGGCAGTTCGGCCAGCCGAGTTTATTATCTTGCAGTTTACGCAGAATATCGCTCAATAATCGGAGGCAACATGCCAACAACACCAACTTATCCCGGCGTCTATATTGAAGAAGATACATCACTGGCTCTCTCCGTTAGCCAAGGGAACACGGCAATCCCGGTTTTTATTGGTCGTTTCTCGCCGAAAAAAATCAGCGCAACGCCACAAGTGACGCGCGTGAGTAGCTGGTTGGATTTTACTAATCAGTTTCATGTGGGCTGTATTACGTCGGTAGCAGTCAAATTAACGAAACCTACTCCACCACCTGCTCCTTCCCATCCTGAGAAAAACGAAGGCAATACAAAAGCCAAAGATAATGTAAAAAATTTTGCCGCCCAAAATATTACGCTTGATACAAACGATAAAAATAACAGTGACTCTTACGATGTAACTACCGTCACCTACACAACAAGCAGTGACGCTTTAAAACTTTATTCTTCCATATGAAAGGTTAAAACCACCGACTTTAGTCGGTCAGCTTTAGCTGAGATACTGTGTTGCATGGGAGGTGCAACATGGATTACAGATACGGTAGTCACACAGTATTTCAGATTGAATACCATTTTGTGTGGGTAACGAAATACAGGCACAAAGTGCTGATAGGTGAAGTAGCAATACGGGTGCGCGAATTAGTTCGTCAGACATGTGAAGCATTTGAAATCAGGATATTAAAAGGGGTCGTGAGCAAAGATCATGTTCACATACTGGTGAGTAGTCCCCCGACATTATCTCCCTCAGAAATCATGAGGAGACTGAAGGGAAGGACAGCGAGTAAGTTGTTTGAAGAGTTTTCGCATCTAAAGAAACGCTACTGGGGTCAGCATTTTTGGGGCAGAGGCTATTTTTGTGCGACGGTGGGTCAGTTAACGGAAGAGATGATAAAGGCTTATCTGGAGCATCATTTTGAACCAAACCCGGATGATAACTTCAGGATGGACAATTGACGCATCGTTCAGCCGATGCGTATCCGGACTTTCAGTCCGTTAATCACTAACCCACCGACTTTAGTCGGTGGTTGTTGAGTTCCAAAATGGTGGCGGACCTTGTTATATCCTGCCAATTCCTGATTCAGAAGATTCTCACACGCTGGCATTAATTCCTGAGTTAATTAAGCAGGCTTTAGAAATTACCTTAATCGTCTGCCCTGAACAAGATTCTAATTACCAGAACAAAATATATAACAGTCTGACATCTTCATTATTAAATGAGGGCTATTTCCTTATCACTGATAATCAGGATAAAGAAACCGCACTCAATGTGAGCCTGCAATCACAAACCGCGACTTATTATCCCGCTGTTAAAGTCTCACAACTTATTCAGGTAGAGGAGAATAACATCTCGATTTCAGGTTATCAGGATGAAAAAGTTACCCATCTGGCGGAACTCAAAAAGCAGAACTCAAAACTCTATGCACAAGTTATCAAGGCAATAAAACAAAAAATTGCAGATAACAAAAAACTCATTCCTGCCAGTGCAATCATGGCAGGCGTGTACTGTGCTACCGATGCTCGTCGGGGCGTCTGGAAAGCACCAGCGAATGTTGTTCTCAGCGGAATTAGCGATGTCGCGGATCGACTCAGCGACAATGAACAAAGCACTATGAATCAAAAAGGCATCAATGCTATCCGTTATTTCAGCAACAAAGGATTTGTCGTCTGGGGCGCGCGTACTCTGCAAGATGATGACAACTGGCGCTACATCCCGGTTCGGCGTCTCTTTAATGCGGCAGAACGGGATATCAAACAAGCCATGCGAATTGCCGTTTTTGAACCCAACAGTCATCCCACTTGGGAACGGGTTCGGTCAGCCATTGACAACTATCTCCATCAACTCTGGCAACAAGGAGCGCTGGCCGGTAATAGCCCGCAGGAAGCCTATTTTGTCCAGATTGGTCAAAGTGTCACCATGTCCGATGACGATATTAAACAAGGCAAAATAGTGGTTAAGGTTGGCATGGCGGCGGTTCGTCCGGCTGAATTTATCATCCTGCAATTTTCGCAAAATGTAACACAGTAACCGTACTGAGGCGCGGTTCGCTGCGCCTGTTCTATTGAGGAACCGAGAATGGAAATAAAACAACCCGGCGTCACCATCACGGAGAACCTGATATCCCAGCAACAAGACGAGGCATTTGTCGGTATCCCGGTTTTTATCGGCTATACTCAACCGACTGAAAATAGC
Source organism: Photorhabdus akhurstii (assembly GCF_018448925.1). Taxonomy (GTDB): domain Bacteria; phylum Pseudomonadota; class Gammaproteobacteria; order Enterobacterales; family Enterobacteriaceae; genus Photorhabdus; species Photorhabdus akhurstii. The sequence goes on along the minus strand of NZ_RCWE01000001.1, from coordinate 214,094 downwards.
CATGTCAGTGATAAAACCTCCACCAAGCTAAATAGTCTGGCCGATTTTACTCGGTCGTTTAAAAAAACAGGATTAATGTACTACTCCGTGCGCCACTTTTTTGACAACGGAGGCCAGCAAGCTTATGTACTGTCGCTAGGTTCTGATAAACCACAAGGCAATTTTCAATCATTGACCACAACGCTACAGCAAGATTGGGTTAAACAAGCGATTTCGGCACAGAGTGCTATCACGCTGATTGTGGTCCCCGATATTGTCTATCTGAATCAAATGGATGCTCCCGATTCAGAAATCGATCAATACGACAAGATTCAGCTCTGGCTACAATTTTGGCAATCAGTACTTAACCTCTGCCGGTGCCGACGCGGCATCATGGGATTGCTGGATGCCCCCGATGATCCCGCACTGGCCGCTGAATGTCTAACGCAGCTCTCTTCCAGTGATCGGCAATGGGGCGCGGTATACTGGCCGCGACTAAAAAGCGCCTATCAGGAACAAGGTCAACCGATTGTACTTTCACCAACCGCCGCAGTGGCCGCCGTCATTCAGCGTAACGATAACCAAATGGCGGTCTGGCATGCCCCCGCGAACGTCGCGTTAGCCAAGGTGATAAGCCCAATACGCTCTCATATTGAAGCCGATGATCTGTTTAATCAGAACGGTACTTCGTTGAATCTGGTTCGCAGCTTTCCCGGCAAAGGGATAAAGATCTGGGGATGCCGCACGCTGGACTGTACCCCCGACTCTCCTTGGCGCTATATCCAGACTCGCCGTCTGGTTTCCTATATCGAAGCCCATATGGCTCAATTGGGCCGGGCCTTTGTTTTTGAACCGAATAACGCCATCACCTGGATGAAGTTCAAAGGTCAGGCTTACAACTGGCTACGCCAATTATGGCTAAATGGCGGACTGCGGGGCACTCAGGAAGATCAAGCTTTCGAGGTGTTGCTGGGAGTTGACGAATCGATGAGCGAAGCGGATCTGCGAGCCGGGAAAATGATCATCAAGATCAAACTGGCGCTGCTCATTCCAGCGGAATTTATCGAGTTGAATCTGACATTTGATACCCGTACCGGACTCACCCATTAAACAGGGGCAAAATATGAACAATTTATCCACCCCGTCGGTGTCACACCGTTTTATCGCCAGTTTTCTGTTTAACAATATCCCTAGCCCACTCGACATTGCTTTCCAACGTATATCAGGACTTAGCCGTGAATTGCAAACCACTCAACACAGTCAGGGCGGAGAAAATGCCAGAAACGTTTGGCTAGCGGAGAAGATCCAGCACGGCAATTTGGTTCTGGAACGTGGCGTTATGACCGTCACGCCGCTGACTTGGGTGTTTGATCGCGTCCTGCGCGGCGAGAAAGCAGTGTATGCCGATGTGGTTATCATACTACTGAATGAACATTCAGTTCCCGTAGCGAGCTGGACATTAAGTAACGCCCTGCCAGTTCGCTGGTCCACCGGCGACCTTGATGCCAATAGCAATACGGTTCTGGTGAATGCGCTGGAATTACGTTATCAGGATATGCGCTGGTTAGGAGTGAAAGCATGACCGTCGAAATTAAAGAGCTGATTATTCAGGCCAAAGTCACCGATTCAGCCAGTCACCCGGTCGCGCCGCGCACACTGGCGCAGGAAACGCTGGATAATGCCCGCCTGATTGAGATAGTGAAACGGGAAGTATTAGACGCATTGCGTGAAGCAGGAGGTCATTATGAGCTTAATTGAACGCAGCCTGTCCAGACTCACTCTCACCGCTTTCAAGGATCGGGAAGGGAAAATCTCGGTAGGCAGTTTACAGGCAATGTATAACCCCGATGCCATCCAGCTCGATTATCAAACCCGTTATCAGCAAGATGAAAGCATTAACAGCACCAGCCAAAGCAGCCGCTATGTATTATCCCAACCGGCTGGCCTGTCATTAGTTCTGTTATTTGACGCCGCCATGCCCGGCAACAACACCCCGGTAGAAACCCAATTGGCAACGCTAAAAGCCTTGTGTGCCGTGGATGCCAGTACTCACGTTCCCCACTTCCTGAAAATCAAATGGGGCAAAATGCGTTGGGAGAACAAAGGCTATTTTGCTTGCCGTGCTAGCGGCCTTAGCATCAGTTACACCCTATTTGACCGGGACGCCACGCCATTGCGGGCCAGCGCTACCCTATCTCTGGCGGCAGATGAAAGCTTTGTGATTCAAGCTACCGAACAGCAATTAAAATCACCCCCGTCTACTGCGGTTAACGTAACCGATATGCTCTCCCTGCCGTTGATTGCCTTAGGCGCCGGAGCTTCTTTGGCAGGCGGGATTGATTATCTCTCGCTGGCTTGGCAAAACGGACTGGATAATCTCGACGATTTCACCCCCGGACAAACCCTGCAAGCCAAGAGGGATGCATGAAGATACCTGTGATAACACTCGAGATAGGCGGTAAAACGCTTAACCACTTTACGGTTATCAGCCTGACAGTAAACCATCATATTAATGGCATCCCCTCGGCCAACATCACGCTGGGGATCGCCGGTGATGCCAGTCATATCTTTGATGCCAAAGCGCAAGCTGAACTGGCAAGTTGCCGCCCGAGTCACGAACTTAGCGTGCAGATAGAAAAAACTGTGCTGTTTAAGGGGATCATCGTTCGACAAACATTAGGGCTGAAAGGTCAGGACAGCATTATTACTCTGATCGCCAAGCATCCATTGCAAAAATTAACTCACAACTTCCACTCGCAACTGTTCAACAAACAGAGTGATGAGGCGATTATCAAGAAGTTGTTTAGCCAAGCGGGTATCCCTGTCACCATAAAACCAGCGCCTCAGCTTAAAACCGTGCATGAGCAAATGGTACAGTTTCGCTGTAATGACTGGGCTTTTCTAAAAAATCGGCTACTCGCGACTCATATCTGGCTGCTGCCCGGCAACGACAGCGTGACGCTAGTCGTCCCGGAATCACTGAATCGGTCAACTATACATACCATCCACCAGCGAGCCAACCATCAGGATATCGTGTTATTTGAAGCGAATCTGCAATGGGATAACCAACGCAGCCCCAAAACCGTGAATGTGCAATCTTGGGATATCGCTCAACAAAAACTGTCTCCAGCCCATCAGGCAAAAAGCAGCGGCCTGGGTCACAATCAACTCGCCATAGACAACCTGACATCATTAACCAGCCAACAATGGCAATGGGTTTTCAGCTATCCGTTGGACAATGAACAGGCCAAACAGCTTGCTCAAGGCATACTAAATAACCGCCGCAGTCATAACGTCTCCGGGAATTTTGAGGTCGAAGGAGATAACCGTTATCAAGCAGGCGATGTGCTAGCATTAAGCGGCTTTGGTCAAGGGATGGATGGTCAAGCGATTATCACCGGCGTCAGTCACACCATTACTCAGCGACAAGGCTGGCGCACTCGGCTAACTCTGGGGCTATTACCGGAAACCGAGCAAGTTATACCGCAGACGAAAGAGTTACATGTCGGGATCGTGGAAAAATATCAACGAGATAGCCAATCATTGGACCGTATTCCGGTCAACATACCGGCGTTAAACTTAACCAACGGCACCCTGTTTGCCCGTTTGGGTAAACCTTACGCCAGTCATGAAAGCGGCTTCTGCTTTTACCCGGAACCGGGAGATGAGGTGATTATCGGCTTCTTTGAATGTGATCCTCGCTTCCCGGTGATATTAGGCTCGATGCATAACCCGAAAAACAAAGCACCATTAGAACCGAGTGAAAAAAATCAAATGAAAACCTTAGTGATTAAACAAGGGGAAAATCAACAGGCATTAATCTTCGATAATAAAGAGAATACCCTCGCATTAAATAGCGGGAAAAATACCTTATCTTTGCAACAGGATAAAGATATCACACTTAATTCCGCTAAGAATCTTATTACCCATGCTCAAGAAATTAAAATAGCGGCCGAAAAATCGCTGTCCGCTTCCGGGAAATCTGGGGTTGATATTAAAGGCTCGAAGATTAACTTAACCCAATAATAAGGTAATGAGATGACAAACAAAGCATTAGCCAATAAAGCATTAACCGAAAAAGTATTAACCGAAACAGCATTAACCGAAAAAGTATTAGCCGACATTTATGGTCGGGGTTGGGCCTTTCCGCCGCAATTTTCTATTAAAAATTTTTCTATTAAAGATAGTACGTATAAATATAGTACATATAAATATAGTGCGCATCCTGAAATAGCAACCGGCGTCACAATGGCGGAAGGGGCGGAAAACGTTCGTCAAAATATGAAAATTCTTTTTCTTACCGAACCCGGCGAACGGATTATGCGTGAAAATTATGGTTGCGGCCTGAGTGATTATCTGTTCGCCAATATCCGTGACGAAATGATGGCAGAAATTCAGACTCGGATTGAAGAACGGGTATTGCGTTATGAACCCCGCGCCGATATCAACGAGATCCAAGTAAACCAAAGAACAGACGTCCCTAACACCCTGCATATTCAGGTCACTTACACCCTGCGAGGCAGCGAAATCAGCCAGCAGATTGAAGGCGCCCTTGAAGTTAATGAAGGCCGAGTACAGGTGAGTCTATGAGCAAACAACTGGTGGTGGATGGCGACACTTTGCTGTTCGAACCCTTATTTGGCAATCGGCAAGTCACCATTTTGGGGCCAGCGACCATCCGCGGTAGCGGACACGCGCAAATCCAAGGCAAAAAAATCGTCATAGTAGGTGATGAAAAAAAGGTCCAGTTTCAGGCGCAATATATTACCCCGAGCCACCCGGTCCCCGGCATGGGAATGGTCACTATTGCTCAATTGGATGCCAGCCAGCAGGTAAACTTCTGCCGTAGCCCTGCCACGGTAATTGTGGTCGGGCAACAATTTATCGCCCGTTTTACCCCGTCACAACCGGCCAATAATCCATCGAGCGGCCCGGATGTGACAGCCCCCAGTATGGGCAAAGGCCGTTTTATTGCCAGCCAATATGCGGTCACTGCCGGATAAATAACCTCTTCAACTTTATTCTAAATAACAGGTAATAAAAATATGGGACAAGCCGAGTTAGAAAATAAACTCTCTGCTATTGTGCCGGATACTGCATTTAAACTTGATGAAAGAAGTACGCTGGATATTTTAAACTGGCTTAAAACTTATGCAAAAGAAATCCCTTTCGATCAAGAGAAAAAACAGTTCTGGGATAGTTTTTACTTTATTCAAGAAAATAATCCGCAACAATTGGCGGATATTTACCAAAATGCAAATAAAACAGATGGCCTTTTACCGGCCCATCAAGCTTTTATCTTGGCTTTTTTAAAGCTATTAGAAACAACCAATCGATTATTAAATACTTTTCCGGCCCGGCACCGCAGTCTTTATTACCGAGAATTATTGGGGCTAAAACCCAAAAAAGCGCAAGCGGATAAAGTTGCTATCGAAATTACTCTGAATACTGACAACCCAGAATTTCTGGTAGCCAAGGGAACACTGTTTGATGCGGGGCAAGACAATACCGGTAATCCGTTACAATATGCATCTGATACGGATTTACTGGCGAATCAGGGAAAGTTAACCGATCTGCGTTGGTATCGGAAAGTTGATAATGTCTGGAAATCAGCAATACTATTAAGCGACTCAGACAACATTGAATTCCCCAAAAACGGCATTCAACTTTTTAGCGAAACATCCAATGATCTTGAGGTTCAATCTGACCACCTGAATTGGGGCGAAGCAAATATATCGTCATTAACCCATGACACATTCTACTTAGGCTTTACCAATGTATTACCGGGGCAAACTTTATCTTTATACTGGCAGTCAGAAGGTGTTAAAGCACTTAATTTATCTTGGTCTTATCTAAACCAGAAAAATATCTGGCAGCCAATCAATCAACTGGTTCACGATCAAACTCATAACTTGTCTGACCGGGGTATCTGGCGCACCTTATTGCCAAAGGATGCTGCAAATCAGGCGGCTTTGATGCCGACGGGACGTTACTGGCTGAAAGCCGAGATAACTCATCAGACCGATCCTCAAGATTATCCACGTATTAAGGGCTTGTTGTATAACGCCGCCACGGCGACATTAGTCAACGCAGACACCGTTGAACAGGATCACTTTATCAACGGATTAGCCGCCGACAGCATTAAACAACCGGTCAATGCATCCCCTGCAATCAGTGGCGTCACTCAACCTTGGGCCTCTTGGGATGGTCATCCGCAAGAAACAGAACAAGCCTTCCTGACGCGGCTCCCGGCTCGGTTATCTCACCGTAACCGGGCGCTGAGTTGGGGCAACATTGTCACCTTATTAAAAGAACAATTTGTCAGCCTGTTTGATGTCAAATACCCGTCTGCCGGTGAATTAACCAAAATCCCGGCGCCGGAAAAACAACAACTGATTGTGATCCCTGACAGCCGTTACAAAGATAACGATGATGCGCTGCGTCCAACGTTAAACCCCGCTCGGCTGGCGGAGATGGCCGAATGGATCAAACAACTCAGCAGCCCTTGGGCAACGATTGAAATCAACAATCCCACCTACATTGACGTTAATGTGAACTACCAAGTGACCTTTATCGCAGGCGTTAACCCTGACTACGGATATCACCAGCTACAACAGCAATTAAGCCGAAAATATATGCCGTGGGGAGAAAATGCCGCTATCGGCGTGACAGTCGGTAATCGCATTGATTACTACCAGTTGTTAGCCACCATCCAGCAATCTCCTCTGGTGGAACGCGTCACCGATTTAAGCCTAACCATCGCTAACCGAGTCGCGATCGAGGCTGCCGATAATGAAGTGCTGATTTTAGTCTGGTCAGAACAGCGTCCCTCAAACCAAGGAGCTAACCAATGAGTCATCAGGATGCCCTGTTTCCCATCGTCAAAGACGATATTACTTTCGATGCCCTACTTGCTCAGGCCAAAACGGTGATTGAGCAACAATCCGGCCAATGCTGGAGCAATACCAGTGAAAACGATCCCGGCATCACCTTACTGGAAGCCTGTTGTTATGGCGCTTCCGATCTGGCCTATCGCCACACATTACCGCTGAGAGACCTTCTAACGCCAAGACCAGAGGACCAAACACCCGGCGACGGTATTTTCCCCCAAGAATTTGGCCCACAACAAACGCTAACCTGTGGCCCGATCACTGCGGAAGATTATCGCCGGGCTTTATTGGATTTACATAGCAGCGACACGGTTAATGAAACAAACGAAAGTTATTTTTTCTTTAATGATGTCCAATTAATTCGTGAACCTGAAAACGAACGCTATGAATATTGGTATAACAAAGAAAAACGTGAATATAGCTTTAAAAACTCCGGATCAGATAGCCAATTAGCTCTGAGAGGAAATTATTGGCTCTATTTACTGCCTGGTCGGGAAACTGAAACTAATAAAACACTGGCTGAGGAGAGGCTGAAAACTTTCCTAAAAGATAACCGTAATCTGGGGGAATTCATCAGCAATATTATCTGGTTGAAACCCATTGATCTCCTCTTGCAGATTGATATTGAACTTGAAGATAACGTCATTGATCTTCCTGATATCTTCGCCCAAGTTTATATGACGGCGGAACAGATGGTGCTGGCAAAACCCAAACGTTATACCACTCAGGCTATGAAAGATCAGAGTTACAATCATGAAGAGATATTTTCCGGCCCTTATTTACATCACGGTTGGATACCGACATTACCTCAAGTCAAAAATTACACCGGCGCTACGGTATTAAATCTAAGTCATCTGGTTAACCGATTATTGTCTATTAAAGGTGTGCAAAGTATAACCCGGTTGGCATTAGCTAATCACGACAAAACTATTACGCAATTGTCGGATGATAATTGGTCCTGGAGAATCGCCCAAGGATATTACCCCAGATTATGGGGTAGCGATCCATTGGCATTAATTACCTCAGCAAACAGCCCGCTTACCATTACCGCCAAAGGGGGCGTTAAAATTGGCGTTACCAAATATGATGTAGAGAAGCAGCTTATTGCAGAACCACTGATTAATACACAACCTGAATTACTGCATTGGGGTAAATATCGTAAAGTTCTGGATTACTATCCGGTAAGCAATAAATTACCCGCTTGCTATGGATTGCAGACCTATGCCAGCAACCAACAGCAAATACAGTTGCACCAATTTATGCTCCCTTTTGAACAAATGCTGGCTAACGGCTGTGCCGAACTCGCCCTTTTACCAAAACTATTAGCCTTTAAACAACGGGGAGAAACAGTACACGGTGTGCAATGGCCTTTTAAAACGGGTACAGTCAGCCATCGTGTTCACCAACAAGTCATTCCTTATTTAACCGCAAAACTAAGCCGCGATTCACAAATCTATATTGATAACCATATTCAGAAGCCAAACTATATAAAAGAGGCGACAATTCTGAATTATCTGTTGGGCTATTTTGGCGCTCAACTTGCCGCCAGACCACTTACATCAAACTCACTACTGGGTTTCAAAGACTTTTTGTCTACTCAGCGCGGCTATCTGGCTCAACAACCGGAACTGACCTATCAACGTAATAATATTCGGATTGATCAAGTGTCGGCGCTACAAAAAAGAATTGCCGCCCGCTTGGGTTTAGGTGGGGAATGTTTCAGTAAAACACCTAATCTGGATGGCCTGCCTTTTTATTTAATTGAACACCGTCAACTTTTGCCGATAAAACCCGATACCAAATTCGACGATAAACAAAAACCTGACGATCTAAAGATAATTGAAGAGAATTCAGGCTCTAAAAATCATCAACTCATCATCACACAGCAAGGTATTGCAGGTCAGTTATTACAAGGTCAGGTAATTAATCTGATTATTATTGAAGATGATAGAGAGTTTATATTACGGAGCCAAATGATCACCGAAGTAACAGGAGATACCTTTTCCCTTAGTACACGTAACAGCAGCGATTTGGAACGCAATCTGGACAGAATAAGACAGAAATTTAATGATGGTAATCTGCGCTGGCAAAATAGCCCAGTATGGCTGGAAGATATGGATTATCAATTGGTTTATGCCGACGAGACATATAAAAATGCTACCGAAGATCAACGTTGGATTACATCCAGTGCTCAAAGCCCCTTCCCTGCTATGATTGAAGAAAATGATGAAATCACCCTGAAATATGTGATTACCCCATCTGGGCCAGCCTCAAAAATATCAGCTCGTACCGTTCTCGCTGAACCACCCGAATATGAACTCAAAGCGCGGGTAGTTAAATTTGATCGTATTCAAGGCAAGATATTAATTAAACGCAACCAAGACTCACCGAATAAAAACTTTCCAAAAGAGGCCGAAGCATGGCGTTATCGCTGGTATTTCTCCAGCGAAAAATATGCTTTGGCCGATCGCTTTTCATTTGTGGTCAGCGTGGTAGTGAGTCGTCAGTTAATTGAGAATGGCAAAGTTGATCCTTACAAACTGGAATCTTGGGTGAAAACAGAAATATTAGCTGAATTCCCCGCGCATATTTCAATGATTATTCATTGGTTATCACCGGAACATTTTAAAGATTTTGCCAGCACCTATAAACGTTGGCAAAACAATGACGCACCTTTAGGAGACGAGGCATACCATATTTTAGAAACCTTAACCTTAGGACGCCTACCTTCTAATGCAACCGGTATTGGTAATATGCGAATTGCCACTAAACAGCAACGTACCGAGGTCATTGGTGGATCTGGCAATCAATGGAATGCAACAGTCATAACAAGTAATCAATTATTATATGTGCCTAAGCCGTAGGCATAACTAAACTCAATGCAATTATTAATAAAGACAGTAGCAAAAATATAAACTAATTTATCCAATATAAAAATAAATTAATATAGCACTACAAAAGACTTATTTTAATATTAAATATCTTCTCCTGTTTAATTATACAGGAATACCTATAAGATATTTAAGTCATAATAATTTAACACCATATAATATAGGATGATAAAAATGGAAAAAAAATCTAATCTATCTAATGCAAAATCTAATATGGAAAATATCAAATCAAATGGCCCATCAGCAGATGATTTAAAAAAGCGCTTTAAAGAAGGCAGTATTCCATTACAAACCGATTATGCCGACCTGATTAATATTGCTGATATGGGGCGCTGGGCTGTTGGTAAAGCTCCCGGTCAAACAGATAATCCAAATTCAGCGCTGAAACTGGATAATAGCGGTGCACTAGCGGTAAAAATTAACGACAATGGTGGTTTAAAGGCAGATGAGAATGGATTAAGTGTAAAAATCAAGAATAAAAGCCTGTCAGTTGATAATAACGGATTAGCAGTCAATGCCGGCAGAGGATTGAGAATTAACAACGATAAGCTTGAAGTCAATAATCATCACGGTATTGAAATAGTTAATGAAGGGGTAAAAGTTAAAGCTGGTGAAGGTATTAAAGTAGACAGTAACGGTGTCAGTTTAAAAATGGGAAAACCTATCAGTCATGCCTTTTCTCCATTAATATTAGAACCCAAAAATGATGTTTTATCTGTAAAGATAGGCAATGGCCTGTTTGATAGAGACAATGGAATATCAGTTAACCCAGGTAATGGCATTGATGCAGGTTACGATTATGTGGCTGTCAAGGCTAGTAATGGTATTACTGTTGATAATAGTGGTGTTTCAGTTAAAGCAGGCAATGGTATTACAGTTAATTCAAATGGTGTAAGTGTTAATATTCAACAAATTGCATCAGCACTCGCGGACTTAATTATTCCTTCAGGAACAATTGTACCATTTTATAGTAATGGCAGTTTACCTAATGGTTGGCTATGGTGCGATGGGAATAATGGCACACCTAATCTAAACAAGGGCATGACTAATGAGATCACATTAATTTCAGGTTGGTCAAGAAAGATAAATAGTGTTGATTGGCTCTTATATAATGTAGGGTATATAGGTGTTGAACAAAGTACAGAAGTTCAAGTAGGCAATTTAAGAATAAATGCATTTTATGCAAGATATATCATGAAAAAATAGACTCGTTAATCAGAATAGTATTATACATATATTTATATTTACCACATTTATTAGTTAAAAATGAGATATTAATATGTCTTGGGCACCAAATCTGTTAAATCGGATTACCATTACTATTGCAGCTAATAATCAACAGGTAGCTAAAAAAGTATTGCATGGCTCCATGCTTAATCAAGACAATATACATAAATTACTCAACTCATACTTTTATGAATATAACATTCATCAGCATATCTCTTTAGAGACATTAACCCTTAATCTTGGTGAAATAAATTCCTATGAATTTAACTCATTATTCCCTGTTCGTCTCAAGGTTGAGCTGAATAAAGCACTTAACCAATATCAGATAAACAACCATCAGGAAGAAATTCTACTGAATGAACTAATATCTAATAAATTTACCGATGATTCTTCCGCATTCTGCGATAATTATTTAATTGATGCGAAGAGTTTTATTCATTTTTTATATCAACAATATTCCCAATTAAATACACTGGAGACAATAACCAATCATAAAGAGATTAATATTAATAAACTTACTCATCAATTAACACAGATAGAGAACAAATGGATATTGCTATTGGCAAAAAGCTGTCTATCTGAACATGGTCTACAACGACTTTTGGCTATCAAGCAACCCGCTTTATTCATTGCCATTAATCGCAGATTATCCGAAGAAGTAAACAAATCACAATATCAGGAGGAGCTTGTCTCCTCCGCACAACTGATACTCAATGCACTGGAATATCTACAGCGGCATAATATTCAGGAAATACCTAAACCCAATACAAAAATCATTTCACATATTACAACTGAACTTAATAACGGTGTACTTAATGCCACATATGTTATTAAATTATTTCGCCAAGCTATGAACCACAATATTCCATTAAATAGTTGGCTAAAACAACTCTGGCAAACCGTTTCTGTTTCACGGCTTTGCCAAAAATATCTGTCGGTTGAAGAATACCAATATCTATTGGAATGCTTTATGCCAAATCATATAGATAAAAATACACCCGGTAAAAAATCAACCACGAATAACATTAATTTTTCAGATATTCAGCAACATCAACCTCTGGTAAATCAGAAGGTGATCACAGAAAATCAAAAAATACTATCAGCATCAAACTCTCCACGCCAAGTCAATAATGCCGGAACATTAATACTATGGCCGATACTACCCGCATTGTTTAATCAACTTGGCCTACTTGAAGGGAAAAAATTTATCCATCGCCAAGCCCAATTTAGCGCTGTTAATTTCCTTAACTATCTGATTTGGGGAACCGATGAAACACCGGCTGAGCGCAAGAGACTCAATAACATTCTGTGCGGATTAACGCCTGATGAAAACAGTGAATCAATCTTTCTTAAACCAGAGAAGCAATTGATAACAGAGCAATGGCTAGATACCGTTATTGCTCAACTTCCCGGCTGGAAAAAATTAAGCCGTAATGATGTCCGCCAACTATTTTTACAACGACCGGGAGAATTGCTGACAAACGAGCAAGAAATCAAAATCACCATCCAGCAACAGCCATTTGATGCATTGCTGGCTGACTGGCCGTGGCCATTAAATATCGCCAAACTTCCCTGGTTGGATCGCTCTTTATTAATCGACTGGCAAAATATTTAACAGGTTTATATGAACTCTCTACTTAAAAACAACCATTACATGGCAACAGAGTTACACTGGATTTACCCTCATCTGGAACGTATTGATCTGCGATTACAACATTACTATTACCAAAATGGAGAAAAATACGATTATTTACCGGAGAGTTTTCTCCTTACCGAAGATGAATTAAACCAGCGTCTGACAAAGCCACAAGGCATTCCTCATTGGATCACTAAACAAGATGATATTATTAATTTCCCTGAAATCGAAGAAAACCCCAATGCATTATCACAATTAGTTGAACGTTTTGAACTCACTGAATTTGAACGGGATGTTTTATTATTAGGTTTATTACCCCATTTCGATAGCCGTTATCATGCGTTATTTGCTGCTCTGCACGGTAACAGCAAAAAACAGTGGCCGAGTTTTGCCTTAGCAATTGAATTATTTAGCCAACGCCAAAGTGATCGGCAATTACTACAAAATAGCCTTCTGCCGCAAACACCGTTAATCAGTCATCAACTATTACGGCTTAATAACAACGAAGAGCCTATTTGGTTACAAACTCAATTTCTAACTCACAGCACTATTTGGCATTTCTTATCAGGCCAACGGGTTATTTTACCGCCACTGACAACTTGTGCTTATTGGCATGCTTCTGCCTCACACGGTTGGTATCCACAACCCCTTTACCGTTCACTTGAAAAAATATTATTAAATAAAACCGATGAACTACGCCCGCTGGTAATACTCAGAGGAAAACAAGATAGCGCCAGAGAATTAGCGGTAAGCAATATTATGGCATTTCATAATATCAATACCTTAACTCTAGACTTAGCTCAACTGCCGGAGGAAAGTAATCCTAACTTGCTGATAGATGCAGTACGGGAAACACGATTACATGATGCCTGTTTATTAATTCTCAATTTTTCTTTGCTCAAAGATGAAAAGAAAATATTACATAGCGAATTATCCGATTTATTAAATCAACCAAAATTACGTGTAGTTTGTCTGGCAGAACCACAAGATTCACTAATGTGGATTAAACACCTGCCAATAGTGCAAATTAATATGCCGGTACTGACTCTGGCGGATAAAAAAACCATGCTGGAAGCAAGTTTATCGGATAATATCGTTCAGAAAATAAATATTACTGAGCTATGCCAACGTTTTTCATTCACCGCAGAAACATTACCGCAAATCCTTATAGAAGCGAATCAATACCAAATACTCCGACAACCGGAAGGTCAATTGGAAGAAACCGATCTGCATAAGGCATTAAGTTTCCGTGCTCAACAGAATTTCGGTAAATTAGCGCAACGAATAACGCCCAAACGCAGCCTTAATGATTTAGTCATTTCAGACGCATTAACCCAACAATTAAAAGAGATTATTGCCGCCATTCATTACCGTGACCAAATTCTGGCTACCGGCTTTCAGGAAAAAATCGGTTATGGCACCGGTATTAGTGCGCTATTTTATGGAGAATCCGGGACTGGCAAAACGATGGCTGCCGAAGTGATCGCCGGTCATCTTGGCGTTGATCTAATTAAAGTGGATCTCTCTACCGTGGTGAATAAGTATATTGGCGAAACGGAAAAAAACATCTCCCGGATTTTCGATCTGGCCGAAGCGGATTCCGGCGTGCTATTTTTCGACGAAGCGGATGCTTTATTTGGCAAACGCAGTGAAACCAAAGATGCTCAAGACAGACATGCTAATATTGAAGTTTCCTACTTATTACAAAGATTGGAAAGTTATCCGGGATTAGTAATTTTAGCCACCAATAATCGCAGCCATTTAGACAGTGCTTTTAATCGCCGTTTTACCTTTATTACCCGTTTTGCTTATCCCGATGAAATATTACGTAAGAAAATGTGGCAAGTCATTTGGCCGGAACAAATTAAATTATCCGATACCATTGATTTTACCCATCTGGCTAAACGAGCTGATTTAACCGGGGCTAATATCAGAAATATTGCGCTATTAGCCTCAATGTTAGCAAAAAATGACCACTGTGATCAAATCGAAAATAAACATCTAAATCGAGCTGTTACACTTGAATTAAATAAAACTGGCCGATTGGTTTTCTAAAGATTCAACAAAATTGGAATAAATATGACAACCCTAATTGCTTCTGACAATGCGATTATTGAAGTAAATAACGCATTAAATACTGTTTTATCCCAGTATCTAAATACCAATGGCAATAAAATTGATATCCGTTTTGATCTACCCGAAATTAATTCCATTCAATCGGAACCGACGGTCAGTGTATTTCTTTATGACATCAATGAAGATTTACAATTACGCTCTGCCGAACCAAGGCGTTATAACCCGATTACCAGCACACTATTGCCGGGATGGGTTAATATCAATTGTAACTATTTAATCACTTACTGGGATGCGAATAAACCTTCAAGCGACAGTTCAAGCCCGGATAGCCAACCCAATAATCAAGCAGCGCAAGTGATGACTCGTGTTCTGAATGCATTAATTAACAACCGCCAATTAACCGGCATTCCTGGCGCCTATACCCGGATTATTCCACAACAAGAAAACTTAAATAGCCTGGGTAACTTTTGGCAAGCTCTCGGTAATCGCCCTCGCCTCTCTCTAATGTATTCAATTACCGTACCAATGAAACTGCAAGATATTAAAGACAACATTACACCCATTAGCCAAATTTCTGCTTCGGTGGTTCAGAAACCAAGCCTAAATAATTCACAAATCAACCAAGCTCTGACTGATAAATTATGTGCCGATTTAGGTGGAATTGAAGCCGATACCTTTACCTCCAAAAATATAAAAGTTTCTGGATATAATAGGAAAAATATCAATGACAACTAATATATATTATTTACTCCTAATATATTTATCATTATGAAATTAATAATTGGAAATATGCCAAACAAAAAAACATAGCAAAAACACTCATCATGCAATAAAACACCATCAATAAAAAATAGAGAGACCAATAAAATGAAATTTAATTATCAAATAAGTGAACAATCCTATAGCGGTTATCATTCTGATATTCCTGTCGCTATTTTTTCTGAACAAGACTTTACCAAAGCTTATGAAATATACCACGCTAAAAATTTTAATTATCATAGATTGAGAGTAGAACAAGTGCCCTATGCAAGATATTTCAGGGCCTTTCATCATACGGATATTCATAAACAAACCTATTCAGTACCTGAGTTAGAAAATAGATATGAGGAGATGATCTATTTTAATAAAAATCGGCAATTTGAAACTGATGCTGACTCTATTACTGTAATGTCCAATCATATTCCTTATAATTATGATTTTTATGGATATACTTCGTTACAATATTTAAAGACTAAATATTCAGAAGAGTTGGATCGTTATCATGAATCTAATTTTGACAATGAAGAACTTAATGACATAGTTCTGATTGATTACTTTGAAGGGTGGCGCCAAGAGCATAATCTTACTTCTAATATTGACATAGAAACTTGCCTTGCAATTGAAGATAGTATTGCTAGAGTTTCGATTCTGGGATTACTGAAAGGTAATATATCAGATGATATTAAACAAAAAATTATTTTCCCTGAAGGGATCACATTTGAAATGCAGCAAGATCTGCTTAATAATGATTTAGGTAATAAAATAGGTGAATTTAATCAGAACGTTATTACAAAACTTCAAAGATTAGCAAAGGCAGAAGATACGGTTTCAAAAATATTATCACCTTATCAGTATATTGAATCTAGAGTTAAAGAAATTTCTGGTAATCGTGTTCGTTTAGATCAACGAGTTACTGTTATTATTTCAAAGAGAATGCTTGATAAATGCAAGCCTAAGATTAATAGAAAATTTGATGTATGTAAAAACCAACCAAAACCCATAACTAAATATTTCACAGTTTATGATTTAATTAGAAACATCAATCACAAAGAGTTTAATAAAGTTGAATATAGTGGAAAAGATATAAAATATCTATTAAATAGCGACATTGAAAATATTTTAATTAAATTGCACGATGTTACCGGTGATTATGAAAGATATATCAATAGATTTAGAAACAATGAAGATGTGAAATATTATATCAATGAAGGAATTAATAAACTTTCTGGTTCCACAGGAACAACAGTAGACGAATTTCTTGATAAATATATAGAACATATGGATGAGATAAGCTATACGGAAAGTGAAATTATAGCTGATTATTATCTTAATATAATCAGACAGCTTTTCGAGGCTATCTCAATGACTCTCCCTATCAGCCCGATCAAAGGTTATTTAGCCACTATTACGG
Organism: Photorhabdus akhurstii; assembly: GCF_018448925.1. GTDB lineage: Bacteria > Pseudomonadota > Gammaproteobacteria > Enterobacterales > Enterobacteriaceae > Photorhabdus > Photorhabdus akhurstii. The sequence continues at coordinate 197,225 of NZ_RCWE01000001.1, read as the reverse complement.
CCAATACCATCATACCACTTATTCAATCAGCGATTGTGAACACTAATGAGGAGAGTCACGCATTACAACAAGAGGCTTGGGTTAATTTTGCTGTTTCATCCGCTTTCCATGCAATTTTTAGTAATCGGGCAATCAGTGGAAAAATTGCTAAAGGCGCAAAGTTAATTGAGAATAGCGGTGGATACATTACTAATAAATTCAATATCAAAAAAATAAACATTAATTATAGAGGAAATTCTCAATTAGCCAGAGAGAGTGTCAAGAAAATTCCCGGTTCAAACACTAATCCGTGGAGATTAGAAAACATTCGCAATAGATATAAATGGTTTTTTGATCGAAAATATTGGTCAAGATTTAATACTGAGAAAAAGACAGAAGTTTTACAATCACATCTGATGAAAACGCAAGAGGCCAAAGAGTTAGCTGAAATTGTTGGCTGGGAAAAACTTAATAAGATGATAAAGGATTCGATCACATTAGATTATGAAGGGAGTCCAATCAATAAAATATCATTCAGGAAGCTTGAAGATGAAGTAGCAGCAAGAAGTTATACTTTAATAAATGACAGGAAACGAATTAATTATATATCAACTTTCCTTGACGATAAATTAACCTTTTCAGATCAGCTAGGAAAAATAATTAATGTTGAAGATATTTCAGGAAGCAGTCATTTAAATAAAGCAGCCAATTGGATTGTCAGTAAAAGTACATCAAACGCTAATGACGCACACCATGTCACAAAAGTACTATCCAAATATATTGACAAAGATATCAGTGATTTTAATATATTGACACAACTGCACGATGAACTCTATCGTTTAAAGCCGGGTGCTACATTAAGACATTATCGTGGTTTTGGTGATCAGATATTTCCACATATGGAATCATCCAAAACGATTCTTCCTTATTATCTGGCAAGAACAAAAAGCGTTAATGGCGTTGATCCTTTCCTTATCTATTCAACTTTAATTGAAATTCATCCATTTGGTGACGGGAATGGCAGAGTCGCCAGATCAGCTTATGCTCTGGCTTATATTAATAAACATAGAAAATTTCAAGCATTAACAAATTCATCAGAAAAGATACTGACCGAAAATGCCAATCGGCCTAAAACATTTGTTAGATCGCCGACCGGGGATACTCGTCAGGATGCATTTTATCTACTAAGGGATAAAGGAGAAGTCGGTAAATTTAAAATATTAGACAACAGTGATTCAAATTATACTGTGGGAGTTGATGAATCCAACTCTAAATTCAATATCTATACCGCCTGGGATAAAAACGAAAATCCTGCTACCAGTAAAACCGCTATTTTTTCCGCTCATGGTGGTCGTGAGAATTCAGCCAGACCAATTATATTTCCAAAAAATAAAAATCTTATATTTTGGGCGCCAGATGAATACCGGTTAGATGATCCACTTATTGAACGATTTGTTAATGAATTTAATAAATTAAATCCTCATTCAGCGGTTGGCGGAAATTATGAAAAATTCTGGGCAGCATTCCCTAACAGATATAAAGATTATGACTTATTAAAATCGTTATTTACTGAAAAGAAATTTGAACAGTTAAAGAACATCGGTAATATTATAGAAAAACATACAAATTTAAGGGCAGAAGATGCAACAGGCATTAGCGCCTCAAAATTAAAAAATAGTTCAGTGCCCAAAGTCGCAGAATATCAATTTTCATGGTATGAAAAAGATAAAGAAAAAGAGTATGTTCTGGCATTAATCGAAAACAGAAAAACAGTAATAAGGGTAAATGATGGCACACCGGCTGTTGACTTAATAAGCATTAACCCAAATGTTCCTATTGATAAAAAAGTCAGTATTAAAGACCTTATTGAATTCATTAAAGAGAAAAATTATGAAAATGTTCATGTATTAGCGTGTAGAGAAATCTGGGATAACGGCAAACCCAGAAGTACAACTCGTTCTTATGCAGTCACTCGCGGCTATAGAAACGAACATGAAAAGTATTGGGAAAATAAAGAGTTGAAAACGTTACCACAACCTAAAGCTGAGGGTTCAAACAGAACTAAACGAGAGATTTCCACTATTAATGTCAATGAATATCTTAATGAACCACGAGATATAAAATACCTTTTGACATCGATGTTATTTACCAATAGCAATAACACTCTCAGTTATAGCGAATATATGATTGGCGTGGTAACAACAGATGATAAAATTATTACTTTTGCTGATTCTTTAAAACAAGAAAATTATGATATCTTTTTACCTGGCAGAGAAGAAGATAGCCCTGAATTAATGCAAACACAAACAGTACTGGATAATCATTCTCTATCCAACTTCAATGTATATAGCAATAACTTGCTTGATTTCAGTGAAATAACAGTAGGCAAACACCTACATTTTAAAGGCGGAGATAAATCAGATGGAAATGTCATTTTAGAAATCAATGATTCAGAAGGTTTTCGTTCATTGGCAATAAAGGTTATAAATCTAAACATGATAGGAATCTATCTGGCAAATATTATTAATAGCAATTCCCAAGATTTTAAAGCCGGAAGAGAAGAAAATGGGAAACTTGAAACAAGCATTCTAGATGTTAATAATTTATATCTAAAGCGTGAAAGTGAAAACAGTTATTACATCAAAGTGAAATTTAGTATTATAGACGTTAAATAATATACCATAATTTATATGTAAAACCCGGGGGCTATATTTAATAATATAGCCCTCGTTATTTCCAATGATAATTAATTTTTCAAATCCATACATTTTGTTATTTTTCTGATTAATCAGATAATTATTGCACCAAAACGTTGATAATAAAAACAAGACAAATCTGAAAATAGATCTCAATTAAATACCCATTATTCAACTTTATGATTAAATACACATAGTTAAATAACAAAACAAAAACGGATAACATTATGCTGTAAACTAAAACTATTGCACTAAAGAAACACCTATGAGAGTTTGTTTCTCAGTCGAAAATAGATGCATTATTTAAATATTTATATTCGTAGTATCAGATTATCTGAACAATCATTATCAGATAAATCTTAAAGGTAAAAAATTTAATTATTATAGAGGAATTATCAATGTTAAAATACTTCACCGCGGATAATAAGCTTAATAAAGGGCATATTTCTCCGCTCAAGAGAAAGGGATTACTGGTGGGTAGTGATAATGCGCCAATCGATATACCGGTGATAGCACATCGTTATGATAGCAATAATCAGCTTGAGCAGGCGAGCTCTTTGAGAAATAGTGACTCTGGTCAGGAGATCCCTTTTCATGATGTTGTTACGGGATTTCGTGGTGATCAAGTAACCTCTTCAGAATCGGGTTCAGGAGCTATAGGAAAGCATTGGGGAAAAAATAAATTAGACCACAATATTACCGGTATTAATGTGGTTAATGGCGCATCGGGAACTGTGGGAATAAAAATTGCCTTGCGAGATATTCGGCCCGGGTATCCGATCATTGTCACGTCAGGGGCGTTAAGCGGTTGCACTATGGTGTATGCCGTGAAGGATAATTATTTCTTTGCTTACCATACCGGCCAAAAACCGGGCGATGATGAATGGAGAACCGGGCAGGATGGTGTTGTCACTACCGCTCAGAGTCATAAAGCCCTTTTATCGGATAGCAAACCAATTGCAGTTAATAAACAAAATAACGATTTAGTGAATATTTTTGCAGAGTATGATCAGAGTGTTATTACCTATATGGGAAAACAGGCAGTTGTGATTGACAATACCGCAGAAAATGTCAGCGTTTTTAACTATGATGAAATCAAACCCGGAAAACCCGCTATTAGAGCCGGTTATAGCTACGCGCTGTTAGCTAATGATAACGGCCAAGTGAGCGTTAAAGTATTGTCGGAGGATGCTATCGTTTCCCCTGGCAAGAACGGTAATAGTATTAAGGTTATCAATTCACTCAAAAAACGGTTGTTATAGCCTGTCCGAATTACACTATCCGCCGTTTTATAGCGCCTAACCTGATATCCGAGATAGCTATCTCGATATTAACAAGTTGCAATAATCATTAATATAAGGCAGGAATTGATTATATAAATAATCTATAATGGCAACTTTCTTGAAAAGAAAGTGCCATTATATCAATAAATTTCCGATTCTATTTCATTATTGCAACAGTCAGGATACAACATGGTCATTCTCATATACTAGAAACGTTATTAAATAACCAAGACAATATATACCTAAAAAATAATCATTTTAATTTATTTTTCTGATAATCATAGGTATGATTATCTTTGTACTTTGCTATTAATTCATCGGTAAAATCATAAACAGAAAAATCAACCCAACCTATTTATGCCAATCAATAGAAAAATAACCTAAAAAATAAACATATAGAACGGGCCGTGATACTTGAATTAAATAAAACCGGCCGATTGGCATTTTAAAAATTAAGTAGAATTGGAGTCAACATGACAACTATCATTGCTTCTGACAGTGTAATCCCTGTCAGTAAAATATCCGCTTCTGTGGATCAAAAAACCAGTCTGGATAATTCACAAATCAACCAAGCTTTAATAGATAAATTATGCGCAGAATTAGGCGGTACAGAAGATGTACGTCTTGCCCTTGTTAAAGTGAATCTGACAACCGAGCCTGATACAGAAAATAATCTAAATCAAGAAAATGAAAGCGTTATTGTTGAAGTTTACGGCATTACCAGTACAACTTATTTACCACAAATAAAAGATACGCTTGTAAAATGGAAAGATAACCAAGAAGCTATTGTTAAGATAAATGGTGTCGGCATTGTTGTTTCTAAAGAAAATGCTGATAAGTTAATTGGGATTTAAAATTATTTTCATACTAAAATAGCAAACACTCACTTAACAAATAATTATTTATTAAAATTAATTATTTTTAATGTTTTTATTTTACTTTTTCGTGTTAGCGTTTAATTTAATCCATATATTATTTAATATTCGAAATTCATAGGTGGTAATATCATGCCAATAATAAATGAACTTAGAAAAAAATTCGAAATTAGCCCTCAAGCAGCTCAAGCTATTGCTGCTCCTGCAAGATCAAATAGCAGTAAACAAACTGAGCACCAAACTGAACACCTTGAACTCGATACATCTAAAAATAGAAGAGATAGAAAAGATTTAAATGCACAAGACACCCCAAATCAACAGCACACCGAAAAACTGGAAACCGAAGTAAAGAATGGTGACAGTGAAAGTAAAGCACAGGAGCATACACCGGATTTGGTGATGAAAAAAGAAAGCTCAGTAACACCGGGCACTCGCAAAAATCCGAATGAAAAACCCAAAGCTGAAGATATTTTCAATCAGTATAAAGATAGATTTTCCCCTTCCGATAGAAAATTGCCATTTGAAATAATGAATGACATCACCAATAATGAAATAAAATTCTCCTCTGAAACAGCACCTGCAAATCTTTTAGATAAAGTAAAAGATAAGAAATTCACGCTGAGGCATTACACGACTGCCCAAATAGAAGAACCTGTATTTAATGAAATTGGATCAAATTTTAATTTAGTCAATGAGGGAAAAAAAACATTAAAGCGTACTCAAGGAAGCAATACTAATGAAGATGATTGGAACCGTTTAGGAAATACGGCATTTACTTTCTTCTTGTTAGCAATAAATGGAGAAGTATCTGATAGAAAATTCCTGTCTAATACGACTCACTTTGCAGAAGTTGATATAGAAAACCCTGCTGAACTTAAAGAAATTGGGTTAGATGAAGCTGAATTTTTTGCTTCTCCTGACTTGCTGCACGAAAAAAAGCTTTCACAAGCCCCTGCTGTAAAAGGGAAACTGTCTGACTTAAAATCATTATTATTAAAACAATCTGGCATAAATCCAGTTCAATTAGGGCGTTTGGATGCAAAAGGGATTCTGGAACGTATAGATAGTAAGTTTAATGGCAGTCTTGAAATAAAAATCCCAGGAAACGTGAAAGTGAAGGAATGGAAAAAAGTCGAGAAATAAAAATTTAATCATCGATATTTTATTATCATCTCTTCTCATACACCTTACAGAGTTGGTTGATCAAATCAATTCTTAAATGAAAGTAAAATATAAACAACAATTTAAATTTCATTTACCCCTAATATACATTTGAATCAAAACTTAGGTGATAACATGTACTCCACTTTCGATAAAAAAGATAGCTACGCAAATAAAAAAATAAATTCAATGAAACACCAATCAGCCAAAACAGGCCATCAAAGCGAGATTTCCACCGATTCACTTTTTAACCCTAAACTCCATATGGCAGGAACGACTGAGGCTACATCAGAAACTGATAATTTATGCAGTAGTAATATGAGAGGTCCTGCTTTTAGTAAGCAACCGAATATACCTAATGAGTTTCAACAGTTGCGTGATCCCAAAATAATTGTTTTAACCAAACAACAACTTAAGAAAAGAAATGCCAGTGGAAAAAATTGGCATTCTATATTATTTAATGGTAAAAAAATTTATGGTTCGGATACCGCAATAACAGATTATGATTTAAATCACCCGATAAGAATGATTACGTCCAATCCTCAATATGACGGTAAACCCATTTTAATCCTAACGGGATCTCACTGTGATGCTTTTGGGTTTAATTGGGATGCTAATACTAATGGAGTCAGAAGAAAAGACTTACGTGAAAAGCTATTTTTTAATGAAGACAAAGATGATAGAAAAGGTGAATATGATAGGAGTGAACCAATACATATCAAAGATGTCAGAAAAACTACCTATCAGGAGATGGAAGAAATTATTAATTCTCCGGATTATCATGTTATTTTAGGCTATTGTTTTAGTCGCAATGATCAGGCTTTGCGCTTTTATACCAATACCAATCCAGTAACAAGTTATGTTGATAATTAACCTGAACTTCGATTAAGAGGGAAATTCAAGACATCACAGTCCGCTCAGTTTCTTGCTTAATATTCCTTCAATATAAAAAAAGTATGCTATTATCCGCCTATGAAGAAAAAAAATACACCAACGCCACATGACGCTATTTTCAAACAGTTTCTAGGTCATATTGATACGGCCAGAGACTTTCTAGAGATACATTTGCCTGCCACATTACGGGCAGTTTGTGATCTGGATACATTGCAATTGGCATCAGGGTCGTTTATTGAAGACAATCTGCGTGCGCATTATTCCGATATTTTGTATTCACTGAAAACGGTGCAAGGTGACGGTTATGTGTACTGCGTGATCGAACACCAAAGTTCCCCGGACAAAATGATGGCGTTCCGATTAATACGTTACAGTATTTCAGCCATGCAACGGCATCTGGAGCAAGGACATGAAAAATTGCCGCTGGTCATTCCGGTGTTGTTTTATCACGGGAAAATACAACCGTATCCCTGGAGTACCAATTGGCTCGACTGCTTCGATGATCCAGCTCTGGCGAAGGAGCTCTATTCCAGTCCATTCCCGCTGGTAGATGTGACGGTAATTTCGGATGATGAAATCCTAACGCATAAACGGGTCGCGCTACTGGAAATGGTGCAAAAGCATATCTGGCAGCGTGACATGATGGGGTCACTGCAAAAACTGTCCATATTGCTGGCGTATGGTTACCATACGGAAGATCAGCTAAGAAGCGTGCTAAACTACTTATTACAGGCGGGAGATACCGCCGATCCAGAGGGTTTTATCCGGCGACTGGCAGAACAGTCCCCGAAGTATGAGGAGGTACTGATGACAATAGCGCAAAGATTAGAACATAAAGCACGTCAGGAAGGACGTCAGGAAGGACTCCAAGAAGGACGTCAGGAGGGACGTCAAGAAGGACGTCAGGAAGGTCGCCAGGAAGGACGTCAGGAGGGACGTCAGGAGGGACGCCAGGAAGCAACGTTAAAAATTGCTCATGCATTGCTGAACAGCGGAATCGATCGTGAAACAGTGATGAAAACCACCGGTCTGAGTCAGAACGAACTTGAGCAAATACGCCACTAACTCGTGCTGAAAGTTCTTAATCAGTATTCAACGATTCGTGTTAAAAGAGAATCTTACGGTGACTGGCAGAACAGTCACCGAGGTATGGGTCTTGGCCGTGAAACGGTGATGGAAATCACCAGAGTGAACTTGAACAAATGTCCGACAAACTTACTGTTGATACGTTATCGGCATAAAAATGCTTGAGTCAATGCACAAAACACATAGAAGCGGCACATTTACATTCCAAGCGAAAGACCGGGTTTGAATCCACGTGCTTCTGAAATCGCGGTTCCCTTTTTTCACCGCCAATAAATATTCTAACTCATTTCACTAGCAATCATTTTCATGATTATATTTTTATTCAAAAATTAATTTATCGTTGAAATGATTAAAGAACAAAACTACCAGGCAATGAAAAATCTCATAATCGCGTGATATTATTCAACATAAAAATCACACCTGTTATTTATTTTCATGTTTACAGAAAGCAGTAAATTAACGCTGATACATGAAATCACTAAAACCTGCCACATCAATTAAAAATAAATATCATTATTAATTGATGCTACCGCCTAAAAATTCATTCTCTATAATCACCTCGCTTTATCAAAGGTGATTTAAATAATCATTGAACAAATCCTTTAATACGAATAAAGACCTATGTAAATCAGGTTGTTGCGGTAGCTATACCCAATCGTTAGGTAATAAGGAAAACAAAGTAATAGACGTTTTCCTTATATTTCAAATGTAAACAATCAAGGAAAAAATCATGGCTATAACTCCAGAACAAATTGCTGTTGACTATCCCATTCCTGCTTATCGGTTTGTTGTCTCTATTGGCGATGAGAAAATCCCTTTTAACAATGTTTCCGGACTCGATATCTCTCACGACGTCATCGAATATAAAGATGGTACCGGTAATTACTATAAAATGCCGGGCCAACGTCAATCGATCAATATTACCCTGCGTAAAGGCGTCTTTCCCGGCGATACTAAGCTTTTTGACTGGATTAATGCGATTCAACTTAATCAGGTTGAGAAAAAAGATATCGCAATTAGTCTGACCAACGAAGCCGGCACCGAGATTCTAATGACCTGGAATGTGACAAACGCTTTCCCAACGTCATTCACCTCCCCCTCTTTTGACGCCACCAGCAATGATATTGCCATTCAAGAAATCGCACTGGTCGCGGATCGAGTCACCATTCAGGCACCTTAATAGATCCACAATAACGATCTATCCCGATGTTTATATTAAAGAAAACAATCGTCTGACATAGCCAATTATCCATGCGCTAACACATGATGATCAATATTGGCATGGTTCATCACGACCGAATTCATCATCCTACAGTTCGCGCAAAATATCGCACAATAACTTGGAGGCAATATGCCAATAACCCCAACTTATCCCGGCGTTTATATTGAAGAGGACGCTTCACCGTCCCTTTCTGTTCGTTCCGGTGCAACGGCAGTGCCTGTTTTTGCCGTCGCAAATAATAATTCATTAATATCAAGTAAGCCCTATATTCGCGTCAGTAGCTGGCTGGAGTATTTAACACTAAAAGGTGGACAATTTAATCCTTCCGATAAACTTGATATCGCACTGCGGGCCTATTTTATTAACGGCGGTGGATATGGTTATCTCGTCAAAACGCAAGATTTAGAAAAGCAAGTGCCGGTACTTGATGATGTCACGCTATTGGTTGCCGCCGGAGAAGAGATCACCACCGCCGTCGGAACACTTTGTCAATTAGGCAAAGGATTATTCGCTATTTTTGACGGCCCAAAGGATCAAATAACCTCAACCCAAACACCCGATGATGTACTTAAGCCTTATTCAGCAACTCAATATGGCGCGGTTTATTACCCCTGGCTGACCGCTGCATGGGGAGAAAATAAAGCCTCCATTGATATTCCACCCAGTGCCGTCATGGCCGGTATTTATGCCAGTGTCGATAATAGCCGGGGCGTCTGGCAAGCCCCCGCCAACGTTCCTGTTCAGGGCGGATTACAACCTAAATATCCGATGACCGACGATCTGCAAGGAAAATATAACCAAGGTAAAGCACTGAATATGATCCGTACTTTTCCTAGGATTGGTACGCTGGTCTGGGGAGCAAGAACCCTTGAAGACAGCGATAACTGGCGTTATATCCCGGTTCGTCGCCTGTTTAACAGCGCGGAACGGGACATTAAAAACGCCATGAGTTTCGCGGTGTTCGAGCCTAACAGCCAACCGACTTGGGAAGCTGTACGCAGGGCCATTGATAACTATCTCCATTCCCTCTGGCAGCAAGGCGGATTAATGGGCGACAAAGCCGATCAGGCTTATTTTGTTCAAATCGGTAAAGGCGTCACCATGACTGATGACGATATCAAGCAGGGCAAAATGATCGTCAAAATCGGCATGGCCGCTGTTCGTCCAGCCGAATTCATTATCTTGCAGTTCACGCAGAATATCGCACAATAATTGGAGGCAGCATGCCAACGACACCAACTTATCCTGGCGTCTATATTGAAGAAGATGCGTCATTATCGCTCTCTGTCAGCCACGGGAATACCGCAATACCTGTTTTTATTGGCCGTTTCCAACCTAAAAAAACTAGCTCACCCCTAAAAGCGGTACGTGTTAGTAGCTGGCTGGATTTTACCAATCTATTTAATGTCGGTTGTATTACGTCAATCGCCATCACATCGACTAAACCAACGCCAACACCACCGCCTCCCACTCCGCCTTCCGAGAAAGTTGCAGGCGATGCAGCAGTTGTTGCTACAACCGATATCTCTCTTAGCGCAAATGATACAGGCTCCGGTTACACTTACGCTGTGACTGTCGGTACCTACACAACAAGTAGTGACGCGGTAAAACTTTATTTTCAAAATGGCGGTGGACCTTGTTATATCCTGCCGGTTGCTAATCCCCAAGATGCTACCGCTTCGGCATTAATCCCCGAATTAATTGAGCAAGCTCTGGAGATTACTTTAATCGTCTGCCCGGAACAGGATTCTTCTTACCAGAGCGCGATATACAACAGCTTAACCCCCGCATTATTGAATGCCGGCTATTTTCTGATCGCTGACAGCCAAACTAAAACCAGCATACCTGGCGTTAATGTGCAATCGCAAACCGCAACTTACTATCCAGCGGTGAAAGTCTCACAACTTATGCAAGCGGAAGATAGTGCTATAGCTGTTTCAGGTTATGAAGATGCGGAAACAAAACTCGATGCAATCACCAATCTGGCGCAACTCAAACAGAAAAATCTAGCTGTCTACCAACAAGCTACTCAAACAATACAGAACAAAATAGCCGCCAACGGCAACGTCATTCCTGCCAGTGCAGTAATGGCGGGCGTGTATTGTGCCACTGACGCCAGCCGTGGTGTCTGGAAAGCCCCGGCGAATGCCGTGCTAAGCGGTATCAATGATGTCACTGAACGACTCAATGACGATGAACAAGGCACCATGAATCAACAGGGCATCAATGCTATTCGCTATTTCAATGGGCGGGGCTTTGTGGTGTGGGGCGCACGTACTCTGCAAAATGATGACAACTGGCGCTATATTCCGGTTCGACGTCTGTTTAACAGCGCAGAGCGGGATATCAAGCAAGCCATGCGCACCGCTGTTTTTGAACCCAATAGCCAACCTACTTGGGAGCGAGTGAAGTCAGCCATTGACAATTATCTCTATTCCTTATGGCAACAAGGGGCATTAGCGGGAAATAAACCTCAGGAAGCTTATTTTGTTCAGATTGGTAAAGGTATCACCATGTCTGACGACGACATTAAACAAGGGAAAATGATTGTCAAAGTGGGCATGGCCGCGGTACGTCCGGCTGAATTTATTATCCTTCAGTTTTCACAACATGTAGCACAGTAATCGTACTGAGACGCGGTTAAACACCGCGTCTATTCAGTCGCTAAGGAGACGATAATGGAGATAACACAGCCGAGCGTCACCGTCACAGAAAACCTGATATCCCCAAAACAGGATGACACGTTTATCGGTATACCGGTTTTTATTGGTTACACCTCATCGCCAGTCAATAAAATCGCTATCAAGCTCCACAGCCTGGCCGATTTTACCCGGTCATTTCCTGAGTCAGGATTAATGTACTATTCCGTGCGCCATTTCTTTGAAAACGGCGGCCAGCAAGCTTATGTGCTGTCACTGGGTACGGAGAAGCCATCAAGCGATTTTTCGTCATTGATCACCGCGCTGCAACAAACGTGGCTGACACAAACGATTTCCGCAGAGAACGATATTACTCTGATTATCACCCCGGATGTTATCCGCTTTAATCAGACAGAGGTTTCCTATACTCAAAGAGATCTTTGGTTACAATTTTGGCAATCGGCGCTCAATCTTTGCAAAAGCCGACGCGGTATCATGGGATTATTGGATGCCCCAGACAATCCCACATTAGCCGCTGAGTGTTTAAAACGGTTCTCTTCCGCTGATCGACAATGGGGCGCCGTATACTGGCCGCTGCTGAAAAGCGCCTATCAGGATAACGCGCAAAACCCTATCGTACTTTCACCCACCGCCGCAGTGGCGGCCGTCATCCAGCGTAACGATAACCAACAAGGCGTATGGACCGCGCCGGCCAACATTGCCTTAGCCAAAGTGATTAGCCCGGTCCACTCTTATATTGAAGCGAATACGCTCTTTAACCCGGATGGCGCCTCGCTGAATCTGGTGCGCAGCTTTCCCGGCAAAGGTATTAGGATCTGGGGATGCCGAACGTTGGAAAATACGCCCGGTTCACTCTGGCGTTATATCCAAATCCGCCGTCTGGTTTCTTATATCGAAGCCCATATGACCCAACTAGGTCGCGCCTTTGTCTTTGAGCCTAATAACGCTATCACTTGGATGAAACTTAAAGGACAAGCCCACAACTGGTTGCGTCAATTATGGTTAAACGGCGGGCTACGAGGCACCCAAGAAGATCAGGCGTTTGAGGTGTTATTGGGTGTGGGTGAATCGATGAGTGAAGCCGATATACGGGCCGGAAAAATGATCATGAAAATCAGCCTCGCAGTCTTAATTCCGGCTGAATTTATTGAGCTAAGCCTGACGTTCGATACCCGTACCGGTACCACCCGCTAAGTTAAACAGAAGCAAAAGTTAAACAGAGGCAAAATATGAACAACCTCTACACCCCGGCAGTGTCACACCGTTTTATCGCCAGTTTTCTTTTTAACAACATTCCCAGCCCACTGGATATCGCCTTTCAACGGATATCGGGCCTGAGCCGCGAGCTGCAAACCACCCAACACAGCCAGGGCGGGGAAAATGCCAGAAATACCTGGCTGGCCGAAAAAATCCAACATGGCAGTCTGATGTTGGAGCGTGGCGTGATGACCGTGACACCACTCACGCGGGTGTTTGATCGCGTCCTGCGTGGCGAAAAAGCGGTCTATGCCGATGTCGTGATTATGTTACTGAATGAAAATTCGTTACCCGTGGCAAGCTGGACATTAAGCAACGCGCTACCGGTACGCTGGTCCACCGGCGACTTTGACGCCAATAGCAACACCGTTTTAGTGAACTCGCTGGAGTTGCGTTATCAAGATATGCGCTGGTTAGGAGTAAAAGTATGACCGTCGAAATTAAGGAGCTGATTATTCGGGCTAAAGTGACTGATTCCGAGAGTAATCCCATCACACGCAATCCCATCACACCACCGACATTAGCCCAAGAGACGCTGGATAACGCCCGCCTGATCGAAATCGTCAAACGGGAAGTGTTAGAGGCGTTGCGTGAAACCGGAGGCTATTATGAGCTTAATTGAACGCAGCCTGTCCAAACTCACCCTGACCGCCTTTAAAGACCGGGAAGGGAAAATCTCCGTCGGCAGCTTACAGGCCATGTATAACCCTGATGGGATTCAGCTCGATTATCAAACCCGCTATCAACAGGACGAAAGCGTTAACAACGCCAGCCAAAGCAGCCGCTACGTGCTATCACAACCCGCCGGTTTAACGTTAGTTCTGCTATTTGACGCCACTATGCCGGGCAACAACATTCCGGTAGAAACCCAACTCGCAACCTTGAAAGCCCTGTGTACGGTGGATGCCAGCACCAGCGTACCCCACTTCCTCAAAATCAAATGGGGCAAAATGCGTTGGGAAAACAAAGGTTATTTCGCTTGCCGGGCTAGTGATCTTACCATCAATTACACCCTGTTTGACCGGGACGCCACCCCGCTGCGAGCCAGCGCCACTTTATCGCTGATCGCGGACGAAAGCTTTGTTATTCAAGCCACTGAACAGCAGTTAAAATCACCGCCGATCACCGCAGTCAGCGTCACCGATATGCTCTCGCTGCCGTTAATCGCCTTAGGCGCCGGGGCTTCTCTGGCAGGCGGCATTGATTACCTCACCCTTGCCTGGCAAAACAATCTGGATAATCTTGATGATTTCACCCCGGGGCAAACGCTACAGGCACAGGGGGACGCATGAAGATACCGGCGATAGACGTTAAAATAGCGGGAAAAACCCTTAACCAGTTTTCTGTCATTAGTCTGACCGTCAACCATCAAATCAACGGTATTCCCACCGCCAAGATCACCCTTAACGTAGCCGGTGACGCTAACGCGATTTTCACCGCTAAAGCGCAAGCTGAACTCACCAGCTGTCGGCCAAATCAAGAACTGATCGTGAGAGTGCAAAAAACCGTGTTGTTTAAGGGGATCATTGTTCGGCAAGCGCTTAAGTTCAAAGGTCAGGACAGTCTGGTTACTCTAACGGCGAAACATCCACTGCAAAAACTCACTGACAATTTCCATTCACAGCTATTCAGCCAACAAAGTGATGAAGCCATTATCAGAAAACTATTCAGTCAGGCAGGAATACCCGTCACGATAAAACAAGCGCCTCAGCTTAAAACTGAGCATGAGCAAATGGTCCAGTTTCGCTGCCATGACTGGAAATTCTTAAAAAGCCGACTGGCCGCCACCAATATCTGGTTATTACCCGGTAACGAAACGGTCACGCTGGCGACGCCGGAATCACTTAATCAGTCAACGGTGCACACGATTAAACAACGTGCCGGCGATCAAGGCATTGTTCTGTTTGAGGCAGATCTGCAATGGGATAACCGGCACAACCCCAAAACAGTGAGCGTACAATCCTGGAATATCGCACAACAAAAACTGTCTCAGGCCACTCAGGCAAAAAACAGTCGGCTTGGCAGTAGTCAACTCGCGCCAGACAGTTTGGCAACTTTGACCGATCAGACATGGCAATGGGTTTTCAGTTATCCGCAAGATAATGAACAAGCCAAATACCTTGCGCAAGGCATCCTGAATAACCTGCGCAGTGATAACGTCTCCGGCAATGTTGAAGTTGCAGGGAATAGCCGCTATCAACCGGGGGATGTTCTGGCGTTAAGCGGCTTTGGTCAGGGAATGGATGGCAAAGGCGTTATCACCGGCGTCAGTCAGACCATCAATCAACGGCAAGGTTGGCGTACCCGGTTAACTCTGGGTTTGTTGCCGGAGACAGAACCGGCGGTCCCGCAGGTTAAAGAGCTGCATGTAGGGATTGTGGAGAAATACCAACAGGACAAACAGTCACTAGACAGAATTCCGGTCAGGATACCGGCGTTGAATTTAACCAACAGCGCACTTTTCGCCCGACTGGGTAAACCTTACGCCAGTCATGAAAGCGGGTTCTGTTTCTACCCGGAACCGGGGGATGAAGTGATTATCGGTTTCTTTGAATGCGATCCCCGCTTCCCGGTGATATTAGGCGCTATGCACAACCCGAAAAATAAAACACCAATAGAACCCAGTGAGAAAAACCCAATAAAAACCTTGGTCATTAAACAAGGGGATAATCAGCAAGAACTAATATTCAATCATCAAGATAAAATTGCCGCTCTTAGTAGCGGGAAACATTCATTATCTCTGCAACAGGATAAAGATATCACGCTAGATTCGGCCAAGAATATTATCACCAAAGGTCAGGAAATTAACCTACAGGCGGAAAAATCCCTGTCAGCCACAGGAAAGTCCGGCGTCGATATTAAAGGTGCGAAAATTAACTTAACACAATAATAGGACAGCAAAATGACAGACAACATATTAGCCGATATTTATGGCCGGGGTTGGGCTTTTCCGCTACAATTTTCTATCCAAGATAATGCGCACTCAGAAATATCCACCGGTGTCCAAATGGCGGCAGGTGCGGAAAATGTTCGCCAAAGCATGAAAATTCTTTTTCTCACTGAACCCGGCGAACGGATTATGCGTGAAGATTACGGTTGTGGTCTGAATGATTATCTGTTTGCCAATATCAATGATGCACTGATAGCAGAAATCCAAACCCGAATTGAAGAACGGGTATTGCGTTATGAACCACGCGCGGAAATCACGATAATCCAGGTCAATCAGAGAACGGACTTGCCCAACACCCTGCATGTTCAGGTGACTTACGCCCTGAGAGGCAGCGAAATCAACCAACAAATTGATGGCATCCTTGAAGTCAGCGAAGGCCAGGTGTGGGTGCATCTATGAGTAAGCAACTAGTGGTGGATGGCGACAATCTGCTATTTGAACCGTTATTCGGCAACCGGCAAGTCACCTTTCTAGGGCCGGCGACCATCAGAGGCAGCGGGCACGCCCAGATCCAAGGCAAAAAGATCGCCATTGTGGGTGACGAAAAAAAGGTCCAATTTCAGGCGCAATATATTACCCCTAGCCACCCGATACCCGGTATGGGAATGGTCACCATTGCTCAATTGGATGCCAGCCAGCAGGCAAACTTTTGTCGCAGCACCGCCACAGTGATTATTGTCGGACAGCAATTTACCGCCCGTTTCATGCCGACACAACCGGCGAATAATCCATCGAGCGGCCCGGATGTGACAACGCCGAGTATGGGAAAAGGCCGTTTTATCGCCAGCCAATATAGCGTCACTGCCGGATAAATCCTCCCTTCAACCTTATTTCTAAATAACCATGATCTCCTGAAAATTGATCAGGAATATATTCAAATAATAGGTGGTGTCAATATGGGACAGGCCGAGTTAGATAATAAACTCTCCGCTATTGTGCCAAATACTGCGTTTAAACTTGATGAAAGAAGTACATTGGATATTTTAAACTGGCTTAAAAAGTACGCCGCAATCATCCCTTTCGATCAAGATAAAAAACAGTTCTGGGACAGTTTCTACTTTATTCAAAAAAATAGTCCTCAACAATTAGCCAATATTTACCAACAAGTTAATCAAGCCAACGGCCTTTTACCGCCACATCAGGCTTTTATATTGGCTCTTTTAAAACTACTGGAAACAACCAAACGCTTATTAAACACCTTCCCGGCACGACACCGTGATCTTTATTATCGAGAATTACTGGGACTGAATCCTAAAAACGCCCAAGCGGATAGTGTCGCCATCAGCGTTGTCCTGAATACGGATAACGAGGAGTTTCTGGTAGCACAAGGCACACTGTTTGATGCCGGGCAAGATAGCGCAGGCAATTCGTTACAGTATGCGTCAGACACGGATTTATTGGCGAATCAAGGGGCGCTGACCGACCTGCGTTGGTATCGGAAAGACGGCAACAATGGCTGGCAATCGGCAATCCCTTTTAATCTTTCGGATAACATTGCATTACCTGAAAATGGTATCCGACTTTTTAGCCCGACAGCTAATGATGTGTCGGTGCTATCCGGTTATCTGATTACCTCCTCTTTATTTGCGATGTCCGCCGGAGAACGCCACATTACATTGACGCTGGAAAATGATTGGGAAGGTCAAGCGGAACATCTCACCGCTAAAATCAGTACAGAAGATCACTGGTTATCGTTGTCGGTAAAACTTATCGACAAAAAGAATATTGAACTGGGATTATCATCCACCGCTGATCCTACCAGCCCGCCAGATAACCTTGACGGCATGACATTCGACGTACCGGTATTAACATTAGGCACGACTCAAAAACCCACTTTGCCCAAAATTACCGGGATTGCAATCAACATTAACGGCAACCGTAGTGTGCGCTATGCCTCTGACGGCGGAACTGAACAAACCGATAAAACCAGTTTCCCCTTTGGTCAATTTCCATCGTTGGGTTCCGGTTTTAATCTGGTTGCCCCTGAATGGTATGGTTCTGAAAACGCGACGCTTACCCTGATTCCTCAATGGGTTGGCTTGCCGACAAAGAGTTTTAAAACCTCGTATAAAGGGTACACCCCTGAACCGGATAATAGCGCGTTTAAAGTACAGGGTTATTTAATCACGCCTCAGGAAAGAAAAAAACTCACGGGAACCCCATCGTTATTTGGCGGAACCGATGCGCCACAAGGACAAAGCCTGAGTTTTACCTTACCGACAATGGACTACTCTGTTACTGATAGCCCATCACCTAATGACTGGCCCGCGTCAGTGCGCATAGAATTGGCTGAACAGGATTTTATGCACACCCAATACTGGCAAGATCCGACCGGTAAAAATTTACCCTACACCCCACAAATCAGCGCATTGCAAATCACATTCAGCGCTAAAGTAAAAACCGAGCAATACACCATTTATCCTCTCACGCCTTTCGGTTGGGGAAACGCGAACGCTGAAACGCCTTCATTCGCCAATGACGCACTCTATTTGGGTTTCACTAACGTGTCACCAGGACAAACCTTATCCCTATACTGGCAACTGGTCGGTATTCAGCAACTTACGCTATTTTGGTCCTATCTGAATCAACAAAACACCTGGCAGCCATTAAATCAACTGGTCCACGACCAAACTCACAACCTGTTTGACCGGGGAATATGGAGTACGTTATTGCCACAAGACGCGTCAAATCAGGCAGCCTTAATGCCGTCAGGACGATACTGGTTGAAAGCCGAGATCACTCAACAGACCGCCCCTGAGAATTACCCAAAAATGCAAGGCATACTGTATAACGCCGCCACTGCTACATTAGTCAACCCAGAAACTGTTGAAAATGATCACTTTATCAATGGATTAGCCGCCGATAGCATCAAGCAAACCGTCAGCGCGTCCGACGCCATTAGCCGTGTGACACAACCCTGGGCATCCTGGAACGGTCATCCGAAAGAAACAGAATCCGCTTTTCTCACGCGAATTCCTCCCCGGTTATCCCATCGTAACCGTGCTTTAAGTTGGGATAATATCGTTACGCTACTGAAAGAGAATCTTATCAGTATATTTGATGTCAAATACCCTTCCGCCAATGAATTAACCAAAATCCCGGCGCCGGAAACGCAACAACTGACGGTGATCCCTAACAGTCGTTACAAAGATAACGACGATGCGCTGCGCCCGATCCTGAATCCGGCCCGACTGGCGGAAATGGCCGATTGGATAAGCCAGTTAAGCAGCCCTTGGACCACTCTCAAAATCGACAATCCCAAATACGTTGACGTGCTGATCAGCTATCAACTGGTATTTGTCGCAGGGGTTAATCCCGACTACGGTCGTCATCAGTTACAGCAGGAACTCAGCCGAAAATATATGCCGTGGGCAGAAGATAGCGCAATCGGCGTCACAACCGGTAACCGCATTGATTACTACCCGTTATTAGCCACCATTCAGCAGTCACCTTTAGTTGAACGAGTCACCAACTTAACGTTGAAAAAATCGCCCCAAACCGCAGAAGCAGTCGGTGACAGCGTAGAGGCTGCTGATAATGAAGTACTGATTTTAGTTTGGTCAGAAAAGAGTTCCGCTAATAAAGGAGCAAACAATGGATAATCAGGATGCCCTGTTTCCCACCGTTAAAGACGATATCGCCTTTGAAACCTTACTCACTCAAGCCAAGACGGTAGTTGAGCAACAGTCTGGGCAACTCTGGAGCAATACAGCAGAAAATGATCCCGGTATTACCTTATTAGAAGCCGGTTGTTACGGTGCATCTGATCTGGCCTATCGTCATTCGCTACCCCTGCGCGATCTGCTTACCCCCGAAAAGCAAGAACAGACATCGAACGATGGCATTTTTCCACAAGAATTCGGCCCACAACAAATGCTGACCTGCGGCCCCATTACCGCGGAAGATTATCGCCGGGCCTTACTGGATTTACATAGCAGCAATAATATTAACGACAAAAGTGAAGGTTATTTTTTCTTTAACGATGTGCAGCTAGTTCGTGAACCTGAAAGTGAACGTTATCAGTACTGGTATAACAAACAGAAACGTGAATACAGTTTCATTCAGACGCCAGATAGCCAACAGTTAACCCTGAGAGGCAATTACTGGCTTTATCTACTCCCTAGCCGGGAAACTGAGGCCGATAAGGTACTGGCACAACAGAGTCTGGCGGCTTTCTTAAAAAATAACCGTAACCTAGGGGAATCCGTCAGTAAAATTATCTGGCTACAACCGACGGATTTCTTATTGCAGCTTGATATTGAGCTGGATGATGATGTGAGAGATATTGCTGACATCTTCGCCAAAGTCTATATGACAACCGCACAGATGATACTGGCAACACCGTTACGTTATACCACTCAGGCCATGAAAGAATTAGGCTACAGTAATGAAGAAATATTCGCGGGACCTTATTTACATCACGGCTGGATACCCGAATTACCGGCGGCCAAAGATTACACCAAGCCGACAGAATTAAAACTCAGCCATTTGGCTAATCGCTTATTGGCTATCCCCGGGGTACAAAGTATTACCCAATTAGCATTAGGCAAACACGATGAAAATATTTCTCCGTTGGCGGACGATAATTGGTCTTGGACAATCGCTCAAAGATATTATCCCAGGCTATGGGGTAACGATCCCTTAGGCTTAATTTCCTCACCAGCAAGCCCGCTCACTATTACCGCCAAAGGTGGAGTAAAAGTCGCCGTTTCTAAACAAGATATAGCGAGCAAGGTTATTACTGAGCCATTGATTGAGACACAGCCCGAATTATTAAACTGGGGCAAACATCGTAAAGTTCTGGACTACTATCCAGTCAGCAATAAATTACCCGCCTGCTATGGATTACAGACCTATGCGGAAACTCAACAGCAAGTACACTTGCACCAATTTATGCTGCCTTTTGAACAGATGCTGGCTAACGGCTGCGCCGAACTCGCTATTTTGCCAAAATTGTTAGCCTTTAAACAACGGGGAAATGCGGTATATGGTACACAATGGCCTTTTAAAGCTAATACTATCGGTCAGAAAGTCCATCAGGAGATCATGCCCAATTTAATCAAACAACTAAATAATGATTCCCAAATTAATAATGATGACGGTATCCATCGACAAAATTATGCAAAAGAATTATCAATCCTGAATTATTTATTGGAATATTTTGGCACCCATCGTGCGGCCAGACCACTCACTCTGGATTCATTGGATTTTCTCTTTACTCAGCGCGGCTATTTGGCGCAACAACCTGAATTAACCTATCAGCGTAATAATATTCGTGTTGATAAAGTATCCGCGCTGCAAAAACGGATTGCCGCCCGCATTGGCTTAGGAGGAGAATGTTTTAAAGACAACCCCAACTTAGCTAATTTGCCTTTCTATCTGATTGAACATCGTCAGCTATTACCGGTAAAACCTGACAAAAAGTTCGATAGCGAGCAAAAGCCCGATAACCTGGAAATAAAAAGTGATCCCAATGTCAAAAATCATCAATTAATCATTACCCAGAAAGGAACGGCAGACCAATTATTGCACGGGCAGGTCATTAATCTGATTATTATTGAGGGAGACAGGAAATTCATATTACGAGGCCAAATGATCACCGATATTACAGGAGAAGCCTTCTCTCTTAACACCCGTAATAGCACCGATCTAGAGCGCAATTTAAACCGCGTGGAACAAGTGTTTAAGCAAGGTAATTTACGCTGGTGTAATAGCCCGGTATGGATGGAGGATATGGATTACCAACTGGTTTATGCCAGTGACACATATCAAACGGGAACAGAAGATAAACGTTGGATCACCTCCAGCACCCAAAGCCCCTTCCCTGCGATGCTCGAAGTGAATGATGAAATTACGCTGAAATATGTCATTACCCCCTATGGGCCAGCGACAAAAATATTAGCTAATAGTGATTCGCCTACCGATTATGAACTTAAAGCACAAGTTGTGGAATTTGATCGCATTAAAGGTCGGATATTAATTAAAAAAATATCGGGCCAACAATATAATTTTCCAAAACCAGAAGACGCATGGCGCTACCATTGGTATTTTTCCAATGACAAATATGCCCTGGCTGACCGCTTTTCATTTATGGTCAGTGTGGTAATTAATCGTCAACTTATTGAGAATGATAAAGTCGATCCTTATAAACTGGAGGCGTGGGTAAAAACGGAAATCTTAGCTGAATTCCCGGCACATCTTTCCATGATTTTCCACTGGCTATCGCCAGAACATTTTAAGAATTTTGCCAGTACTTACAAGCGTTGGCAGAACAATGGCGCACCTCTGGGTGATGAAGCGTATAATATTTTAGAAACATTAACGTTAGGGCGTTTACCTTCAGAGGCAACCGGTACGGGTAATATGCGAATCGCCACCGAACAGCAACGCAAAGAGGTTATTGGCGACTCTGGAACCGAATGGAACGAAAAGGTAATAGAAGATAATCAGTTATTATATGTACCTAAAATTCAAGCTAATATTCAATCTAAATAAAAATAGTTGCAGAAATTAATATCGCACTATAAAAAAACCTCAATATAAGGTCACTAAAATGGAAAAAGAATATAATCTATCTACTGCGCAATCCAATACAGAAAATGCCAATCCTGAATCAATAGGGCCTTCATCAGATGAATTAAAAAATCGTTTTAAAGCGGGCAGTATTCCCCTGCAAACTGATTATTCAGACCTGATTGATATTGCTGATATCGGTCGCCGAGCAGTGGGCAAAGCACCAGATCAAACTAACAATCCAAATTCAGCGTTGGAACTGGATAATAGTTCTGGGCTGAAAGTAAAAACTAACCCTACCGGCGGTATTTCTATTGATTCAAGCGGCATAGCCGTTAAATGTTGGCCGAGCGGTGGTATCACAGTCACTGACGGTTCTGGTCTTTATTTAAAATTAGTGGGGGGTAATTCCGGTAATGGTTGGAGTGGTGTAAGTGGATTGGGCCTGAGTTCAGACGGTGTAAAAGTTAAAGCAAGTAACGGTATTAACGTTGATAGTAATGGCGTCGCTGTAAAAACCTCAAATAGCACAATTAAAGTCGAACCTACAGGGATATCAGTAAAACTTGGTTGGGGAGTAGAAGAAGGTGATGGATTAAATGCTAAGGGTGCCTCTGGCATTCACGTTGATTGGAAGGGTATACATGTAACTCCGGATACTACTACTGGTATTATGGTAACGGAAGAAAAAGGAGTGGGTATTTATTTCGGCGATGGACTGCAATGTGATCCTCCAAGCTATAGATTTCGTGTTAAAGCCGGTAACGGTATTAAGGTTGATGACAAAGGTGTCAGTATTGATCCTGACAAAGTACTCCCCAGAGGAATGATCGTGATGTTTTCTGGCTCTGTAGTACCGCAAGGTTGGGCATTTTGTGATGGTACTAACGGTACTCCAGATTTACGCGATAGATTTGTTTCAGGCGCCTGGAAACTAAGTGATGCAGGTAATACAAACGATAAACGCATTACTGGAGATAATAAGAATAAAGCATTTAATGCCCAAACCACTGCGGACAAAACTAATCTAAGTGTTAATGTCCAAGACACAACATTAACTATAGATCAAATACCATCACATAGTCATATCGAAGGGATGAGAATGCAAATAACACAAGCAGCAGAGTATGGACTTGTTACCCAAAAGGCTAATCAGTTAAATAGATATAATCTAAATAATCAAATTATTCACGACTCGAACGAAGATTATAGCTTACATAAAACAAACGAAATAGGTGGCGGAAAAGCACACAATCACCAAACGTCAGTTAATGAAACAGCTCATCAGCATACAGTAAGTGTGAGTCCTCCTTATTATATTCTGGCATTTATTATGAAAATTTAATTCCTTCCATAAATACAGCTTTAAATTATCTATTATTTTCTAATTACCAAGGATATATTGATATGATTTCGGAGCCAAATCTGTTAAACCGGATTACCATTACTATTGAGGCTAATAATCAACAGGTAGCTAGAAAAGTATTGCATGGCTCCCTGCTTAATCAGGCTGATATCAATAAGTTATTTAATACATTCTTTACTCAATATCCCATTAATCAGGATATCTATTTAGAAACATTAACTCTGGACCTTGGCGAAATAAGTTTACATAACTTTAATTCACTGTTCCCTGTACGGCTTAACACTGCGCTAAATAAAGCATTAAGCCAATATCAAATTAATCATCAGGAGAAAAGACAATCAAAACTACAGGAAATAACCAACAAACCTTCTTTATTATACGATAATAATTCAATTAATATTGAAGATTTCATTCATTACTTAAATCAAAAAAATTCCGCATTCAATTCAATAGAGATTAAAACTCATCATCAAAATATTGACACCAATATTCGGCAATTAATTAATCAATTAGCTGGAATAGAAGATAAATGGGTTTTGTTTTTAGCAAAAAGCTGTTTATCTGAACCAAGTCTACAACGGTTATTAATGCTCAAACAACCCACTTTATTAAGCGCTATTAACCACAGACTATCCGCAAGGATAAACAGATCACAATATTTGGGGGAGCCTGTCTCCCCCGGACAACTGATACTCAATGCATTACAATATATACAGCTAAATAATACACAGGAGATACCTAAACTGGATGCCAAAGTGCTATTACATATCACCACTGAATTAGATAGTGGTATACTTAATGCAACATCTATTATTACGTTATTTCGCCAAATTATCACTTACAATACTCCATTAAATAGTTGGTTAAAACAGATCTGGCAAACTATTACTGTTGCAAAACTCAGTAAAAAACATCTATCAGCTAAAGAATATCAATATTTATCCGAGCGTTTTATTTCAAATCATATGAATAAAGATATACTCAGTGAAAATTTAATTTTCATTAATCATAACAATATCAACGTTCAGGAAGATAAATATTTACCTGAGCATTTTATTTCAAATCATACAGATAAAGATATACTTGGTAGAAAATCAATTATTACTAATCATAACAATGTTAATATTCAGGAAAATCAATATTTATCTGACCATTCTATTTCAAATTATATGGATAAAAATAGACTTAGTAAAAAATCAATTATTACCAATCATAACAATATTAATCCTCAGGAAGAGCAATATTTATCTGGGCATTATTCTTCAAATCATACGAATAAAGATACACTCGGTAAAAAATCAGTTATTACTAATCATGACAACATTAATACTCAGGAAGAGCAATATTTACTTGAACATTTTATTTCAAATCATATAGATAAAGATAGAGTCGGTGAAAAATTAATTATTACTAATCATGACAATATTAATCCTCAGGAAAATCAATATTTACCTGAGAATTTTATTTCAAATCATATGCATAAAGATATACTCGATAAAAAATCAATTGCTACTAATCGTGACAATATTAATGCTCAGGAAAATCAATATTTACCTGAGGATTTTATTTCAAATCATATGCATAAAGATATACTCGATAAAAAATCAATTGCTACCAATCATGACAACATCAATGTTAAGGAAGATCAATATACTCCAAAACATTTTATTTCAGGCCATGCAGATAGAAATAAATCCAGCAAGAAATTAACCGCTATTCACGTTGATATTAAAAATGTTCATAGATATGAATATTCAACAAATCAGGAAGTAATATCCAAAAACCAGAGAATATCACCAATATCGAATAACCGACATATTACAGGAAATAACGCTAACCAATTACAGAATATCAATAAAACACATTCTGAATCAGTTTTATTGCCTAAACAAACTCTTCAATATCAGGTAAATAATGCTGGAATATTAGTTTTATGGCCGATGCTACCCGCATTATTTAATCAATTTGGCCTACTTGATGATAAAATATTTATTCATCGTCAAGCACAATTCAGCGCAGTTAATTTCCTCAACTATCTGATTTGGGGAAACGAAGAAATACAGATAGAACTAAATATATTGAATAACGTTCTGTGCGGATTAATGGTTAACGAACCTATTGAATTAGCGCCTGTTGAACCAGAAAAACAGTTGATAATAGATCAATGGTTAGACGCAATTATCAGCCAACTTCCCGGCTGGAAAAAATTAACCCGTAATGACGCTCGCCAACTGTTTTTACAACGACCAGGTGAATTGCTGATCAGTGATCAGGAAATCAACATCACAGTAGAGCATCAGCCATTTGATGTGCTATTAACCGATTGGCCGTGGCCATTAAATATCGCCAAGCTTCCCTGGCTGGATCACCCTTTAAAGATTGACTGGAAAAATATTTAGAAGGTTTATATGGATTACCTACTGACAAATACCCCCTGTAGCATGGCTGAATTACGCTGGATTTATCCCCATTTGGAACGTATCGATCTGCTATTACAGCACTATTATTATCAAAAGGGAGACCAATACGACTCATTACCGGAAAGTTTTCTACTGACCGAAGATGAAGTCGAACAATGTTTAATATCACCGCAAGGAGTTCCTCATTGGTTAATTGAAGTAAATAATCCTATTCGCGATCCAGAAATCGAGGCAAGCCCTGCCCTTGATGCATTATCATTATTAGTCGAACGTTTTGAACTGACTGAATTTGAGCGTGATGTTTTATTATTAGGTTTATTACCCCATTTCGATAGCCGTTATCATGCGTTATTTGCCGTTCTAAATGGTAGCAGTAAAAAACAGTGGCCCAGTTTTACTTTAGCCATTGAATTATTTAGCCAACGCCAAGGTGATCGGCAATTACTACAAAACAGCTTTTTACCGCAAACACCGTTAATCAGTAACCAATTATTACGGCTCAATAATCATGAAGAATCTATCTGGTTACAAACGCAATTTTTAACCCACAACGCGATCTGGCATTTTTTATCGGGACAACGAACACTTTTATCCCCCTTGATAACCTGTGCTAATTGGCAAACACCTGCTTCATATAATTGGTATCCTCTGCCTCTGTATCATTCACTGGAAAAGATATTGTTGAATGAAACCAATGAAATACGACCACTGGTGATACTTCGGGGAAAAGAAGGCAGCGCCAGAGAATTAGCAGTCAGTAATATTATGGCATCTCATGGCATTAATACCTTAACTCTTGATTTAGCCCTCCTGCCCGATGAAGAAAACACAACCCTAATATCCGACCTGCTCGCAGACGCAATACGAGAAACCCGGCTACATAACGCCTGTCTATTAATTCGCAATTTTTCTTTGCTTACAGAGGCAAAGAAAATATTACACCACAATTTATCTATTTTGCTAAATCAGCCGAAATTACGCGTGGTTTGTTTGGTAGAGCCGGGAGATGCATTAGTCTGGATTAAGCATCTGCCAATGGTGCAAATTAATATGCCCGTTGCGACACTGACCGATAAAGAAACTTTACTAAAAACAAGCTTACCGGAAAATATCGCGCAAAAAATTAATATTACTCAGCTATGTCAGCGCTTCTCTTTTACTGCGGAAACATTACCGCTGATTCTTGAAGAAGCTTATCAATATAAAATGATCCGGCAACCAGAAGGCCAACTGGAAGAAACTGATCTGCGTCAAGCATTAAGTTTTCGCGCCCAACAGAATTTCGGCAAACTGGCTCAACGAATTACTCCAAAGCGCAGTTTTAATGATTTAGTGGTTTCAGATACATTAGCGCAACAATTAAAAGAAATTATCGCAACGATTAATTACCGTGACCAAATTCTGGGTACCGGTTTTCAGGAAAAAATCAATTACGGTACTGGTATTAGCGCCCTATTTTACGGCGAATCGGGTACCGGCAAAACAATGGCTGCCGAGGTGATTGCGGGTTATCTTGGGGTTGATCTGATTAAAGTTGACCTCTCCACCGTAGTGAATAAATATATCGGTGAAACGGAAAAAAATATTTCTCGTATTTTCGATCTGGCCGAAGCGGATTCTGGGGTGCTGTTTTTCGATGAAGCCGATGCCCTATTTGGCAAACGCAGCGAAACCAAAGATGCTCAAGACAGGCACGCGAATATCGAAGTATCTTACTTATTACAACGACTGGAAAATTATCCGGGATTAGTGATTTTAGCCACCAATAATCGCAGTCATTTAGATAGCGCGTTTAATCGCCGTTTTACCTTTATTACCCGTTTTACTTACCCTGATGAAGAGTTACATAAAAAAATGTGGCAAGTCATTTGGCCGGAACAATTGACACTATCCAATGAAGTTGATTTTTCCCTTCTGGCTAAACGGGCTGATTTAACCGGGGCTAATATCAGGAATATTGCTTTATTGTCATCAATATTATCAGCAAATGATAACAGTGAACAAATCGAAAATAAACATATCGATCGCGCCGTGATACTTGAATTAAATAAAACTGGCCGATTAGCATTTTAAATATTTAATAGAATAGGAACAAATATGACAACCATCATTGCTTCTGACAATGCGATTATCGAGATTAATCAAGCATTAAATACTATTTTATCTCAATATTTAGACATTTCCGGTCAAAAAATTGATATTCGATTTGATCTACCTGAAATTAACTCTATTCAATCAGAACCGACAGTCAGTGTATTTCTTTATGAAATACATGAAGATCTACAATTACGATCCGCTGAATCAAGACGTTATAACCCGATAACTAACACATTATTACCGGGATGGGTCAATATCAATTGTAACTATTTAATCACCTACTGGGATGCCAGCAAGCCCTCTAGTGACAGCTCCAACCCAGACAGCCAACCCAATAATCAAGCTGCTCAAGTGATGACGCGAATTTTAAATGCATTAATCAACAACCGCCAATTAACCGGCATTCCCGGTGCTTATACCCGGGTTATTCCCCAACAGGAAAATTTAAATAGCTTAGGTAATTTTTGGCAAGCCCTGGGTAATCGCCCTCGCCTCTCTTTACTCTATTCCATTACTGTACCAATGAAACTGCAAGATATTAAAGACAATATGACACCAATTAGCCAAATATCCACTTCGGTGGTTCAAAAACCCAGTCTGGATAATTCACAAATAAACCAAGCTTTAATAGATAAATTATGTTCGGAATTAGGTGGTACAGAAGATATTCGCTTTGCCTTGGCTAAAGTGAATCTAATAACCGAACCTACAACAGATAATAATGATAATCAGGAAAATGAAAGTGTTATTCTTGAAGTTTCGGGTATTACTCGTTCAACCTATTTATCTAAAATAAAAGATATTCTTTCTACATGGGTAAATAGCCAGAAAGCCATAGTTAAAGTAAATGGAGTAGGTATTCTTATCGCTAAAGAAAATTCTGACGGTTTAACTTCAATATAAAACCATTAATAAAGAGAAAATTATACAGATAATAGATCAAACTAATGAACAAGGATTTATAAATATGCCAAGATATTCTAATTCTCAGAGAATACCCACACAGAATAGTAAAAATAGCCGTAGAACATCTCCATCATCAATCCCTTCTGATGGACATCTTTCACTTTCAAATAATCTGACTAACGACTCCTCCGTTCGCCAAGAAGTTAAGAGACAATTTATCTGGGAAGGCCATATGGAGGCAATTGAAAAAGCGTCCAGACTCGGTAATTTTGCTGTCAGTTTTCGGGCAGCGGGCGAACCAACACTCAGAGCCTTGGGTAAAGGCGCTGCGGCCAAGGGACATGATATTCTGGAAAAAACCATTAAACCCGGTTCAATTAACAAAGCTTATCCCAAAGATGAAGCTTCAAATGTCATAAAGCAAGTACAGGAGGCGGGTATTGAAGGCTATGTCGGTCACTGGAATAAAGAAACGGGACGTCTCGAAGGTATTTATATGAGCAGCGGTCACGGTTTATCAGATGAACAGGTCAATGGGAAAATTTATCCCATAGATTTAAACAATCTCGAAGCAAATCTGGCTCCTTTGAAAGAAAAAAAGAACTGGGCCGCGCTGCCTTTCACCGGTGATTATGATATGCATGACATGATTAGTTTCACCACTCAACCACATTCAGTACCATCCAATTCATCAGAAGAAAAGAAAATCATCGATCTCATTAACAAATATATTGCTAAATCTGATTCAAACCGACCATTTGAAGATACAGAACATAATGTTATCAGGCATGGTCCTCAAGTAAGCTATCCTGCTTTTGCGATGGATAAAGAAAAAGAAGAGATAAAAAGACATGGAGGAATTGTCAAAGCAGTTGCTGAACCCGGCGAATTTCCGATTGCTATCGTCAGTAAAGGGCAATGGACCATTGCCAATAATATCGATGAACTGAATCAGTTTTATAATAGTATTGGCGCAAAAATGAAAGCAAGCTGGAAACCGGGCGCTGGAAATCCCGGATTTGTTTCCAATCCACAAAAACCGGGCATGGCCAGATTTAATCGGAAATCTCATTAATAATACCGGCAAGAAAGAATGACTAATCTGTATTAGCTCAGGCTTATTAACACCGAAAAATGGTGTTCTTTTTATATCTTTAAGAAGCTCGTTAAATGGATTAACGAGCTTCTTATCATTTTGTTGCTAGTAAAAAAGCAACTTGAAAGATAACGGGAATATTAATTTATCAGCAGAACGATAAACATAGGAATAAAACCAATTCACTTATCCCAAGCAATAAAAACAACCCTATTAATTATCCCCGCCTTGTCATAATTGAAATTGAATAATCAGAGAAATCAACATCCATTAACAATCTCTGTTATTAATTTATGCTGTATCTAAAAATTCACCCCCAATAATTGTTTTTTCATATAAACTTATTTAAATAACCATTGAATTAAATTTTTAAATATAAATAATAACATCTATAAATCATGTTATTGCAGTAGCTATCAAAACCAATGAAAACAAAGCAATAAACGTTTTTATATTTTAAATACAAATAGTAAATAAAGGAAAATCATCAATTTCATTGTTAAATAAAACAACCCAATATTATATACAAGGTGATAAAAATGGAAAAAGAATATAACCGGTCCACATCAGAATCCAATATAGAGAATACCAATACTATGGATCGCCATGAAGTTGGTAAAACGCCCTGTCGAACTGATAATCCAAATTCAGCGCTAAAACCGGGTGATGACTATACACAAGCAATAAAAATTAACCCTGATGGTGGCTTAAAAGCAGATAAAGATGGATTAAGTGTAAAAATTAAAGCAAATAATGGTATTAAGGTAGACAGTAGCGGAATCAGTATTGATCCCAATAATGTATTCCCAAAAGGAATGATTGTGATGTTCTCCGGTAAAGATACTCCTACCGGCTGGGCTTTTTGTGATGGTAATAATGGAACGCCAGATTTAAGAAGCCGTTTTGTCATGTGTAGTGAAACTATTTCTGAGACAGGGAAAAGCAGTAATAAAGCCAGTGGGAGAGGGAATGGAAAAAACTTTTCCATAGATACAACATTAACTGCGGTTTCGGTAAATGTTACTGTGGAAAATACAATATTAACAGAATCACAAATACCTAGTCATAACCATATTGGAGGTATGGCTTATCGGGCTGCTATTGGAATGCTATATAATGTTAAGACTTACAAGACTAATGACAGCCGTACTGTTTTCGAAGTAAATAACAATAGTGATACATATAATACCAGTGCTAATTACGCATATACATCAGGCACTGGGGGAGGACAAGGACATAATCACCCGGCAACAGCATCGTCCCCTTCCCATAACCATAGCGTTGATATAATTCCTCCTTATTATCTATTAGCTTTTATTATGAAACTTTAATTCCGTTGCACCAAAAAGATTTAAATTATCTATAATTTTATAACTACAAAGGATATATAACAATGAATATATCTAGTTACTTCTTCCTGAATGAAGAAAACATTAAATTCAATAATCAATGTTTAAACACATACATTGGTTATCCCCAACCCATCAATAAAGATTGGCCCAACCTGCCTGCCGAGTTCCAAAGATATATTGACGATATTATTAATTTAAATGGTTTTTTATATTTTTTCAAAGGTTCACTGTGTCTTAAATTCGATATCGCGAAAGCACAGGTCGTTGATAAGCCAAATTTCATTGTAGATGGCTGGCCTGGATTAGAAGGAACAGAATTTGAAAATGGAATAGATGCAGCTATAGAATTGACCACAAACACTGTTTGTTTTTTTAAAGGTAGACACTGTGTAGATTACACCATCGATTTACACACAATTAAGATGAATACTATTTCAGACCGGTGGGGAATGACCGGGAAATATGCAGAATTTAGTACCAACCTTGATGCCGCTATTTTGTGGCCAACTATTGATGGAAATTTTATTTATTTTTTCAAAGATGATTCTTTTATTCGGTTCGATCAAAAATTGAATGCACTTGATGCCGGACCTATCATCATCTCCAGCGATAATGAGGGTTGGAGAAGATTAGCCTTCAAAAATATTCAAGCGGCAGTATCGGTCGATATTGATTTATTAGGCAGTCACCGAGACAATAGTGGCGTCTGTAGTGGAACATGTGGTACTAATGACACGGGTAAACATTGTTTCCAGTTACCCCAAAGTATTATATTTGCCCTGATAGCCTACGCTAATACAGATACTCCGCAAACTGTAAAAGTATATATATATATTGACGATCTTCTGGTAGATACATTAATCAGTGATGGACAAAATAATCTAATGGCAACTAAAGCCTACGCATCAGGTACAGGCAAAGTCTGTATTGAGATTGAGGGGGATGGCAAACCATGCAAGCTGCGTTATTTCGATAATATATTTGATGGCAAACCGGGAACAGCTATTATCGGTGCTGAAAACGGTACCAATAATAATTACAATGATAGTGTGGTATTTTTAAATTGGCCTTTGACATAAACTAAAAATACTTGGTTTCGAATAATTATTGCGCCATTCTTGGCGCTTTTTCTTTATTAAAGCGTTTATTTATCTAACTCTCTTGCCTGCAAACTCCTACCACTTACCTGCTCTAATGATTTAAGTAAATGTTTAGCATTAGCTGATGATCGTAATAAATAAGCGCTTTCTTCAAAACTTTCGTATTCCACTCTCGAAATAATGACACAATCGACTCGCTCCCCCCGGTCACAGAGTTACCTATGCTCCCGGGGATTCGCTCCTTTGCCGCTCCGATGCATCTTGAAATCCATAGGGTATAACTACAATATTTACTACTGACTCACAACTTGATCTTTAGGGTTAAATGTAAATACAGCATCTGTTGCCTGTTTTACATTTGTACCTTTAGGTAATTCGATTTTAACAATAGGTAAAAATTTACCTGTTGCATCTTTATAATCACGTTGATCTTTTTGTGCATTAATTAAACCTGCACTGTTTGAATAAAAAAGGGCTTCAATAGGTAATGTTTGTGGCTTATTCTCATCCCAAGGTTGAACGACTATCTCATTATAATTTAAACCATTACCATGATAAGGCATTGCAAGTAATGTTTGATAAAAAGCATCTGCTGGATCTTTAGCCGTCGGTCTAACATCAAATGCACAGACTCCCCATGCAGATTTTCTTACAATAGCTTTATTTAATTGATGAGCGGTGAAAACACCAAAATCTTGGCATGATTTTCCATCTGAGGGTTTAGGCGGTGCGCCACAATAATTTCCCTGACGCCCCCAAGTATTCGCATCAATAACATAGGAGCATAATACAGGAACTTTAATCTTATCCTCAGGGGCCATCTGTTCAGGAAAAAGAATAAAACCATTTACGCTAGCAAATGTATTGCCAAATTTAGCATCTTTTCTTAAATATGAAAAAGAAACTCCATTATTTTTTATAGAAGATGGATTTAACTTCCAAAAATTAAATCCAGGCCGAGTTCCTCTCATCAAAACTCCAGAGCAAAGAAAAGCGGGTGATTGAGCATCGCCACAGTCTTTAGCGGTATTATTATATTGTTGGGTTAATACATTAGCAATATCATTTTGTACATCGGTTTCATTTCCCGTTTGCGTGAAGGCAAAAGTATTTGCTGAAAAAAAGACAATACTAAGGAGCAAACCTATGGCAGGCTTTTTCATAAAATCCTCACTTAATTTAAAGTGCGTTAATTGAAATTAAATTGTTCTCCGTTCACTTCCTAATAAAGTTTTTCACTGTTTTGCTTATATCACAACTATCAAAATTGATAGCAAAACAAGGCTTCATAATTCTATTTGACCATTTTCAATGGCTTTTATTATGGCTGCACCTCTAGAGTTAACATTAAATTTTTCTCTAATTTTTTTAAAATGAAAATTAACATTTGCTTCTGAGCAATTAAGTATGCGTGATATCTCCCATGTTGTTTTTCCAATTAAATACCAAGAGCAAACTTCTTTTTCTCTTTTACTTAATTTAATGTTGTTTTTTTTGTTTTTTAAAATAATTAAATAGTGTAGTATTATGTCTCTTAATGCTATTAATTGATTGAAATTTTTATTTATTGTCCTTATATAATCATCTTCTTTGCAATAAAAAGATAAAGTTAAAATTCCAAACTCATGATTAATACCATGCATAGGAAAAGATATGCCATGATTTATTCCATAATCTTTAATTTCATGGGAAAAAAGTGATTTTTTTTCTAGTTTATTGCAATCCCATATGAAAGGGATAGTGTTTTTTATGCAATATTCAAAAATTGGATTGTTATTGATATATTTATCTTTTTGATAGTTTAAGGCTAATTGATCATTATTGGTGATGAAATTTGATTCTTTAATATTACTTTTAGTTGAAGAGTAAAAGAGAGAATACCATTCTATATCAGTAATAGATTGAATGGTTTTAATAACAAAATGGAGATCATTAAACTCCTCAACAACACAATCCGAATAAAATTCATATAAGTCAATCATAATTTAACCTGAGTATTGTTAAATATTTCAAAACGTTAATACTAAGATTAGTCCAATAATTGACTAGAACAACTATCAAATCTGATAGTTGTGATATAAGCAAAACAATGAAAAACTCTACTAGGAAGTAAATGGGGAACAATTTAATTTCAATTAACGCACTTTAAATTAAGTGAGGATTTTATGAAAAAGCCTGCCATAGGTTTGCTCCTTAGTATTGTCTTTTTTTCAGAAAATACTTTTTCTTTCACGCAAACAGAAAATAAAATCGATGTACAAAATGATATTGCTAATATATTGACCCAACAATATAATAATACCGTCAAAGATTGTGGTGATGCTCAATCACCTGCTTTTCTTTGCTCTGGAGTTATATTGCGTGGCACTAAACATTCAAATGATTATAGATTTTGGCAACCTAGCCCATCATCTATAAAAAGTGGTGGTGTTTCTTTTTCATATTTAAGGAAAGACGCTAAGTTTAAACGTTTAGCTTATGGATATAGAAATGGATTTATTGTTTTCCCTGAACATATAGCGCCTAAAGATAGAGTCGATTTTTCTGTATTGTGTGCATTTCCTATTGATGGCTATACAAATGAGAGAGCGAATCAAGGTTGTGGTGAAAATATCACTAAGTCGAAAGGTAAAGGTAAATCTTGCCAAGAACAAAATGTGATGAATTCCGATGATTGGATAAAAAATTATAGGAAAGTAAACTCTCAAGATATTTTTCAATGTGGATTTAATGTTACTCAAGATGTGAATAATCCAGCTATAGCTTTCTATCAAATGTTAGAAAGTATCAAAAAACTTCCACGTACTCCTAATACTCCACCAAAACAGAATGAAATCAGAATTTCAATCTGGGAAGAAAATGAGCCTAATAAATTACCTATTGAAGCCCTTTTTTATTCAGAAAATTCAGGTTTAGCTGATGCACAAAAAGATCAGCGTGATTATAAAAACGCAACAGGTAAGTTTTTGCCTATTGTTAAAATGCTACTGCCAAGAACTTTAAACGAGGATGCATTATTCAAATTTAATATTGAAGATCAAGTTATTAAGCCATAAACGATTATTGGATTACTGTAAGTTCTATTTTTCATACTGAGATTACTGTAGTGGAGATAATCATCATCGGCTTTATTCTCTGTTCTCGGTATTTTGTTTAGCGACAATTATCAGACCATAAATAAAGCCTTTTTTCTATCTAAAATAACAGGTTGCAGCTAAAGATCTTGTTTATGATTCTTTGGTGACTGTCTTTCTTGTAAATTTCCATTACTCACCTGCTCTAATGATTTGAGCAAATGTTTAGCGTTAGCCGGTGAACGTAGCAGATAGGCAGTCTCTTCAAGGCTTGCATATTCCGCACTCGAAATAATGACACAATCTCCACCATTTTGTCTGGTAATCAATGTTGGTGTGCAATCCTTAACAGCTTGATCCATAATCGAAGCAAGATTTCCCTTTGCAACACTATATGTGGTCTTCCGCATAATATGACCTTTTCAATATAGTATAAATCACACCCAAACATTGGGTACAACATCAAGCCAAATAACTATTTGCGCCATCCGTGGCGCACTCTCTTTATTTTTATGACTATTGCAAGTCACCCATTTAATTAAGCGGTAACATCTGAAATTAATTGAGTTGCCGGTGCATCCTGTCCAAATCCTCGCAGCCCAACCACATGCACATGTTCGTGGTTTTTAAACACTTTACGCACCAGTTTATAAGTGGTCCCTTTTTCAGGGCTGATATTTTCCGGGGCGGCGATAATCAACTGCATTTGCAGGCGTTCGCATAGTTCAAATAGAGTGGCAATGGATTTAGCATCCAAACGCGCCGCCTCATCGAGGAATAGCAACCGGCAAGGGGAAATATCTTTACCACGCAGACGACGGGACTCTTCTTCCCAACTCTGCACCACCATCACCAATATCGACATGCCGGTACCAATCGCTTCACCTGTCGACAGCGCCCCACTCTCTGCTTTTAACCAGCCATCCGATCCGCGGTTAACTTCAACATCCAGTTCCAGATAGTTGCGATAATCCAACAACTCTTCACCTATGGTTTGCGGCAAGCGCTGCCCCATATCCACCTGCGGATTCAAGCGCTGATAAAGTTTTGCCATTGCCTCCGAGAAGGTCAATCGCTGGCTGTTAAATAGATCCTGATGTTGTTCCTGCTGTTCAGACAACACATCCAGCAATATCGCGTGGCTTTCACGCACGTTTACATTCAACCGCACACCACGAACCTGTCCGAAGGAAACCGCTTGTAGCCCTTGGTTCAACATTCGGATTCGGTTCTGCTCACGTTGAATGGTTTTGCGGATAATATTCGCCACACTCTTCGAGCTAATCGCTAATTTCTGTTCACGGGCAGTCAGCTCTTCCGTCAAACGAGCCAGCTCGATTTCCATCTGTTCAATGGCGTCAACCGGATCGTCAGTGCGGATAATATCTTGACGAATACGTTCACGCAGATGCTGATAAACAGCAATGAAAAACTGAATTTTACGTTCAGGCCGTTTCGGATCTTCGGATAAACGCAGCGCATCACGTAGATGTTCGTTATCCGCCACTGCCAGACGCAACGCCCCCAATGCCTTATCCGACATGGAACGTAACGCGCCGCCCTCCATATACGCCAATTCACGACGATGCAAGCGACGTTCAACGCCGTTATCTTTCACCATGCGCATTACCGCGCACCAGCCCGCTTTGGCAGAAACCACCTGTTCACGGATTTGATGGTAATCGCGTTCCAATTTCCGCAGTTTTTTCTGCAAACTTTCCATTTCTGCTTCGCAAAAAGCGATCTGCTTCTCAAGCTGGTTGACTCTGGAACGGTTAGTACTGAGCGCTTCATGGAGTCGATCACGGCGCTCGCGAGCACGCATTTCAGCATTCGCATCCGCCTGAACACCAATCTCTTTCATCTCCTGATGCAGCTCTTTCAGCATATCCTGTTTGGTTTCGTAAGAACTTTTCAGAGATGCCAGCACTTGGTTAAATTGGGAATATTGCGCTTGCTGTTGACGTAGTTGTTCGCGAGCGCGGCTGCGGTCCGATTCTGCATGTTCCAGACGCTGACGCAGTTTGTCATTCAGATCCGCATTTTCGTTGAGCATACCGGCAGAATCGCTGTAGCTAAAATGCGCACGACGCTGTACCACTTCCACCAGCGCGAAAGCCCGTTGTTTAGCCTGATGCTGACTCTGTTTAGCGGTTTCATAGTCCTGTTGCAACTGCTCATGCTGCTGTGGATCGCTTTGCAGAACCGCAACCATCGGTTCTAACTTCACCAGTGCCGAACCGTGTTGTTGCAGGAAACGAGCCGCTTCCTGCGCTTCGTCCAGCTCTTCGCGCACTTCTTCTACGCGATCGATCAAGGTTTCATCCAGCAATAACGTGACTTGAGGAATCAGACGATTTAATGCCGTCAGGCTCTCTTTAGCCTGAGTATATTGCTGGCGCTGCTGTTGAGTCTGCTCTTCAAATCGGGATAATTCACGCTCCAGTTCCGTGTGACTCTGCCTCAGTTCGCGGATTTCCGCTTCCGGATCGGCATCAAATGCCACAGAGAGGTGTTTGCCCACAAACTGACTGAATGCCTGATGCGCACGCTGGATTTTCTGCACATCAAAAGAGAGCGTGGCGTAACGTTCCGCCAAAGTGTCGCGCTCCAGATTCAAGGCTTCTAAACGATTTTCTCTGGCGGCGCGACCAAACAGCGGCAATTCAGGATAACGAGAATAACGCCATTGACGGTCGGAAGATTTAACCAGTACCGCATTGGTCTGCTCTTCGGCATTAAATACGCTGTCATCAAAGGATTGCGGATCACCTTCAATTAAATAGAGATCTTCCGGGCAATCTTCCAGCGTTTCAAGATGTGGACGCACCAAGGAAAGATCGGGCACCACAATGCCATGTCGCGCGGGTCCATACAGGGCGGAGAAGTACGGCGCATCATCAATGGTGATATCGTCATAAATCTCTGACAGCAAAACCCCGCCGAAACGTTCCGCTAACGCAATCATCCGGCTATCTTCCGCACCGCTTGGTTGGCTGAGGCGTTCAATCTGCTGTTCAAGATCACGTTTTTGCGCCGCAACTTCATCACGTTCCACCGTCGCTTCACGCTCGCGTTCAAGCAACCGCTGCATATATTCCGTCACGTCATTGCTGCTTGCCAGTGTTTCACCGCTCTGTTCACATAGCTGATGCAGGGTATCCTGCGCAGCCAGCCAGATCGGAGCGCGGGCAGTCAGTGACTGAATTTTCTGTTTCAGTTGCTCAAGCGCCTGACGCATCTCCATACGGCGCTCACCACTTTCATTAACGCTTAGGCTCAGTGCTTCCTGACGGGCTTCAAGTTCATCCTGTAACCCTTCCAGATCTTCGGCCTGATATTGCCGCCCCTGACGTTTGCAAAATTCGTTTAGTAAACGCTCTGCATTTTGTTGGTTGTTTAGGCGCTGTTCCAGTTCAGACAATCGCATTCGCAATGGCTGCACCTGATCCGCCAGATGTTGCTGTGACGGCCAATCACGCAGTAATTCACGAGCACTCTGCCACGCTTCATTGCGGCTGATTTCGCCAACCATACTTTTGACTAATTGATACGCCTGTTCGAACTGATTATGAGCCGCATCTGCAACACTTAATTTCTGTTCCAACACCAACAGGGCTTCTGTCGCCTGCTGCTCTTTAGCCTGAAAAGTTTCTAACCATGTTTCTGCATTATCGGCGGAAAGATCCGGTAACCGGCAAAGTTCACGAGCACGTTCCAGCGCTTGTAGCGCTTGTTGATACTGAATTGCGCGGGTTTGCTGAACATCCAGCGCCTGCTGGTAATCCGCCAACTGGCTTTTCAGCTCATCGACTTCTTGTTCTGCCGCTTCTGCTCTGGCTTCATATTCAGCCTGTAGCTCTCCCGCTTCTTCAACAACCTCTGTCTGTTCTTCCAAACGGTAGGAAAGTTCTTCCAGATCTCCCTGATAACGATCAATTTTTTCCTGCTGACGCATGGCGGTTTGCACCAGATTCAGGTGGTCACTGGCAGCCTGATAATCCGTTTCTAAATCGTCAGAGGCGCCATTCTGCTCAGTCAGCTCCCGCGCTATCTCTACATGGCGATACTGCTCGGTTGCCAATTGCCTATGGCTGCCAAACAGTTCTCCACGCAATGCCAATGCTTGATCCAAATAGGTACGCCGCTCATTGGCATGACGCATATAATCAGCGGAAACGTAAGAAGTTGCTTCAGTGATCAAGTGCTTGAACAGATCGCGATCAGATTGAGTTACCCTGATAGCTTCCAGTGTTATACGGTTTTCACGCAGCGCCGCTTCCATATCCTGAAATGCCTTGCGAACACCGCTGTTTTCCGGCAGCAAATAATCGCGTAGGGAACGGGTAATGGCGCTGGAAATACCACCGTACAGAGAAGCTTCGATCAGACGATAGAATTTACTGCGATCACTCGCTGAACGCAGGCGTTTGGGTATCACACCCAAATCAAACATCAGCGCATGATAATCGGTAATGGAGTTAAATTGTTTGAACTGCACGCCTTCCATTTCATCAAGGCGATCTTTCAGTTCATTCAATGGCAATACACGCGCTTGTCTTTCACCGACATTTTCCGTCAGTAATTGAGTCGGCTGGATCGCGGTTGGCAAGCCTTGGATCATAAAAGCTTTGATATCAACTTTACGGTCACGCCCCGCCACCTGTTGCAACCTCACCCCAACGATGACTCGCTGATGCCGAGAGTTAATCACATCCAGTGTTGAGTAACAGACCCCCGCACGCAACTTGCCGTGCAAACCTTTATCGCGAGAACCGGAAGTGGCGCCGGCTTCGGTGGTGTTACGGAAATGCAACAAGGTTAAATCAGGGATCAGCGCGGTGACAAAAGCCGCCATCGTGGTGGATTTACCCGCCCCATTACCGCCCGACAAGGTGGTTACTAATTCATCAAGATCAAATGTTCTGGCAAAAAAACCATTCCAGTTAACCAGCGTCAGTGAACGAAATTTACCGCGTTCAATCATGGTTGTTCATCTCCCGCATCTTCTGCTGAGTTATCCGGTGTTTCATCATTTTCACTATCATCAAGCGACAAGCCGCCTTCAACCGGCATTGCCTCACCGTCACGGATCATCCTCAGTTGGACTTCACGAGGATCGTCGCCACTGCGTACATCCGCACCAAAACGGAATACCGCCTCAGTAATGGTAAATTTATTACTGTCATTTGGCAGGATATAGACCATACCCAGACGACGCAGACGGTTCAATGTCGTGCGCACTTTTTCCTGCAATTTCTGTTTATCCAAATCGGAACCGGAGGAGCGCTGGTTGACAAACTTCATCAACTTGCCCTCATCGGCCAGTGAGATCAGCTCTTCGTACAGCTCTTGAGCCGTAAAAATCCCCTGATTAGCCAGGCGTTCCGGGCTGAGATAGAGATAACAGAGGATTTTTCCCACCATCATATCCAGCTCTGATAATACCGAGCGCGGGATCAAGGTCGTTGAACGGGGACGCAGATAGAAGAAGCCTTCTGGCGCACGGATCAACTCCACATTATAGCGGGCGTAAAATTCCTCCAATTGCTCCTGAAAATCCATCAGATAAGCATGGTTATCAAGATCATCTATCCCGATATGACGACCCGCACGAAGTTGGCTATCCAGTTCCGGGAAAAGTGAATTGGCTAACGCCTGTGCCAGTTTAACCGGCATAAATTGTTCAATATGTGTCGATGACATGTGCCTGTACCTTGGCTCCGTAATCATTAATCGCTAACCATTCCGCTGGCAACCCAGAGAAATCCGCTTCTGCCACACCCAATCGTACAGCCTGATCCACCAAAATACGCGCCACATCAAAGTGACGAGAGAGCGGATGTTGAGCAAGGTAATCCCTTAACACTGCACCTAAATCCAGTGGGCGCTGCTCCTGTCGATATATCAACAGCGCTTTTTCAATCATTTCTGCCAGTTGTTCGTTTATTTCACTGAATTCTTCATATTCCAGCGCTAATGGCAGTTCACCCGTCACCTCTTCATTGCGTAACGTCAATTCTTCATCCCGCATATCGAGCAAACGTTCGGCGTTAGCAATGGTGAGGGTCCACGGGTTATCAAAGTAATGTTGAACTGATTGACGTAAGCGCTGAGAGAAAATCCGGTTTTTATCCATATCAATCGCAGTACGGATAAATTTGTGAACATGACGATCATAGCCAATCCATAAATCAATCGCCTGCTGACCCCAACTGATAATACGGTCCAATTTGCTTTGCAGATCAAATACCAGTTTATCAACCAGCTCTGATCCGCCACTGTCCATGTTGGCTTCCTGAATACGCAGCAAATTAGCCTGTAGTTTATCTCCGGCCGCTTCCAATGTGTCCTGGAGTTCCCGCAACGTACCTGATGTCTCGGATAACAGTTGCTCACAGTTGGCAATCGCTGCCTGCCAATCTTGATTCAGCAACGCCGCAATATCTTCTTTCACCGAGCTTTGCTGCTCGTCCATTACGCGCTGAGACATGTCGATGCTGTCGAAGATTTCTGCGACAGAATATTTCAGCGGCGCAAAAACATTACGGTGCCAGTGAAATTCATCTCCCCCTTCTTCTGCCGCTTCCGCAGCCCGGTGCAACTCACTCGCCACCACCGAAAGTTGCATCGAAAGACGTAAGGTAGAAAATTCCCGCTGACGAATATAGTAGTCACTGATACCCATCCCAAGCGGGGTTAAGCGATAAATTGCATTGCTCTCGGCCAATTCACTGGTAAAACGGTTAAGAATTTTCTGACGCACCATATCATTGATGGCATTGTTGGCCCGCACAGCGACAGATTCTGTAGTTTGCTCAAATCCTTTGCAAACTTCACGAAAGGCATCAACCAGCTCCCCTTCGCTCATCTCGCCATCCAGACGCTCGCTGTTCAACACCGCAATGGCCATCAGAAAAGCCAACCTTTCTGCGGGCAAGGAGATGGAAAAATCATTTTTCCTGGCCCAAGACACCAGTTCCGGGACAGTCTGGGAATATTCACTCATAATTTGTCCTTTAAACTGTTAAAGCGGGCTTGCGTGCCATGACATGAATGTAGCGCCCCAAGCTGATATAAGGCTCCTGTCGGCAATAACGCTGTTCCAATTCCAGCAACGCCGGGAAGTTTTCGCTCTGTAATTGGCGATTTTGCAAATAATCGTGAAAAACACGCACACCGGTTTTACCGGTAATCGTCATATTTAATTCATCAAGCCATTGATATACCTGTTCCGGCGCCAATGGATTCTGAGGCGATAATGAACGTTTTCTGCGACGTTGTATATTGGGCGTCGCCAAATGAAAATTACCTAAAATAGCATTACGCATCACCAAGCCATTGGCATTGTAAAACATTAAAGACAGAGCGCCACCCGGATTAATGATATTCATTAGCACTTCTATTACATATTTCTGATCGGTAATCCATTCCAGCACTGCATGAAATAATACCAAATCTACTGGCTGCTCTATATATTGGCTAATTTCCTGTACCGGGCTTTGTATAAATTGCATATTTTGGCTGACCCCTTTCTCTTCCGCGGCCAGCCTTGCCCGCTGGATCATCTCTTCTGATAAATCACACAATATCACTTGATGACCCAATGCAGCTAATTGGCATGCCATATTTCCCTCACCACCACCCGCATCTAAAATACGCAGTGAACGCTGAGGTAATTGAACCAGTAATTCGCTGATATCCTGCCAGACAACGGCTTGCCTGATTTTACCTTTGGTTGTGCCGTAAATATTACGAGAGAATTTGTCTGCAATATCATCGAAATTGCGATCCCGCATGAAAAACTGCCTCACTAATGGAATAGATTTGATTTATCTGTTGAGATTTCATTACGCTAACTGCTATTTTCGCACAGCATTCGTTGATATAACCACTTTTGACGACAAACTGTGAACCATATGGCTATAATTCAACCAAATCAAGGTAAATAAATGCAATTTTTATTTAAAAAGTACCTCGGCGCAATGGTAATGCCTCTGCCATTAATATTGCTAATTTCACTTGCTGCTTTATTACTGCTGTGGTTTACCCGTTGGCAAAAAACAGGTAAAACGATTCTGACACTCAGTTGGCTCACGCTACTTTTGCTAAGTTTACAACCTGTTGCCGATAAGCTGCTGTTACCACTAGAATCGGTTTATGCTAAAAGCGCCACATCTGATCCCAATCAGATCAATCCACCGGTTGATTATATCGTCGTTCTTGGTGGCGGCTTCACTTATAACCCAAATTGGGCGCCCAGTTCAAACTTACTTAACAACAGCTTGCCGCGAGTAACAGAAGGCATTCGCTTATATCGCCTGAACCCCGGCTCTAAAATGGTCTTTACCGGTGGTAAAGGGGCGAATATTAAAAGCAGCGCGGAAGTCGCCGCTGTCGTAGCCCAATCGCTCGGCGTACCCGCAGAAGATACGATCGCACTGACAAAACCAATGGATACTGAGCAAGAAGCCAATGAGGTTGAGAAACTGATTGGTAAACAACCCTTTATTTTAGTGACTTCCGCCAATCATATGCAGCGAGCGATAACTTTTTTTCAACAGCATGGGT
Source organism: Photorhabdus akhurstii (assembly GCF_018448925.1). GTDB lineage: Bacteria > Pseudomonadota > Gammaproteobacteria > Enterobacterales > Enterobacteriaceae > Photorhabdus > Photorhabdus akhurstii. The sequence goes on along the minus strand of NZ_RCWE01000001.1, from coordinate 152,667 downwards.
TAAACCCCATTCCCGGCCCAGCTAACCAATTAGCGATCACTTCACCATTACATCCTTGGGAAAAATATCTGCCCTCAGCTTACTATCTGTCTCATTCAGAACGGGTATGGTATGAAACTTTAGGCACCCTCTGGCAACGCATTAAACCGTCGAAAGATTTGGAACAGCCACAAAAATCAGAGCATTCTCAACCGAAATAATCCTAAAGCTACTTCTTGAAGTCAAAATGATGGAGAAACGAAAGCGCAATAGAAACAATATAGAAATAAACAACATAGAAATAAACAGCAATAAATGACGCGCTTTCGTTAATCCAAAAATAAATTCAAACTGCTAATCAGTCTCAGTAAACATTTTTCTGACTGCGACCAGATCTTCCGGGGTATCAACACCCACTGCCGGCGCTTTTAATGCAATTCCCACATGAATTTTCTCGCCGTACCAAAGTACCCGCAGTTGTTCCAGCATTTCAATTTGCTCTAACGGGCTTAGCTCCCACTGCACATAGCGACGGATAAAACCCGCGCGATAGGCATAAATACCAATATGACGCAGGAAATTATCTCCTATCGTTTCCCGTGATTGTATAAAACGGTCACGCTCCCAGGGAATAGTTGCTCTGGAGAAATAGAGCGCATAACCCTGTTTATCCATAACGACTTTCACTGCATTAGGATTAAAAGCTTCCTCTGCATCATGAATCTGCACGGCCAACGTTGCCATTCCTGCTTTGCAGCCCGCCAAATTCTCTGCAACCTGTTTAATAATCTCTTCGGGAATCAGTGGTTCATCACCCTGAACATTAACGATAATTTCATCATCGGCAAATTGATATTTGTCGATAACCTCAGCTAACCGTTCGGTGCCTGAATGATGATTTTCGTTGGTTAAGCAAACCTCACCACCGGCAGCCGCAACTGCATCAACAACGTCATGATTATCTGTTGCCACAATGACACGTTTAGCACCTGAACGCTTTGCCCGCTCCATAACACGTACAATCATTGGCTTGCCGTGAATATCAGCCAAAGGTTTACCGGGTAAACGGGTTGAAGCAAAGCGAGCTGGAATAATAACGGTGAACATGCCTTATTTTTCCTCATCCAGAGGTAATTCACGGGCTTCGTTATCTAACAGGACGGGAATACCATCACGTACAGGAAACGCAAGTCGATCTAACTTACAGATGAGTTCAAAATTCTCTTTATCGTAGCTGAGTTTTCCGTTACATACAGGACAGGCAATAATTTCAAGTAAACGGTGATCCATACATCCTCCAATTATGGAGCTTTAATTTAGTGCAACTTAGTGCGACCCAGAATAACATAAGCTTGGCATCATCGTTAACTCTTGTTATTTGATCTTTCGATCCCTTTCCCAACACTATCCACTGAAAAATCAGGCAAGCTGGTGAAAGCCCAAAACCATCTCGGTAGGCGTAATTGGCGCAAACCCTAATTGCCAATAAATCATCAATATAAACAGCAAACAAAAAACCGGAGAGTAAGCGTCGTTGTCAAAAATGACTCACTTCGCTACCCTCCGGGTTTTACCAAAGGTCCGTTTAAAAAAACGATTACCTTTGTTTGCATATGGTTCAATGCTTCCTCTTTACCACTTAAAGAATGGCAATAAAATAGCTTGATTTTGATAGGGTTTCAGAATGCTATCACATCTGCTGCGGTTAAATCATAACCTTTACGAATAATTGAAAATTCTACATCCTGCCCTTCTGTGAGTGACTTGTTTTTTGTATTAGCAATCGCTTTTCTATTGACGAATATGTCTTGTCCCCCATCCTGTGGAGAAATAAAACCATATCCTTTATGCTCATCAAACCATTTCACTCTACCCATCTTTAATTGTAATGTCATAATAACTCCCCCATTTGTCCATCTCACAATAATTTAATATATTGTTTTTGATGTCTTTTTACCCTTTATTCAATTTTCGAATAGAACCTCATCTCAGTTTCAATACCTTGACCTTGAAATACATTTCATTCGAGTAGTGCATCGTTTAAGTAACAGATACGAGCGGATATCCTACCAGAATCGTACATGTCTGAACCAAGAATACACAATAGTCGTTTATCCTTAATGGATAGTTTTAATATCAGTTAACAATGGCGAAAAATCAAATAAATCTGAAAAATTACTGAAATTGTACGAATTGTTGGCAAGGTGGGAACCATTTTGGTAGGGAGCAGAAGAGAGTCTCCCTGTTAACTATCATCGGGTTAGAGGCCGCTTTGATTAAAACATTAAATTTACTTAATATTTTTATTCATCTCCAATAACGAACAGATCTTGTTCAACATTATCTCTCCCTTTTCCTGAGGAAACCGAGCATCTACCGGTAAATACCACCAATTTGGCTGAGCAAAACTAAAACACTTAACCGCATCCTTTTCTGTCATCAGTAAATTCTGGTTTGTATCAGCCAGATGGCACAATTGATCTTGTGTGTACTGTTGATGGTCGGCAAATGCATACTCCTTTTGCAGGTCAGCGCCTAACTGTTGCAAGGTCGCAAAAAACCGTGGTGGATGCCCGATTCCAGCCATAGCAACAGCGTGAGGTATCAGATTCACCGCGCGTTTTTCACCGCTAACCATATTCACAGCTAATTCGCCAGCTAATGTCATCGATAATTCTCCTGACTGAGGGGAACCACCGTTGGTAATAATGGCATTAACCCGATTCAATCGCCTAGATAATTCACGCATTGGACCAGCCGGAAGCCACCAACCATTGCCAAAACGGCGCACACCATCAATAACCGCAATTTCAAAATCTCGCTGCAAAGCATAGTGCTGTAAACCATCATCAGTGACGATTATATCCAATGGCGTATCTGCCAGTAATGCTTTCACTGCTTCAACCCGTCTTGGGGCAACTGCCACAGGTGCGGCTGTTCGACGATGAATTAATACCGGTTCATCACCGGCCTGAGCCGTGGTGACATTTTCAGTCACCAGCAGAGGATAATTTTCTGCTTTACCCCCATAGCCGCGGGAAACAACACCAACCCGATAACCTTTTTTCTGTAACTGCTCCACCAGCCAGATAACCACCGGCGTTTTACCATTACCACCGGCAGTTAGATTACCCACGACCACAACAGGTACAGGCGCTTTCCAGGATTGCCTCAACCCTGCTTTATAACTCAACCACCGTAAGCCACTTATCAGCCCATAAAGGGCTGAAAAAGGTAATAACAGTAAATAAAGCCATGAGCGGCCTGACCATATGCGCTCAATCATTGTCCAAATTGCATCCGATGTAGTTGTGAGTAAACACCATTTTGTTGCTCCAGCAAAGAGAGGTGATTACCTCGTTCAACAATATGCCCATCTTCAATCACCAGAATTTCATCCGCTTTTTCAATGGTTGAAAGACGATGTGCAATAACCAGCGAGGTTCTATTTTTCTGCAATTCATCCAATGCCGCCTGAATTGCCCGTTCAGATTCCGTATCCAACGCCGAAGTTGCCTCATCAAGAATCAGCACCGGAGAATCACGCAATAAGGCACGCGCGATAGCAATACGCTGACGCTGACCACCGGAAAGCAATACGCCATTTTCACCGATCATGGTATCCAGGCCATTATCCAACTTCCTGATAAAATCCATTGCGTAAGCCATCTCAGCCGCCCTCTCAATCTCTTCACGGCTATATTGGTTTTCACTGGCATAAGCAATATTATTCGCTACCGTGTCATTAAATAAATGCACATTCTGCGATACCAGAGCAACCTGTCCGCGCAAAGAAGAGAGCGTATATTCCCGTAAATCATGGTCATCAAGCAGAATACTACCTTCATTGACATCATAAAAACGGGTCAGCAAATTCGCTATTGTAGATTTACCCGAGCCAGAACGCCCAACTAAAGCGACGATTTTCCCCGCCGGGATATGCATAGAAATGTTTTGTAGCGCCGGCAGTTCCTTGGTCGGGTAGCAAAAAGTCACATTACGGAACTCAATATTACCGTCCGCTTTTTTAAGCTCCAATTTGCCATCATCTTTTTCCTGTTCCATATCCAGAATAGCAAACAGAGTCTGGCAGGCCGCCATGCCCCGCTGGAATTGCGCGTTAACATTAGTCAAAGATTTTAACGGACGCATCAGCGCAATCATTGATGAGAATACCACGGTAATTTTACCCGCGGTCAGTGTGTCCATAATCTCCGGAAAACTTGCCGCATAGAGAACAAAAGCCAAAGCGAATGAAGCAATAAGCTGAATAATCGGATCAGAAATTGAGGAAGCCGTCACCATCTTCATGCCTTGTTGACGCATATGGTTACTGACTTTATTAAAGCGCTCAGTCTCTACTTTCTGCCCGCCGAAAATGAGCACTTCTTTATGCCCTTTCAACATCTGCTCAGCACTGGCGGTGACTTGCCCCATGCTGTTCTGCATATTTTTACTGATATCACGAAATCGCTTCGATACCACGCGAATCACTAATGACACGATCGGCGCAATCACAATCAGGATCAGAGATAATTGCCAGCTATAGTAAAACATCAAAACAAACAGGCCGATAATGGATGCCCCTTCCCTGACCACGGTAATCAGTGCACTGGAAGAGGAGGAAGCCACCTGTTCAGAATCATAAGTAATACGGGAAAGCAGAGTCCCTGTAGATTGCTGATCAAAAAATGATACCGGCATCCCCATCATATGGCTGAACAGATGACGACGCATCTGCATCACTACTTTACCGGAGACCCAAGAGATACAATAACTTGATACAAACCCGGATAGCCCTCGCATAATCATTAAAGCAATCACAATCAGCGGCATCCATTTCAGTACATCACTGCTTGCTTTGCCGAAACCTTCATCAAGTAAAGGCTTAAGCAATGAAAGCATTAACGTATCACCGGCAGCATTAAGGATCAGTGCAACCGCAGCAACTACTAGCCCAATCCTAAATGGAGAGATAATTGGCCATAGTCGGCGAAACGTCTGCCAGGTAGAAAGGTCTTTATCATTCATTATTGAGTTACCAACACAAAAGAAATAGCGGGTTATTCTACTCATGATCACCACGAATACCAAACCACTGATGATACCAACGTGACATAATTTGTTGCCTATAGCTCATCATTTCAACATGATCGCCATAAAAATAACCCGTTATCTGCCCGGATACTGCGGTACTACGCCATTCTGCCCCGGCTTTACGATAACGTCGCTGCACCTTAACCGAAGGGAGTCGCCACGGGCTATAACGTGCAACAGAGGCCAGTGCATATTGTGGTGAGACGGTATGAATAAAAGCGGCTGTAGATGAGGTATTACTACCATGATGTGGAACTTGCAATATGGTCGATTTTAAATTCTCTTTTTCTATTCCCAATAGCTTGTATTCCCCTTGTTTTTCCAGATCTCCGGTCAAAAGTAAGCTATGTTTGCCATCATCTACCCGAATGACACAGGATTCGTCATTACCTGCGTGTAATGATCTTACCGGCGGCCATAATACACGGAAGCTCAACTCTTGCCAGCGCCACTGTTCACCGCGTATACATGGAAGATGTCGCTGATTGATTAAAGAACTTCTCACAGCAATACCAGGATATTTTTGTTGTAAGAATTCCAATCCGCCCGTATGGTCAAGATGATCATGACTGATAATAATCTGCTCTGGCGTTAATCGATGCCAACGCAAATAAGGGACAATCACTCTTTCAGCCATACTGCCGGTTTCCCAACGATTACCGGTATCAAAAATCAGCGCTTTGCCATCTTTTTCAATGATAACCGCAAGACCATGCCCAACATCCAGCATAGAAAATCGCCACAGATATTCTTCATTGCGCCTCAAATAGCAGAGCATTATCCCCAAAGAAATAGCAATCAGTAACTTATATGATTGCCACCAAGCAAATCGCCAAATAATGACAACAAACCAACCAATAAACGTTATTAAGAAGGGAAAACGGCCAGTTTCACTCCATGATTGTTGCAAAACTGGCAAAGGAATTAAAGAGAAGGTTACAGAGTAATCGACCAATTGCCATAATAAAGCGTGAATAAAGGAACAAAAATTGCTTATTAATGCCAGCATAATCAACGGAACAGTAATAAAAGAGATGATTGGCACGGCCCAGAAGTTAGCCAATAAAGCAGAAAAATTGACGCCATGAAATAATAATAGCTGGAGAGGAATAAGCATCAGCATCATACCCATCTGCATATATAACCCACGCAGCCATAGCCATTTCCAACCATAACGAAATGGCTCAATCAACGGCGCCCAAAAGAACCAGAACATTAGCGCCATCACAGCAAAGAAAGAGAGCCAGAAGCTATCAGAAAGCACAGTCAGGGGATCAAATAAGAGAATCATTGCGGCTGTCCACAATGCCCACTGCCAAGGGAAACAGAGAATATTTTTGTAACGTAAATATAGCCAGAGCGTTAAACCTAGTAATGCACGAATAGCCGGAATGCCCCAACCCGATAACCAGACATAATTTATTGCCACTATCCAACCAGTAATCAATGGAAATCTGTGCCCTATCCAGTGCACGGGAAAGAAGAGTTGTAATAATCTTGCCACCCACCAACCAAACATACTGGCAACGGTAATATGCAACCCGGAAATAGCCATAAGATGAGCCGTACCTGTTTGTTGCAATAATAAATTATCCTCCCTACTTAACCACCGACGCTCTCCGAATGCTAATGCCATCGCAATACCACTATGTTTCAATTCACGAATATCCGGTGCAATATGAGTGACTAATCGCTGACGTAAGTTACATTTCCCGTCAATTAATTCAGCATGAATGACTTTCCCTGTTAAAGGCTGACGGATAGCCAATGCCCTACGCTGGCTATCATATCCCCCCTGATTTAGCTGACTATGAACCGGTCGCAATTTCATTTTCAACAGCCATTCTTGACCAGCACACAGAGATTCGGGCGAAATATCCCAAGAAGCGGAAACATACAGTGGCGGAAAAACAACTCTGTTTTCATTCTCAATAATACGCAGAATAATCCTGCCTTGCTCTTCATTATCTAATGATAAGCTTTCAATAATAACTCGAGATAAATGCACTTTCTCACTAAAATAGATTATCTGTTCGAGCAGATGATTTCCCTGCCAGCACCCAATAAGAAATGCCAGTAATGAAATTGAAATCATTCGGCAAAGACAAAATGGCAAGAATAAACAGAATAGCGCCAGTAATAGCAATGTAATAATCTGCCATTTCCGTGGTAACTCCGGTAGAAAAAGCAAGGGTACAATACCGATAATAATAGCTATTGCAGCCTGATTCACGCTAATGATTGGTATAGGTTGTTTCCAATTTTTCGTTATCTTGTTTGTCAAAACTGAAAACCACATCCTTATTCATCCTTACTCTTTTATTTTTCCAGCAGAGTATTCCTTATTTTTTACAATGCCGCCAGAAGCATAAGAAAAATTATCAAACACCTTCGCAGATTAATTTCAGGCTAGCAATCTTTTCAAAAATATATGCGAACAGCTTCGCAAATACAGAAAACCCCACCTACTCATTACTTAACAAATGTTATATATTGGTCGCAAATCCAATATTGCTATACTGATATCAAATAAAATATTTCGTAAGGTTTTGTCTGTAATCCTCATTACAGACATAAATAAACATTATAAGTTATCATGAACTCACAAGAAGTTACATTATCCACTTATTATTATAATTAAATATTAAATTCATTTTTGAAATTATTAACCAAATCTATGAATTAATAGAGCAATCAACCTAACCATATGTAAAACAATAGAAATTATTATTATCAGACATTACTTTAGTTATTGATCACTAAATTAGTGAAACTACTTAAATGACTGTCCACTTTTTGTTTTGTGATTACGATCGCATTGATTAAGTTTAAATAACATTAAATTAATGTTTCCATTCTATTTTTATATGGAAAATAATCAAAAAATCATGTTAAATACAATAAGGTGGTTTTTATGAAAAACAAAATAATTGTATCTGACTCTCTGCAAGAACATCATCTTACTAAACTATTTAATGATGAAGTGTTAGCAATCCATATAAAGAAATATGTTGATAGCTCTCTTGCAGACAAGCTCTCTGATTTTTTCCTCTCCCACGAAAATCTAGAATGTCATCCTCATGATTTGAAAAAAGGAGATGAAGTTGTTTTAGTTGATTATGGTGTTGATAGAATCGGTCCATCTTACAATACAACTTTTGGCAAATCCAAAGATAGCGATAGCTATAAAAAATACTTTGAAAATGCACTACCTGCCATCAGAAACGTCAGAAATTTCTGTGCTCCAGTATTAGCCCCTTTCGATAAATTTCGTTTAGAACTGGATGAAATATGGTCCGCCGGGGCCAGTATTGCCAACTTTGAAGGTAAAAAGATGCATGCGGGTATTGCCAGAGTGATGAACAGGCCAGAACGCTCTTTCATGGTTGAAAAGCAACCTCATTTTGATGGCCTTCAACAACAATCGGTCAATTTGTTGGGGCAATTCTCAGTGAATATCTATATAAGCATGCCTGCAACTGGAGGAGAGTTAGAGCTGTGGGATGTTCCTGAAATCCCTATTACTGAGTTAATCGAAGATAATGCAGAAAATGATTGGCGAGGCACGCTTCCGCCATCCGTCCTTATTAAACCAGAACAAGGAGATTTGATCATAATAAACACCAGGAAACCCCATGCTATTCGTAGTTTTCCCGAGGGGTGCAGAATATCATTACAAAGTTTCATTGGATTATCACTAAATAAACATCTCATGTTATGGAATTAATTATATGGTTGATGTAATCAGTACATTAGGAACATTTTTTCTTTTAGGATTGGGAGCTGCGGCTCCCGTTGGCCCTATAAATATCGAAATTATGCGTAGACACTTGAATATCAGTTGTCTTCACGCAGTAGTTTTTGGTTTAGGCGCCTGTTTTGCCGATATAATTTATTTATTACTCTTAGGTTTTGGTATATTGCAATTGTTTTCCAATACTATTTTCATGCCTATTTTGGGTTTTTTAGGGGCATTAATGGTCATTTGGTTTGGTATTACCAGCTTCATAAATAAGAAAAATGAGGAAAATATCAATATCATCTCCAAACCCTATCATAGGCAATTTTTTGATGGTGTATTGTTAACACTATTAAATCCATATAATGTTATTTTCTGGCTGTCTGTCAGTGCACAACTGAACAATATTGCATCAGGTAAATATAGTTTAGCTATTGGTGCAACAGGGACAATTATTGGCGTTATTGTTTGGGTTGCCTTTATTAATACTGTGATATTCTTCTCCAGGAAAATGCTCAGTCACCGTGTTATCAAGTTTATTAATTACACCAGCGGTGTAATCCTCATTATGCTTGGAATTTATTTCTTTTCATATTCAATAACATTATTTAATCTGAAATTTTCTTAAGTCAGGAAATGCTATGCCTGAGGGTCCAATAACGTTTTTAGTCAAACGAAATTTCGTGGGAATCCTTAGGCATTAATTCTAGAATTTGCTGGTAAAGCCCCGGTAGAGCACTGTGGATCGTTTTCCAGACAATCTCAAGATCCACCTTGAAGTAGCCATGAGCCAAAGCATTACGCATCTGGTAAGCAAACGACAATGGCAATTCAGGGTTAGCAATGGCGAAATCGGGATAATGTTTCCCAATGTTGTTACTGGCCTCGCCGATGATCTCGAAGTTGCGAATCACGGCATCCTGTACCAACCGGTTGTTAAGGAACGCCAGTTCGTCCATGTCTTCCGTGTAGCTGTCGATACGCTTGATGGCTTCGAGGATGTGCGCCAGATAGTCGACAAGGCGCTGCTGATCACGGCTCATACAGGCACCGCCTCGGCAAGAACAACCGCCCTGAATTTCTCTGGTAGTGCCTTCGGGGTCAGCACATCCACTGGCACACCGAGCAGTTGCAACAACTCGTGCCGGATCGCGCCAATGTCAAAAAGAGTGGTTTCCGGCGTCGGGTCAATCAGGATGTCCAAGTCACTGTCCTCAGTGTCATCACCGTGTATAACAGACCCGAAAACACGGGCATTACGGGCTCGATGAGACTCCACTACGCGACGGATGGCCTCCCGATTAGCAGCTAAGGCTATTGATGGTTTCATGCCATTAACTCCACAACAAAATCTAGTTTTATAATATGGGGGTACCAGGGGGAAAGCAATACTAAGGTCCTCTTTCCATCAGTAATGTCGGTACCAAGTGACCAGGCTGGTTATTCTTTAAAGCCCGGTTTACCATTTCTGGCTCGCCATTCTTTTACTACTTTAAGCACACCTTCCGGGCTATCTTCAATGCCATCTTCAGGATAATACAATAAATCTGTACCTCCAGGATATTCTGAGACTCTCACAATATTGTTTACGATTGCATCGTGCTCTGCCTCAGAAGAATATTTCCCCTCAAAGATCATGCTAATTAATTCTAAAAACTCCGTTTCAGTATATTCTTCTAACTTACTTTTTAATTCCATCCTATTTTTCCTCTTTATTAGAATGAATTTCAATATGTCGCTTCGGAGTTATTACTCGCAGATTATCGAGTCCATAAACAGAGCCATCATCTTTAATAAACTGAACATGATGTATTTCATATTTTTGTCTACTACCTACTTGCTCTAACTTAGGTGAATAAGGAGACAAACTGTTTTTCATATCTTCTTGATTGGTTCTTTTAAATTGTTTAGACAACTCAGGATCATTACCAACCTCTTTCCAAAACGCCCTTCTGAAATCATCGAAGTTATTAAATGTCCTTCCTCGCAACTTATCCGCTATCTGACTGGGAATCGGTGCGCCCATATCTTGTCCTGCAAGACTTAACCAGTTACCCTCAACCAGTGACCACTCCCGGTTGATTTCGAGGGGTATTAAACATCACATAGATCGGTTTAATACCTAAATTGGCTGGAAATACCAGAATATAATCGCGGAAATCCTTCTCTTCCGGTATGGGCAACGATTCAATATCGCTACCCACCTTATCTGGAATCGGTAATACCGTTATCTGCGACGGAATAAACGGCTGTTCCTCATTCCCGGTATGCGGTGGAACCTTGAATTCCTGTTCGCTTGGTGTCCATAGAATCGTTGGCCGATTTTCTCCCTGTTCCCAGAACTCGTAATTACCGGTGGCCTGATTCAGTTTCATCATACGAACCGGCACTTTATCCAAGCCACTTTCCGGACTGACATGATACCCCTGAACCGTTATCCTGCCGCTTCTTTCATCTCTTATCCAGCGAAAACGAATACGGGTCGGCGCTTTACCAAACTGTTCTGCAATTTCACTAAGATGATGCTGGTTTAAGTAATCTTCTTCGCCTTCATTTAATCTGGATGAATAAAACAGCCCCATTAATCCGACTGTCAACGGATTTGGTACCGCCAGCCAGCGCCCGGCGCTGGTAATGCCGCCACCGATGTAACGCATTACCAACGCTTCACTATCTGCTATAGCGCCACGAGTAGTTGCAGCCACAGCGATAGCAGCAGCTTCCGCTTTATCTTTGCTGCCGCTAAGCCACCGTTTATACCACGGTAATTTTTTATCCTGCGATTTATCCGGTTTGGGTGGATGTTTGTTATCCTGCGGAGACTGTTCAGGTTTTGATACCGTTACCGGAGCAGGAGATAACGGAACCTGATATATCGCCATCCTACCAAAGTTATTTACCGGTTCAGTCTTGGTTTCGCATGCAAGTGATTTCTGAGGACACAGGACCGGGGACAGGGGACAGGGGACAGGGGACACAACGTCAAATTGACAGGATTATGGGGAAGGTTTTCTCAGTATAAAAGTTAGCTCTTTTTATATGAGCCTTGATTAGATCAAAAAAGTGCTGACCAAAAGGCCAGCACTTTGTTATGAATCTAAAACAGCATCGAAACACCGTTTAGAATAAGCAATAACTTGTTATCTTCAAACTTAATCGTAGATATTCACGCGATCACGCAACTCTTTGCCAGGTTTAAAATGGGGAACGTATTTACCTTCCAGCTCCACTTTATCACCGGTTTTAGGGTTACGACCTACGCGCGGAGCACGGTAGTGAAGAGAAAAACTGCCGAATCCGCGCACCTCTATACGTTCGCCATCTGCCAATGTTATTGCCATATGGTCGAGTATTTCTTTCACTGCATCTTCAACGGTTTTGGCCGAAATATGAGATTGCTGGCCAGCAAGTCTTTCAATTAATTCAGACTTGGTCATGAGTACCTCCCTAAACTACCGCACTTGGATAACACTTACGTGTTATCCACCGTTATTCACTTGAATTATTCGCCTTTCGCTGCTTTGAAAGCTTCAGCCATTGCATTGTTTGCAAAGTTTGCGTCTTCTTGTTTGTTCACAGAAGCGATAGCGTCTTTTTCGTCAGCTTCGTCTTTTGCGCGAACAGACAGGTTGATAACGCGGTTTTTGCGATCAACGCCAGTATATTTAGCTTCAACTGCATCACCCACGTTCAGAACCAGTGTTGCATCTTCAACACGGTCACGAGAAGCTTCTGATGCACGCAGGTAACCTTCAACGCCGTCAGCTAGTTCTACTGTCGCACCTTTAGCATCAACCGCGGTAACTTTACCATTAACAATAGCGCCTTTCTTGTTCACAGACAGGTAGTTATTGAATGGATCTTCTGCCAGTTGTTTAATGCCCAGAGAGATACGCTCACGTTCTGCATCTACTTGCAAAACAACAGCCGCGATTTCATCGCCTTTTTTGTATTCACGAACTGCTTCTTCTCCAGCAACGTTCCAAGAGATGTCAGACAGGTGAACCAGGCCATCAATGCCGCCATCCAGACCAATGAAGATACCGAAGTCAGTAATAGACTTGATTTTACCTTCAACACGGTCATTTTTGTTGTGAGTTTCAGCAAACAGCTGCCACGGGTTAGCTTTACACTGTTTCAGACCCAAGGAGATACGACGACGTTCTTCGTCGATATCCAGAACCATAACTTCCACAACGTCACCAACGTTAACCACTTTGGATGGGTGGATGTTTTTGTTGGTCCAATCCATTTCTGAAACGTGTACCAGACCTTCAACGCCTTCTTCGATTTCTACGAAGCAGCCGTAATCAGTCAGGTTAGTTACGCGACCAGTCAGTTTAGTGCCTTCTGGATAACGCTTAGCGATTGCTACCCAAGGATCTTCGCCCAGTTGTTTCAGGCCCAGAGATACGCGGGTACGCTCGCGGTCAAATTTCAGTACCTTAACTGCGATTTCGTCGCCCACATTGACGATTTCACTTGGATGCTTAACGCGTTTCCAAGCCATATCAGTAATGTGCAGCAAGCCATCAACGCCGCCCAAATCAACAAATGCGCCGTAGTCAGTGAGGTTCTTAACGATACCTTTAACTTCCATACCTTCTTGCAGGTTTTCCAGCAATTGGTCACGTTCCGCACTGTTTTCAGATTCGATAACAGCACGACGAGAAACCACGACATTGTTGCGTTTCTGATCCAGTTTGATGACTTTAAACTCAAGCTCTTTACCTTCCAGGTGAGTTGTATCACGAACTGGACGAACATCAACCAGAGAACCAGGCAGGAATGCACGGATACCGTTCAGTTCAACAGTAAAACCGCCTTTTACTTTGCCGTTGATGATGCCGGTAACAGTTTCTGCATCTTCGTAAGCTTTTTCCAGCATCAGCCACGCTTCATGGCGTTTTGCTTTCTCACGAGACAGAACAGTTTCACCGAAACCATCTTCAACAGCGTCTAGAGCAACATCAATTTCATCACCAACCTGGATTTCCAGCTCACCCTGAACATTTTTAAACTGTTCTACAGGAATAGCGGATTCTGATTTCAGACCTGCATCAACTAATACAACGTCTTTATCAATAGCAACAACGATGCCGCGAACGATAGCACCTGGACGAGTTTCAATAGATTGCAGGGATTCTTCAAAGAGTTGAGCAAAAGATTCTGTCATGTTAATGATCTTCAAGATTTTAATTTAACGTCCATTTAGCTTCCCGCCGAATGGGGTTGTTTTACATGCCCCGCTACGATTCCTGTAACAGGGTTGTTTAGTTTGCGGAAAAATTCTCTACCCGCGTACCCAATTTTTAGTACATCGTCACCAATTATAAGCTAAAAACTTAAAATCGTTCAGGTAATTGAAAGAATTTTTTTCGCATAATTTAGCGCCTGGTCGATAACTTCCTCGATAGACATACTGGTTGAATCCAATATTAATGCGTCTTCAGCCGACGCTAATGGTGCAACTGCCCGGTTACGGTCGCGGTAATCACGCTCCTGTATCTCGGACAAAAGACATTCAAAGTTAACACTAAAGCCTTTTTCCTGCAACTGTAGCATACGTCTGCGCGCGCGTTCTTCTGCGCTGGCATCAAGGAATATTTTCACCGGGGCATCAGAAAACACCACGGTTCCCATATCACGGCCATCGGCAATCAAGCCCGGCGCAACCCGAAAAGCACGCTGACGCCGCAACAAGGCTTCACGAACCCGAGGGAAAGCAGCCGCTTGCGAAGCAGTATTACCGACCGTTTCAGTTCGGATCTCATTACTAACATCCTCGCCTTCAAGCATCACACTGAGCTTCCCTTTGCCAGGGACAAAACGTACATCAAGATTAGCAGCCAGAGGAACTAGCGCATCTTCAGACTGGATATCCACCTGATGATGAATCGCGGCCAGTGCCAACACTCGATAAATAGCTCCTGAATCAAGCAGTTGCCAGCCTAAAGCCTCTGCCAATGCCTGGCATAGCGTTCCTTTACCTGCGCCGCTTGGCCCATCAACAGTTATTACTGGGGCTATCGCCACCATTATTGTTCTCCTTTAGCATGGCAAGTTAACACTTCACCAGATGCTGAATATTTACTCAATAAAATAATCAATATCTGCCGTTTATTATATGCACTCAAAGAGTGAACGAAATAAGCGCATGCCATGTAGATAGATTTTGCTCAAAGAAATACGCTTTATTGAATCATAATAATCGATAATTATGACTTTCGCTGGCTTAATCTCTCCAATTGATCGAAATAGTTGGGAAAAGTCTTTGCTGTACAACCTGGATCGAGAATGGTAACTGGTGTATCGGACAGTGCCACCAACGAGAAACACATCGCCATTCGGTGATCATTATAGGTGCCAATTTCAGCCGGTAATAATCTTGATGGCGGTGTGATGCGAATGTAATCAACCCCCTCTTCCACCTCTGCGCCGACTTTACGCAATTCAGTCGCCATCGCATGGAGCCGATCCGTCTCTTTTACCCGCCAGTTGTATATATTGCGAATGACGGTCTCCCCTGCCGCAAACAACGCCGTGGTTGCAATGGTCATAGCCGCGTCAGGGATCTCATTCATATCCATATCAATGCCAGTAAGGGTGCCACGTTCACATTCAACAAAATCATCACCCCAACGAATTTTCGCCCCCATTTTTTCCAGCACATTGGCAAATTTGGTATCCCCTTGCAGGCTATGTTTACCAATTCCGGTCACCCGTATAGTGCCGCCTTTAATTGCTGCGGCCGCCAGAAAATAGGAAGCAGAAGAGGCATCACCTTCAACCAAATAGCAACCCGGAGAAACGTATTGCTGTTGGCCTTTAATATGGAAAATCTGATATTGATCGTGATTTACGCTAATACCAAAACTTTTCATCAACGCCAGAGTGATATCAATATAAGGTTTGGAAACCAATTCTCCCTGAATATGAATCTCAGAATCATTTTCTGCCAATGGCGCAGCCATCAGCAATGCGGTCAGAAATTGGCTGGAAACACGGCCATCTACCATTACTTTGCCGCCGATAAAGCCGCTTTTGATGTGTAGCGGTGGATAATTTTCCTGCTCCAGATAATCAATTTCCGCCCCACCTTGACGCAAAGCATCCACCAGGTGACCAATCGGGCGCTCTTTCATTCGGGGTTCACCAGTAAGAACAACGTCATTTTTGCCCAGGCACAACGCGGCGGTTAGAGGACGCATTGCCGTGCCGGCGTTACCCAGAAACAGTTCTACCGGCCCTTTATGGGTAATTAACCCACCAATACCGTCAACTTCACAACGGGTACGATCATCAGATAAACGATAACTGACCCCCAATGCAGCCAAGGCATTGAGCATATGGCGAATATCATCACTGTCCAACAAGTTAGTTAAGCAGGTAGTACCTTTGGCAAAAGCCGCCAGTAATAGCGCACGGTTAGAAACACTTTTTGACCCTGGCAGGTTAATAGTTCCACTAATGGAGGAAATAGGTTGTAGCATCAGGGATTGCATAAATAACAGGCTCTCCGATTCTCGATTACATTAATTATAAATGAGTCATTTTTACGTTCGAGGAAATATTTTTTTACCTTGAATAGACCGGGAACCGTTGTTCCCGGTAATGGTTGGCAAATTAGCCGTTACGACGCTCAAAATCAGCCATAAAATCAACTAAAGCCTGAACCCCTTCTATCGGCATCGCATTATAAATAGAAGCACGCATACCGCCGGCAATCCGATGTCCTTTCAGTGCCTGCAACCCTTGTGCATCAGCCTCTGCCAGAAATTGGCTATCCAGTGAAGCATCAGCCATCTGGAACGGCACATTCATCAGGGAACGATTTTCAGGAGCAACCTGGTTGCGATAAAAATCACTGTTATCAATCGCGCTATAAAGCAGTTCAGCCTTAGCCTGATTACGTTTCGCCATCTCTTGTACACCGCCTTGCTCTTTCAGCCATTTGAAGACCAAGCCAGAGAGATACCAGGCAAACGTCGGCGGTGTGTTGAACATGGAGTCATTCTCCGCCAAAACAGCATAGTCAAAAATAGACGGGGTTTCTTTGCGGGCTTTGCCTAATAAATCTTCACGCACAATAACCAATGTGAGGCCCGCAGGACCAATATTCTTCTGCGCTCCCGCATAAATCATACCGTAACGGCTAACATCCAACGGCCCGGAAAGAATAGAAGAAGAGTAGTCGGCAATAATCACTTTATTATCATCAAAATCTGGTTGTTCATGAATGGCGATACCATCAATAGTTTCATTCGGGCAATAATGAACATAAGCCGCATCATCGCTCAATGACCATTCACGCATTGGTTTAACGCTTTTCAAGCCATTAATTTCGGTTTTGATATTAATCACATTCGGCGCACAATATTTTTGGGCTTCTTTAGCTGCACATGCAGCCCAATAACCGCCATCAATATAATCGGCTTTAACATTATCACCCAGCAAGTTCATCGGAATAGCGGCAAATTGACCGCGGGCGCCGCCATGACAGAACAATACTTTATAGTTTTCAGGCACTGATAATAGATCTCGCAAATCATTTTCAGCCTCCTTTGCTACCGCGATAAACTCCTTACCGCGGTGACTGATCTCCATAATTGAAGTCCCAATACCATTCCAGTTGCATAGCTCCTGTTCAGCTCTACGCAATACTTCAATCGGTAACATAGCGGGACCTGAACTGAAATTATATACCTGATTCATTTACCTCACCTTATTCTGACGAAATAACAATGATTGATAGCAATAAATAATCTGATATATCGGTTGTACCATTCCCATTTCATTGCTGCAATGGTTATTCAAACGTTGAACAAAACTATCGCAAAAATAGCCAATAAACTTGTTCATTCAGCGCTATTACAAGTGAACCACTTATTTTTTACCTTTTTTATCTACAGCTATGAGAGGAAGGAATAATGTGAATGGCGAATCGGGTAAAGCAATAAATCCATGATGTCGGTAAAATCGCACTGCATTATCATCTTTTGCATCAACAAGCAGCGCATAAGACGCAATTTCGGCACGAATGGTCCTCTCAATAGCATCAGCTAGCAATGCTCCACCGAGTCCCTGACTTCTAAATGTCTGATCAACGGCCAACCTCCCCATCCGTACTGCCGGTACTGTTGGGTATCGTGGCAATTTCTTAATAGTAGCCGTAGGGAGGTTGGTCAACTGGATACCGGCAGCAGCCAGAGTATAATATCCCGCTACCCGGTGATCATGAAGCGCAACAAAACAAGCTGCTACGCGGCGCCTAACATCCTGACCAACCTGTCTCTGAAAGTAACCATCTAGAAATTCTGAACCACTGTAGAACGAATCACGATCGTGTTCTTCGTTGAGTTGCATAACATCAAACATCGTGGAACTCATTCTGATCGTAACAAAGAGCGGCGCCGTGCGAATGCACGTTCAAGCGCTGGAGTAGGTTCCGGTGGATTCAGCAATGCCTGCGCAAAACATTGCTGATCGGCCAGAGACAAACGGAATACTTCTGACTGCTCAATTGCGCGTTGCGCCGCATCCTGTGCAGCAGACACAACAAAATCAGTCATAGTACGTCCTTGAATTTCAGCAGCCCGTTTAATCAGGGCATGTAGCTCAGGATTCATACGCGCCTCAAAACGCGCGGTGGAAGTAGCCATAATTGACCTCGACTAAAATTATCCGGCAAATTTCCGTACAAATAATATCTTAGCTACTTTTTGAGCAGAATACTACTTTCAACTGCTAGTTTTAATCAGCACATTCCCTCGCTATAGAGCGCGGAACTCCGTCACCCACGCGCCCTATTTGTTATCTCTGAATCACGAATCAATATTTCACAAACATCTCGTGAATTTTCACCGGATCATGCGTTTCAGTCAGCGCCAATTGTAAAAGTACTTTGGCCTTTTGCGGATTCAGACGTTCAGAAGCGACAAAGCCGTACTTACTATCATCCACTTCCGCATCCTGAGTAACATATCCGACCGGTACACGGCTTGATCTGACGACCACAACCCCATCTTTAGCCGCTTGGGCCAAAGTATCAAAAATCGCCTTGTACATATTACCGTTGCCTACACCGGCGCTGACAATGCCTTGGTAGCCATCTTTCAGCAGAGCTTTCGCCGGCAGATCAGACGCATTGGCGTAGTTATAAACAATGCCTACTTTCGGCAATTTATCGAGTTTACTGACATCAAAAATAGCCTGATTGGCTCTCGGTTTAGCGTCAGCATAATAATTGACTTTGCCATTATGAACAAAGCCCTCAGCACCGGCATTAATTGGCTGGAATGCCTGAACTTCGGTGGTGCTCATTTTCACCACAGTGCGCCCACTGATAACCGCATCATTCATTGCCATTAATACACCACGCTTGGCTGATGCTTGATCACCGGCAACCACCACAGCGTTATACAGATTTAACGGGCCATCGGCACCAAGCGCCGTAGATGGGCGCATCGCGCCAACCATGACTATCGGCTTCTGGCAGTGGGTAGTGAGATCGAGGAAGTAAGCGGTTTCTTCCATCGTGTCAGTACCGTGGGTGATAACAAAACCATCGGTTTTGTCACAATCAGCGTTGATTCTTTTCGCTAGCGTCAACCACACCTGATCATTCATATCCTGCGAACCAATACTAACTACCTGCTCACCTTTTAGGTTGGCGATATTTTTGATCTCAGGAACAGCATTGACTAATTCATCAATAGCAACCCTTCCAGCAACATAATTGGATTGGATTGCAGACTTCCCGCCACCCGCAATAGTCCCCCCCGTCGCCAAAAGTGTAATATTTGGTAAAGCAATAGCAGAACCACTAATTAATACCAATAAACTGGCTAAAGCTGTGTGTTTCATCTTTTTCATGCTTCTTCCTTAATAAAAAATATCCTGTTAGATTATGGATGATGATAACAATAAATCTGTGATACATACCAGACTTTAGCTACTGAAAAAAAACTCGTATGATGAGCGCCCCATAACGAGCACTCATAAGTGAATACCATGACGCAAACCTTTATTCCCGGCAAAGACGCCGCACTGGAAGACTCAATCAACCGTTTTCAGCAAAAACTGCAACGCCTTGGTTTTAATATTGAAGAAGCTTCATGGCTGAATCCGGTTCCCAATGTCTGGTCAGTTCATATCCGCGACCGCGATTGTCCTCTCTGTTTTACCAATGGCAAAGGCGCCAGCAAGAAAGCCGCTTTAGCTTCTGCTTTAGGGGAGTATTTTGAACGCCTGTCAACCAACTATTTTTTTGCTGACTTCTATTTAGGAGAAGCTATCGCTAGCGGTGATTTTGTCCATTATCCCAATGAAAAATGGTTTGCTTTACCGGACGATGATTCTTTACCAGAAGGCATTCTGGATGACCGGTTACGTAAATTTTATGATCCTGAGAATGACTTATGCGCCAGTCAGTTAGTTGATTTGCAATCAGATAATGAAGAGCGTGGTATCTGCTCACTACCGTTTACTCGTCAATCTGATCATCATACCGTCTATATTCCGATGAATATTATTGGCAATCTTTATGTTTCCAATGGTATGTCAGCCGGTAATACTATGAATGAAGCCAGAGTTCAGGGACTATCTGAAGTTTTTGAACGTTATGTGAAGAATCGTATTATCGCCGAAGGCATCAGCCTGCCAGAAATTCCCCAAGAAGTGATGAATCGTTATCCTGGTGTTGTTGCCGCGGTTAACAAATTACAGGATGAAGGTTTCCCACTCTATTGTTATGACGCCTCCCTCGGTGGGCAATTCCCGGTTATTTGTGTAGTGCTGTTTAATCCTAATAACGGAACCTGTTTCGCCTCTTTTGGAGCACATCCTGAATTTGGTGTGGCACTGGAACGTACTGTGACCGAATTATTACAGGGTCGCAGTTTGAAAGATCTGGATGTGTTCAATGCGCCCACTTTCGATAATGAAGAAGTGGCAGAACATACCAATCTGGAGACTCACTTTATTGATTCAAGCGGTTTAATCAGTTGGGATTTGTTTAAACAAGATGCTGATTACGCGTTTACTGACTGGAATTTCAGCGGCACGACAGAAGAAGAGTTCGCCACTTTGATGGCAATCTTCAAACAATTGGATGCCGAAGTTTATATTGCTGACTACGAGCACCTCGGTGTTTATGCCTGCCGTATTCTGGTTCCGGGGATGTCTGATATTTATCCTGTGGAAGATTTACATCTTGCTAATAATACGATGGGAACCCATCTACGGGAAACTTTATTAGCATTACCGGATAACCAATGGCAAGCCGAAGAATATCTGGCACTAATTGATCAATTAGATGAAGAAGGTTTGGATGATTTTACCCGTGTCCGTGAATTGCTTGGTATTGCGGTGGGTAAAGATAATGGCTGGAGCAATTTACGTGTCGGTGAATTGAAATCCATGTTGGCACTGGCTGGCGGTGATTTGGAACAGGCTTTAATTTGGGTAGAGTGGACTCAAGATTTTAACGCCTCAGTCTTTACCTCCGAACGCGCTAATTATTATCGCTGTTTGCAAACACTGCTTTTACTTGCTCTGGAAGAGGATAAAGAGCCGACACTATATTATCAAGCATTCGTAAAAATGTACGGGCAAGATGCTGTCGAAGCAGCATCAGCAGCTATTTCTGGTGAACACTGTTTTTATGGCCTGTGGTCAGTTGATTCAGATTTAAAATCACTGCCCGCTCATCAGGCTTTATTAGCCGCTTATGAGAAACTGCAAAAAGCAAAACGCGATTTCTGGAACGCAAAATAAAACTGTAGAAAAGACAATTCATAATTAAAAGTAAAATTCAGGTTAAATTAAATTTATTTTCAACAACAAATAAACAACAATTTAGCCTGTAATTTTACTTATCAAATGCCCTACCAATAGGTTAAATAAAAAAATATCATAATTTTTAAAATTTTTTTATTACATTAAAATCAATCAATTAATTGGAATTTCAACCATTTTCATTCCCCAAAACAGAGTCTACTGTCAGGGGATTATGATCTATATCAATTTTCCTTCTTCAAGCCTTTGTTACTATCGTTACGTACCGTAACTTATTAATGATAAAGAGAATGTTGGTATGAAAGCTGACAACCCCTTTAACCTATTACCACCTGCGGTAATGACGCAAATCGCCAATGACATTGGTGTTTATAAAACCACTAAACCTGTCGCCATTACTTATCTGTCAGCAATAACTGCCGGGGTTTTTATTTCCATTGCATTTGTCTTTTATATTACCGCGACTACAGGAACCGCATCTGTCCCTTATGGATTAGCTAAATTAGTTGGCGGTATCTGCTTCTCCCTTGGATTAATGTTAGTTGTCGTGTGTGGCGCAGATTTATTTACTTCCACTGTGCTAACGATTATTTCCAAAGCGACCGGGCGTATAACCTGGCATCAAATGATTAAAAACTGGATTGACGTTTATCTCGGTAATTTGATTGGCGCGTTATTTTTCGTCGCCATTATCTGGTTTGCCGGTCAATATCGTATTGCCGACGGATTATGGGGCTTAAATGTCTTGCAAACAGCAAACCATAAAATGCATCACTCTTTTATTGAAGCGCTATTTCTAGGTATTCTCGCCAATTTAATGGTTTGTCTCGCGGTTTGGATGAGTTATGCCGGACGTAGTTTAATGGATAAAATATTTGCCATGATCTTGCCAATAAGCATGTTTGTTGCCAGCGGCTTTGAGCACAGTATTGCGAATATGTTTTTAATCCCGCTTGGTATTATTATTAAGCATTTCTCACCAACTGAGTTCTGGATTAATATAGGGGCGACACCTGAACAATTTTCTCAACTCACCACTTCACACTTTATTACTGATAATTTAATTCCGGTCACTATTGGTAACATTATCGGTGGTGCCGTTTTGGTGGGTTTAACTTACTGGTCAATTTATCTGCGTAATGGGCAAAAACATTAATTCGCTCCCTTATTTAGTTTCTCAAAAGTTCGATTATTATAAAGGTAGAAGTATCATGACTGAATTAAATAAAAAATTCTCTGTCGCATGGCAAGGTTTTAATCAGGGGGATTGGCAGAATGAAGTCAACATTCGTGACTTCATTCAAAGAAACTATACGCCATACGAGGGTGATGAATCTTTCCTGGCAGGTTCGACAAAGGCGACCGATACCTTATGGGAAAAAGTCATGGAAGGTATCAAAATCGAAAACCGCACTCACGCACCGGTTGATTTTGATACTGATGTTGCTGCTACTATTACCTCCCACGATGCAGGTTACATCGAAAAAGATCTGGAAACTATTGTTGGCCTGCAAACGGAAGCCCCATTAAAACGTGCGCTGATCCCATTTGGCGGCATCAAAATGGTGGAAGGCTCATGCAAAGTTTATGGTCGTGAACTCGATCCTAAATTGAAACAGATTTTCACTGAATACCGCAAAACGCATAATCAGGGGGTTTTCGATGTTTACACGCCAGATATTCTGAAATGCCGAAAATCCGGGGTTCTGACCGGTCTACCTGATGCCTATGGCCGCGGTCGCATTATTGGCGATTACCGTCGCGTTGCGGTATACGGCATCGATTTCTTACGTGATGATAAATTAGCTCAGTTCAATTCATTGCAGGAAAAACTGGAAAACGGTGAAGATCTAGCAATGACTATTCAATTGCGTGAAGAGATCGCTGAACAACACCGTGCTCTGGGTCAGATTAAAGAGATGGCGGCTAAATATGGCTATGATATTTCTGGCCCCGCCACTGACGCTAAGGAAGCGATACAGTGGACCTATTTCGCTTATCTGGCGGCGGTTAAATCTCAAAATGGCGCCGCGATGTCTTTCGGTCGTGTTTCCAGCTTCCTGGATATCTACATCGAACGTGACCTGCAAGCAGGTAAGTTGACAGAAGTTGAAGCACAGGAATTGATCGACCATCTGGTGATGAAACTGCGTATGGTGCGTTTCCTGCGTACCCCTGAATATGACGAACTGTTTTCCGGCGACCCAATTTGGGCAACAGAATCGCTGGCGGGTATGGGGTTGGATGGCCGCACACTGGTGACTAAAAACAGCTTCCGTTTTCTGAATACCCTATACACGATGGGCCCATCACCAGAACCTAACATGACCATCCTGTGGTCCGAAAAACTGCCGATAAATTTCAAAAAATTCGCGGCAAAAGTGTCTATCGATACCTCATCTTTACAATATGAGAACGATGATCTGATGCGCCCCGACTTCAACAACGATGATTACGCTATCGCTTGTTGCGTCAGCCCGATGATTGTGGGTAAGCAGATGCAATTCTTCGGCGCCCGCGCGAATCTGGCAAAAACTATGCTGTACGCTATTAACGGCGGTGTGGATGAAAAACTGAAAATGCAGGTTGGCCCGAAAGAAGAACCTATGAAAGATGCGGTGCTGGATTACGATAAAGTGATGGCCCGCATGGACCACTTTATGGATTGGCTGGCAAAACAGTATGTTACCGCATTAAACATCATTCACTATATGCATGATAAATATAGCTATGAATCTGCACTGATGGCGCTGCACGACCGTGATGTTTACCGTACTATGGCCTGTGGCATTGCCGGTCTGTCTGTCGCCGCTGACTCGTTGTCTGCCATCAAATATGCCAAAGTGACACCAATCCGCGATGAAAATGGTTTGGCGGTTGACTTCAAGATTGAAGGTGAATATCCACAATTTGGCAACAACGACTCACGTGTCGATGATATCGCCTGTGATCTGGTTGAACGTTTCATGAAAAAAATCCAGAAACTGAATACTTATCGCAACGCAGTACCTACGCAATCCGTTCTGACCATCACTTCTAACGTAGTATATGGTAAAAAAACCGGCAACACCCCTGACGGGCGTCGTGCCGGCGCGCCATTTGGACCCGGTGCCAATCCAATGCATGGTCGCGATCAAAAAGGCGCCGTCGCCTCTTTAACCTCTGTGGCCAAACTGCCCTTCGCCTATGCGAAAGACGGAATATCTTACACCTTCTCTATCGTACCGAACGCGTTGGGCAAAGATGATGAAACACGTAAAACTAACCTGGCAGGTTTGCTGGATGGTTATTTCCACCATGAAGCTGAAATTGAAGGTGGTCAGCATCTGAACGTCAATGTGATGAACCGTGACATGCTGCTCGATGCGATGGAAGATCCTGAAAAATATCCTCAACTCACCATCCGGGTATCGGGTTATGCCGTACGTTTCAACTCACTGACTAAAGAGCAACAACAGGATGTGATTACCCGTACTTTCACCCAATCTATGTAATAATTTGTTAACAAAGGCCCTGAATTCTGGGGCCTCTATTTCTATTCGTTTATCCTGCCAGTTTTGGAGCAAACCTGTTATGTCGGTACTTGGTCGTATCCACTCTTTCGAATCCTGTGGCACCGTTGATGGCCCCGGTATCCGGTTTATTGTTTTCTTTCAGGGCTGCCTGATGCGCTGCCTCTATTGCCATAACCGCGACACATGGGATACCCACGGCGGCAAAGACGTGACTGTTGAAGAGTTGATAAAAGAAGCGACAACCTATCGTCACTTTATGAACGCTTCCGGTGGAGGTGTTACTGCATCAGGGGGCGAAGCAGTTCTTCAAGCTGAATTTGTACGTGATTGGTTCCGAGCCTGTCATGCCGAAGGTATTCATACTTGTCTTGATACTAATGGATTTGTCCGCCGCTATGGTCCGGTTATTGATGAATTGATGGATGCAACCGATCTCGTGATGCTCGATTTGAAGCAACTTAATGATGAGATCCATCAGAAATTAGTCGGCGTTTCAAATCATCGCACCTTGGAGTTTGCCCGCTATTTGGCTAAACGTAACCAGAAAACCTGGATCCGCTACGTTGTGGTTCCAGATTGGTCCGATGATAATGAATCCGTTCATAGGCTAGGGGAATTTACCCAAGATATGAAAAATATTGAAAAAATCGAACTTCTGCCTTATCACGAACTCGGTAAACATAAATGGATTACTATGGGCGAGGAATATCAATTAGAAGGAGTGAAACCACCTGTAAAAGAGACAATGGATAGTGTAAAAAACATTCTGGAAAGTTATGGTCATAAGGTTGTGTATTAACTAAATTATTTAATTTCCATCTCTGAAATGACGTTTAAAAACAGAAGGAAAAACCATCTTAAATATCAAACCCTAGCTTGCCAGGATCAAACTGTGCGCACAAGTGGATATAGTATTTGGGATAAAAAGGTTTATTAAAAATGGACTTCATATTAAGCAGAGATCGCAATAGAAACAGTGAATATTATTCAACAATGGGCAGTCTTGCAGCTAGGTCAGTAAATGAATCAGCATTATCTTCATCAAAATCTATTAAAGATAATATTTTAAGAATGAAATTTCAGAATGAAGTCAAATCATTCACTCATCACCAAATTGAAATTATTAATAGCTCATCATCCGACTCATTAAAACAGCAAAAGGTCGCCTCAGAAGATAAAGCTAATCACCCCCGCTCTTTCATTCCAGAAGTGACATTTTAAAGTTGCAATAACACCTTCATAATATCAATGGTTTTTAATCATTGCATTATGTGACAAATTCTCCGGTATCAGAATTTGTAAATTTTGATACCTTACAACAAATTGAGATTTTGACGAAACAGAACGAATCTGGTTTTAGCTTCGCTGGACAAACGTAAAAGTCCCTTATATAGCCATCATCCTGAATAAGAACAAAAATGCCGATCTTGAATATCGGCATTTTGTTGTGAAAGAGAAGATTAATTTAATGCTTTAACGCTTCAATTTTATCCCGGCTCAGCCCAGTACTGGTGACAATAATGTCCAAACTCACGCCATGCCGTAATAAGGCACAAGCCGTTTCCAGTTTACCTTCCTCCCTACCTTTAACTCGGCCTTCAACTCGGCCTTCAACTCGGCCCTCAATTCGGCCCTCAACTCGACCCTCAACTCGGCCCTCAGCTCGACCTTCCTTTCTACCTTCAGCTCGGCCTTCTGTTCGACCCTGCTCGCGCCCTTTTTGTTCAAGCTGTTCTGCAATAGTCATCAACATCGTTTCATGCTCCGGAGATTGTTGTTCCAGTCTGGCCTGTTTCAGCTTCACCGAGCAAACGTAAAAGTCCTCTGTATAGCCATCATCCTGAATAAGAACAAAAATGCCGATCTTGAATATCGGCATTTTGTTGTGAAAGAGAAGATTAATTTAATGCTTTAACGCTTCAATTTTATCCCGGCTCAGCCCGGTACTGGTGACAATAATGTCCAAACTCACGCCATGCCGTAATAAGGCACAAGCCGTTTCCAGTTTACCTTCCTCCCTACCTTCAACTCGACCTTCAGCTCTGCCCTCAACTCGGCCCTCAGCTCGACCTTCCTTTCTACCTTCAGCTCGACCTTCTGTTCGACCTTCTGTTCGACCTTCCATTCGACCTTCCATTCGACCTTCTGTTCGACCTTCTGTTCGGCCCTGCTCGCGCCCTTTTTGTTCAAGCTGTTCTGCAATAGTCATCAACATCGTTTCATGCTCCGGAGATTGTTCAATCAGTTGATGGACAAATTGGGAGAGATCCAGCGTATGTCCATTCAGTAAAATATAGCGTAACACCACATTGCGCTGCTCAGTTGTATTATACCCTCCATTCAGAAGTTCCACCAATTGGGGGACCCATTCCAGCATATCCCGGCAGCGGATGTGTTTTTGCACCAGCTCCATCAGGGCAACCCCTTTATGCGTCAGGATCTCTTCATCGCTGAGCGCACTGACGTCCACCAACGGAAACGCCTGACGGTATAAGCGGGCAGCCTGTTCGGGGAGCGTAAAACAATCCAGCCACCGGTTTGTGTAAGGATACGGCCGAACCTCCCCATGATAAAACAGCAGCGGCGCCACCAAAGGGAGTTCAGTATGGCCTTTTTTCAGGTGGGCCGCCATTGCTAACATGGCATAATACATCAGCCGCCAGGCCATTAATGGATCAGGGGTAGACTGATGCTCAATCAGACAATAGATATAGCCCTGTCCCCGGGCCGTTTCAACCGAGTAGAGCACATCACTGTGCAGTTGACGCAAATGCTGGTCCACAAAACTGCCGGGTTCCAGTTTCAATGTGGCTAAATCACACAACGACTGGATCTCTTCGGGCAGATAAAGGGATAAAAACTCCCTGGCCGTTTCGGGCCGCGTTAAAAAATGTTTAAATAATGCGTCATGGTGAGGCCGTTGTTTTTCTTTCTTTACCACAATCGTTTCTCTGTCTTATCAGTTAGTCATCGTCACTCATTATCAAAGCTATAATATCGCTGGAAAACCCGCAATCAAGTTACCAAAAACATCTTGCCATATTTTCTCAGGCAGGTCTTTACCGAATGCATTAATATAAGAGCCTATAGAATCAAATATCAGAAAAGAAAAAATGAGGAAACATTATATTCACAACAACGCTAATAACAATAAGCTTATCAAGCATCGAAAAAAATCAAGGCATTAATTTATATAAAATAATTACATCACACTTTTCTTAAATAAAAAAATACATCCAGAAAATAAATAAAGAAATTAGTATTTGTATTGAAGAAAATTTATAACGGATTTTGCTAATAATCCCACGTCTTAAAACACGCTAAAAAAGTATCCTTACGAGTAAATTACAAGTAAAAATAAACCTTGACTTATAATTTCAATTGTATACTTTTAGTACATAACGCTATGTTAAACTAAATTTCAAAGAAACAGGTTACTTATTATGGATGCTTTAGATGAATTTTACGAAAGAAATCCTTCCGCCAGAGGATACTTGGATAACAGTACCAATGAAGAAAGAAAACTCCTAAAAATTCAAATGGATAAACAAAATGAGTTGATGATGCTTATGAACCGAGTTGCCGATAAATATGTAAAATGGAGTCTGGCCAAAGACCATTTTATCGGTGAAGTCATGGCCTATTGCCAAGAAAACACATCAAAGATAAATACCGGGGAGATCTCAATCTCTGAAGCAATAGCTTTATTAGACGAAGAAATCCGATCATTAGAAGAGCAAGATTCAATGCTTTCTCAAAAGAGTGTAAGGCAAGCTATTGTTGTAAAGAAAAAGGTAAACAGTGAAAATGCTAAAAGTAGGAATAATGAGACAGTTAATTTGATTGTCTCATGGATTGGATTTGTATCTGGCAGTATACAACTCATTGGTGGATTTCTTGCTATTGATAGCGGTGTTGGAGCAGCACTTGGAGCACCATTGATGGCTCATGGCTTCAATAATATTATTGAAAGTGGTTATTATATCCTTTATCGCGAAAGCTATACTGGGCCAGTTAAATTCATCTATGAAGGGGTTGGAGAAAAAGCTTTTGGAATGGATAAACGCGATGCTGATGTGGTATATACATCGGTTGATGTTGGTATGTCTATTAATGGTTTTTTTGGTTATAAGCTTGAACCAGACAATCAAAGATTATATCGGTATATAAATGCTGATCTGCTTATTGGCTTAAAACAACGAGGTATAGAAACGATGAATTACAAAGAGATAGCTTTAGAGATTTTCGGTGACGCAAATACCATTTTTGGGCAATATAGATCATATTGAAGGAAGATATAGAATGATAGACTATTTATATATTATTTTTTCTTTACTTGCACTCTATCCATTATATTGTGCTTTTAAGAAACTTTTAATTCCCTATGATGTTTACATTAACCTTTTAGCTATATTACTTATGATGGCGTCTAATATTTTTCATCTAAATGTTGCCTATACTGGTCAAATTCCATTTCTTAGTGTATCCACATCAGATAATGATTTTATGCTATACACTTCTTTTATACTATCTTTCTTGTGTACCATTACATTTATGATCGCATGCGGCAAACATTATAGGAAAAACAAATGGTAATTTTGCCGGTAAAATAACACTATTTTACCGGCAAATAAATTAATAAACGCGATCATCCCAAATACTATAAGCACTTGTCCCTGCTATATGATGAGTCCATGTGATACTCTTATAACGTAAAGATATAGTTTCCTGCGGCTGTGCGCCAGCATGTGTTATCGAATGGGGGTGATAAACAGCTAAATCAACTATCGTCGCCTCAATTACCTTTATAGTGTAATACAATTCCTGAATCCCGAATTGACTCGCTCTGTAAATATCAAAGATACCGTCCAATATTTCATTTTCTGACATCGCTATTCCCAAAAGCGGTGACGATTTATCAACAGGTTTTTTAAATGTTATCGGATGGTGCCTGGCATACTGATCCCAAGTTAAAGAGTGATTAAGGTTATATATGAATATCTGATCTGTACGATCTAACTGACCTTTATTTCCTATTGAATCTATCGATGAACAACCTGCCGATATCAATCCCTGCTTACGGCCCTTTAAGGTTAAATAGATTAAGTCTGACATATGTATTCCTTCTTAGCGTTAAAATGCCAACTACTAACTATTAGTAGGGATTTCCATTCTACAGAAAAAAACACCCAATGGGATTAAAATTATTCCGATCATATGGGTTAGAAGTTAATTAAATTCAGCCGTCAGTTAACATTGAAACACTTTATTACAATTATTATCAATTTGATACAATTAGAAACACTTAGCAATACTTTGTAGGAAATTATTTATCTTTTCTGGTCGTTACTTATATTTAACGCTTGTTGAACAATAGAATTAATATAATATGTTTACCTAATCTCTCAATCTGACTGCATCTTCCGAGATAAAGTCAAAAAGGCGATTTGAAATATCATGTATCAACACATTATTTGAAAAATTATATGGACAATCAAAATCTAAACTCAAACTCCAATGTTATGCCTGACGACAGTCAGGAAATATTTATTCCTGATGGTCAGTCCCTCAACAGCTCTGAAGGTGTGAAATGGATTGGTCAAGCATGGCAACTCGCCAAGGATAAATGGGGCATGTGGATACTACTCTATATTATCTATTCTATATGTATAGCTGGTTTCGTGCTTATTCCTTTTATTGGAATATTTGCCGGGCTTTTGAACCCAGTATTTATCGGCGGTATAATTGCTGTGTGCGAAAAACAGAGAACTACCGGAGAATTCGAACTGGGGCTGTTATTCAACGGATTCCAGAAAAACTTTGCGTCACTGCTCGGCGTTGGCGCTTTAACGTTTGGTATCATACTCCTCGGTGTTATCGCACTATTTATGGGCGGTGGTAGTGCCGTACTTCATATCCTACTAGCCGTTCAACATGGTGAAATCTCAGCCGAAGTGCTTAAAAATGGCCTATCCTCATTACTTCTTAGTCTCTTTATTCTGATGGTTTTCTTAATTGTGAATGCCGCATTGACTTGGTTTGCGCCAGCACTAATTGTCATCCACAATCTGAAATTTGATGCTGCCATATCAATGAGTTTAGCCGCAGTGAGAAAGAATCTATTACCCGGTTTATTATTCTTTATCACCTCCGCGATCATCTTCATAATCTCGATAATGACTTTTGGTTTAGGTTTTCTCATCTCTATACCAATACTTTTAGTTAGTTATTATTCCTCTTATCGCAGTATTTTTATCGGTAAGGATAAATCATCAACATTTTAATCGGCTAAAAGATATTTAGGTTGGCAAGCCTCTCTATTTAAAACGAGGTTTGTTTTTTTATGATGGGAAACTCCTGCCATTTTTCCCTCTTAACCCCGTTTGATTGCCATTATAGGTTGAATTCTTACCGCAAAGCATAAACCATTTAAGGATTATTTAAAACGAGTAAAAAAATCCGAAGTTATACTGATATTGGAAGAAAAAACGTCAAGAAAAATGAAGTCTAAATTGATTAACAAAATGGGAAAATGACAAATCACCGCATTAAGTAAACTTGCCGAAACAAAAGATTTTACATAGCCGTAATACGTTTTCAAAAAATCAGATAAATCATTAAAAGAAGCCGAAAAATCCTTAGATTAACTAGACTAACATAAAAAAATTTAAAAAGATTAAAAGCCATTAAAGAAATAAGCATTGATTTTAATACCATTAATGCCAGATTTTAAAAAAGTACAGGCGCTAAAAACAGCTTATTCCCCGTCGTGTTTAATGCATTTATCGACGATTTTATCCCCCCGATCATTTTACATTTATTTAAACTGCCATAACCATTTAAAAGCACGAACACAGAGAGATTAAGGTTTTTATGTGGCAGGAATATTTAACTATAGTGCAATTTTTTATAAAAGCAATTAATTACACTTAATCGAAATCTATTAACCATTAATAGAGAACTGAAAAGAAATCAGCATGTAAAGGAATATTACCCAAATAGATTGATATTAAGGTGTTTTCTCGCCATTATTTTATGCAGCAAACCATAAAAATGACCTAATAAAAAATGGATAAAACGGTTAATGTGTCGGGATTTAAACCCTGAAAAAGAAAGGGATTATTCGAGAAAACATAAAGGTATATCTTTATATCATCATGCTATTTACTGGTTGATTTATCAAGATAAGATAAAGGTAAAACAGAGCCAGTAAAGATAAAAAAAGTATGATTAATGTTGGTTAAACGAAAAATACGATATTTCATAATGATTAAACTTAATGAAAAGCAGATGTTAAAAGTGGTAAAAAATGGTTAAAACCTTATGCCAATTAAAACCCAAAGTTAAAACAATAGTTTTTAATAACAGTATAAAACCTTCTTTTGGTAAAGCTTATCAGTGAAAACAACAACTTTTTTATTAATACTTATATAACCAATAAGATAATGATATGAATAGGTTAATCAAACAATCTGTTTTCCCAAAAGGGATGATTTTAATAGCGTTTTCAACTACAAGAGTAAATTTTTTCATAACCAATTAAATAATCTATGATGAAAAATCGGCATTGAAATATTAATTAAGCTCTATGAAAGAAGATACAATATATTACAAAGGTGGCTTAGTTATTTAAGTAATGGTAAAACCATTAGTTCAAGTTAAAAAACAAACAAATAGAGAATTATTGCTTATAAATCTACCACTTTATTGGCTAATTACTCCTATTTAGTACTTGTTGGTTAATAAAATTAATATAATATACTTACCAGCTTTTTACGTCCGACCGTGACTTTCAAAGTACAGACAGAAAAAGCAATTTAATAAATTACAAATCGATAATTAAATTGGAAAATACATGGATAATAAGAATCTAGATTTTAATTCCAACACTATATCCAACAATCAGGAGGTATTTATTCCTGGCGGTCAGTACCTCAATAGCGGCGAAGGCATAAAATGGATTGGTCAATCATGGTGGCTCGTCAGAAATAAGTTAAGTATGTGGATACTACTCGGTATTATTTATTGCATCATTACAATAGCTATTCAATTTATTCCTTTCCTTGGGATACTTTATGTAATTTTTAGTTCAGTATTTCTTGGCGGTATTATTACCATGTGTGAAAAACAAAGAACGACTGGGCAATTCAAACTAGGATTGTTATTCAGCGGATTTCAGAAAAACTTTGCATCACTGCTTGGAGTTGGTGCTTTATCGTTTGGCATTATGTTCCTTGGCATTATCACAATGCTTATTATCAGCGGCAGTACAATGGATCAGATATTGTTAGATAGCCAAGATGGTGAGATTCCTGTTGATATATTCGAAAATGATCTCTCTTCATTATACCTTGGTGCTTTTGTTCTGATTATTTTTAACATTTTTGGTACTGCTTTAACCTGGTTTGCACCAGCATTAATCGTTATTCATAATTTAAAATTTGGTGCTGCGGTGTCAATGAGCCTGGAAGCTGTGGAAAAAAACCTACTGCCCGGTTTGTTATTCTTCATCACCTTGACAGTCATTTTCATAATCTCGGTAATGACTTTGGGTTTAGGTTTTCTAATCTCTATACCGGTATTTATTGTTAGCTATTATTCCTCCTACCGCAGCATTTTTATCAATACGAATAAATCATCCACATTTTAATTATCTAAAAAACACATCTACTATTTGCTGAAAGTAATCACTTTATTTTCAGCAAATCATAACGAAGACAAAAAAGCGCTATTTAATCTTGAAATAATTGAGAAACCCTACTATTTCAAACAAAGTTTGTTTTTTATGATGAGAAAACTCCTGCCATTTTCTCGATTAAACCTGATTTATTTACACTTTCACCCCAGAACATAAAGCAGATGCTTTTTAGCACTCTTTTCACAAAAAACAGGTAAAAGCGTTAACCATGAAAGGTAAAAACAGTGATTAAGGATTTTTAAAAATGGATAAAAAATCCGATGCTATACTGATATTATAAGAGAAAACATCAGGAAAAACGGGGTTTAAATTGATTAACAAAGTGGTAAAACGTCAGGTAACTACATTAAGAAAACTTGTTTAAACAAAATATTTTGCACGGTTATAATAATTTTTTAAAAATCATAACCTTAATGCATTTATCAGTGATTTTTACATTTAACTAACCTACCATGATCATTTAAAAGCACAAATATAGAGGGATTAAAACTCTTATATAAAAAGCTGATTTAATTAAATACACGAATCCTGTTACTCACAGCATTATTATGTAATATTTATTATTCAAAACCGCCATATCTTAAATACTCAACATTAAACTTAATACAAGGCAGGTATCAAGCGTGGTAAAAACAACCGTTAAAACCTTATACCGATTAAAATCAGGAGTTAAAACAATGGTTTCTAATAACAGGTTTAAAATCAGTCTATAATAAAGCTATCGGTGAAAAATAAAAAACAAAAATTGAATTTATTAATGCTTATATCCCATGAAGAAGGATCATCAGGATGTAAATAGGTTAACCATTCCCAAAACAACCAACTTTAATGATGTTTTCAACCACAAGAGCAAATTTTTTTATAAACCAGTTAAATAATCTATGATGGAAAATCGGCATTGAAATATAAATATTAATTAATTTTCATGATAGAAACCACAATATTTTACAGAGATAGCTTAGTTATTTAGGTAAGTATAAAACCACTTGAAAAAGCTAAAACACACAACAACACATTGCTTGTAAATTCACCACATCCATTAGGTAATTACTCCTATTTAGTACTTGTTGATTAATAAATTTAATATATTATACTTGCCAGCTTTTTACGGCTGACTGTAACTTTGAAAACTCAGACAGAAAAAGCGATTTAATAAATTACAAGTTAATAATGAAATTGGAAAATACATGGATAATAAGAGCCTAAATTTTAATTCCAACACTATACCCAACAATCAAGAGGTATTTATCCCTGGTGGTCAATCCCTCAGTAGCACAGAAGGTATGGAATGGATTAGTCAAGCATGGAGTCTCGTCAAACGTAAATTGGGTATGTGGATACTACTTAGTATCATTTATTTCATTATCATATCTGGTTTACAGCTTATTCCTTTCCTTGGGATATTTGCAGGGATTTTAGGTTCAGTACTGGCCGGAGGCATTATTGCTCTGTGTGAAAAACAGAGAACTACCGAAGAATTTGAATTCGGGCTGTTATTCAGCGGATTTCAGAAAAACTTTGCGTCACTACTTGGCGTTGGTGCTTTATCGTTTGGTATTATGATCCTTGGTATCATAGCAATGTTTATTACCGGCGGTAGTGCAGTGATTAATATCTTCTTAGCTAGTCAATATGGTGAAATTCCTGTTGACATATTCCTGGGTGATTTGTCCCCATTATTTCTTAGTTTCTTTATTCTATTCATCTTCAGCATTATTGCTGCTGCTTTAACCTGGTTTGCACCAGCGTTAATCATTCTTCATAATTTGAAATTTGGTGCTGCCGTATCAATGAGCCTGGAGGCAGTGAAGAAGAATTTATTGCCCGGTTTATTATTCTTTAGTATCTTTGGGTTAATGATGGTGCTTTCTATCGTGACTTTAGGCTTGGGCCTTTTAGTCTCTATACCCATATATTTCGCCAGTTATTATTCCTCTTACCGTAGCATTTTTATCGGTAAGGAAAAATCATCGACTTTAGTGAACTAAAAGATAAAGATACATTTATTATTTACTGAATTCGGTAATTTTATTTTCAGTAAATTTGTAATTAATAAAATAGACAGCAAAAAGCGCCAAATCTGGCGCTTTTCATTAATACAATAATTAACCAATATACTCCAAACCACCCATATATGGACGCAATACTTCGGGTATTTCAATGCGACCATCGGCTTGCTGATAGTTTTCCATAATGGCAACCAGAGTACGGCCTACAGCCAAACCAGAGCCATTCAGGGTATGAAGTAATTGAGTTTTCTTATCCTCTTTACCACGGAAACGTGCTTGCATACGGCGCGCCTGGAAATCCCACATGTTAGAGCAGGAAGAGATTTCGCGATATGTGTTCTGAGCCGGTAACCACACTTCTAAATCATAAGTTTTACATGCGCTAAAACCCATATCACCGGTACACAATAAGACTTTACGATAGGGCAGATTCAGTAATTGCAATACTTTCTCTGCGTGACCTGTCAACGCTTCCAGCGCATCCATTGATTCATCAGGATGAACAATCTGAACCAGTTCAACTTTATCAAACTGGTGCATCCGGATCAGACCACGGGTGTCACGACCATAAGACCCCGCTTCTGAACGAAAACAAGGAGTATGAGCAGTCATTTTCAGTGGTAGTTCACTTTCATCCAGAATGTCACCACGAACCAGGTTGGTTATCGGAACTTCAGCGGTCGGAATCAACGCATAATGACTTTCCACCTCTTCTTCCAGCGGTTTGGTATGGAAAAGGTCTTCACCAAATTTCGGCAATTGACCCGTACCATATAAGGTTTCATGGTTAACCAGATAGGGAACATAAGTTTCCAAATAGCCATGCTGTTCTGTGTGGAGGTTTAGCATAAATTGCGCTAAGGCCCGATGCAAACGAGCAATTTGCCCTTTCATCACCACAAAACGCGAACCCGTTAGTTTAACCGCGGCGGCAAAGTCCAGACCATTGGTCAACTCACCTAATGAAACATGATCTTGAATCTCAAAATCATATTTACGTGGCTCACCCCAACGGCTCACTTCCAAATTATCGCTCTCATCTTTACCTACCGGTACAGAGTCATCTGGAATGTTAGGGATACTTAAGGCTAAATCACGGATTTCAGCTTGAAGTTTTTCCAGTTCGGCTTTCGCTGTATCCAACTTTTCACCTAACTGGTTCACTTCCTGACGCAGTGGATCAATATCTTCACCACGGGCTTTTGCCGCACCAATAGCTTTCGATCGGGAATTACGTTCTGCTTGCAGGGTTTCAGTTTCAACTTGTAAAACTTTACGGCGCTCTTCTTGTTTGCGCAGCGTATCCACGTCAAGGGTATAGCCCCTGCGAGCCAGTTTTTCGGCGACTGCGCCTAGCTCATTACGCAGTATGTTTGGATCGAGCATGCTAGTCCTGTGCTTGTCGTTATTAAGTTAGATGATATGAATAAGCCCACACAAGTTGATGGGCCATAAGGTATTTTTACCCGTCAACCTTACCGCAACAATAACGTTAGCGATAGCGTTTTATCGGGCTATTTTGATCCTGTTCAGCAAGCCAGGCGAGTTTATCGCCTATTTTACTTTCTAATCCTCGGTTAGCCGGATGATAATAGCGGGTTTCCCGCATCTCAGGTGGAAAATAAACCTCACCCGCCGCATAAGCATTAGGTTCGTCATGAGCATAACGATATTCTTCGCCAAGCCCCATCCCTTTCATCAATGTTGTCGGCGCATTGCGCAAATGTGCAGGAACATCATAGTCAGGTTTCTCCTTCGCATCAGCCATCGCTGCCTTAAACGCGGTATAAACCGCGTTACTTTTCGGTGCGCAAGCAAGATAAACAATAGCTTGGGCAATCGCTCTTTCACCTTCTGCCGGCCCAACGCGCGTAAAACAATCCCATGCAGCAATGGCTACCTGCATTCCCCGAGGATCGGCATTACCAACATCTTCGGAAGCAATAGCCAATAAACGGCGGGCAACATATAACGGATCACCACCGGCGGTAATGATCCGGGCATACCAGTAAAGCGCAGCGTCAGGTGCAGAACCACGAACGGATTTATGCAGTGCTGAAATCAAATCGTAATAACGATCACCTTTATTATCAAAACGAGCACTTCGCTCTCCACTGACCTCTTTCAATAGCGCCGGTGTCAAAACCCTCTCTCCCTGAGCATTGGTTTCTGCCATATCCGCCATCATTTCCAGCAAATTCAATGAACGACGGGCATCGCCGGAAACCAGCTCCGCAATCATGTGACGGGTATTTTCAGGCAAAATGATATTCTGTCCATGATAACCGCGCTCTTTATCATTCATTGCCTGATCAAGTACTTGCTCAATCTCTTCTGTTGTCAATGATTTAAGCAGATAGACCCGTGCCCGTGAAAGTAATGCGGAATTCAGTTCAAAAGAGGGGTTTTCTGTTGTCGCACCGATAAAGGTGATCGTGCCATCTTCAATGTGTGGCAGAAAAGCATCCTGTTGGCTTTTGTTAAAACGATGTACTTCATCAACAAACAGGATAGTTCTACGCCCTGCATTCCGGTTTTGACGCGCCTTTTCAATCGATTCACGTATCTCTTTGATGCCGGAAGTGACCGCAGATATCCGTTCAACATCAGCCTGAGCATAATGCCCAATAATTTCAGCTAATGTTGTTTTGCCTGTCCCCGGCGGCCCCCATAAAATCATGGAGTGAAGTTGTCCAGCCCGGATAGCCCTTGGAAGTGGTTTTCCTTCTGCCAGTAAATGCTGCTGGCCGATATATTGCTCTAATGCCATTGGCCGCATACGCGCGGCCAACGGCTGGAATTCATTTTGTGAAAAATCGAGTGACAGGTTATTCACTTAAACCTCACTGGCGCTGATCATCCAGCGTAACGCCTTTCGGTAGCGTAAAACTGAACTTTGCCGCATCCACATGGGTATTTTGCTGCCCTTTTAATTGATAAGCACTCTTTTGTCCATCCTGTTCTATGGCAGAAAATTTTTGGATAGTACCATCCGTCGTGACGGTGATCGAGAAGCGTTTCAGATTGCCAGCGACATTATTCGGCGTCAGTTCAAAATCATTTCCTTGCTGGCTAATTTTATATTGAGACCAATCTTTAGCATCGTTACGAGTAATTAACATAAACGGCGTGTTACCTGTGGCATCTTTCAACCAATTAGCCGTTACCTGTTCAACAAACGGATTATAAAACCACAATGTTTTACCATCCGATACCAAGACGCTTTCATCAGGTGATGTCATATGCCAATTAAATAGGTTTGGACGCTTAACCCACAATTGTCCTTCACCTTCCTGAATTGTTGCCCCATCATCACTGGTGACTGTCTGAGTAAAACTGGCATGAAAACTATTTACCTTACCCAAACGCTCCTGCAAATTCTGGCTAGCATTTGCCCATGCCGCATTGATACTCATGCCAGCCATTAAACAACCAATCAATATCAGCTTTTTCATGTAAGAAATACCTTTCTCAGCGTTATTACTTCTTTTTTCTCAACGTTATTACTTCAAGTGATTTACTATCAGGGTCTTCAATATTCACTATCAACTCTCATGTGGCGGTGGGGCCAATACTTCACGATTACCATTATGACCTGGAGCACTGACAATCTGTTGCGCCTCCATCTGTTCCACAATACGCGCCGCTCGGTTATAACCAATGCGGAATTGACGCTGGACGCCAGAAATCGAAACTCGCCGTTTTTCCGTCACAAATTGAACTGCCTGATCAAACAGAGCGTCTAGCTCTTCATCACTGTCAAAGCCTAAGCCACCCTCAGTATCATCACCACCACTGAGAATGCTATCAATATATTCTGGACGTCCGCGAGCTTTCCAATCATTCACCACTTCATGAACTTCCTGATCCCGAACAAAGGCGCCATGAACACGCACCGGAATCGAGGAGTTTGGCGCCAGATAAAGCATATCCCCCATGCCCAACAGGGATTCAGCGCCGCCTTGATCAAGGATGGTGCGGGAATCAATTTTGCTGGAAACCGTAAAAGCAATACGCGTCGGAATATTCGCTTTAATCAAACCGGTAATAATATCGACCGATGGACGTTGGGTCGCCAGAACCAAATGGATACCGGCAGCACGCGCTTTCTGCGCTAATCGTGCAATCAGCTCTTCAACTTTTTTACCGACAGTCATCATTAAGTCAGCAAATTCATCGACCATGACAACGATGTATGGCTCTTTTTTCAGTACTGGATGAGTAATATCCATGCTATCACCGGGCTTCCAGAATGGGTGAGGGATTGGGCGTCCCATTTCTTCTGCCTGTTTAACCTTTTCGTTATAACCCGCTAGATTACGCACCCCTAATGCGGACATCAGTTTATAACGGCGCTCCATTTCACTAACGCACCAGCGCAGTGCATTAGCAGCATCTTTCATATCGGTAACAACTTCGGTTAACAGGTGCGGAATGCCCTCATAAACCGATAGCTCCAACATTTTCGGGTCAATCATAATAAAGCGCACATCCTCTGGTTTCGCTTTATAGAGAATACTGAGGATCATGGCGTTGACGCCAACAGATTTACCCGAACCGGTTGTACCCGCCACCAGCAAGTGCGGCATTTTACCTAAATCAGCGACAACCGGCTGACCACCAATATCTTTACCCAATACAATGGTTAGTGGCGATGGATTATCACGGAACTTTTCACAATCCAATACTTCACGCAAATAGACCGTCTGACGTTTTTTATTCGGCAATTCTAAACCAACATAAGGTTTACCCGGAATCACTTCAACAATACGCACAGCGACCGCGGATAGAGAACGTGCTAAGTCTCTTGATAAATTGGAAATACGTGCTGCTTTAACACCCGGAGCTAAATCCAGTTCAAACCGGGTAATCACCGGACCGGGTGAGAAACCGACGACATCAGCTTTAACTCGATAATCACTCAGACGCGCTTCAATCAAACGGGACGTTTGCTCAAGGGCAAACATATCAACGGGTTCTTCTTCTGCTAAAGGACTGGTTAACAGTTCGAGCGAAGGCATTGGTGTCGTTGGTTTTGGCAACGGTTGATCGTTACGAACCAAAAATGGATGAAATAAGCTATTTTGCTGCGGTTGCTGCGGTTGCTGCGGTTGCTGCGGTTGCTGCGGTTGCTGCGGTTGCTGCGGTTGCTGCGGTTGCTGCGGTTGCTGCGGTTGCTGCGGTTGCTGCGGTTGCTGCGGTTGCTGCGGTTGCTGCGGTTGCTGCGCAGTATTGTGTACAGGCGCTGACGCAAAAGCAATTTCTGTGGGCCGTTCTGATTGATTTTTCGGCGCGGATTGAACAGAAGGCATAAACAGCGGCTCTGTTGGCTCCTTTTCAACTAAATCTTCAACCGGCGAGAAGTTATTTAAAATCGATAAACTCTCCAGAGCCGAGAGCTCTTTTTTCTCTTGGCGACTTTGCTCTTGATAACGCTTATGTTGCGACTGCTCAACTGTCTGTTTAACAATCTCTGTCGCTGTTTGAGCCTGTTCTTCCACCGAAGGCCGATTTTCCGGCTCAAATAAATTCTGTCTTATTTGAGGCTGAATTGAGACCTGTTTTTCTGTATCCGTCGTAATACGATAACGCTCGCGCTGTTGCTCAAGAAATTGCTGACGCAGCAACGCTTCTTGCTGTTCATCAACATCAATATCATCATCCGATCCATCTACTTGCTGTTTGATCTCATACTCACGCTGCTGTTCTGCAAGACGTTGTGAAGGAACTTTGATTCCATACAGTTCACGGCGGGTTGGAATACGGACAGGATTAGGACGAGGTAGTTCTGGCCCGATTCCTTGTTTAACCTGAGAGTTACCCGTTATAACCGTTGCGGCGGTTGCTGCTATAACACTTTTTTGCTCTGTATTTTTTGGTTCTGTTTCAGGCATAAAAGTGAAAGTATCACTACTGTTTTGGCTATTTTTGACGGATTCAAATGTTGGCGTCCCTTGACGGTTAAATTCCGATATAGGTTCAGCATGGTACTCAGCGGGAATTTCAAACGTATAACGAACAGGTTCGTCGTTATTATTCTTTTCACTCTCTTCCACTAATGGCTGAGGCTGTACAATATCATCATCAGATGTATTGACCAGAATTTTAGGTTCAACATCAATATCAGCCATATTAATGGTAGGAATATCCGTTGGCTGTTCTTGTTCGATTTCTGTTTTCACTGATTCTGGTTCATCCAGTTCAGTTTTTGCTAACTCTGCGGCTGAAGGTGCTGTAAATAGCACATCATCATGATCAATATCAGCCGCTGTGAATTCAGGTTCTGTTTTATCATAGGCGAGATCTTCCCGCTCAATAACCGTTTCATCGTATGGCGTATATTCTTGTTCATTACGGCTGCGGTTGGTAATAAATCCTATTGCCCCCAGAATCACTGCCCCTGTTTTTTCAGCAATAGTTAACCATGACCAGCCAGTAAATAGCGTAAACCCAATCGCCCAAATACACAGCAAGACTAAAGTCGCGCCCAATTCATTAAACCAAGGCAACATTGCGCTGCTAAACAGACTGCCAATAATCCCGCCGGAAGCAAAGTAATGGAGATCGTCAACATTCAGCGCCGCTAATCCACATGAAGTTAAGACGATTGCCAATGCGCCAATAACGCGCAAAGCCAGCGCGAAGAAATCGACATACTCCCGGTCATCATGTTGCCTAAAAGCAGTCCAACAACCCAATATCATCACCGGGGGAATGGCATAAGCTAGAATACCAAATGCAGAAAACAGCGTATCGGCCAACCATGCGCCAACCCCGCCACCCAAATTATGCACCGGTTCATGCCATGCAGTCTGAGACCAACTGGGATCAGAAGGATTAAAACTGACAAGCGCGACCATCAGATAAGCCGCCAGGATGACAATAACAAGCAACACAGCTTCTAACAGCCTGCGCCCACTACTCAGTCTCTTTAACTTAATATTTTTATCTTCTGTATATTCCTGGCTCAAGAAAGGCTCTCCAGGTTTCCTGTTGATTTAACGGAACAATTGATTTAACGGAACAACGCCGAGATAGCTCAGCGTTGAAACTGTATGCATAAACAGGAGTGTACCTAAGTTTTTCCAGTTTTGCACCTGTACATTTTTGGTAAGATTTTAGCGCGTCTTAATGACCAGACGGTTGCTCTGCTTAACTTCTTCCATTACAACATATGTGCGGGTGTCATTAACACCTGGCAAACGCAACAAAGTTTCGCCTAGCAACTTACGGTAAGCTGACATGTCTGGTACGCGGGTTTTTAACAGATAGTCGAAATCACCGGAAACCAAGTGACATTCCTGAATCTCTTCCAATTTTTGTACAGCAGCATTGAATTGTTCAAAAACATCTGGAGCGCCACGGTTTAAAGTAATTTCAACAAATACCAGCAAAGATGCATCCAAATAGTGAGGATTCAGCAATGCCGTGTATCCAGTAATAAACCCTTGACGTTCCAGACGACGAACACGCTCCAGGCACGGGGTTGGAGACAAACCTACCCGTTTAGACAGTTCTACGTTAGAAATTCGCCCATCTTTTTGTAGCTCATTTAGGATATTACGATCTATGCGATCAAGATCTTTTCCCGGACGTTTTTTATTATCTATCATCTTGTTGATCTCTCTTTATTTTCCTACACCCATAACATTTTCCCCTATCTCTCTGAGTTTGAGTTGGAAAAGATGTCTTAAAGTTAAAGCCTCGCTCTATCAGCGTAAAGCAACTCACAGGCCATTTTTTTAATGCTACACAAAAGAGGATTATCCGCATGTCGATTTTTATGGAAACGAATTTAGCGAGGTGGATAATTATCTCTTACAGTGATGTTTTCGCAAATGCACAGCCGATTGTCAAAGTAAATGAGCAAAAATCAGAACAACCTGTGGAACAAATTTTCAGTTAATCGTTTCGATAGTCTACCATTAATTGAAAACGAACAAATGAAATACAAACAGCACTAAAAGAACACTTTTCTCAGGTTAAAATCATTATTAGTTAATATCTATCGGTAAAATCGTTAGTAACATGAGTCTTTTAGCTTTTTTTACCCTCCTATTTCTCCTACAATCCCTCGATATTCGATTAGGTGATAAATGGAAATGAGGTATTCATGAGCGCCGCCAAACACCACAAACTCATTATTCTTGGCTCCGGTCCAGCAGGCTATACCGCCGCGGTTTACGCTGCCCGAGCAAATTTAAATCCGGTTCTTATTACCGGGGTCGAAAGAGGCGGTCAGTTGACTACCACCACCGAGGTCGAAAACTGGCCTGGCGATCCGGAAGGTCTGACTGGCCCTGGGTTAATGGAACGCATGCATCAACATGCTGAAAAATTCCAAACCGAAATCATTTCTGACCATATTCAAAAAGTTGATCTGCAAAACCGGCCTTTACGCCTTTATGGTGATGAACAAGAATATACCTGTGACGCACTGATTATCGCAACAGGCGCTTCCGCCCGTTATTTAGGTTTACCTTCTGAAGAGGCATTCAAAGGACGTGGTATTTCAGCCTGTGCAACCTGTGATGGTTTCTTTTACCGTAACCAGAAAGTCGCCGTTGTCGGCGGCGGTAACACCGCCGTAGAAGAAGCCTTATATCTGGCAAATATTGCAGCAGAAGTTCACCTAATTCATCGCCGTGATACTTTCCGTTCAGAGAAGATCCTAATCGGTCGCCTGATGGATAAAGTAAGAAATGGCAATATCATCCTGCATACCGATCGTATTCTGGATGAAGTACTCGGTGATGATATGGGCGTTACCGGTGTTCGCC
This sequence comes from Photorhabdus akhurstii, assembly GCF_018448925.1. Classification (GTDB taxonomy): domain Bacteria; phylum Pseudomonadota; class Gammaproteobacteria; order Enterobacterales; family Enterobacteriaceae; genus Photorhabdus; species Photorhabdus akhurstii. Next base: position 108,052 of record NZ_RCWE01000001.1, on the reverse strand, counting down.
TACGCGATACCAAAAGCGGCGCTACAGAAGAATTAGCGGTTACCGGCACATTCATTGCTATCGGCCATACTCCCAATACCGCTATCTTTGAAGGCCAATTAGAACTGGATAATGGTTACATTAAAGTTCAATCCGGTTTGCAGGGTAACGCCACTCAGACTTCAATTCCCGGTGTATTCGCCGCCGGTGACGTTATGGACCATACCTACCGTCAGGCAATTACATCCGCCGGTACAGGTTGTATGGCAGCCCTTGACGCAGAACGTTTCCTGGATGGGCTAGCCGCTAAATAAATTCTTTTTCTTTCAAGGCGCTATTTCGGTAGCGCCTTTTAACATGTAACATATCGGCAGGATGCTGATACATAGGATATGTCCAGCCTTTTGGTACACCATTACCCTCACCTGCTAGATTAGAATTTTTTTCTATGGACAAAACAAGACAGTACGAATTGGTTCGCTGGCTGAAACAGCAAAGTGCCCCGGCCCAACGTTGGCTCCGCCTGTCCATGTTACTCGGCTTAATCAGTGGATTGCTGATTATCACTCAAGCTTGGTTACTTGCCTCAATTCTGCAAGCTTTAATCATGGATAACCTTCCGCGCGAGAACATCTCGAATGAATTTTGGTTGTTAGCAGCCACCTTTGCGCTACGGGCAATCATCAGCGCTATTCGGGAACGGATCGGTTTTATCTGTGGCAAGGTTGTACGTCAGAAAATCCGCGCTATGGTATTGGATAAGCTTGAGCAACTTGGCCCGGCGTGGGTTAAAGGCAAACCGGCCGGTAGTTGGGCCACTATCATTCTTGAGCAAATAGAAGATATGCAGGATTATTACTCCCGCTATCTGCCGCAGATGTCTCTTGCCGTCATGATCCCTATTCTTATCCTGATCACCCTATTCCCTGTTAACTGGGCTGCCGGGCTAATTTTATTCGCGACGGCTCCGCTGATTCCCCTGTTTATGGCACTGGTTGGTTTAGGCGCCGCAGACGCTAATCGGCGTAATTTTGTCGCACTAGGCCGGTTAAGCGGTAATTTCTTGGATCGGCTACGCGGTCTAGAAACATTGCGCCTGTTTTATCGCGGTAAAGCAGAAGCACAACAAATCAGCGAATCCACCGAAAACTTCCGTTGCAGGACGATGGAAGTGCTGAGATTAGCGTTCCTTTCTTCCGCAGTGCTGGAATTCTTTGCTGCCATTTCTATTGCTATTGTCGCTGTCTATTTCGGTTTCTCCTATCTGGGGGAACTTAATTTTGGCAGTTACGGGATGGGCGTGACCCTGTTTGCCGGTTTTCTGGTGTTAACCCTCGCTCCAGAATTTTTCCAGCCATTGCGTGATCTAGGCACTTATTATCACGCCAAAGCACAGGCGGTCGGCGCCGCAGAAGCATTAGTGACTTTATTGAGCAGTGATGGCGAACATGCATCTACCGGTGGTGATAAAACGCTAAATACCCAAGATTCGTTAACCATCATTGCTAATAATCTGGAAATTCTGGCCCACGATGGCAACCGGCTTGCTGGCCCGTTGAATTTTACTATAGAGAAAAATCAGCGGGTGGCATTAGTTGGTCCAAGCGGAGCAGGTAAAAGCTCCCTGTTGAATTTACTGTTAGGGTTCCTGCCCTATCGTGGCTCAATACAAATTAATGGCGCTGAGCTGCGTGAGTTGGATCTACAAAGATGGCGTAACCAACTGAGTTGGGTTGGACAAAATCCACATCTGCCTGAACAGATTTTGCTTGATAATATTCGTCTGAACCAACCTAATGCCAATCAACAACAAATCCATCAGGTTATGGAACAAGCATACGTCACCGAATTCATTCATGATTTACCCGATGGGCTGAATACTATCATCGGTGATAATGCAGCACGATTATCCGTTGGTCAGGCCCAACGTATCGCGGTTGCCCGTGCCCTATTGAAACCCTGCCAGTTACTATTATTGGATGAGCCTGCCGCCAGCCTGGATGCGCATAGCGAACAACGGGTTATGGAAACACTCAATCAGGCATCTCATCATCAGACGACCCTGTTAGTTACCCACCAATTGGGAGAAACGCTGGAATATGATCAGATTTGGGTCATGGAAAAGGGGTTGATTATTGAACAGGGAGATTACCCGACGCTAAGCCAATCTCAGGGGGTATTCACCCGTCTGTTATCCCATCGAAGTGAGGAGCTGTAATCATGCGGGTATTGCTTCCTTTTCTGGCGCTCTATCGCCGTCATTGGTTTCTTATCAGTTTAGGTATGGTTCTGGCCGTTGTTACGCTCCTCGCCAGTATAAGTTTACTGACCCTCTCTGGCTGGTTCCTTGCTGGCGCAGCACTAGCAGGTTTTGCCGGTTATACATTCAACTATATGCTACCGGCCGCAGGTGTCCGTGGCTCTGCCATTCTTCGAACTGCCGGGCGCTATGCTGAACGGTTGGTTAGCCATGACGCCACTTTTCGGGTATTGGCACATTTACGAGTTTTTGCCTTTCAAAAAATTTTGCCGCTTTCACCAGGAGGAATGGCTCGTTTTCGTCAGGGCGAATTATTAAACCGGTTAGTCGCTGACGTTGAAACATTGGATCACCTCTATTTACGGGTGATTTCACCGATATTATCAGCTTTTATCGTTATTATAGTTCTCACTTTCGGTCTTAGTTTTCTGGATCTTACATTAGCCTATACTCTTGGCGGTATTATGCTGGCGCTGTTGATCCTGCTGCCATTGGTATTTTATAACGCAGGTAAATTCGTCGGCCGTGATCTGACTATTCTGCGTGGTCAATACCGCACCCAACTTACAGCGGCGTTGCAAGGGCAAGCTGAATTGATGGTATTCGGTGCTGTTGGCCGTTTTCGCAAGTCAATGGCCGATATTGAGTCACATTGGTTAAGACGTCAACAACAGCAAGCCAATCTGACCGGTTTGTCACAGGCAATCATGATTTTCGCCACCGGTATGACTGTCACATTGATCTTATGGCTGGCAGCTAACGGCGTGGGAGGCAACAGCCAGCCGGGAGCATTAATTGCACTGTTTGTCTTCTGTTCTCTTGCCGCGTTTGAAAGCCTGGGGCCTGTCACAGTTGCATTCCAACATCTAGGGCAAGTCATTACCTCTGCAACCCATGTTTCTCAATTGATGCAACAAGAACCGGAAATCACATTTCCTGCATCAGGGCCGGAAAGTTCGGCACAAGCCAGCATTGATATCAAAAATATCAGTTTCACCTATCCTGATCAGCCAATAGCCGTCCTGAAAAACATTTCTCTCTGCTTGAAAGCGGGAGAACATATCGCGCTGTTAGGCAAAACCGGTTGTGGTAAATCTACCTTACTACAATTACTGACCCGGGCCTGGGATGTTGATTCAGGCACAATCTGTCTGAATCAACATCCCATTACTGATTATGACGAATCCACTCTGCGCAGTATGATATCGGTTGTTCCACAACGTGTGCATGTGTTCAGTCATACTTTGCGCCAAAATTTATTACTGGCAAAGCCAAACGCAGCTGATAATGAGCTGGAAACTGTGTTGAAACAGGTAGGGTTAAGCAATCTACTGGAGACCGACGAGGGGCTAAACTGCTGGATGGGCGAAGGTGGCCGTCAGTTGTCAGGTGGTGAACAGCGCCGCCTGGGAATTGCCAGAGCGTTATTGCACTCGGCTCCATTGATGCTGCTGGATGAGCCTACTGAAGGGCTGGATGCGGACACTGAACAGCAAATTCTGTCTCTACTGCGCCAGCATTGTCAGCATAAGTCATTAATTATTGTCACCCACCGTCTGTACGGACTTGATCATATGGATCGTATTTACGTCATGGATGGCGGCACCATTATTGAACAAGGGCAACATGATGAATTACTGACCCAGCAAGGTCGCTATTATCAATTTCATCAACGGCAACATCAGATTCGTCTTGAACCGGAGCAGTAACACACGATGCCAATAATTCAACTGAATGATGATTCATATGATTTCCCTCACCCGAAAGAAGCATTAACGGAGCCTAATGGCCTACTGGCGGTAGGAGGCGATTTATCCGCTAAACGATTAAATGCGGCTTACCATCAAGGCATTTTCCCTTGGTTTTTACCCAGCGAAGTGCCACTTTGGTGGTCCCCCGATCCACGTGCGGTAATCATTCCGGGTGAATTGCATATCGGCCGAACATTACGCCGGTTTTTGCGCAATCATCCATACCGTATTACGGTGAATCATGCCTTTGAACAGGTGGTTTATTTCTGCGCTCAACGGCAGGAAGGAACATGGATAGGCCGGGATATCCAACAAGGTTATCAGAAATTGCATCAAACAGGACAAGCGCACTCAATAGAAGTCTGGCACAATGAGCGGATTGTTGGTGGCTTGTATGGTGTTAGCGTTGGCACACTATTCTGTGGTGAGTCTATGTTTAGCAGAATGGAAAATGCATCCAAATGTGCGTTCATTGCTTTCTATCACCATTTTCTGCGACACGGTGGTGAACTACTGGATTGCCAAGTGCTTAACCATCACACTGCGTCACTAGGTGCAAAAGAGATCTCCAGGGAAGAATTTATTCAGCATCTTTATCAATTCAGAAATCGGTCATTAAGACTCGGTTGCTGGTCACAACAAGTACTGGAATTATAATCAACATTTGACCGATTCATGTTGATTATAACGTAAATATCACCATGCACCATTTGCAAAATAGCGGGTTAAAATACAACATTCCTTTACATAATGAGGGTTTTTCGGCATTATCTTGCCCGTTAAAAACGATGGTTATTAAACTTAGAGGATTAGATGGCCAAAGAAGACAATATTGAAATGCAAGGTACCGTGCTAGACACACTACCAAACACTATGTTCCGCGTTGAGTTAGAAAACGGGCACGTAGTCACTGCTCACATCTCAGGTAAAATGCGTAAAAACTACATCCGCATCCTGACAGGCGACAAGGTTACAGTTGAGCTGACCCCATATGACCTGAGCAAAGGCCGTATCGTCTTCCGTAGCCGCTGATTCATTACCGTTTTCAGGTATTACACCACAGGTAGCAACTTTGTATTTAACAACGTTGTTTTCACCTGTGGTGTCGCTCTTTATTAGTGCACTACATCTTCCGGCTTCTGCTTATAAGCACTGCTGAAATCGTAGGTCAGTACGCGTCTTACCTTATCCAGGCCAATACTTACTGAGCCACCGTGAACTAATGAGCCGAACAGAAGTTCATTTGCCAACGGTTTTTTCAAGCTATCCTGAATAACCCGCGCCATTGGTCGAGCACCCATTGCTTTATCATAGCCTTTGTCACATAACCATTGACGAGCATCCGCACTGACCTCCAACGAAACGCCTTTTTCATCCAATTGTGCTTGCAGGGCGACAATGAACTTATCAACTACCTGTTGAATAACCTCGATAGAAAGCGTATTAAACCAGATGATGCCATCAAGACGGTTACGGAATTCCGGTGTAAACACTTTCTTAATCTCTTCCATTGCATCAGAACTGTTATCCTGCTGCTTAAATCCAATGGACTTGCGCTGTGTTTCACGTACTCCCGCATTTGTTGTCATGACTAAAATGACGTTACGAAAATCCGCTTTACGGCCATTGTTATCAGTCAAAGTACCGTTATCCATGACTTGCAATAACAGGTTAAATACATCTGGATGTGCTTTTTCAATCTCATCAAGCAGTAATACTGAATGAGGATGTTTAATCACAGCATCTGTAAGCAATCCTCCTTGATCAAAACCAACATATCCCGGTGGCGCCCCAATTAAACGGCTTACTGTATGGCGCTCCATATATTCTGACATATCAAAACGCAATAATTTGATATTCAGCACCTTAGCAAGCTGTACGGTGACTTCCGTTTTCCCCACGCCTGTCGGACCTGCAAGCAGGAAAGAACCCACCGGTTTATTATCCTGCCCCAACCCTGCACGACTCATCTTAATGGCCTCGGTCAATGCCGCAATCGCGGTATCCTGACCAAATACCAACATTTTCAGCCGCTCATCCAGTGTTCTTAGGACATCTTTATCACTAGCAGAAACAGTTTTTTCAGGGATACGGGCAATCCGGGCAACGACGAATTCAATATCCGACACATTAATCGTTTTTTTACGGCGACTAACCGGCACCAGACGGGTACGCGCCCCAGCTTCATCAATTACATCGATCGCCTTATCCGGCAAGTGGCGATCAGTAATGTATTTCACTGATAAATCAACCGCAGCGCGGATCGCTTTTGTGGTATAACGTACATCATGGTGCGCCTCATATTTTGGTCGCAACCCTTTAATAATCTGTACCGTCTCTTCGGGTGAAGGCTCAACAATATCAATCTTCTGAAAACGACGCGCTAACGCCCGATCTTTTTCAAAAATATTACTGAATTCATGATAGGTCGTAGAACCAATCACTCTGATACGTCCACTAGATAACAATGGCTTAATCAGATTAGCCGCATCGACCTGCCCCCCTGACGCGGCGCCTGCACCGATAATGGTATGAATTTCATCTATAAATAGAATACTTTTCTTATCCTGTTCAAGGGTTTTTAACAATGCTTTGAAGCGCTTCTCAAAATCACCACGATATTTAGTTCCCGCCAGCAATGAACCAATATCCAGCGAATAAATCGTACAATTAGCCATCACTTCCGGTACATCTTTTTGCACAATCCGCCATGCCAACCCTTCTGCAATGGCGGTCTTACCGACCCCCGACTCCCCGACTAACAATGGGTTGTTTTTCCGACGACGACACAACACCTGGATTGTTCTTTCCAACTCATCCTGACGGCCAATCAATGGATCAATCTGCCCTCTTTGAGCGAGTTGATTCAGATTAGTTGTGAAATTTTCCAACCGATCCTCACCTGTAGAGTGCTCTTCCGCAGATTGCGAGCCTGTCTCCTGATGATCCGATTCAGTGTCCTCTTTTTGCGTTCCGTGAGAAATGAAATTAACCACATCCAGACGACTAACATCATGTTTACGCAGCAAATAAGCAGCTTGAGACTCCTGTTCGCTAAAGATAGCCACCAGCACATTAGCACCGGAAACTTCTGAACGCCCAGAGGATTGAACATGAAATACCGCGCGTTGAAGAACACGTTGAAAACTCAACGTCGGCTGAGTTTCCCGCTCATCATTTTCAGGTAACAACGGTGTCGTTTGTGAAATAAAATTCTCCAGCTCCTTACGCAATTGAGCCAGATTGACCTTGCAGGCTTCCAATGCTTCACGCGCTGATGAATTGCTTAACAACGCCAGCAATAGGTGCTCCACAGTCATAAACTCGTGTCTATTATCCCGTGCTTTAGCAAAGGCAATATTAAGACTAAGTTCAAGCTCTTGGTTGAGCATAGGCACCTCCCCCTAAAATCAGTATACCTGGTCAGATTTTTTCCAGCGTACAAAGTAATGGATGCCCGTGCTCCCTGGCATACATATTTACCTGAGCCGCTTTAGTTTCTGCCACCTCAGCAGTATAAACCCCACAAACAGCTTTCCCTTGATAGTGGACATCCAACATTAACTGCGTTGCCTGTTCAATATCATAAGAAAAGAACTTTCGTAATACGTCAACTACAAACTCCATCGGAGTGTAATCATCATTGTTAAGAATGACCTGATACATTGACGGCGGCTGCAATTTTTGCTGTCGTTCATCCTTAACAGATTCCTTACTTTTCAAACTATTATGATACTCGCTCATTATTTTCCCAACAGGATTAACCTCTAATACCAGCTACTACCAGCAAATAAATTATGTTGCTATTTATCTTATCATTCTCTGGGCAACTCCTTTTACCACAGACTATTCCCCTATGAAAACTCAGCATGAAAGTGAATGAACGAAACTCATATCGTTATCTATATCAAACTTTAGTCATTCAAAACAACCAGACATTTGTTCTGTGCTTGACGAGAATTTGATTTTTACTAGAGTATGTTTTGTGAACAAACATAGATAATGTCGCTGTTTACATGTGATTGTTTACGACTGTTATATTAATGGCTCATCTCAACCGAAATTATTAAACGAGGGATGTAGAAGTATGGAGACAGGTACTGTTAAGTGGTTCAATAATGCGAAGGGCTTTGGGTTTATTTGCCCGGCAAGCGGCGGAGAAGATATATTCGCTCATTACTCAACCATTCAGATGGACGGTTACCGGACGCTGAAAGCGGGCCAGAAGGTGAATTTCAGCGTTCACCAAGGCCCAAAGGGAAATCATGCCAGTATTATTGTTCCCCTTGAAAACGAACCCAAAGGCTAAATAGCCTGGCCTGTGGGTCATAACCAGGTATTATTCACACGCCGCTGGTCATTGCCTGCGGCGTAACGTATTTCATTTCCACTTATTCTCTTGCCAACGCTTCTATCGGATCAAGTCGAGCAGCATTACGGGCAGGTAGAAACCCAAATATCACGCCAATTGCGGTAGAACAGGCGAAAGCACTGAGTAAGGCTATCGGCTGGAAGACAAAATGCCAACCAGGCAGCGCCAGTTGTGCAATCACTGCAATCGTATAAGAGAGTGCAATGCCCAAAACACCGCCAACCAGACAAACCAAAATAGCTTCTATCAGAAACTGCTGCATCACATCACTGGTTCTGGCGCCTACTGCCATACGGATACCGATCTCTCTTGTACGTTCAGTCACCGAAACTAACATAATATTCATCACGCCAATACCGCCAACTATCAGCGAAATTACCGCCACCATCGTCAAAAACAGTTGTAAAGTATGGGCTGTTTTTTCCGCCGTTTTTACCATCATGTCCACGTTATAGGTGAAAATATCCTTTTTCCCGTGGCGTAAAGTGAGCAATTGAACAATCTTCTTTTCTATATCCTTAGAGTTATAACCATCCTTTATTCTGACAGTAATCGAATCCAGATAATTTCGGTTCACCAGACGGCTGGTCATCGTGCTATGAGGCAACCAGACATGCAATGATTTGCTACTGCCAAATGTCGCTCTCTTATCAGATACCACTCCCACAATTGTGGCCGGCATATTACCCACCAGGATCACATCTCCAATCACATTTTTCTGGTGAGGAAACAGCTTACGCTGGGTATTTTTATCAATCACCACAACTTGCCCCTGACGGCGTATCATATCCAATGAGAATCCCATCCCTTGGGAAAAGCGCAGAGCATAAACTTGAAAAAACTCATCACCCACGCCAGTCACCCTCGAAGCTACATCAATGTTCCCTTTACGAAGGCGCATTTGTCCCTCAATTTCTGGTGAAACCGCCAGAATATAGGGCTGCGCTTTAATCGCGTCGGCATCCTCTATTTTCAGCGCTTGCATATTGACCGGATCATCAAGGCCAAAATCTTCTCCCGGATAAATATCAATAGTGTTGGTCGCAATCTCTTTAATATCAGATAACACCGATGCCCTAGCCGCATCTCCGATAACCAAAATAGTCACAACGGAAGCAATACCAATGATAATCCCTAACATGGTTAGTAAAGTTCGCATCTTGTTGGCAACCATCGCCCGCCATGCCATGAATAAGGCTTCATTAAACCGCCCAAGGGTCTGGCGTATCGACGATATTTTTGATGTTAATGACGGGGCCTTAGTGACTTTTCTACTCACTTGCGTGCCAGAATCACTCATAATGCGACCATCTTTGATCTCAATAATCCTCTGTGCCTGCGCCGCAATTTTCGGATCATGAGTGACAATAATGACGGTATGCCCCTGTTCACACAGTTGTTTGAGGATTGCCATCACCTCTTCGCCAGAATGGCTATCCAACGCTCCGGTTGGTTCATCAGCCAAAATGACTTGACCGCCATTCATCAACGCTCTGGCGATACTGACCCTCTGCTGCTGTCCGCCTGAGAGCTGCCCCGGCTGATAGTCGATTCGCTCTTCAAGCCCTAAACGACCAAGCAACTCTATTGCTCTCTGGCGACGTGCTGCTTTAGCGGCTCCTGCGTAAATAGCGGGAATCTCCACATTCTGTTCAGCAGTTAAATGAGTCAGTAAATGATAACGCTGAAAAATAAAGCCAAAATGCTCCCGTCTCAGTGCGGCCAATTCATCATTACTCAGTTCAGCAACATTCTGTCCCGCAACCCGGTATTCACCGTTACTGGGTTGATCAAGACACCCAAGAATATTCATCAGTGTCGATTTACCCGAGCCTGACGCACCGATAATCGCAACCATCTCACCGGCGTAAATAGACAAGGTGACATCATCCAGTACTTTTACCTGTTGCTCACCCGCGGGATAGCTGCGCTCTATACCTTTCAGCTCAAGTAACGCATTCATTACTCATCCCCTGCTGCATCACTAAGACCAGTAATCACCTGCTCATGCTCTTTCAGACCAGACAGAATTTGTACATTCACATCATTGCGTACGCCAATGGTCACTTCTCGTTTCTCTTCTTTATCTCCATTCAGGATATCCACCTCATAGCGAGTTGGCGTAATCTGTTTACCCAGAGCCGAGATCGGGATCATTAACACATCACGATGGGAATCGAGTTGAATTTTCACCTGGGCGGTCATTTGCAAACGCAAAAGTTGCTGAGGATTAGCCACCTCGAAACGGGCATAGAAGAAAATTGCATCATTAATCTTTTCTGGCGTCGGCAAAATATCTTTCAACACCCCTGGAAAATTTTTATCCGGGGCGCCTAATACGGTAAAAGAAGCTTTCTGACCCGGTTTCAGGTAAATAACATCTGCCTCTGATACTTCTGCTTTTACCAACATCGTGCCCAAATCAGCCAGCGTCAGAATGGTCGGGGCTTCCTGTGCCGCAATGACTGTTTGCCCCTGAAGCGTTTTGATATTGACAACGATACCATCCATTGGTGCGGTAATCCGGGTATATTGCAAATTCGTCTCAGCAGTATCAAGGCTGGCCTGGTTTTTACTGATTTGCGCCAATAAAGTTTCTACCTTCGCTCTTTTCACTTCAACATCCGTTTTAGCCTGATCCAATTCCTGGAGCGAGACCGCCTGCACTTTTGCCAGATTGTTCTGACGCTGTAATGTAAGCCGCGCCAATTTCAATTGTGCCCTGGCTTCTATCAGATCAGCATTCAACTCTCTGATCGTGGCTTCAACTTCTTTAACCTGGTTTTGCGCTGGCTTAGGATCAATCAATGCCAATAACTGGCCTTTTGTCACCTTATCACCCACCTCAACATACAAATTCTGCAACTGACCACTTACCTGTGCGCCAACATCTACTTTTCTGACTGCATCCAGTTTCCCTGTTGCCAATACATTCTTTTCCAAATCACCTTTAATGGCAGGAACTGTTTGATATTTAATCGCTTCCGTCCCATGTAGAAAATACCCCAGAACCAATGTGATAACTGCCACAATAGCTAACAACACAACCCATCGACGTTTCGAACGAATAAAATTCATTTAAATATCACCATATTAAGCATTGAATTCAAAGAAATGGTAAAAACTTATTTCTTGCAATACCACGAAGACTAAGGACTTCCACTCATTCTAGATAGATACTGTTCCTTTTACGTTTTATACACATTAAACGTTTTTAATAACACTCCACCTTAAGAATAAAAAATTCTTTGAGCAACAGCATACTTCTCTCTATCCTGACTATTCTCTTAATGTAAAAAAATTGATATCTTTTATTTTCATGGTTTTTACAACCATTTTTGAAAGTCTTTACAACCGATTTTTATACTAGATTTGGATAAAAAGACATTAACTGTTTTACAGGATGTTAATTATGTACTCTGGGCTGCTGATCATTCTTTTGCCGTTAACGCTAGGCTATCTTATCCATTTGAATAATAAGGCATTGTTAAATGCTATTCATCGCCTTCTTAACGCGATGGTTTATGTCATTCTGTTTTTAATGGGAACCAGCCTGGCTTTGTTAGACGATTTAGGCCGTAACCTCTTCTCTATCTTTCAATATGCGATGACATTTTTTTTATGTATTTTTACAGCTAATATGCTAGCACTATTCCTTCTTGAAAAATGCGATCCTTGGGTTATTAGTCCACATAAACAAGAAAAACCCCCTTCCCGTTTACATATGATTTTTGAATCATTGAAATTATGTGGCGTGCTGATTTTAGGTTTCCTATTTGGACTCACTGGCTGGTCATGGCTACACTTCTCCAATCATGCTAGTGAAATTGCCTTAATCGTTTTACTATTACTTGTCGGTATTCAATTACGTAACAGCGGTATGAACCTGAAACAAATATTGCTGAACCGCCGAGGTATGATTATTGCAATTATTGTCGCGACCAGTGCACTTGTCGGCGGTGCGATTGCAGCACTTATCCTTGGGCTGCCAGTGAAAACAGGTTTAGCGTTGGCTTCCGGCTACGGCTGGTATTCCCTTTCTGGTATCTTACTTTCTGATGCTTACGGGCCGGTAATCGGCAGTGCCGCATTCTTTAATGACCTGGCGCGTGAGCTAGCAGCAATTATGCTAATTCCTGTTTTTATTGATCGATATCGCTCAAGCGTAATAGGGTTAAGCGGTGCGACTTCTATGGATTTCACCTTGCCGATATTACAACGGTGTGGTGGAGTCAGTATCGTCCCGGCAGCGATAGTCCACGGTTTTGTGCTGAGTTTGCTAGCACCCTTGCTGATGGCATTCTTTACTTAACCAGAATTTGAGCCACAATTAATACTTGACGCTATAAATAACGGTTCGGACGCTTCATCTTTCCTCTGTAGGGTAAAAGAATAAATAAGCTTTTATTGGAAAATCACACAAGGAGAAAATAGAACGCGTTAATCAGGCATGTAATTGAAATATCAATTAATAATATTCTGTGCATAAGATGTTGCATAATTATGCCAACGGGTTTAGCATCGGACCAAACCACTGACTATTCAGAATTAAAGCATGAGTATTCAATTAAAAAACATTGATTGTTATTACGGTGCCCACCAAGCACTGTTTGATATTAATCTTGAGTGTTCTCCCGGGGAAACGATGGTTTTGCTAGGGCCAAGCGGCGCGGGTAAAAGTACGTTGTTGCGAGTATTAAACCTGCTGGAAATACCACGATCCGGCCAGTTACATATTGCTAATCATCAATTCAATTTTGAACAAACGCCAGGAACGAAGGAGATTCGTTCTCTACGCCAAAATGTAGGTATGGTCTTTCAGCAATATCACTTATGGCCCCATCTTACTGTTATAGATAACCTGATCGAAGCGCCTTGTCGCGTGTTGAATTTATCCAAGCAACAGGCACAGGAAAAAGCGAATAAGCTCCTTTCCCGTTTGCGCTTAGATGATTTTGCAGGCCGCTTCCCACAACATTTATCTGGAGGACAACAGCAACGGGTTGCTATCGCACGAGCATTAATGATGGAACCACAGGTTTTATTATTTGATGAACCAACGGCAGCACTGGACCCAGAAATTACAGCACAGGTTGTCAATATCATCCATGAATTATCTGCAACGGGCATTACACAGATTATCGTTACCCATGAAGTGGAAATCGCCCGCAAGGCCGCAAGCCGTGTCGTATATATGGAAAACGGCCGCATTGTAGAACAAGGTGATATCAGCCATTTTACCCAACCACAAACCAAAGCCTTTGCTAATTATCTATCACACTAACTATTAATAGGATATAGCGATGAAAAAACTACTTTTTGCAGCCCTCCTAGGCACAGTAGCTTTATCTGCAACCGCCACGGAAAAAGAGACCATTCGTTTTGCCACAGAAGCCACTTATCCTCCATTTGAGTTCATCGATGCAAATAATAAAATTCAGGGTTTTGATGTCGATCTGGCCAATGCTCTCTGTGAGAAAATTAATGCAACATGTACCTTCACTAACCAATCCTTTGATAGCCTGATCCCCAGTCTGAAATTCCGTCGCTTCGACGCTTTAGCCGCCGGTATTGATATCACTCCTGAGCGCCAAAAGCAGGTTGATTTTACTAACACTTATTACGACAACTCAGCGGTTTTTATTTCCGTTAAAGGTCAAATCTCCAGCGTCGCAGAGCTGAAAGGCAAACTTGTGGGTATCCAGAATGGTACAACTCACCAGAAGTATCTGATGGAACAACGAAAAGAGATTAAAACCGTTCCTTATGACAGCTATCAAAATGCGATTCTGGATCTGAAAAATGGCCGTCTGGACGCCGTTTTCGGTGACACTGCCGTTGTTAACGAGTGGCTGAAAAAGAATGAAAATTTAAATACCATCGGTAACAAAGTCACCGACAAAAATTACTTTGGTATCGGTTTAGGGATTGCCGTTCGTAAGGGTAACAAAGAACTACAAGATAAATTTAATAAAGCACTTGCTGACATCAAACGAGATGGTACTTATGACATCATCTATAAAAAATGGTTTAAATAAGTAGCTGAATCTCCATGAATGAATTCCAATCTCTAACAAGCGCCGCCGGCATCACCGTCGGCCTTGCCGTGTCTGCATTAGTGCTTGGTCTGATTTTAGCCATGCTATTTGCTGCCTGGGAATCAGCCCGTTGGAAACCCTTTGCCATACTTGGCACCTGTTGGGTCACTCTGTTCAGAGGATTGCCGGAAATTTTGGTCGTGCTGTTCGTCTACTCCGGCGCGTCACAACTTCTCCTGATACTGGCTGATGGCTTTGATGTTTATCTTATCTTCTGGCATCCCAGGATTCAGATAGATATTCAAGACTTTTATGTCAGCCCATTTCTTTGTGGCGTCATTGCCCTTTCCCTGCTCTACTCTGCCTACGCATCCCAGACACTCCGTGGTGCGATAAAAGCCATTCCTGCCGGTCAATGGGAAGCCGGTCAAGCATTGGGTCTTGGTCGCGCTGCAATATTTTTCCGCCTGATCATGCCGCAAATGTGGCGACATGCTCTACCAGGACTCGGCAACCAATGGTTAGTTTTGTTGAAAGATACCGCACTGGTATCACTTATCAGTGTGAATGATCTGATGCAACAAACCAAAAGTATTGCCACACGCACTCAGGAGCCTTTTACCTGGTATATGATTGTGGCGCTTATCTATCTGGGTATCACTCTACTCAGTCAATTTATTCTAAAGAAAATTGAGATGCATACCACCCGCTTTGATCGGAGTGTTTCTTGATGCTTGAATATATTCAACAAATTTTGCCAGGGTTGACAACCAGCCTGAGTCTGACTGTTACAGCGCTTTTTGTTGCTTTCATGATGTCCGTTCTGTTCACTATAGTTCTGACCATGAAATTGCCGGTACTGACACAACTGGTAAAAACCTACATTACTCTGTTCACCGGTACGCCTTTGCTGGTGCAGTTCTTTCTGATTTATTACGGACCTGGGCAATTTCCAGCCATAAAAGCGTACCCGTGGCTTTGGCAATTACTGTCTGAGCCTTGGCTGTGCGCAATGGTAACGCTGGCGCTTAACAGTGCGGCATATTCTACTCTGCTATTCTATGGCGCAGTAAAAGCCATTCCTACCGGTCAGTGGCAATCCTGTCAAGCCTTGGGCATGTCTAAAGCACAATCTATGCGGATACTGCTGCCCTATGCTTTTAAACGGGCGTTATCCTCCTATTCCAACGAAGTCGTATTGATTTTCAAAAGTACTTCTCTCGCAAGTACGATTACTTTGCTGGAAGTCATGGGATACAGTCAGCTTCTATTTGGCCGTAATTATGATGTGATGGTTTTTATCGCCGCAGGGGTGATTTATCTATGTGTTAACGGCATCCTGACTTTGCTGATGCGAATGATTGAACGCCGTGCACTCGCTTTTGAGCGCCATAACTAAATGGGATGGGCGGTTCTTCTAGAACCCCCATTCCCCACATATTCTTTGGTTATTTAATCGTGACTTAACCTCAATAACGTTAAAACTTCGTAATGCTCGGTATGGGGAAACATATCAAACAACTGTGTCTTTTCTACACGATAGTTGGCTAGTGCCGCAATATCTTTCACCATTGTCTGAGCGTTACAGCTTGAATAAAGAATATAATCCGGCGCCATTTTACTGAGATAATCGCACAACGCTTTACCAATTCCCCGACGAGGTGGGTTTACCAAAACCAATTGCGGAATTTGCTCTTTCGCCACGGCGAAGTTTGTCGAGTCCAAAGCTTGAAACTCGATATTTTCCAAACCCAGTATTTTTGCCGAATCACGGGCGCAATCAATGGCTTCGGGGCTAATTTCAATTCCGGTTAAACAAGTGTTTTTATCTGCGCAATGCAGACCAAAACCCCCAACACCACAGAATAGATCCCACATGCTACTGATTTTCAGTTCACGAACCCAACACCCTGCTGTTGCATACAATTCAGACGCCATTTTCGGGTTAGTCTGGAAAAAGCTATGTGGACGGATGTAAAGCGGAATGCCATTGAACTGTTCCTTGAGCGCTTTTTGCTCAGTAAATAGGATCTCTTTCTCCCCCTCTAAGATCGCCATATGGATCGGCTGAATATTCGCAGAGATCACCGTAAGCTGCGGCAATTGCTCAAGCAATCGGGGTAAGGCTCGCTCCAATTGAGCAATCTTCGTTTCAGAACGCAGTACAAAACGTAACATCATTTCACCGCTATGACGGCTTTCTGTCAGCAACAAATATTTTAGTTCCCCCCGCTTACGAGCAACGTTATACGGCGTCAACCCGGCATAAGCAATGAACGATTTAACAACATCGAATACAGGCTGAAAATGCGCTGGATAGAGGGGACAATTACACAGATCAACCGCCGTGCCATCACGATGCAACATACCTAGTAATGGACGTTCTACACTGCCACTGACGACCATTTTGGCTTTGTTACGAAAAGCGTCTGATTGGCTGGCGATTGGAGGTAACCATTGATTCACAAGGGTTTGAGATAATAACTGTTTTAAATTCTGCTGTTTATCTTCTAACTGCTTAGAATAGGGTTTTTCAAGCCACTGACAAGAGTGACAATGCCCCGCAGAATAATGCGTACATTGCATTGTAGGATAACCGTGTTGGAAATATTAGTGCAAAGTAAAAGTCGGCGCCTTAGAAGAAGCTTGTGCTTCTTCTTCCTCTTCAATGTCACTCTCGATTTCAATATCACGATTAATATACAACAAGTTATTACTGTGAATTTCAAAGATCACACCTGCAATTTGCTCTTCGCTTTGTTGCAAGAAATGAGAAAACTGGGAAAAAGTCAGCCCGGCTGAAATAAGGAAAGATTGACACACCACCAGTTTCGGTAAATTTTCATCCTGAATATCAAGAAAAGCCTTGATTGTCAGGGAACTGGCATTAATCTGGCTTAGATTAGCCATCAGAGGAATAATGGCGGTTGGTTTAACTTCAGCCAATGCAGAAAACAAGATTACATTGTCTAACAGATCAATTTTGGCATCAAATAAACCATCAATATTCTGCATATGAGGTAGATGCAGCGCTTGGCATGAATCGCACTCAAAGTAGGAAATTTTGAGCTGATCCAACCACTCACGCAATACCGATAAGTCAGGAATGACAAGTGAACTCATCTAACAACCCCATACAACGGAAAATGAAAAAGCGCTATAGCTTACGAAATAATTCTTTATCGCGCTATCACCAATAACTGATAAATTATTTTTATCTACCGTTATCACTACCTTCTGCCTTATTTTTACTCTCTTTTTTATGATCAATTCCCAGAAAAGAGAGACCACACACTGCACGCCAAATGATATTAACCGCAGCGGGGACCAAACAACCCACGCCGGTAAAAATCATAACAACATGTGCTTCTGGCGTCATTAGTAAATCTGTTAAGACGACAATATCATTAATAGTCAAATATGCTAGGAGCAAGCAGCCAATGCCGACAATTTCTAGCAGGATAACCTGTTTTGGCATATCTGCCAATGAACTCATACTGCCTTGACGACTTTTCATCACACCCTCTTTAACAACTTGATGCTGCATTATACTACCGGAAACTCTGTTACCAAAATTGGTATGTTGAATTAAAACAAAAGGCAATTTCTGCTTTTTTTTACAGATCTATGCAGGCATAGTAGCGATCAAATAAGCATGAACAACACATCAAACCGCATTATTTTAATATAACCAAGAGGAATTTATATGTTTACTGTGATTTTCGGTCGTCCTGGCTGCCCATACTGTGTCCGCGCGAAAGAACTGGCGGAACGACTGAAAGAGCAACGTGATGACTTTGATTTCCGTTATGTTGATATTCACGCAGAAGGTATTACTAAAGCTGATCTGGAAAAAACGGTTGGCAAACCCGTAGAAACGGTTCCACAGATTTTCGTTGACGAGAAGCATATTGGTGGCTGTACAGACTTCGAAGCATACGTGAAGGAACACCAACTGCTACAATAATCGAACTTCCCGTTCTGCTTTGTTGCGGCAAAAACCGCCGTTGATTATTAGCCGCAGGGACTCGGTTGATTTGTGCAAAAAATGTTATTTTCACCAAACTGAAAAAAAATCTGATTTTTTTTCTTATCACGAAGAACTTTCTTGCCAAGTCGTAGTCTGAGTTAATGCCACTGCTTTTCTTTGATATCCCAATATTGAGGAACCCGATAGTCATCCACTTTGGTTCAAGACTATCGGGTTTTTTTATCGTTTGAAGAATATACCGTCATAAACACATAACCGATTCTACAAATGATCAAACTATCAACTACTTGTACTATCACTTCGGTAATCCAGAAACTATTATCATATATATCAATTACTTGCTTAGTTTCTGTCATGAAGATTACCTGATATTTCCTTGACCGAAATATAAACCAAACATAAATAACATCAACAATTACGCTTTACTCACAAGTCGGCCAACTTTACTCTCTTGCGTCCGACTATCGTGATGTACATAAGTGACTATATGTGAGGCCCGATTTGTTAGAACAAATAAATCATGATCTATTTACTTTTTTCAATGCTACACCGGAATCATCACCAGCCATGATCGCAATGGCGGTGTTCATTGCAAAATATCTGGTTCTTATTTTTCCTCTAACATTAGTGAGTTTTTGGTTTTGGGGTTCAGAACGTACTCTCCCTTATCATCGGGTTGTCGTCAGTAAAACTACCATTGCCTTCTGTTTTGCCATGCTAACCTCATACTGTATCGGTTTACTCTGCCCTCACGACCGCCCTTTCGCAGAAGGTTTTGGTTATAACTTTCTGCCTCACGCACCAACAACCTCATTCCCAAGTCACCACGGAACAGCTGTCTTCACTTTCGCTTTATCCTTTCTATTCTGGTATAGAATTTGGCCAGGCTTATGTATGATGGCAATTGCACTGGCTATCGCATGGGCCAGAGTCTATTTAGGCGTTCATTGGCCGATGGATATGGTCGGAGCATTTATCGTCAGCCTAATGGGATGCGCTTTTGCGCAAATAATCTGGAGCCTGTCTGGTGAAAGTTTACAAAAAAGATTAAACAGCCTGTACCAACGTTGCTGCGCTTTTCCTATCCGTAAAGGCTGGATAAAAAGCTAGTAACATAAATGCAACTTAGTGACTTGGGATAAACAAACCCTATTCCAATCAAGGTCTTTTTATTAGAAATTATTGGCTAAACTTTACATGCCAAAATGAACATGAGTTAACCAACGGGGTAATATTCTGTACCCTATTTTAACATTTATTTGCGCTTAAATTCAGTCCAACGATTTTCATATAAATCAATAAATCTGTATAAATCACTATGTAAATAGATATATAACGAAGGAGATTATTAAAACTTGATCAAAGGATAGAGAGTACATCTTTCATGCATATTATTGATGCCACTAATCCATTATCCTGGTTTTATATATATCTTTCACAAAAATACAAACATGACATCAGAGACAGCTATTTTTAAAATTCGGTAACAAATTGATATTTATCAATTTATTAACCATACACTCTATTTGCCATTTTTATTCATTAATATATAAACAAATGGATGGAGAATAACAAAAACATAAGATAATAATGAGAGTTGAGTAATAGGAAAATTGAGGTTATAATTTGACCTCGTTAAAATTCGCAATATTTAGGCAACAATTACACTAAATCTCGCAACATGATGACTTTTCGAGATATATTCCGCATTTGAGACTATGATCACGGTACTATTCACTAAAAATCGCTATCTTGCCGCTATCAAAAGTCTGGTCTTAAAATTTCCAGACTTTCTTTCAAAAAAGAAAGTAAAGCGAAAATTTTGGCTTGTTAATTCAAAGTCCAATTTTCGACCAAGATGTTAATGTGGTAATAAAAACGTTTAAATAAACACCAAAGATATTTAAAGAATTTATTTTTTATAAAGAAAGAGTTAGGCCACATGTATTTGCATTTATTGCATACTTGCGGCATTGTAATTTCGTTTTTTAATTTACCGCGTTATTCTCGGAGATAACTATGGATATGACTCAAACAGGTACAATCGCATCGCAGGCGACCAGCCCAAGCGATTATAAAACCTGGCGTAAATCAGATACAGTATGGATGCTTGGCTTATACGGCACCGCGATTGGCGCCGGTGTATTATTCTTACCCATCAACGCTGGTATTGGCGGCCTGCTGCCTCTTCTGGTGATGGCGCTACTGGCTTTCCCAATGACTTTTTTCGCCCATCGCGGGATGTGTCGTTTCGTTCTATCGGGTAAAAACCCAGGTGAAGATATTACCGAAGTCGTAGAAGAGCACTTTGGCAACCTGGCAGGTAAACTTATCACCCTGCTCTACTTCTTCGCTATCTACCCGATTCTGTTGGTTTACAGCGTTGCTATTACCAACACCGTAGACAGCTTTATTGTTCACCAATTACATCTGCCATCACCTCCTCGCGCCCTGCTGGCTCTGATCCTAATTATTGGTATAATGACCATCGTTCGTTTCGGTGAACAGGCTATTGTTAAGGCGATGAGTGTGCTGGTATTCCCATTTGTTGCCGTTTTGATGCTGCTGGCGTTCTATCTGATCCCTAATTGGAACACCGCAATCTTTGAAAACATCACCGTCTCTGCATCAGGTGCAAGTCATGGGCTGCTTATTACGCTATGGCTGGCAATCCCGGTAATGGTATTCTCCTTCAACCACTCGCCAATTATCTCGGCGTTTGCCGTGGCAAAACGTGAAGAGTACGGTGAGAATGCTGAGAAAAAATGCTCCCGCATCCTGGCATACGCCCATATCATGATGGTCGCCACCGTGATGTTCTTCGTATTTAGCTGCGTATTGAGCCTGTCTCCAGAAAATCTGGCAGAAGCCAAAGCACAAAATATTTCTATCCTCTCTTATCTGGCTAACCACTTTAATACGCCAGTGATTGCCTACATTGCTCCGTTTATTGCATTCATAGCCATTACCAAATCTTTCCTTGGTCATTATCTGGGAGCGCGTGAAGGCTTTAATGGTATGGTTATTAAGACGTTGCGTGACCAAGGCAAAACTATTGAGCCTAAAAAGCTGAATCGTATCACGTCCATTTTCATGTTAGTCACGACTTGGATTGTTGCGACTCTGAACCCAAGTATTTTAGAAATGATAGAAAGACTGGGTGGCCCTGTTATCGCAATGCTGCTGTTCATTATGCCAATGTATGCAATCCGCAAAGTTCCTGCAATGCGCAAATATGGCGGCAAGCTAAGTAACCTATTTGTCATCTTTATGGGATTGGTGGCTATCTCTGCGGTCCTCTATTCACTGTTTGCATAGATAAACACGACTTGGTTGCTGTTCTCTTTAAACGAACAGCAACCAAATAATGATATGAGCTAACCGACGGAAAAATTTAAGCTTCCCTCCACTTCACCCAATCCCCTTGCTGTTCATCATATTGCCATAAATCGTCCTCGTTAAAATATCCGCGTTCATCTATTGGCACCCCCTGCTCCTCTTCTTCGTCCCATTGTTGACGCAACTTATCTGTCAGGATATAAGGCGTCTTGGTCGCAATCTCCCCGGTAAAAGGAAACCTATTGCCTGTCTCTTCAAGACGGATAAATCTGGCATCAGTAGGAATATTAGAGATAACTACAGCCTCGGTTGTTGAAGGAAAGAGAATATAACCGTTAATCAGCGGGAAATATCGTGGTAAACCCGGTTTATACGGCGGCGGAATGATATCAACGGCATTCCACATAAGATGATAATCTAACCCCTCATCGTTATTAGGCCCCATTGGATAACCTTGGTAAAAATAACGGTTATGAACGGAATAATTACCCGTCAATACATATGCAATATAAAAATAATAACTAATCAGATCGACTTCTTCTGTTCTGAACGTACCGAATATTGAATGTAAAGGAAATGTTCCCATACCGCCAAGGAGACCAAGAACTTCATACTGTTCATCATGACCATATTGATCAATATATTTCCCAGTCTTGATTTTCGACACCTGTATATCGGTCAAAATATTATCGCGTCCATTACTTGGGTTGAATCTATATCGACCATAAAGAAAATGCAAACTATCTTCATAAATGTAAGTAAATTGCTCCTGATTAAGCATACGGAGAGGATTAGGCTTATCCGTCCATCGCTTGTCAGCACTTAAGTTATTGCGATTTCCGAAACGGATAGAAAGCGCTAACGGATCAAGATATGACATATAACCACCTTCATCATAGAACAGTGAGCCTATACGCCCATTAGAAAACGATAATTATTTTTCCAACAACGACTTAACGCTATATTGTCATGCCAATTGATAACTACCTCCCAGGCATTATCTCAAATATGTTACTGCTAAGGCACTAAATGCACATATTAACTCCCTGCCAAGAATAAGCAATCTACGTCTATATTCAATAGAATAATGAATTCTAATTATTTTATTTCTAATAACATTCTTCTATTGATAAATAGAAAATTGCTCTAATACAATTTAGTCTTAATATTGAAATAGTTATTTGCATGGCTATTTTATTTACTATTGAGTTTTTTAAATAATAGACCAATACTTCATAAAGAAAAGTTTTTTTTATAAAAAACACATACAATATCTCATTTACATTAATATTTATATAAATTTCAAATAAATAAATTAACCATATTTATTTACAACAATTAAAAATATAATTTAAATTTTTAATTATCAAGCTAATCATTCAAAACAAATAAATTACAAATAACATTTTAATTTGATCTAATTATATGAAATATAAAAACTTCCGGTTGTTTTATATTTATCATGTTGACAATTTATTTTCTATTTTTAGCAATATAACTCTACTTATCAATTAATTACATTATTTTTTCAAATTTATTTGACAACCTATAAATGGCACCTATAGTTATATGTGTTAGAGAAAATGTTATATGCCAATTAAAAATGTTAAATGTCCTATATTTTTAGTGCGAAAAAAATTTCTTATGTAGATTGCTTTTATAGTAGAAGTACCAACCACCTTATATTTCTCAAACAAACGGTTTTCCGTTAATTATTCAGAGACAATATAAGTCATTTATTAATTAATTTATATTTTGGAGTTTATATTATGATTAACGACATGCATCCTTCTTTAATCAAAGACAAAGATATGATAGACGACGTAATGTTACGTAGCTGTAAAGTCATTGCAATGAAAGTTATGCCAGACAAAGTTATGCAAGTCATGGTGACTGTATTAATGCTTGATGGCACATCTGAAGAAATGCTTTTAAAATGGAATCTGCTAGACAATAGAGGCATGGCGATTTATAAAGTTCTGATGGAAGCGCTTTGCGCGAAGAAAGATGTGAAGATAGGAACCGTAGGAAAAGTGGGTCCTCTCGGTTGCGATTATATTAATTGCGTAGAAATCTCTATGTAAAATAATCGCCTGTGAAATGCTTGAGCCAAATAATAGATTCCTAATAGAAATTCTATCTGATTGAAGCGATTTCATTAATCGTAACATACAGTACTTTTGTGATAGGAGTTTGGCACAACATTTCTTTGGTATAATGAAGCTGACTTTTACAACAGCACATTTTACCCTATTTGAGGCAGAGCGTAATATTAACGCTCTGCCTGCCGTTGTATTTAATATAAAAATATAAACTCATAAAAACAATATAAAATAAAACCACAAAAAATTACAATTAATTAACCAATTATCTATTTCACACAGACAATATCAATATATTATTATCAAAATTTAATTTCGTTCGAAAACATTTCTTATAAAAACCACCTTTAGGATAGAACACAGCCCCCATTCAATCTTAAAAAGACAAGGTATAACAATATCCCATTATTGTACACTGTGAATAATTAACAACATATGTAATTACATCAATAACATTCGCAATATATAATTATTAATAAAATATCATACACTCAGGCATTATTAACATTAAAATAGATTCAAATTAATTAATTTCAAACATTGCAGTTATATATATCTATGCGAAATATTATAGGGTAATAATAATTTCATAATGTTTTATCTGAATATTAACTAGAAAACAGAAATTTAAACCATTCACTACATACTGGCTGTTCATTTCAATGCCTACAGCTTATTTCTCACCCATACTCTATTAATAAGAACATCCTGCATAAATAATACCTACTAGAACAGATTGTTAATTTTTTAATTTCAACGACACGAAATAAATATCAATATTATTTTTTGATTAGAGTTATACCTTTGATTATTATAACCATTTAGAGGAAATATATTATTGGCAACATTTTAACAGCATCAATAATTATATAACACAGATAAACTTTTAATATGGATTACAATTACCAATTATCTTATATTTCTTCGGCGGACAAATTACTGTTCTGCACATTTTGGTAAAAAATTCTATTGTTCAATTACATTAAATTAAAAGGTTAACACGATGAACTACGCAAATCCTGCTTCTAATGAAGCGGCAACAGAAAATAAACCTGAAAACACTTCTCCAACTCCTAATTACTATTTCGCTGTTGGTACAGTAACTTCAGTTCAGGCTGCACCTGATCAAAACCAATTGCAAGTGACTGTAACTATGCAATTCCCTAACGGCAAATTTAACTATCTGTTATGGTGGAATGCGCAGGACTACAGAGGTGCTGCACTGTATCATCTTCTTCTGAACGCTTGCAGTAATAACAAACGTGTAAATATAACTTCTTCATCAGCAGTTTCTCCTGGTGGTTACAATTATATCTACAACGCAACATTGTTGGCTTCTTAATATCAAGTCATAAATTGCTAAATAGCTGCGCCTAATTCCTTATTGCTACAATAGAAATTGAGTGTAGTATCTCTCTGGTAGAACAAAGCTAACGTTGAGTAAAAACTAACAGTATTTTCTACCAGAGATTCCCTTCTCCAGGCAGGACCTTAATCACAAGGTTCTGCCTGTTCTGACAACACAGCTTTAAGTTCACAATAATTAATAAATAATATCTTATTTCAATAATGCTATTTTGGTGTCATTAATCTATATGCAATGAATCTAAAAATCATTTCAAATAGAAAATAAAAACCTAGAAGAGTAATAAAAAGATAATAATAGACCTGAAATTAATCCTAATAAATTTATTGATCATACAT
This sequence comes from Photorhabdus akhurstii, assembly GCF_018448925.1. Lineage (GTDB taxonomy): Bacteria > Pseudomonadota > Gammaproteobacteria > Enterobacterales > Enterobacteriaceae > Photorhabdus > Photorhabdus akhurstii. Next base: position 82,516 of record NZ_RCWE01000001.1, on the reverse strand, counting down.
TTAACACACCCAATAACAACATATTAAAACAATTGTATTAAATCTACTTATGGACATTAATATTTTAATTTTTTACAAATTAATTTCTTATCTAATATTACCTATAAAATAATTAAAATCCATTTTCTTGACAAATATCAATAACGCTTACTACTATTTTTAATGCTTGAATATCTATTTTTCTCTCACTCATTTCTCTTCATAATAGGTGATAAAATGTCAGAAGAAAGCCAACGTATTAAAAAGCCATCCTCCGGTTACGCAACAGATCATTTCTACGATGGAGCATGGCATAGAGCCGTCAAATTTGTTGAGGGCAGTGTTGAATTTTTTGATGTTTATGATGTTATATTTGAGGGGATTACTTACCAATCTCCACCGATCTTAGTTTCTGAGAATCTCATTATCGTTCCCATAGCAAAAGATGAAGTTGCCTGGAACAGTAAAATAGAGATATATGGTGCTATTGGCACTGGAGAAAGTGAAAAGATTTTTTCTGACGGTGATGCTGTCCGACCTTTTGCTGGTGAACTTGATGTTTCAAATCCTCAGGAACCTCTTGTTATTTTCGGCGGAGGCAATGTTAGTCGTTTTCCCAACTACACAGCCAATGTCAATGGGGTTGAATATGGTGGTTTGATTATAGATCCAGAAAAGAATTCAATATCCTTATTACACCCCATTGAAGATGGAAAACTGATGGTATTTGGTAAAACTGAAACTGGCAAAAATGTCATTGTCTTTGAAATAGAAACTGAAGGTGAAAATAAACCGCTTAATGGATGGGTAGAGTTTCATGACGTAGCAACCTGTATTCTATTCAGAAGTGGCGATTTAACAGGATTCGCTAATAGCTATGAACTCCGGTATGAAGGAACATCAACCCGCAATTATCGAGGTTTATCACCTACGCATATTCGCTACGAAAATATTGGTCATCATGTTAGAACTGAGGTTGAATTATGGGCTTACTGGCAAGATAAACCTGATGGTGTCTTATTATTCAAAGGCCGGTACAACGGATCTGCTGTAAAAAACAACAAACGTTGCTCTCTGGATGAAAAAAAATAAGCGTAAAACGTGCGCGGCAAAATGCCGCGCCCTAAGTAAGGCAGAATATAACTCCCCCCAACCCGCCGCATAAACCACACATTGACGTCAAATCAACCAAAAATCGCCTTAAACCAACCACTCACTTTCATCACAATCAAATCCCAAATACGACTGAAAAAGCCCCCTTCCTCCACCGCCTCTTTAACCACCAAAGGACGTTGCTCAATCACCTTATCCCCCAATTGGAAATTAATCACGCCGACAACCTGATTTTTCGCCAAAGGCGCTGTCAATGGCGTCTGATTTAACGTGTAACTGGCTTTCAGATTTTTTAGCTGCCCGCGAGGAATGGTGATTGCCGCATCTTTTTCCACGCCAAGAGCAACATCTGAACGATCGCCATACCAAACCTTTTCTGAAACAAACGGTTCGCTAGCTTTAATGGGGGTCACTGTTTCATAAAAACGGAGTCCCCATGCAAGTAATTTTTCACTTTCGGCGAAACGAACCCGATCACTTGGCGCACCTAGTACAACAGAAATCAGCCGCATAGGTCCCTCTGTCGCTGAAGCAACCAGGTTATAACCAGCGCCGCTGGTATATCCTGTTTTCACACCGTCAACATTTATATTCTTATTCGACAACAATCGGTTACGGTTAGGCTGTTGGATTTTATTAAAGGTAAATGTTTTCTCTTTATGCAGGGCATACTCATCAGGAACATCACGGATCATGGCCTGACTCAATATCGCCATATCACGCGCAGTACTGAATTGACCCTCAGCATCCAATCCATGAACCGTGCGAAAATGGGTGTTAGTCAACCCAAGTGCTTTTGCATAATTATTCATCAGACTAACAAATACATCCTGACTACCCGCCACATAATCAGCTAAAGCAATGCTGGCATCATTGCCAGACTGAATGACAACGCCACGATTCAAATCGATCACTTTTACCCTATCACCGGGTTTAAGAAACATGAGAGAAGAACCTTTCAATATGGGATTACCCGTCGCCCAAGCATCCTTTCCCACAGTAACGATATCTTCCGGCGTGATTTTTCCCGCTTTTATCGCCTGACCAACAACATAACTGGTCATAATTTTTGTCAGACTGGCTGGATCGAGCCGCTCATCGGGATTTCCCGCTGCCAAGATTTTACCGCTGTCATAATCCATTAACACATAAGCTCTAGCGTCCACTGGTGGAACGACAGGTTCATCCGATGCATAAACACGGGCACTTACCATTAATGCCACTGTCAGCACCGCAGTAGCACATTTCATCGCCAGACTTTTCTTCATCATCGTTCCCCTTTATTTAATAAGAAAAAATGTCAAATTCTTATTAATATAAAATGTTGTACGATAAGAAACCAACATAAACAGTGTAAAGATTGTGCTGATCATTGGTTTTCATGTAATCCAATAAAGCATATTGGTAGCAAATAACCGACTTTCTTAATTATCCCAATTCAAGGAGAAGCCCATGCTGACCATTTGGGGCCGTAAAAACTCTTCCAATGTAAAAAAAGTGCTCTGGTGTCTGAAAGAGCTCAATGTACCGTACAACCAGATCAATATTGGCGGTAAATTTGGCAAATTGGACGACCCACAATATCTAAAAATGAACCCAAATGGGCAAATCCCTTGTTTACAAGAAGGCGATTTTATTTTGTGGGAATCTAACGCAATCGTTCGTTATCTTGCAGCAAAATTTGGCAAAGATGTGCTTTATCCGCAAGATCTACAGGAAAGGGCAAATGCCGATAAATGGATGGATTGGGTTGGTTCACATCTGTTTCCTCATATCAAACAACTCGTGATAGGTTTCGTTCGTACACCGGAAGCAGAGCGGGATCAAAAACAAATAGAACAAACTCTGACTGAAATCGAAAAACTGATGAAAGTACTCGATAATACTCTGGCAGAACAGAAATATCTTTCTGGCGATAAATTTGGCATAGCTGATATTGCATTAGGACCCATGATTTATCCTTGGCTTAACATCCCAATCAAACGTCCATCTCTACCAAATATTGAACGCTGGTATCAATTAATGGCAGAAAGACCAGCGTTCAAAGAAATTGTCATGATCGAGTTAAGTTGAGAAAAATCAGCTCATTGGCATCCATCTAGGATCGGGATATTGATACTTAAATCCTAACTCCTGGCAAATACGGCTGCCATCAACAATTCTGCTGCGCACCTGAGTTTCTTCTCTGGAAAACTCAGGTGGAACTAAATCAAGCTGATTACTGGCCTTAGGGTAAAATTCAGCTTTGGTTGGGTGAACAGGCGCACATAAATTATAAATATGCCCACCGTCACTCCTCTGAATTAATAGGTTAATGGCTGAAATCACATCATCCTGATGAACTAAATTGACCGGCTGATTCCCCCCTTTAACGTCCTTTTTGCCCGCCAGAAAACGCCCGGCATGACGATCACTGCCTACCAAACCGGCTAAACGTAAAATATCAACGGAAATATTTGGCAGTTTGTGCAACCAATTCTCTAATTCAACCAATGCCTGAGCGGAAGGCGTTTCAGGGCAAAAAGGCGCATCTTCATTGAGATTGCCAGCAACAAAACCATAAACAGAGGTAGAACTGGTGAAAATAATCCTTGGCACGGAGTATGAAAGAGCAGTATCGACAATTAACTGAACTGCCTTAACGTAGTTATAACTGCCCCCCGCCGTGTGACTTGCCGGTAAAGTGATGATCATCACATCGGCTACCATCAGTTGCTCTAAATCATCAAGCGCACAATTGATCTGAGGTTCCAGTTGTAACAAATAACATTCGATACCAGACATACGTGCTGCCTCTACACCATCTGACGTCGTTTTACTGCCAACAACTTGCATACCACTGCGACTCAATGCCTTAGCTAATGGCATCCCCAACCACCCCAGACCGATAATGGAAACTTTTTTCATCACCACTCCTTATATGCCTGATATTATTTTGATTATGCAAACAATTTGAACATTAAGCCACTGTTATTATTGGTCCTGTATCTCTCTCATAGAAAACAATATTTCGAGTAAAAACAAAACATTATTACAATATAAATTGATTATTAAAAAAATAGATTGCTTTTAGTCCGTCAAATCGTATAGGTTGAATAGCGAGCAAAAAATTTAACCTCTACCGGTCAATGAATAAAAACAGCCGGCAGCAAACAGTTACCAATAGCAATAATAAATAAAGAGAAACCATTATGATCCGCATTCAATTTAGCCATTACCACCATCATCATCCTGATTAGTCTTTCAGGCGGTTGTGTGCTGGAAGACGTTTAGCGGGTCTTCCGGTGGCATGAATGCGATGAAAACCCTCGGAAGAATCCTTCCGAGGGTTTTTTTATGTTTACGATTTTAAGTGGGGATAAAAATGTTAGATAAATCACGTTTACGTATCGCAATGCAGAAATCAGGCCGATTAAGCGAAGATTCACGAGAATTACTGGCTCGCTGTGGTATTAAAATCAATCTGCAACAACAGCGCCTAATTGCATTCGCAGAGAATATGCCAATTGATATCTTGCGAGTACGTGATGACGATATTCCAGGGCTGGTTATGGACGGCGTTGTCGATCTGGGTATTATCGGTGAAAACGTGCTGGAAGAAGAGCTATTAAACCGTCGCGCTCAAGGAGAAGATCCACGTTATTTCACTTTACGCCGTCTTGATTTTGGCACTTGTCGCCTTTCATTGGCCGCGCCTCTAGACTACAACTATACCGGCGTCGAATGTTTACAAAATGCCCGTATCGCAACCTCTTATCCTCATCTGTTAAAACGTTATCTCGATCAGAAAAAAGTCCACTTTAAATCCTGTCTGCTAAATGGCTCAGTTGAAGTTGCCCCACGCGCCGGGTTAGCAGACGCTATCTGCGATCTGGTTTCAACTGGCGCGACACTGGAAGCGAATGGCCTGCGGGAAGTAGAAATTATCTACCGTTCCAAAGCCTGCCTTATTCAACGTGATGGTGAAATGCCCGCCGATAAGCAGCAACTGATTGAGAAACTGTTGACTCGCATTCAAGGGGTGATCCAAGCCCGTGAATCCAAATACATCATGTTGCACGCACCAAGTGCAAAACTGGAAGAAGTGATTGCTCTGCTGCCTGGGGCAGAACGTCCAACGATTCTACCGCTGGCGGGGGATCAGAACCGCGTTGCCATGCACATGGTAAGCAGTGAAACACTGTTTTGGGAAACGATGGAAAAGCTTAAATCCCTTGGCGCCAGCTCCATTTTAGTATTGCCGATTGAAAAGATGATGGAGTAAACGAAAATGACTAGCCGTTTCGATACCCTGATCCATTGGCAAAAATGCCATGATGAACAGCAAAGCGCTTTACTGACACGCCCTGCTATTTCAGCTTCCGAAGAAATCTCCCGTACAGTGGAGCAAATTCTGCATGCGGTAAAAGAATATGGCGATCACACTCTGCGTGAATTCAGCCGCCGTTTCGACAAAATGGCTATTGAAAATATCCGTATTTCGCCGGAAGAGATCGCCGCCGCGGAAAACAGCCTGAATGACGACATTAAACAGGCAATGCAACGGGCAATGAATAATATCCGCGTCTTCCACGAAGCGCAAAAACCTATAAAGATCGAAGTAGAAACCCAACCTGGGGTCTATTGTCAACAAGTAACACGGCCTATTGATTCTGTCGGGCTTTATATCCCCGGCGGATCTGCACCATTACTTTCTACCGTTTTGATGCTCGGAACACCTGCTCAAATAGCGGGTTGCCATAAAGTTGTACTTTGTTCCCCACCACCGATTGCCAATGAAATTCTCTATGCGGCCACACTGTGTGGAATTACGGAAATATTCCAGATTGGTGGCGCTCAAGCCATTGCCGCTATGGCATTTGGAACAGAATCCGTACCCAAAGTAGATAAGATTTTTGGTCCAGGTAACGCTTATGTTACCGAAGCCAAAAGACAAGTTAGTCAGCGTGTAGATGGTGCCGCCATTGATATGCCTGCTGGCCCATCGGAACTGCTTATTATCGCCGATGCGGGGGCAAACCCCGTTTTTGTGGCTGCCGATTTACTCTCACAAGCAGAACATGGCCCTGACTCACAAGTGATATTGGTCACACCTGATGAAACATTAGCCAGGAAAGTGATAGCGGAAATCGAAAAACAGCTTACCCTGCTTCCTCGCAACCAGATTGCCGCCAAAGCACTAGCGCACAGCCGGATTATTGTGACAAAAAGCCTGCAACAATGTGTAGAAATCAGCAACCGCTATGGCCCAGAGCACCTGATTATCCAAACCCGTCAGCCAGAGCAACTGGTTGAAAAAATCACTAACGCCGGTTCTGTTTTCCTCGGTGACTGGTCGCCGGAATCTGCGGGAGATTACGCATCAGGAACCAATCACGTATTACCAACTTATGGCTACACCTCAACCTATTCCAGCCTTGGTCTGGCAGATTTCCTAAAGCGCATGACAATTCAACAACTGACGCCACAAGGGCTACTGAACCTATCTCAGACCATTGAAACACTAGCGCAAGCAGAACAACTGACCGCCCATAAAAACGCCGTCACTTTACGTGTAGCTGCACTGAATATTGCAGATAAGGAGTGAATATGAATAACATTTTTGATGCCAATCTGTTGGCACGAGAAAATATCCGCAAATTAACACCTTATATGTCTGCCCGTCGCCTTGGCGGCAAGGGTGATGTTTGGTTGAATGCCAACGAATACCCACTAGCGCCTGATTTCCAATGCACTGAGCAAACATTAAACCGTTATCCTGACTGCCAGCCAGCCTCGGTTATCCGTCATTATGCCGCTTATGTCGGATTACAACCTGAGCAAGTGCTAGCCTGTCGGGGTGCTGATGAATCCATTGAACTTCTCATCCGCGTATTTTGTGAACCCGGACAAGACGCGGTTCTGTTTTGCCCTCCGACTTATGGTATGTACAGTGTCAGCGCTGAAACTTTTGGTGTCGAACAAAAGAAAATTGCCGCACTGGAAAATTGGCAACTGGATATCGAAGCGATTGAAAATAACCTTGACCGGGTAAAATTGATCTATATCTGTAGCCCTAATAATCCAACAGGAAACTCAATTAATCCTGATTCATTGCGTAAAATTCTGGAACTGACCGCCAATCGTGCAATTGTCACTATCGATGAAGCCTATATTGAATTCTGCCCGGAAAATAGTATCGCAAGCTGGCTAAAAAACTATCCAAATTTAGTCATTTTGCGAACCCTCTCGAAAGCTTTTGCTTTAGCCGGTCTGCGGTGTGGATTTACTCTCGCATCTGTGGATATCATCACTCTGTTGTTAAAAGTGATTGCACCTTACCCGCTTTCTACTCCCGTTGCGGATATTGCAGCACAAGCACTGACAGCAAAAGGCATCGCCGTTATGCAAAAACGCGTCATTGAGACCAGGAAGAACCGCGATTATTTGCAACAAACCTTGAATAAATTGGCTATCGTTGAAAAGGTATTTCCCAGTGAAACCAACTACATATTGGTGAAATTCTATGACGCAGAAACTGTTTTCAAAACATTATGGCATCAGGGCATTATCCTGCGCGATCAGCGCAAACAGCCCGGTTTAGAGGGTTGTCTGCGGATCACCATCGGCAGCCGTAAAGAGTGTGAGCAGGTGGTTGAAGCCATCAACAACCTTTCCACTATAAATGAACAACCAAAGGAGACAACAAACTGATGAACCAGAAACTCCTTTTTATTGATCGGGATGGTACGCTGATCACTGAACCGCCAACCGATTTTCAGGTTGATCGTCTGGATAAACTGGCACTGGAAACCGAGGTTATTCCTGCGCTGCTTGCCTTGCAAAAATCGGGGTTCAGGCTAATTATGATCACCAATCAGGATGGTCTTGGCACAGACAGTTTTCCATTAGAACAGTTTGAACCGCCACATAACCTGATGATGCAGATTTTCAGTTCTCAAGGCATCCATTTTGATGAAGTTTTAATCTGCCCTCACAAACCAGAAGAGAACTGTCATTGCCGTAAGCCAAAAATCAAACTAGTAGAAAAATATCTGGCAACAGGATCGATGGATACCGCTAACAGCTACGTGATCGGCGACCGGGAAACCGATCTGCAACTGGCAAAAAATATGGGCATTCAGGGATTACGTTATCATCCGAAAAACTTTGGCTGGTCCGCCATCAGTGAACAACTGACCCATAAAGATCGCCATGCTCACATTCAACGTGTCACTAAAGAGACATCCATCAATATTGACGTTTGGCTCGACCGTGAAGGCGGCAGCGATATCAATACCGGCGTCGGGTTTTTTGACCATATGTTGGATCAGATTGCCACCCACGGAGGTTTCCGCATGCATGTTCAGGTTAAAGGCGATCTCTGTATTGATGATCACCACACCGTTGAAGATACCGGCCTGGCATTGGGGGAAGCACTGAAACTAGCTTTGGGAGATAAGCGGGGCATCTGCCGCTTTGGTTTTGTGTTGCCAATGGATGAATGCCTTGCCCGCTGTGCTCTCGATATCTCTGGTCGCCCTCATCTGGAATATAAAGCTGAATTCAAACACCAGCGGGTGGGTGATCTAAGCACTGAAATGATTGAGCACTTCTTTCGTTCACTCTCTTATACAATGGCCTGTACGCTGCATCTGAAAACGAAAGGCAGCAACGATCATCATAGAGCAGAAAGCCTGTTTAAAGCCTTTGGTCGAACACTACGTCAGGCGATTCGGATAGAAGGCGATACATTGCCTAGTTCCAAAGGGGTTCTGTGATGAAAATCGTCATTCTCGATACTGGCTGCGCCAACTTGGCATCGGTAGCTTATGCCATCCGAAAATTAGGCTATCAACCTCAAATCAGCCAGGAAGCAGCGACGATCCTGGCAGCAGATAAATTACTTTTGCCTGGCGTCGGCACTGCCAATGCCGCAATGGATCAATTGACACAACGGGAGCTTATACCATTAATTAAAGTACTCAGCCAACCTGTGTTAGGTATTTGCCTCGGCATGCAGCTATTCGCTGCCACCAGCGAAGAAAGCGATAATGTTACAAGTGATAATATCACCCTACTCGAAATTATTGATTCCCCCGTCCAAAAAATGGCTACTCATGGGCTTCCATTGCCACACATGGGCTGGAATCAAGTTCTGCCAAAAGCCGGACACCCGTTATTCCGTGGTATTGAAAACAATGCCTATTTCTATTTTGTCCATAGCTACGCGATCCCGCTGAATACCTACACCATTGCGCAAACTGAATATAGTAATACTTTCAGCAGTGCAATCGCCAAAGATAACTTCTTTGGCGTGCAGTTTCACCCTGAACGTTCCGGTGCTGCCGGAGCCAGACTATTAAAGAATTTTCTGGAGATGTAAGCACAATGATTATACCGGCATTAGATTTGATTGATGGCAAAGTAGTACGGTTACATCAGGGGGATTATGCTCAACAACGGGACTATAAGTACGATCCCCTGTCTCATTTTCAACAATATGAACAACAGGGAGCAAAACGGCTCCATCTGGTCGATCTGACCGGTGCTAAAGATCCATCCGCCCGCCAGATCCCTTTACTGCGCAAATTACTTGCAGCGGTTTCTATACCTGTTCAAGTTGGCGGCGGCATCCGTACAGAAGAAGATGTGAAAACATTGCTTGACGCAGGGGCCAACCGGATCGTAATTGGCTCTATCGCCATAAAACAACCGGCACTAGTTACCCAATGGTTTAAACGTTATGGTGCGGAAAATATTGTGCTGGCGCTGGATGTCCGTATCAACGATACAGGCATGAAACAGATTGCCATCAATGGCTGGCGAGAGAACTCCTCTGTCACTCTGGAACAGATTATTGAGCAATATCTGCCTTACGGGTTGAAATATGTACTGTGTACCGATATTTCCCGCGATGGCACGCTAACTGGCTCAAATGTCGACTTATATCGGTCAATTTGCCAATACTATCCACAAATCGCGTTTCAGGCTTCAGGTGGCATCGGCACATTAAATGATATCGCTTCTCTGCCTGCCAGCGGTGTAGCCGGGGTTATTATTGGTCGTGCATTACTTGATGAGAAATTTACCCTGACGGAGGCAATTCAATGCTGGCAAAACGCATAATTCCTTGCCTTGACGTTCGTGATGGACAAGTGGTTAAAGGTGTTCAATTTCGCAATCACGAAACTATCGGCGATATTGTGCCACTCGCTCAACGTTATGCTGAGGAAGGGGCAGATGAACTGGTTTTCTACGATATCACCGCCTCATCTGATGGACGGGTAGTTGATAAAAGTTGGGTCGCCAAAGTTGCGGAAGTGATCGATATTCCTTTTTGCGTTGCCGGTGGGATCAAAACCATCGAAGACGCAGGGCAAATCCTCTCATTTGGGGCAGATAAAATCTCTATCAACTCCCCTGCCCTGGCCGATCCAACCTTAATTACCCGTTTAGCCGATCGTTATGGCGTTCAATGCATCGTCGTAGGGATTGATACCTGGTTTGATGAAAACACCGGCGGCTATCAAGTTTATCAGTTTACCGGTGACGAAAAACGCACAAAGGCTACTCAATGGCAAACCCTCGATTGGGTAAAAGAAGCGCAACGCCGTGGTGCAGGTGAAATCGTACTCAATATGATGAACCAGGATGGTGTTCGCAATGGCTATGATCTGGCTCAACTAAAACAGGTGCGCGAGGTTTGTCATGTCCCTCTTATTGCCTCTGGCGGCGCAGGCGCACCAGAACACTTTCTTGATGCCTTTAAACAGGCAAATGTCGATGGAGCACTAGCAGCATCTGTATTTCATAAACACATTATTAATATTGGTGAATTAAAACAGTACCTTTCACAACAAGGCGTGGAGATAAGAACTTGCTGACCGCACAACAAATCGAAAAACTGGATTGGGAAAAAGTCGCTTATATGATGCCGGTTATTGTGCAACATGCTATATCCGGCGATGTCCTAATGATGGGTTACATGAATAAAGAAGCACTGAATACCACTATCCGTTCGGGCAAAATAACCTTCTTTTCCCGCAGTAAACAACGTCTGTGGACCAAAGGTGAAAGCTCCGGCCACTTTCTTAATTTGGTCAACATCTATCCTGATTGTGACAATGATGTTCTGTTGGCACTTGCAGACCCAATCGGCCCTACCTGCCACTCTGGTACATGCAGTTGCTTTGCTCCGGCACAAACTGAATGGGGATTTCTTTATCAGCTTGAAAAATTGCTGGCAAGTCGCAAAACAGCCGACCCTGACCACTCATACACCGCAAAATTATATGCCAGCGGTACGAAACGAATCGCTCAAAAAGTGGGTGAAGAAGGAGTAGAAACTGCTTTGGCAGCGGTAGTTAATAACAGAGAAGAGCTAACGAATGAAGCGGCAGATCTGATGTATCACCTAATGGTTCTACTACAGGATCAAGAGCTGGATCTTAGCCGTGTTATTCGTCGATTACGGGAAAGATGAAGCAGAAGACAGAAGACAGAAGACAGAAGACAGAAGACAGAAGACAGAAGACAGAAGACAGAAGACAGAAGACAGAAGACAGAAGACAGAAGACAGAAGACAGTCTAATTTTAGCTCCTTATCCCGTCAATACAATTGATTTTCCATTCCAGCTTCACCATTGAAAAACAACTTCACCTCAAAATAGCCGATTTGCGAATCGGCTGTTACTTTTAGACACAGCCTATTAATCGGTTTGTGGGGAGGCAATTAATTCCACATTAAATAAAAAGATAGGTATTTGGCCCGAATGGTTTTTTTAAATTTATATGATTTCATTTAAATACAACCTTCTCAGTAAGAAAAGGTTTCATTCAAATAGGATTTGAATTACTAACCTGAATTCTGGATAAAAAATCGAACTAATTGCCTATTTCAAGATCAAAATCTTCCCCCACAAAAACCGATCTTATTTAGAAAATGGATTTGTATGGTATTGATGTGAAATAGCACTGGAATCGCATCGAAAGTAGTCTATCTGCGGGTTACTACCTGCATGATGTAAATACAAATACCTTTAATTATAAAAAATAAACCTATACTTTTGATTTAGATAAATATTTTTCAATTTCCAAGTACAATAATCTGCTTTTGTTCGTCGAAGTACCATATTAAAGATAAAACCATTCAGATCAATCGTGATGAGTTTTACATTTATTACAGCAAAGACTTAAAAGTGATTGACTGTCCAAAACGTGAACTCGATACCAAGAGATAATAAGATGAATAATAAGCATAAATTAATTTTTTTGGCGATTGGCAGTACCCTATTGACCGGATGTGTCATTAAACCCGGTCACGATAAAACAGATGTTATTGATGTTCGTGTGCTGGCTATGAATGACTTTCATGGCTCCCTGAAAGCACCAGATCCCAACAAATCAGGTGGCATTGAACATATGTCCACGCTAATCAAGGAGTTAAAGAAAGAGAACCCTAACAATATTGTCGTTGGTGCTGGTGATATGATCGGTGCAAGCCCATTACTCTCTTCAATGTTCCATGATGAGCCAACGATTGAAACACTATCCAAAGTAGGTTTGGAAGCAACTGCCGTTGGTAATCATGAGTTTGATAAAGGTAAGGATGAACTACTGCGTAAACAGAATGGCGGCTGTCATCCTATGACTGGCTGTCAGGGGCTAGAACCATTTACGGGGGCGAAATTTCAGTATCTGGCAGCAAATGTCACCGTCAATCAAACGGGTAAAACCCTATTTCCTGCATATATCATTAAAAAATTTAAAGGCATTCCGGTGGCTTTCATTGGTCTGACTCTGGAAGGTACGCCAAAGATCGTGATACCAAGCGGAACCGAAGGTTTGAGCTTTGCTAACGAAGTTAAAACCATTAATGCTTTAGTGCCTGAACTACAGAAACAAGGTATTAAAGCAATAGGTGTTCTGATTCATGAAGGCGCTGAACAGAAACGTGATGGAAGGCGTATTAATGTGAATACCTGTAATGATCTAACCGGTAAGGTTCTAGACATTGTTAACCAACTGGATAAAGAAATTGATTTCGTCATTACTGGTCACACGCATCAAGCATACAACTGTGTGGTTAATGGTAAGCCAGTCACTTCCGCACAAGCTAACGGCGCGTTAATAACCAATTTGGATCTAAAACTAGACAAATACACTAAGGATATTGTGGATTTTAAAGCAAAAAATATTTGGGTTGATAACCGTAAATATGAAAAAGATCCAGAAGTAACTAAGATATTGGATGCATATGAAAAAATAGCCGCTCCATTGGCAAACCGGGTCATTGGTAAGTTGGATAGCGACCTGAATAGGCAAACTAATCGCGCTGGTGAATCTTCACTGGGTAAAGTGATTGCAGATGCACATTTGTATACTGCTGCATCTAAAGAGAGTGGCGGCGCCCAAATTGCATTTATGAACAGCGGCGGTATTCGTGCTGACATGACTAGCGGTGAGGTAACTTACAATGCTATCTACGCTGTTCAGCCATTCTCTAATATATTATTAACTAAGACACTAACCGGCGAACAAATTAAACGTCTGCTGGAACAACAATGGGATCGTTCACGTTCGCAAGTTTTAGCGGTTTCTAATGGTTTTGAATATCAGTGGGATAGCACCAAACCAATAGGCGATCGTGTTATTGCCAGCTCAATAAAAATCAATGGTGAACCTGTTGAATTAAATCGAAAATACCGTGTGGTTGCTAACGAATTTTTAGCAACAGGGGGAAGTAACTTTTCTGTGTTTAACGAAGGTATTGATCCTGTATATAGCGTGCCTGACGTTGATGCAGTAATGAAATATTTCGCTGAAAAATCTCCTATTGCTTATCCTAAACAAGATCGCATCATTAACGTGAACAAAGAATAATTAACAGCCTATTTTGTTAGGTTATTTTATTAATCATGCCCTGCGAAATAGGTACAGCGAATACATACAATTCTATATATCGCTTCCCTCTGTAACCACAATCTACAGCCCTTTTCCGGTAGATGAAAAGGGCAAAAACAGTCACACGAAAAACGACTGTCAGGCGACGTAGACGTCCACGTCGCCTTTTAGGCACTGCTCCCCTATCTGAAAAAGGATGCCAAAATCACATAGCAGCTTTAAAGATTGCAACAATTTCCTCGTGGGTAGCCTGAACCGGATTAGTCAAACAACATATATCTTTCAAAGCATTAGTTGCTAACTCTGGTAAATCTTCTAGTTTGACATTCAGTTCCGCTAGACCCGACGGAATACCAATATCTTTTAACAATTTACGAATTTCAGCAATACATGCCGCAGCCCCTTGCTGATCATTCATAGCGCTTACATCTACCCCCATCGCGGCGGCGATATCTTTCAAACGCCCCGCAACTGCTTTAGCGTTGAACTCTTGAACGTGTGGTAACAAAACAGCATTGCATATACCGTGTGGTAAATTATAAGTACCACCCAATTGGTGAGACATGGCGTGAACATACCCCAGTAATGCACTATTAAACGCCATACCCGCCAAGAATTGTGCATAAGCCATGTTTTCACGTGCTTCTATATTGTTCCCATCTGCGACTGCCTGGCGTAAAGAGTGACTAATCATCGAGATTGCTTTCAGTGCACAAGCATCCGTTATTGGGTTAGCCTCAGTAGAAACATAGGCTTCAACCGCATGAGTCATTGCGTCCATTCCGGTTGCGGCGGTTAACCCTTTCGGCATTCCCACCATCAATTCTGGATCGTTCACAGACAAAACAGGTGTTATTTTCTTATCAGCAATGGCCATTTTAATATGGCTTTCAGTATCGGTAATGACACAGAAACGTGACATTTCTGACGCAGTACCCGCAGTCGTATTGATAGAGATTAATGGCAAATGCGGTTTAGATGAACGACCAATACCTACATAATCCCGGATATCTCCTCCATTAGCAGCGACTAACACAATCGCCTTTGCACAATCATGTGACGACCCACCGCCTAAAGAAATAACGCAATCACTATTATGCTGACGCAGAATATCCAAACCTTCCTCAACGTTAACTGTCGTCGGATTCGGATGGGTTCCATCATAGATTTCACTCTCAATATCAACATCAGATAATAGAGCTTGAACTTTTTCCGCCACTCCAATTTTACTTAAAACACGATCAGTCACAATCAATGCTCGTTTGTAACCATCAACTTTCATCGTATTTATCGCTTTAACCAAACAACCCGCACCAAACATATTTACTGAGGCCATAAAAAAAGTCGTAGTCATCATTGATAATTCCTTAATATTAAAATAGTTTTAGAATGAAAATATATAAAAATTAAAATTTAAAAATCACCTAATGGAATTACAGATCATTGCTCTTGCAACAAACATAAATAATAGTTCTATTTAAACCATATAATTCAAAAAATATAAACATATACATCGGTAGAGTTAGATGATGTTTATCAAAATAGTATTTGATAATTTTCCCTATTGGTAATATATGTAATTAGCAATATAATAAATACAATAATCGATAAGATTAATATATCAATTCACAAGATTATTACTTAGGAGTTTATTTTGCCCTCTAACGAAATATTTAACCGCCTGACTGCATTACTCGATAATCATCATGCCAGCTATCGGGTGGTGGAACATCCAACCGCCGGACGTTCCGAAGAAGTTGCAAAAATCCGTGGTACGCAACTTGGACAAGGAGCAAAAGGGTTAGTTTGCCATGTTAAAGGGGAAGGATTCCGTCAATACGTACTCGCTGTACTGCCTGCGGATCAACAAGCCGACCTCTCTTCACTGGCAAAACAGATCGGTGGCAACCGCGCCTCACTGGCAAGCCCTAAAGAAGTTTTTGAACTGACTCAATGTGTGTTTGGCGCTATTCCACCTTTTAGTTTCCGTCCAGATCTGAAACTAGTCGCAGACCCTTTATTGTTTGAACGTTTCGATGAACTGGCTTTCAATGCCGGTAGTCTTGAACGCTCAGTGATTCTTAACACTCAAGATTATCACCGAATCGCACAACCTGAATTAGTGAGTTTTCACCGAGTAAAATAAATACCATTGCGAAAAATGATATTTGTCAAATAGCCTATAGAAATAGGCTATTTAAGATAATATTTTAAACACATTCATTTAAAGTGGTAACTATCCCGCCCCCATAAATTTATATCACGAGATAAAGCCATTCTTATTTCCACATTATCTAAACATTAAACAGAGAGGTATAATTATCAAATACCATGAATATCTAATTATTCACTACTGAGCCATATACAAGAAATTATCAATTACATTAGGGAATAATTCCCTACCCCAATAAAGGTGTCTTTTGATAGGAATCTTCAATTATTTTTAATTTCAGAATCTTTATTTCAATTATCAGCATAAAATGATATGTCAATTATATTGGTGTTATATTGGCAACAATTTAATATGCTTATTCATTATATTTTATTAAATACAAGAACCCACACTCACTGTATTCTCATATCGCTTTCAAAAAGAAAGATGACGTTTTTTTTAAAATAAAGTTTAAGGAATAGAAAAATATGACTAATAAGTTAGTTACAGGTGCAACTTTTTTCGATAGAAAATACTTTCTGGGTGAAGCGCACCATTATCCAGAAAATGATGTTATTATTCCATTGCCTTATGATCTCAACGACAGATTCCGCTCAGTAAGAATTGGAACACTATCAAAAGTTTATGCATGGCGTCATCAGAGCGATTGTGAACCAGGTCAACGCTATCGTGAATGGGAATACGATCATCCAGATATCGATAGAGAAATTAGAGGATTATCTAAGTTCAAAGTAGCACCAAAAGATACCTGTCTAGTTGCATTAAGACTTATTGATGATACTTATTCAGGTATTAAATTCTCAATGTTCACGAATACACATTGTGTGGGTCCAGTTGAAACAACAACTGATGATGATTATGCACTGGTTGGTATACTGCCATTTGAGACCGAGTTAGTCACTGCCATTGCAATAAGAAATACCAGTACTGGAGTATATATTAATAACGGATCATTCTATTTCTATCGTGATGCAAATGGTGTTGTTACTATTGATGAGAAAGCTAATTTCCCTAAAAATCTCAGAATAGTTAATGTAGGTGGTAATCGTTTCGATATTCATATTATCAGTACCGATTTTTCTAACTAATCCGGTCATAATGTAACAATAATTAACCATTGTTTTCAGACAGGCTACGTTCTGAAAATTTAAGCAACACCGTTGCGGAATATCATTAAAAACCGCAACGGTGTATTCATTTTTGCCAATAAAATAAATTTTTAACAATCAGTTAGCCATTCACTGTTATTTGTCTTTTTTCATAAAAATTTATAACTAAAAAGTTAAATAATAATTTAACCTAAAAAAACATTAAATCAATATCCCTAGGAACAATGATCATAATCTATTTCCTTTGAGATAAATAGTTCCCTAACGATTAATTCTAAAAATTATAGAAACATCCAACCATTACATTATTGCATATTTAATTCTAGGTATTTTCATAATATTATTAATAAAAAACAATCTTATAACATCTACTCAAAACACCAAACATGAAAAATATTCACAATTAAATTGAATACCAAGCCTAAGATACAAGACTCACTAAAAGTATCAAACTCTCATATTTCAAACAGTTAGTTGGACTATATTAATATAATTATCAAGATATTATTAGGTACTTTTTAAACAGCTTTACTTTATACATTTTTATGCTAATTTTAATATTAACCTATCGAATATTATTCCTTTATTGACTGGATATATCACATCTAAAGATGAGGAACGAATAAATTATTATTAGCAAATATCATATATAAAAAGCCAATTTGTAAAAATAGTAGAAACGAGCAAATACTATATACTTCGCATTAATACAATCGGGTATACTTCCAGAAAAACATTACATAGGAGTTTATTAATGGGAACATTTTTTTCTTGGCAACCTATACCCTATGGATTTCAAGATGCATCGCGACGGCCAGGGAGCGAATCCCCGGGAGCATAGATAACTATGTGACTGGGGTGAGTGAGTGCAGCCAACAAAGAGGCAACTTGAAAGATGACGGGTATATATATTACTTACATTAACTTTAAGGAGTAAAAGAATGACAAAAGAATTAATTACCGGCGTCACATTTTTCGAAGAAAAAAACTATCAGGGTAAGTCACATGATTACCCAGAGCTAGATAAAATTATATCGCTCCCTTCCAATCTTAACGATAAGTTCCGTTCAGTAAAAATTGGCAAGTTATCAAAAGTCCATGCATGGCGCCATTATAACGATCCAGAGAGTAAATATTATGAGTGGGTAGTCGATAATCCAGATATCGATAGAGAAATCAGAGGATTATCTAAATTCAGAATTATGCAGAAAGATACGAAACTGGTTGCACTAAGAATCATCGACGATACTCATTCAGATATAAAATTCTCTATGATTGTCAAGATATTTAATGGAGAAGAACAAGAAACAATCGACGTTAACGCAACAACAGATGATAATTATACTGTCGTTAACGAACTATTGGTACAGAAAGAGATAGTCACTTCAATTTATGTAAGAAATGTCAACACCGGAGAATATATTGGTAACGGGTCATTCTATTTTTCTTATGATGCTGTCGGTATTGCAACTGTCGATGAAGGTCTCAATTTCCCTAAAAACTTGAAGCTGGTTCATGTAGGGAATAATCGTTTTGATTTTCACATTATCAGTACTGATCCTATTGCTTAATCCGGGATTAATGTGACAATCATCACTCTCAGACAAGTCATATTCTGAAATTTAAGCTACACCGTTGCGGTACATTTGTTAGAAAAACCGCAACGGCATATTACAGACGATCATCGAAATTAAGACCACATCATGTCAGATGTGAAATCTTCATTCTCTAGATCAACCGGTGATAATTGGGCTTATTCCATCCATTCAGTATGGAAAATTCCCTCTTTATCAGTACGCTTATAAGTATGAGCGCCGAAATAGTCACGTTGAGCCTGAATTAAATTAGCAGGCAATACAGCAGAACGATAACTATCGTAGTAAGAAATCGCGGCAGAGAAAGTCGGGGTTGGGATACCATTCCGCACCCCATAAGAGACGACATCACGCAGCGCTTGCTGATATTCATCAGCAATTTTCTTAAAGTAAGGCGCCAACAACAGGTTAGCAATATCCGCATTTTCGTTATACGCGTCAGTAATTTTTTGCAGGAATTGAGCACGAATAATACAACCCGCCCGGAAAATCCCGGCAATCTCACCGTAATTGAGATCCCACTGGTACTCATCAGATGCCGCTTTCAATTGCTGAAAACCCTGAGCATAAGAGACAATTTTACCCAAATAAAGCGCACGGCGGACTTTCTCAATAAATTCGGCCTTATCACCTTTAAATGGTTGTGCTTCTGGCCCGCTCAAAATTTTAGCCGCAGCCATTCGCTGATCTTTTAGAGAAGAGATATAACGTGCAAATACTGATTCTGTGATCAACGTCACTGGAATACCTAAATCCAGAGAGCTCTGGCTGGTCCACTTACCCGTGCCTTTATTTGCTGCTTCATCCAAAATCACATCAACCAAATATTGGCCTGCTTCATCTTTCTTACGGAAAATATCAGCAGTGATTTCAATCAAATAGCTACTCAATTCGCCGTTATTCCAGTCAGTGAAAATCTCAGACAGTTCTTCATTACTCAGATTTAGGGCATTCTTCAATAAAGAATAGGCTTCAGCAATAAGCTGCATATCACCGTATTCAATGCCATTGTGAACCATTTTCACATAATGGCCGGCGCCATCCGGTCCAATATAGGCCACACAAGGTTCACCTTCGGCTTTAGCCGCAATCTCTTGCAGAATTGGCGCTACCAATTCATACGCCTCTTTTTGACCGCCAGGCATGATAGATGGCCCTTTCAATGCCCCCTCTTCACCACCGGAAACCCCGGTACCGATAAAATTAAAACCTTGAGCAGAAAGCTCGCGATTACGACGGATAGTATCCTGAAAATAGGTATTACCCCCATCAATCAAAATATCACCTTTATCCAGATGTGGAGTCAACGAAGCAATAGTTTTATCGGTTGCTTCACCAGCCTTAACCATGAGCAGAATACGGCGCGGTTTTTCCAGTGAATCGACAAATTCTTCGATAGTGTAACTTGGAACTAATTTCTTCCCCGGATTTTCGGCGATCACTTCGTCAGTTTTATCACTTGAACGGTTAAATATAGATACGGAATAACCACGGCTCTCAATATTGAGTGCCAGGTTACGCCCCATCACCGCCATACCGACAACACCAATCTGCTGCTTGGACATGAATAACTCCTGTCTGATGATAATTCGGCTCACCAATAATAATTAGTGTGCAATTTGTTAATGTGATCACATGTTAACTCAGGATGCGTCCTAATGGATAGTTATTGGTGCCATCGATGCCGCTACACCTCATTTTTTGGAAAAAACTTCCCAAGATGAAAAATCAACTATTGAAATTTGATGAGTCAATGCCCATTATTCATTATTCGGCATGAGCCGTCATATTAAAAGGTAAAACAAACTGTATGGAATGGATCGCTGATCCGACGATATGGGCTGGACTGGTTACTCTTATCGTTCTAGAAATTGTCCTTGGAATCGACAACTTGGTCTTTATTGCCATTCTGGCAGATAAACTTCCTGAAAAACTAAGAGACAAAGCAAGAATTACAGGTCTGAGTTGCGCATTACTGATGCGTGTCGTACTGCTTTTTAGTCTTTCCTGGCTGATAACGCTAACTCATCCATTAATTACGCTTTGGGAACATCCATTTAGCGCCCGCGATCTGATTATGCTGATAGGCGGTCTTTTCTTACTGTTCAAAGCGACGATGGAGCTCAATGAACGGCTGGAAGGTAAAGATGCCCACTCAGGACAACAGCGCAAAACATCTAAATTTTGGACGGTTGTCGTTCAGATAATTGTCCTTGATGCTGTATTCTCACTAGATTCAGTGGTTACTGCTGTTGGTATGGTAGACAACATCGGTATCATGATCGCGGCAGTCACCATTGCGATGTTCCTGATGATACTGGCAAGTAAGCCGCTGACCACTTTCGTCAATGCTCACCCGACTATCGTTATTCTCTGTCTGAGCTTCTTATTGATGATCGGTTTCAGTCTGGTAGCCGAAGGTTTTGGTTATCACATACCAAAAGGCTACTTGTACGCCGCTATCGGCTTCTCCATTATGATTGAATCCTTAAACCAATTTGCTCAGTTTAACCGCCGCAGGTTTCTTACTGCTTCCCGTTCACTGCGTGAAAGAACAGCCGAAGCCGTTTTACGTATCCTGAGTGGTAAGCATGAAAATGCAGAATTGGACAATCATACATCTAATCTGATTTCTGATAATCAGGAAGTGTTTGATCCACAAGAACGCCAAATGATTGCCAGAGTTCTGGGTATGGCGCAGCGTAACGTCAACAGTATCATGACTTCCCGTCACGACGTGGAGTACCTTGATATTCATGCACCAACCGAAAATCTAACGCAAATACTGAGTAAAAGTCCTCATACACGCATTGTGGTAACAGATGAAAATATCAGTGACGAACCATTAGGTGTTGTCCATGTTATTGATTTATTGAATCAACAGCTCAATCAACAGCCTTTCGATTTACACTCGCTGATAAAACAACCGCTGATTTTCCCTGAACAGCTTTCTCTACTCCAGGCATTAGAGCAGTTCCGCCAGGCACAAACTCACTTCGCGTTTGTTGTCGATGAATTTGGTTCTGTGGAAGGCGTGGTGACTTTGACCGACGTAATGGAAACTATCGCTGGTAATTTGCCGGTAGATGGCGAAGAAACTGATGCCCGCCATGATATTCAAGCGACTGAAAATGGTGGTTGGATCGCCAATGGTTATATGCCGCTGGATGATTTGATCCTTTATGTTCCTTTGCAACTGGATGAAAAACGTGAATATCAAACCTTGGCAGGTTTATTGATGGAACATTCACAACATATTCCACAACAAGGCGAGCAATTACAGATTGATAATTATCTGTTTGAACCGTTGGAAGTAACCAGTCACCGAATTAATAAGGTAAAAATCACCCCTCTGGCGTCAGAGGAAGAAAATAAAGAATAACTCAGTGTTATTGATCACTAATCATATTTGCCATCACTGAGTTTTTCCTCAGAAACAAAATAAAACCCGGTCAGTTTAAACTGTACCGGGATTTTTTTAGCCTTTGCTATCAATACTATATTCGGAACTATTATATGCGGAACTCTATGCGAATACTGTTAATGATTTATCTAACTAAATTAAATAACTTTGTATTTAGAAAAAAAAGCCATAGCTTCTCAATTCAATAAACTTCATATACACTTGCCAATCAATAACATTATTCATCAATTTAAAAGGATATTACATGAATATAACCCTCGCTGATGTTGATAAAGACAATTATGAAGATGTCTGTGATCTAACAGTAACCGATGACCAATGTGAATATGTCGCAGATAACGTGTGGTCACTGGTTGAATCAAAATTCAATCCCTCATACCAAACACGTGCAATTTGCTTAGATGGCAAACCTGTCGGATTTTTTATGTGGGTGCCTGAAACAGATCAAAAGACATCAATTTGGCGATTTATGGTGGATCAACAACATCAAAACAAAGGCATTGGACGCCAGGCAATGCTGCTAGCCCTTAATGAAATTAGGCAAACAAATGGATTAAAAGAAATAGAAATCTGTTATAAGCCAAGCAACACTGTAGCAAGAAACTTTTACGCCAGTTTTGGCTTTGTTGAAGTCGGCATGGATGAAAAAAATGAAGAGATGTTAGCAATTATTAAAATTTAATTCACAAGTAGAAATTCACTTTTGTACCGAAATTGACCGCTCAGGCAACGATAAGAATTTATTTAAGTATCTGGTTAAGCATAATAGTCAATTAACCAGAATTGAACGGTCAAATCAGGCATGAGCTAATACAGCTAATGACTGCTACGTTCAACCCAATCGTTAATAGCCTGTTTTACCTTGTCCTCCAACTCATTACGTAGCAGTTGTTCAATATCCAAATTGTATTGCAGATTATCCCAATGACCATAAACTCGCAGTGGTACTTTCATTTTTCGCAGACGACTAACCAATTCATTATCTTTGCCCCATCCTTGTGTTACCTGTACTTTTAAAGCGACATCAACATTTTGTTTAAGTAGATTAGCCTTACCCTGTCCATCAATATTTAGCAGATCAGATACCGCATGAAGTCGACTGATTTTTATATCACCTCGATTCAGTACTGCTTTAACATCAAGCTTTTTGGCACGGGTAAAGTTATCCATATTATCAGTAATATTCACTTTATCCGTTGCACGAGCAACAGATTGCTGGACTAATTGTGGGATATTTAATCCATACATTTTGGCATTAACTAAACTGAAATTAAGATCACCCTGCCAAATATGCGAAATCGCATAACCATCATATCCTTTACCAGAAAGATCGCCATTCAGATTGAATTTACCACTAAATGCCTGTGGTAAAGAAAATGCTTTGAGTACCGGTTCCAGTTCTATATTCCGCAGCAAAGGTTTTGCGTGTAACTTAAGTTGATTACCCGTTGCATCTAAAAAAACCGGAATAGAGAAATCACCACCAAATAATTTGCCATTCAGAGTAGAAATTTCAGCGACACCACTATTACTTGTCGCTTTCAATATCAGGTTATCGATCTCCATTCCTCGATAAACAAACTTATCCGCATTAATAATCACATTAGCATTAAAATCATTTAGGAACGTGGCGCTATAATCAGTCTGGGCAGAGCTTGAAACAGCGATCACCGGTTTAGCCGAACTATTCTCTACCCGGTAATAACGTTTAACTTCTGAGCCTTCTTTAGGAAACAAGTCCCATCCCATCAGATTATCTAGATTCAGTTTTTGGGAAGATAAGTCTATCTGATAATCCGCGTGAGCCCCCAACATGGCTTTTATACTGCCATGCAGTTCACTCTCATTAGCGGTGAAACTCAACATCTGTAAAGAAACGATTTGCGGTTCATCTGCCGTCTCTTTTTGATAAACAGCATGTACTTTTCCTGAACCACTAATTCCCCCCGTAGGTATACCCGCGCCCTGGAATTGATAATCAAAAGAGTCAATATTACCAGCAACACGATATGGATAATCAGTAATATCAACATCAGCATTAAGATTAAAAGCCAGTTCTTGCTGATTCTTACTAACTTTGCTACTTAACTCCACGCTGATATGGTTTTGGTTATCCCGCGCCATCAGCAGATTAATATCGCGGACATTTAACTGCTCATGCTCATCACGCTGCCAAATAAGCAAACTATCCACGACTTTAATTCTGGCAATATCAAGCTTCCAACCCTCACCCTTCGCAACAGGATTGGCCGCACTCCCTTTTGGTGCAATAGGGATATTCTCTTTTTTCTGAGATTGACTCTCTGGGGTTACTCTCAATATCGCCCCTTTCAGCATCACCTCTTTCACAGCAAGTTGATGAGAAAGAAGCGGCCACAACTCCACATCAAGACGCATATTTTCTGCCGTCACTGTTGGCTGAGCCGCTCCTGGGGCCGTTAATGACATACGCCCGGTAATAATGCTCAGTTTTGGCCAGACATGCCAGCGCATACCATCTTGCAGGACGAGTTGGTAGCCACTCTTCTTTTGCACCTGTTTGACCATATAAGCACGAAAGTCATTCGGGTTCACCAACATGACTAATGCTGCCAGACCGGTAATAATCACGACCAGCAAAATAATCAGTGTCGTCAGTAATCTCTTCATGACTTCCTCCGCTTTTTTGTCAAAACAGTCAATGCAACTCAATAGCCGATAAAAATATTAATCTTCATCAATACGACTACCCACCGCACCCTGTTGGTTTTTATACTTCGCATCTTGACGACGGTTATACGGACGGTCTGCGGAACCAGACAATGGTTCAAAACTCAAAGCACCGATGACCATGCCCGGACGTAACGCCAGAGGCAATTTACCGGAGTTATA
This sequence comes from Photorhabdus akhurstii, assembly GCF_018448925.1. Taxonomy (GTDB): domain Bacteria; phylum Pseudomonadota; class Gammaproteobacteria; order Enterobacterales; family Enterobacteriaceae; genus Photorhabdus; species Photorhabdus akhurstii. Next base: position 57,367 of record NZ_RCWE01000001.1, on the reverse strand, counting down.
GAATTCGAGAACAATCTGACCATGCCAACCCGGATCAATCCGATGTGCCGTCACGTGCACCATCAACCCAAGACGAGCAAGAGAAGAACGGCCATCAAGCCAACCCACCAAATCGTCCGGCAATGTGACGGATTCCAGCGTAACAGCTAGTGCCAACTCGCCAGGGTGGAGGAAAAAAACCTCATCGTCAGACAGGATAATTTCATCACTCATCACGCGATCAAGCGCAGCGCTGACCTCATCTTTCGGACCACTCAAATCAATATATGCCGCAGTATGACCACAGAAAACACGAAACTGATTCCCAAGGCGCACATCAGCAGTTGCCCCGTTAATACGTTCAATCGGCGGACGTGGAGCAATGACTAATTTACCTTCATCAAGCCATTTAATTATGTCGCGGTCACAGAGTCGCATTATTTCCTCTCAAATACGATGATGCTTATCAATTCAATGCCTGACAAGCAAAGTTTTATTATTCGCAGAACTGACCAATTTTGGCTTTCAATATATCAATCGCGACCCGGTTTTTACCCCCGCGCGGCACAATAATATCTGCATATTGCTTTGATGGTTCAATAAATTGCAAGAACATTGGACGCACAGTTTTATGATATTGCTCAATCACCGAATCCAGAGAACGTCCCCGTTCATGCACATCCCGTTTAATACGACGCATAAGGCAAATATCCAGTGGCGTATCAACAAAAATAGAGAAGTCCATCTCCTGACGCAAGCGTTTATCAGTCAATAACAGAATACCCTCTAGGATAATAACTCTTTTCGGCGCAAAATGAATCGATTCTAGTTTACGTGTATGGGCAACATAATCGTATTGTGGTAATTCAATTGATTCACCCATTTTCAGCGCTTGCAGGTGAGAAAAGAGCAGATTGTGATCCATTGAGCTTGGATGGTCATAATTAGTCTTATAACGCTCTTCCATTGATAGATTGCTCTGATCTTTATAATAGCAATCCTCTGGTATAATACCGATATTGTGATCACCAACCTGAGCGCGTAATTCACGATAAAGTGTATTAGCAATGAGACTTTTACCTGAGGCAGATGCACCAGAAATTCCTACAATTGTGCACTGATATGCTTCGTCAGCCATAATAGAGATAACCTGATTCTAGAAAAAAATGGGAACAAAGCACTTATGAGTGCTAAGTTTGGCGAGATTATAGGGAGTTAATGGTATCTGTTCCAGTGTAAACAAGATAAGTCTCATTTTTTTCGAAGCGTTTCGCATAAAAACGATGTAACAAGGGAAATCGTAACGAGGGAAATCGGACAAGCATACTTATTCCCCATACAAAATCTCCCCATGCAAAAAGCGGGCAATGAAAACATCCATCGCCCGCTATCATCAATCAAATACCCGCATTAAACGGCACGGAATGAGATTTCTGTTGGTATCTTCTCACCTTGCCAATACATCTGCGCTGAAATATTCGCGGCAATTTCGCGATAAATATCCGTGAATTCACTATCAGGATCACTGATAACCGTTGGCTGACCACGATCCAGATCTTCACGCAGTGAAATATGCAGAGGGATTTGTCCCAATAATTTACAGTGATATTTAACCGCCAATTTTTCTGCCCCACCCGTACCAAAGATAGGTTCCGAATGACCACAGTTGCTGCAAACATGCACACTCATGTTTTCGACAATCCCCAGTACAGGCACCTTCACTTTCTGGAACATGACGATACCTTTCATTGCGTCAATTAAGGCAATATCCTGAGGCGTTGTTACCACCAGCGCCCCCGTTACTGGAATGTTTTGCGACAAAGTGAGCTGAATATCACCGGTCCCTGGCGGCATATCGATAACCAGATAATCAAGATCCGGCCATAATGTATCCTGTAACATCTGCATCAATGCTTTACTAGCCATTGGGCCACGCCATACCATTGCATTATCGTCTGTTACTAAATAACCAATAGAGTTAGTGGCAAGGCCATGCGTCATGATCGGCGCCATATGCTGCCCATCAGGGGAAGTTGGGCGCTCTTTGGAGGTTCCCAACATACTCGGAACAGAAGGGCCGTAGATATCTGCATCAAGAATACCGACCTTTGCCCCCTCTTGAGCCAATGCCAGCGCCAGGTTTACGGCGGTGCTGGATTTACCCACCCCGCCTTTACCTGAGCTGACAGCCAAAATATTACGGACGCCATTAATTCCCGGCAGATCATTAGCACGACGTAATGTGCTGATATCATGGATCAATTTCCATGCCACCGATTTTGCGCCGGTTACCGCCTGTAATTTTTCCGTTGTCGCCGCTTTTAACGCTTTAAAGCCGCGTTGCCAGACAAACGGCATCAGTAATTCAATGTGCAAAACACCATCAAGCATCGTACAGTGATGTAGCGCTTTCAGTGTTATCAAATCACGTTCTAGTGTCAGGTGTGTAAAAGTAGCAAGTATTTTTGTTACCTGAGATTTCAGCAGGTCAGGATTGGTCTGCTCGGGGGATTGTGAGTTCATCCCGGCTCCTTTAATGATTATCATTAGCTAAAAACCATCTCTCCATCATAACAGAACCTAAAGCGTTCAGATAAGATTGGCGACAAAAACCCGCTTCCCGTTCGCTGATTCGATTTTTATCCAACAAAACGCACTAAGATTGAGCCTTACCCTAGCGACAATTTTTTTAATCGGTTAACATCAAACTTCCTTTTTCACTTATTGGAAGTCAGATCCTTACTATGTCTCAAGTCGCAAAAAAATTATTGGTGACGTGCGCGTTGCCATATGCTAACGGTCCAATCCATCTCGGTCACATGCTGGAACATATCCAAGCAGATATTTGGGTCCGTTTTCAGCGAATGCGCGGCAAAGAGGTTCACTTTATCTGTGCCGATGACGCTCATGGAACGCCAATCATGCTGAAAGCTCAGCAAATGGGTATTGCTCCTGAAGAGATGATCGCCACGGTGAACCAAGAGCATCATCAGGATTTTACTGGCTTTTCGGTGAGCTACGATAACTATCACTCTACGCATAGTGAAGAGAACCAAGCGTTCTCAACGAAAATCTATCTCGAACTGAAAAAAAACGGCCATATTAAGAATCGTACTATTTCTCAGTTATACGATCCTGAGAAGAATATGTTTCTGCCGGATCGCTTTGTCAAAGGTAGCTGCCCGAAATGTAAGGCAGAAGATCAGTATGGCGATAACTGTGAAGTTTGCGGTTCGACTTACAGTCCGACTGAACTAATCAGCCCCCGTTCTGCCGTCTCCGGCGCGACGCCAGAAATGCGTGAAACAGAGCACTTCTTCTTCGATCTGCCCGCATTCAGTGACATGTTGCAAGCCTGGACCCGTTCCGGCGCATTACAGGAACAAGTTGCCAACAAAATGCAAGAATGGTTTGAATCCGGTTTACAACAGTGGGATATCACCCGTGACGCCCCCTATTTCGGTTTTGAAATTCCTGATGCGCCGGGCAAATATTTCTATGTTTGGCTGGATGCCCCTATTGGGTATATGGGTTCTTTCCAAAACCTGTGTGACAAACGCGGAAATCTAAGCTTTGATGAGTTCTGGGCAAAAGATTCCACTACCGATCTATATCACTTTATCGGTAAAGACATTGTTTATTTCCATAGCCTGTTCTGGCCGGCCATGTTGGAAGGCAGCGGTTACCGTAAGCCAACCAACGTGTTCGTTCACGGCTATGTCACCGTCAACGGCGCGAAGATGTCCAAATCCCGCGGTACTTTTATTAAAGCCAGCACTTACTTGGATCATCTGGATGCAGACTGTTTGCGTTATTACTATGCAGCCAAACTCTCTGCTCGCATTGATGATATCGATCTGAATCTGGAAGATTTTGTTCAACGTGTTAACAGCGATATCGTTAATAAAGTTGTTAACCTGGCCTCCCGTAATGCAGGCTTCATTAATAAACGCTTTAACGGCAAGCTGGCGGATAAACTGGCTGATCCGGCGCTTTACCAACAGTTTATTGATGGGGCAAAGGTGATTGCAGAAGAGTTTAATAACCGCGAATTCAGCAAAGCAATCCGCGAAATCATGGCACTGGCTGATTTGGCAAACCGTTATGTGGATGAGCAAGCGCCGTGGGTGGTGGCAAAAGAAGAAGGCCGTGATGCCGAGCTTCAAGCTATCTGTTCAATGGGCATCAACCTGTTCCGCGTTTTGATGACTTTCCTGAAACCCGTTTTGCCAAATCTGGCAGAACGCGCAGAGGCTTTCTTAAATACAGAACTTACTTGGCATGGTATTGAACAACCGTTGCTGGATCATCAAGTTTCTGCCTTTAAGGCGCTGTTCACTCGTATTGATATGGATAAAGTGAACGCTATGGTCGCGGCATCTAAAGAGAGCATCAACACACCACAAAAAGTCAGCGGTCCACTGGCAGAAGATCCGATTCAGGACACGATCACCTTCGATGATTTTGCCAAAGTTGATATGCGCGTCGCCCTTATTAAACAGGCTGATTTTGTCGAAGGCTCGGATAAGTTGTTGAAACTGATGCTGGATCTAGGTGGCGAAACCCGCCAGGTATTCTCTGGTATCCGCTCCAGTTATCCTGATCCAAAAGCGCTGGAAGGCCGTTTAACCATTATGGTAGCCAATCTGGCGCCACGCAAAATGCGCTTTGGTATTTCAGAAGGGATGGTTATGGCGGCCGGACCTGGTGGAAAAGATATCTTCTTACTCAGCCCTGACAGCGGCGCCCAGCCCGGTATGCAAGTGAAATAATAGTCAATTTATTTCATTAATATTTTTACCCACGGGGATCAGCAATGGTCCCCGTTTTTTTGGATGTGATCTATGGCACATTCCCAAGGTTAATTGTATGATGAATACCTCACCAGAATTAGGAATTTTGTTATGTCGTTTCGTGAAGTACTGATTATTGGTTGGCAGTACCTGCGAGCATTTGTTCTGATTTATTTGTGTTTGCTGACAGGTAATGCCATTTCTTCCCTATTACCCATCATTATTCCCGGCAGTATTATCGGCATGTTGATATTGTTCGTTTTATTAGCTTTTCAACTAATTCCTGCTCATTGGGCAAAACCAGGCTGTAGTCTGTTACTAAAAAATATGACTTTGTTGTTTCTGCCTATCGGCGTCGGCGTGATGAATTATTACGATCAACTCAGCCAACAGATAGTTCCGATTGTTTTTTCATGTCTAATCAGCACCGTAATCGTTATGATCATCGTGGCTTACAGTTCCCATTATGTTCATCGTGAACGCCCGATTATGGGTTCCGCATCAGAAGTTAAGAGTGAACAACAGAAACAAGAGAAATAAAAATGTTAAGTCACATTTGGTGGTCGCTGCCATTAACATTAGTTGTATTCTACACCGCAAGAAAACTGTCGCTACGATTCAAAATTCCTATTCTGAACCCCTTATTGGTTTCTATCGCCATCATTATTCCGATATTGCTAATAACCCACACGTCCTATGAACACTATTTTGCCGGCAGCCGAATTTTAAATGATCTACTCCAGCCCGCCGTGGTTGCACTGGCATTTCCTTTATATGAGCAGCTACATCAGATCCGTGCCCAATGGAAGTCCATTATCAGCATCTGTTTTATCGGCACTATTGTCGCTATGGTGACAGGCACTGCTATTGCCTTGTGGATGGGCGCAACGCCTGAAATGGCCGCTTCGATATTACCTAAATCCGTCACAACACCAATAGCAATGGCAGTAGCTGATGCCATTGGCGGTATTCCGGCAATCAGCGCTGCTTGTGTTATTTTCGTCGGCGTTTTCGGTGCAATATTTGGTCATAACCTGTTCGATCTGTTACAGGTAAAAACCAAAGCATCCCGCGGCTTAGCAATGGGAACAGCATCACATGCTTTGGGTACTGCCCGCTGTGCAGAAGTTAATTTCGTTGAAGGCGCGTACAGCTCATTGGCATTGATGACCTGCGGTATCATTACTTCACTAACAGCTCCCTTTATATTCCCAGTGTTGTTATACCTATTTAGCTAATTTAGCTGTTAGGAAATTTGATATTAATCGCTTGATTACTCACTTCAATTACATAAGTCTCATTCATCTATATGACATTAATCACATTACAAATATAACCAGACAACTTAGAATGATCTTAAGTTAATTCGGAGATCACACTATGCAAGCTCGTTTTCATCCTATCTGGGTACAGTTACCCTCTAAACTACAGGATGCCCTTTTACCTTACGCAGGAAACAATGACTTTCCTGCCATGCTCACGGCTAAACAGGCTGAATCTATTAAGAAAGCCTGCGGTTTTGACGATAACACCCTGGCTGTCGCCCTGTTGCCACTCGCAGCGGCATGCTCCCTGACACCAATCTCACATTTTAATGTTGGCGCCATTGCCCGCGGAAAAAGTGGAAATCTCTATTTTGGCGCGAATATGGAATTTGCTGGCGTACCACTACAACAAACGATTCATGCTGAACAATGTGCGATTACCCACGCTTGGTTATTAGGTGAGAAAAAACTGGCGTCTGTTACTGTGAATTACTCTCCGTGCGGCCATTGCCGCCAATTTATGAATGAACTTAATAGTGGCTCCCAATTAGAGATTCACCTGCCAAAGCAAGTACCTTCAACATTAGGTCATTATCTGCCAGATTCTTTTGGCCCAAACGATCTGGGCATCAAGACGTTGTTGATGGACCCGGTTAATCATGGTTATAAACTAGAAACCACGGATACATTAGTCCTGACTGCATTAGATGCAGCAAACCAGAGCTATGCCCCATACAGTAATTCCTACAGTGGTGCTGCGCTTTTAGGAAAAGATGGAAAAATTTATCCTGGGCGTTATGCAGAAAATGCCGCGTTTAACCCAAGCTTACCCCCATTACAAGCAGCGCTAATTCTGATGAACATTTCTGGTGGTGATTGCCTGGCTATCGACAGAGCTGTGTTGGTTGAGGAAAAAAACTGTGATTTATCCCAACGGAGTGCAACTCAATCCATACTTGCTACGCTCGGTTGCAGCAAATTTGATTACTACACTTTCTGAATCCAGTGGAAAATTCATTTTTCCCTCTATGCAGATAGAGGGTTTTCCGCTATAAAAAACAATTACCGTAACATTTTATTAGCTAACTCTGGATGTTATCTCTCATTTTTACTCATAATACCTCTAATTAAGTAACATTTACTGTACATATTTTTCCTATCTCTTAGGATCTATAGCTAACCTTGTTATCCATTTAGTTCAAAGAGTAAGATTCATGGAACTGGAACACGAAAGTAAACGTCCACTATATATTCCCTATTCTGGCCCAATGCTGTTGGAATTTCCCCTGCTGAATAAAGGCAGCGCTTTTACTGAAGAAGAACGCAGCAACTTTAATCTTTACGGTTTATTACCGGAAGCGGTCGAAACCATCGAAGAACAAGCTGAACGTGCTTATCGACAGTATCTTGATTTCAAAAATGACGCAGATAAACACATTTATCTGCGAAATATTCAGGACACTAACGAAACCCTGTTCTACCGCCTGCTGGATGCACATTTGAACGAAATGATGCCAATCATCTACACGCCAACCGTTGGCGAAGCTTGTGAGCACTTTTCCGATATTTACCGCCGTGCCCGTGGCCTGTTCATCTCATATCCAAACAAAGCACATATTGATGACATGCTGCAAAATGCGACCAAACAAAATGTAAAAGTCATTGTTGTTACCGATGGTGAACGTATCCTTGGTTTGGGCGACCAAGGCATTGGCGGCATGGGTATTCCTATCGGCAAACTCTCCTTGTATACCGCCTGCGGTGGTATCAGCCCAGCTTATACACTGCCAGTCGTGCTGGATGTCGGCACCAACAACCCGCAACGCCTGAATGACCCGTTATATATGGGCTGGCGTCACCCGCGCATCACCGGTGAAGAGTATGATGAATTTGTAGACGAATTTATTCAGGCTGTTAAACGCCGTTGGCCAAACGTGCTGCTGCAATTTGAAGATTTCGCACAAAAAAATGCCATGCCTCTTCTTAATCGCTATCGCCACGAGATTTGTTGCTTTAATGATGATATTCAGGGAACTGCCGCCGTTACGTTAGGTAGCTTAATTGCTGCCAGTCGCGCGGCGGGCCGTCAATTGAAGGATCAAACTGTTACTTTCCTCGGAGCGGGTTCCGCCGGTTGCGGCATTGCAGAACAGATCGTCGCCCAGATGAAATCAGAAGGGTTAAGCGAAGAACAGGCTCGTGCCCGTATTTTCATGGTTGACCGCTTCGGTTTATTGACAGACAAACTGCCAAATCTATTGGATTTCCAGAATAAGCTGGTACAGAAAAGCGACTCATTGACTCAATGGGATGTAAACAGCGATGCCATCTCGCTGCTCGATGTTGTCCATAATGCTAAACCGACGGTATTGATTGGTGTTTCAGGTCAGTCAGGTTTGTTTACAGAAGAGATCATCCGTGAAATGCATAAACACTGTGAACGTCCAATCGTCATGCCATTATCGAACCCAACTTCCCGCGTTGAAGCCCGTCCTGAAGATATCATCAACTGGACGGATGGCTCGGCTCTGGTTGCGACAGGCAGTCCATTTAATCCGGTAAAATATAAAGACCAGGAGTATCCAATCGCCCAATGTAACAACGCCTATATCTTCCCTGGAATTGGTCTGGGTGTTATTGCGTCAGGGGCCAAACTGGTTACTGACGGTATGTTGATGGCAGCAAGCCGGACGCTGGCGGATTGTTCACCTCTAGCCCAACAAGGCCAAGGCCCGTTACTGCCACTTATTGATGATATTCAGGAAGTATCACGCAAAATTGCTAAACAAGTCGCCAAAGAAGCACAAATACAGGGCGTTGCCACTGTTACCTCAGATGGCGCGCTGGATGAAGCAATTGAGCGCAACTTCTGGAAACCTGAATATCGCGTGTACAAACGTACTTCATTCTGATTCTTATCGCTAGAAATATGCAAAAAGCCTGTTAGTAAAAGTAAATTAACAGGCTTCTTTCCTAAAGAGAAAACTTGCTTAGAAATTTCAGGTAAAGTAGCCTTTAACAAATTCAGTCATTAATGTGTATAAAAAGGCAAAAGCATGTGGAAGCGCCTGATAACTGGTCTGTTATTCATCACAGGGATGCTGATACTGACAGCTATCGCACTTGACCGCTGGATTAGCTGGAAAACAGCCCCCTATATCTTTGATGATCTTAAACGACTTCCTGAACGCGAAGTGGGTATAGTACTTGGTACGTCTAAATATTACCTTTCTGGCGCCCCAAATCAGTACTATATGTACCGTATCCAAGGAGCCGTTAACGCCTATAACAGCGACAAAATTAAATATTTATTACTTAGTGGCGATAACGCTCAACAGAGCTACAACGAACCAGTCACCATGCGCAGAGATTTGGTAAAAGCGGGTATTCCTGCTGCAAATATCGTCTTGGATTTTGCGGGTTTCAGAACACTTGATTCGATAGTCAGAACCCGAAAGGTTTTTAACACTAATGATTTTACGATTATCACTCAACGATTTCATTGCGAACGAGCACTGTTTATCGCTATGCATATGGGAATTACCGCCCAATGTTATGCAGTTTCTACACCTAAAAATATGGTTACTGTTCGGTTACGGGAAATCATTGCTCGCCTCGGCGCCCTGACTGATCTTTATATTCTGAAACGTGAACCTCGTTTCCTCGGCCCTCTGATCCCCATTCCAGCTCCGCATAAGGTACCAAAAGGCATGACTGATTACCCCGCCGTAACCCCAGAAGAATTACGGGCAACGGACAAAACCCAACTTAAGCAGACCGGGCCAACACCGCCGTCATCTCACGCCACCGCCGTTCTACCGGCCCTTGCGGGTAACGGCGTAACCACCAGCATGAAAACAGAATATTCACCGCCCAAATAGGAAGAATAAATGCAAGTAATTCCAAACGGCTAAATTGACCAAAAAACCCAAGATGATAAAACAACAGAGTGCAAATTAAGGTTTGTAGCAAGTAATTACTCATCGCCATTCGTCCAACCTGACTGAGCCAGTAATTAATTCGCCAGCATGAAATAACCGGCCAGAAACCATATATCAAAGCCATATAACCCAGTGCCTGAAATGGCGTTACCAACTCAGCAAGGATATAACCGACAATACCTGACCAAAAGTAATCCCAATTATGGATATATTGGAACACGACAGAGAATATCTGAACAGCAACACTGAGTGGTATCAGCAATAGCGCCACATTTCGATAATGGCTTACTGAAAATTCACCTTTTAACCAACCATTACGCACTAATCCCGCACCACATAACATCATGCCGATAAGCTGCCAGCCATACTGAACAAACAGCATAACCATCATCAACATGACCTGATTGAAACGCTCTTTTACTGCCAGCCATCCACCAGACGTTTTCCAATATGTTTCGTATAACATATGGAATTCCGTCAGCCGCCAAGAAATATCATTAGATTCGCCACGGGAAAGAAAGCCAAGAATAAACAATAGCGCTAATCCGATCAGATAAAAAATAGCGCCTTTCATAAATAACCTGCTGCTGGCGCTATTTTGGCTAATCAATTGAAAGCTGAAAAAACCGGCCAAACTATAAGAGAGCAAAATATCGCCATCCCAGAATAGGATGCCATGCCCCAGTCCAATTAGAGCCAGTATGGTTAACCGTGGATAATTCCATATTGTGCCCCTTGGTAACAGTAGCTCCAAGGTTGCACCAAATAAAAAAGCCAAAATACACAGGAACTTCCCCTGAACAAAAACGCTAAGTACAGACCAGACAATCAAGTCAGTTAAAGAAGCTGAACCATTATATGCCGGATTCAAATAAGCGGCGGATGGCAAAGCAAAACCGGAGATATTGAGTAGCAATATCCCCAGTATTGCCAGACCACGAATACTATCCAGCGAGTCAATTCTCTGGCAGGCCATTCTTATATCCCGATGTAAAAATTACACATGGCGAGTCGTGCGTAAAAACTCTTGACGGGTATTTTGACTAGATTTAAACAATCCCCCCAAGGAAGTTGTTGTCGTGGTACTGGTTGCATCACGGATACCCCGCGCTTTCACGCAGTAATGAACCGCATCAATCGATACAGCAACATTATTAGTACCAAGCAGTGTCTGTAATGCAATCAGGATCTGTTGGGTCAGACGTTCCTGTACCTGTGGACGTTGTGAAAAAAATTGCACAATACGGTTAATCTTAGACAGCCCAATAACTTTATCTTTTGGGATATAGGCAACCGTCGCCTTGCCATCAATGGTTACAAAATGGTGTTCACAGGTGCTAGTTAGTGTGATATCACGCACTGTCACCATTTCATCCACTTTCATCTTATTTTCTATCAATGTGATTTTCGGGAAATTGCTGTAGTCCAACCCGGAAAAAATCTCATCGACGTACATTTTCGCAATACGACCGGGGGTTTCTGCCAAACTGTCATCACGCAAATCGAGATTCAACAGTTTCATAATTTCCGTCATATGCTCCTCAATACGCGCTTTACGCACTTCCGGCACCAACGCCTGACCACGCAAAGGCGTTTCAAGACCACGAGCTTCCAGCGCCGAATGCACAAGTTCAGCTTCTTTACTTAAGGATGACATTATTTTCTCCAAAGACATTACTTTTCATCATCTGGCGGGTAGTAAAATGGATGTTCGAGTCATGAAGACCATAACTGAAACAATTCACTACTAACAGGTAACTATTGCACACACTGTAAATGAGCACGTGGTGATTATCCAGTGATTGCTTTTCATAATTATATGAATTTTTTACACACGCCCTTCACTGGTCGGTTTATTTTTGTTACAAACCAATAACCCAGCAATGACCAAAGTAATCAATGCGACATATAACGCAGGCTCCAATCTCCCGGTTATCGCGGTAGAAACCGCTGACAGCATCGGCCCAATAAGCTGCCCGACCGCATATCCGGTGGTTAATAACCCGGCCATATAACGGCTATGTTCTGGTGCTAATTCACGCCCATACTGAAACGCCATTTGCACCACACACATAAAACCACCGCCAACCAACAAAGAGCTTAATGCCAGACCACCGATTCCCGGAATGCTCTCAGCGATGAGAATGCCCACAGCTTGAATCCATAAAGTGATCGCAAGCCGGATTTGCGTTGTCAACATATGACGGGTCAAAATAGCGAAACCGATGCCGATAACTGCGGCGGCGCCAAATATTGGCCAGACAAACTGTGCAAATAAGCTGCCGGGGAAACGATCACTTGCCATTTGCGAAAGAAAAGTCGCAGGTAAAATATAACCAAACCCCGCCAGGCTGTAACTCCATACCAGCCGCTTAATTGCCGGAGTCAAAGTCAGTTTTTTCACCTCGACTTGTGAACGGTGTAACTCGCCACGACGGGGCAAATGCCGACTAATATAGATACTACAAACCAGCGCCAAAATGCCATATAACAACCACGCTTCGGAAGCGCTCACTTGCCATGCTTGAATACCGATAGCAAGGATACCAGTAACGAATATCCCGACTCCCGGTCCCGCAAATATGGCAGCACTCAACGCAGGACGATTCAATTTAGTCAACTGTTCATTGGCCCATGATGTCACCAATACCAATGTCCAGCCGCTTGCCCAACCAATAAAAAAACGGGCTATACTGTGCAATATCGCCCCATACAGTAGCGCAGAGAGCAGCGTGATAATCACCGCCCCCCATAATCCGGCCCAAAGCCGATATTCAATCAAACGGCGTGCCCGCATTGCATCATAGGAGCCGGCCAGATATCCCAGATAGTTAAAAGCCGCAACGATACCAGCCCCAGTCAGACTAAACTGGCATTCTGCAATCATTAAAGGCACTTGAGGAGTGAAGGCAGTACGTCCAATTCCCATCGCGACGACCAGCGCCAAAAATCCACTCATTGCGATATGAAAAGCGAGGTAGCGGTGACTTTGTTGAGGAGAAATTGAATTGTTCATAGCCATAAAATATTATTTTTTTAATTCATTTTTCATAAGCCGTAACAGAAATCAAATACAACACACACTTTTAATTAACAAAGTTCCCAGAAAAACGTAAATTATTTCTGCCCATAAATAAAAAATCAGTAAGCAATTAATTACAGTATCTGGAACGTCAGCGTATATAAATTTTCGTACTCGGCTCCACTTATTTACTTTACCTCTAGTAAGTTACCTCTATTAAGATTAAATCGAGTCTTACAACACAACATTAGCTGAATTAGTCAGGCTTCCACACAATATTGTCCACACAATAATGCCAAAATGGTACTAACAAACCTGTCTATAAGAGATATGATTTATCATGTTATGTCCAAATATTAATTAAGGAGCATTTTTATGTATAAAGCATTTCAAGGTAAGACAGCCATTGTAACCGGTGGTGGAACCGGTATAGGACGGGCTATCAGTATTATGCTGGCAAAACAAGGTGCGGCTGTCGCAGTGATCTATTCACAAAGTGAACTTGAGGCGCAGGAAACAACAGAAGCCATTATCAACGATGGGGGGCAAGCTATTGCAATAAAAGCGGATGTTGCCGACGAATCGGCTGTGCAGGCAATGATAAACACTGTCGTGGAAACATTTAGCGGGATCGACTATCTGGTGAATAACGCGGCGACAACCAGACAACTTCAATTTGAAGATCTCGATGCTATATCTAGCGATATTTGGGATACCATTATTGATGTTAATGTGAAAGGCACATTTTATTGTTGCCGGTATGCGGCACCTTATCTTAAAGCAAGAACGGGGAGTGCTATTGTGAATGTCGGTAGTATCGCCGGCGAAACGGGCTTAGGTTCTTGTATCCCCTATGCCGCTTCCAAATCAGCGGTTCACGGACTGACAAAATCCTTAGCTCGGGCACTGGCTCCATCGGTCAGGGTTAACTGCGTAGCGCCAGGCGCCGTTGAAACAAGATGGTGGAAAGGGAGAGAAGAGAAAATGCATACGCTTTGCACTTATTTGCCCTTAGAAAGAATTTCAACGCCAGAAGATGTTGCAGAAATAACCTTAATGTTGTTAAAAGCGGAATCGATGACAGGACAAATCATAACAGTTGACAGTGGTCAAACCTTATAATCTCTTGCCCGCTTTCTAACCTGGCTATGACAACAGCATATCCTCTGACGCCAGGTTAATCGTCATGTTCTACGTACTTATCACATGTCGCGGCATTTTGGATAACCGACACCAATATCGCCGCGTTTATGGAACATACGATCAAAATCAAATATCACTCACACCTATGATGATCTCTGCCATAATGCCATTAATAAAAAACGTTATCTGGGAGCATCACTTATGGATCACTGTCATACCTCTGGATTGATCTCTTTGCAGCAGGCGTTGGAAAAACTTCTGACGCAAGTTACACCACTGACTGACACAGAAACCGTCAACCTCCCGCAAGCATCAGGACGCATCACTGCAACAAATATTATTTCTCCTATCAATGTGCCCCCTTTTGCTAATTCAGCAATGGATGGTTATGCCGTACGCCATGCGGATTTAAATGGCACCAAACCACTGCCTCTGGCAGGAAAAGCGCTGGCAGGCTCCCCCTTTCAAGGAGAATGGCCGGTTGCAACTTGTATCCGCATTATGACTGGAGCGCCGATCCCCATTGGCGCTGATACGGTTATTATGCAGGAACACGCAGAAATTACTGACGATGGCATCGTTTTCACTCAGCCAGCTAAACAAGGTCAAAATATCCGTCTGGCTGGCGAAGATATAACTAAAGGTGCGGTGGTACTACCGGTAGGCAACAAATTATCCACCGCTCAGTTACCCTTGATTGCATCTTTAGGCGTCACCGAAGTTGAAGTGGTTCGCAAATTGAAAGTCGCCATTTTCTCAACGGGTGATGAACTACAAGCTATCGGTCAACCGCTTAAAGAAGGGCAAATTTATGATACCAACCGTTTTGCCATTCGCCTGATGCTGGAGAAACTGGATTGCGACGTTATTGATTTCGGGGTTATTGCAGACAATCCCCAAGCTTTACGACATGTTTTTGAGGAAGCAGATCAAAAAGCTGATTTAGTCATCAGCAGTGGCGGCGTTTCTGTGGGTGAAGCAGACTACACTAAGCAGATACTGGATGAATTAGGCGAAATCAGTTTCTGGAAACTGGCCATTAAACCGGGTAAACCTTTCGCTTTTGGCAAACTAAAAAACGCCTGGTTTTGTGGCTTGCCCGGTAATCCAGTTTCAGCCGTTCTCACTTTCTATCAATTAGTTCAACCTTTAATCGCGCGTCTATCTGGCTTTACGGCATGGCAACCCCCTATGCGTATGCGAGCCAAGGTCGCCACGCCATTGAAAAAGACACCGGGAAGAATGGATTTTCAACGGGGTATTGCTTCGGTGAATGAACAAGGTGAACTAGAAGTTCGTACGACAGGGCATCAAGGCTCTCATATATTTAGTTCATTCAGTCAGGGGAACTGCTTCATTGTTCTGGAACGTGAGCGTGGGCGGGTAGAAGTTGGTGAAAATGTTGAAATCGAATTGTTCAATCACTTACTGAAAAATGAATAATGACCATTGAACTCACAGACACAGAAATCCTACGTTATAACCGTCAAATTGTTCTACGTGGGTTTGATTTTGACGGTCAGGAAAAATTGAAATCTTCGACGATCCTGATAGTCGGTGCGGGTGGTTTAGGTTGCGCGGCATCTCAGTACCTGACCGCAGCAGGTGTCGGAACAATAACATTACTGGATTTTGATACCGTTTCTCTCTCGAACCTGCAACGGCAGATACTGCATCGGGATGAACGTATCGGCATGGCTAAGGTGCATTCAGCCCAATTGACGCTCCGGGCAATAAACCCACATGTCACGATTAAAACCGTTAATGGATTACTGGAAGATCAAGCGCTAGATGAACTTATCAGCCAGAACAATGTTGTCTTGGATTGTACTGATAATGTGGCAATCCGCGAACAACTGAACCGCTGGTGCCTGGCAAGGAAAACACCTCTGGTTTCCGGCGCGGCTATTCGCATGGAAGGGCAACTAACTACATTTACTTATCAGCCAAATGCCCCCTGCTACCGTTGCCTGAGCAGACTGTTTGGCGAAAACAATTTAACATGTGTAGAAACGGGAGTGATGGCGCCATTAGTCGGTACCATCGGTACATTGCAAGCAATGGAAACCATCAAACTCCTTACTGGATACGGCAAAGTCAATAGCGGCAAGGTTTTATTGTTTGATGCAATGACGATGCAATTTCGTGATATTAAATTATCCAAAGATCCCAATTGCGAAGTGTGCAACAGTTAATCTATCTACCGATAGAAATAACAAACAATAGAAATAACACGCCCCGGTTATCTCAACCAGGGCGATTTATCTCATAAGATTATTATTCAACAATTCCCTGACTTCTCAGATACTCATCATAAGTACCTTTGAAATCAATGACCTTATCAGATTTAATTTCCATAACTCGGCTTGCTAATGAGCTAACAAATTCCCGATCATGAGAAACAAATATCAAAGTACCTTTATACAATTCAAGCGCAAGGTTCAGGGATTCAATGGATTCCATATCCAAATGGTTTGTTGGTTCATCCATTATCAGAATATTTGGCTGTTGCATCATCAACTTACCAAATAGCATCCGTCCTTTTTCACCACCCGATAACACTTTGACTTTTTTCTTAATGTCATCCTGGCTGAACAACAAACGTCCTAATACGCTACGAACAGCTTGTTCATCGTCCCCTTCTCTCTTCCATTGGCTCATCCAGTCAAAAACCGTCAGATCGCAGTCAAAATCACTGGCATGATCCTGAGCATAGTAACCAATGCTACTATTTTCAGACCATTTAACTGTGCCACTATTTGGCTCTGTCTCACCAACCAATGTTTTCAGAAAGGTCGTTTTACCGATACCGTTAGCACCGATAACGGCTATTTTCTCGCCAACCTCCAGCAAAAGATTGAGATTCTTAAACAGAGGACCATTGTCATAACCTTTAGTCAAACCTTCCAATTCCAAAGCATTACGGAACAATTTCTTATCTTGCTCAAAACGGATATAGGGATTCTGACGACTAGATGCTTTAACTTCTTCTAACTGGATTTTATCAATCTGACGAGCACGGGAAGTCGCCTGTTTTGATTTAGACGCATTAGCGCTAAAACGGCTGACAAAAGACTGTAATTCCGCAATCTGTGCTTTCTTCTTCGCATTATCAGCTAGCAGGCGCTCACGGGCTTGAGTGGCGGCAACCATATATTCATCATAATTACCGGGGAATAGACGTAATTCACCGTAATCAAGATCGGCCATATGAGTACAAACTGTATTCAGGAAATGACGATCATGGGAAATAATGATCATGGTGCTATTTCGTTCATTCAGTATTTGCTCTAACCAACGAATCGTATCGATATCCAAGTTGTTCGTTGGTTCATCCAATAACAGAACATCAGGATTAGAAAACAGCGCCTGAGCCAGCAATACACGCAATTTCCAGCCCGGCGCCACTTCGCTCATCAAACCGTAATGCTGTTCTACAGGAATACCAACACCTAGCAACAACTCTCCGGCACGTGCTTCGGCACTATAACCATCCATCTCGCCATAAGCGACTTCCAGATCCGCAACGCGATAGCCATCCTCTTCACTCATTTCCGCCATCGCATAGATGCGGTCACGCTCCTGCTTTACCTGCCACAGTTCCGTGTGCCCCATAATCACGGTATCCAACACCGTGTACTCTTCAAAAGCAAACTGATCCTGACGCAGTTTACCAATACGCTCATTGGGATCAGTGCTGACATTACCGGCAGTGGGTGTCAGATCGCCACCCAAGATTTTCATAAAAGTGGATTTACCGGAACCATTCGCGCCAATCAGACCATAACGGTTACCGTTGCCAAACTTGACAGAAATGTTTTCAAACAGGGGCTTACTGCCAAATTGCATGGTGATGTTGTTTGTACTTAACACTGCATTCGCTCTTACATTTAGAAACAAAAGGGAAATCGGAAAAATCAATAGCGGCGCATTATGCCACAACAAGGTTAAGAGATCGCGGGAAGTTTTGAGCGTTATTCGAGCTAATTCAAGATAAATACATGGAGCTACGTTATCATGTCAGAGGCACATAATATATGTAGCACAATGTAATTCGCATCAGCATTCAGTTATAAGAGATGAATGATGATAGAAATAATCCAAGTCCCATTTCACCATCCAATTCATCCCTATTTGATTAACTTCCTGAAAAAAACTACCCGTTCTGTCTCAACAAACCCAAGAGACAAATGAAGAGCCAGCGATTCTTCATTATTTATTTCAGCATCTGATGCCATTTCAGTACATCCATGATCCTTAGCCCAATTTTTAATATGAGTGATAAGACGAGTCGCTAAACCGTTTCTTCTTAATTCCGGGGTAATGTAGATCCCCTCAAGGTAAGCTACTGGAGAGGAATTGCATCCATTGACATATTCAAATCTCAGTGAAGCCTCTGCAAAACCGCAAAAATCACCTAAATCCGATTGGATCATAAAAGCAATCTGGTTATCAGAATTCAAAATCGAGTTCATTTCTTCACAGTGACTTTCTTCTGATGCCGTAGGCCATAATGCATTCCGCAAATACAACCATTCATTAAAATTATGGCTGTTACTCACTACAATTCGATAGAGATTATTTTCCAACTGAATATGCGACGATTGCTGATGTTTATTATCCATTTTTGACTCAAACATTTTTTCCTATTTAACTTATATCGTACTGCAAATTCGTTCCCTAAAATAGACTCCAGAGAGAAGCCCTGGAATTTTCCCCAGGGCGCTCCTCCAACTTAAAGGCTTGCTTGCAAGATTTGGCGACTAATATCTAACGTAATGTCTCTGTTTTCACCCAATTGAGTCAGACCGTGAGCTTCCAATTGTTTCACCACCCGATCAATGTCATCAACACCAAGGTTGTAATCTGACAAATGGGTCTGAATTCCTAAATCCTCGAAGAAACCGCGAGTATATGCAATAGCTTGATCAATTCGTTGTTCTTCATCTCCACTGGTAATACCCCAAACACGCTCACCATACTGCAACAATTTGGCACGCTTGCTTTCCCGGCAGATTTTCAGAGTAGCAGGCAGGAGAATCGCCAGTGTTCGAGCATGATCAATACCGTAAAGCGCCGTTAATTCATGACCGATGTAATGTGTGGACCAATCCTGCGGCACACCAGCACCAATCAAACCATTGAGAGCCAAAGTCGCGACCCACATTAGATTGGAGCGGATCTCGTAATTATCCGAGGCGTTTATCGCCTGAGGACCTATTTCAATCAATATCTGCAATAGCCCCTCAGCAAACCGATCCTGCACCATACCGTTGGCCGGATAAGTCAAATACTGTTCCATAACGTGTGTGAAAGCATCAGCCACCCCATTAGCCACCTGACGTAACGGCAGAGTATAGGTTTTCGTTGGGTCCATAATGGAGAATTGAGGAAAAATAAGCGAACTCATAAAATCCAGCTTAACTTGTTTCGCTTTATTGGTAATTACCGAACTACTGTTCATCTCTGAGCCTGTCGCGGGTAGCGTCAAAACGGTACCAAACGGGAGAGCACTCTGAACAAGCGATCCCCCCTCTTCCAAAATACGCCAAGGCTCTCCTGCAAAATTCACAGCCGCCGCCACAAATTTAGTGCCATCAATCACAGAGCCGCCACCGACAGCGAGCAAGAAATTCACTTCACTATTGCGTATCAATTCAACCGCTTTCATCAAAGTTTCGTAAGTCGGATTAGCTTCAATACCACCAAACTCCTGAATAGTTCTATTAACCAACGCACTTCTGACTTCATCCAACGTTCCGGTTTTTTCAGCACTGTTACCGCCGTAGAGAATCAGTACCCGCGCATCCCGTGGCACCAAGCTATCAAGACGGCTAATAGTTTCTTTACCAAAAACGATTTTAGTTGGGTTGTAATACTTAAAATTTCGCACAACTACCTCACTGTATAGGCCGAATTATGTCTAGTAGCATTTAATTATCAGGACCGACACGGACGACTAACTTGCCGAAATTATGGCCTTGTAACAGACCAATAAACGCCTGTGGAGCATTTTCCAAACCTGACACCACCTCTTCACGATATTTTATCCTGCCATCATCAAACCATGCGGATATATCACGTGAAAATTCATCAAAACGCCGAGTATAATTATCATTAACAATGAACCCTTCCATCCGAATTCGCTTCCTCAACAGTTTATTCATCAACAAAAACAAGCGATCTGGCCCTTCTGGAGGGTTAGTGGAGTTATAACGAGAAACCATTCCGCAAACCGGAACGCGAGCAAAGTCATTCAGTAACGGCAAAACAGCGTCAAATACCTTGCCGCCCACATTTTCAAAATAAATATCAATTCCCTTCGAACAAGCCTTGCACAACTGTTCTTCAAAGTCTGGAGCATGGTGGTCAAGGCAAACATCAAATCCCAATATATCAACAGCATGGCGACACTTTTCCGCACCACCCGCTACGCCAACGACATAACAGCCTTTAAGCTTACCGATCTGACCAACCGTTGCACCAACCGGACCCGTTGCCGCAGCAACAACCAATGTTTCACCAGCCTTGGGTTGACCGATATCCAACAGCCCAGTATAAGCAGTCAAGCCAGGCATACCGAACACACCTAATTGATAGGATGGGTGAACAGGCGATTGGCCTAAGTTGAGAAGGCCGCTACCATCGGAAACGGCATAATCCTGCCAACCGCTATATGCCAGTACCCAATCACCCACCTGATATCTCCGATGATTTGAAGACACGACCCGACTCACTGTTGCACCAACCATAACGCTATCAAGCTCCACCGGTGGCACATAAGATGGTTCATCACTCATTCGCCCACGCATATAAGGATCTAGCGAAAGAAAAACGCTGCGTAACAGTATTTCTTTCTCCTTTATCTCAGGAATAGGTTGCTGTTCCAGACGAAAATCAGTCAGTGTCGGGGAACCATTCGGACGTGAAGCCAAGACGATACGGCGATTTATTTGTTGTGTTTGGAACATTCATCTTCTCCTTCAACATTAAAGTCAGTATCATTGAGATACTCAAAAAGTAGACCAGTCGTCTAATCATTAGGTATAAAAAAACACTGATGAATAGTGACTTCCAACAGTGTTTTTATTCGCTATGCATTCAATAATCGCTTCGTGGTAGCCATAGCACTTTGTAACGGTGCGCTACTCTGGGTGATCTTCGCCATCAGGCTAGCCCCTAACCAAGTCTGATATAACGCTTCAGCCAGTGGAAAAGCTTCCTCAACAGAACAATTCAATCCACCCTCATGGACAATGCTTTCCACGACAGAGGCAAGGCGCATAACAATACTCTTTGTCCCATTCTCCAACACCAAGCGCATCGCTACAGATAGATCACTCACCTCAGCTCCGAGCTTAACCGCCAAACACTTTTGCCCACAAACAGTACCGTCTTCCAACGGCTCCAACCAACCTTGCCAGTACTGCATTAAGTTCTCTTTCGCTGTCCACTCCTTACGCATCATGATGTTATCCATCCTTTCGAGATGGCGCGTAAAGTAATCTTCAAGCATAGCGGCGCCAAATACCTCTTTCGACGCGAAATAATGGTAAAACGAGCCTTTCGGCACTTCTGCCGCCTTTAAAATTTCATTAAGTCCGACGGCTGAAAAGCCTTTACATCCAATAACTTGTTGAGCAATGTCTAGGATGTGCTGACGGATATCTTGGGGGTTTCTATTCGTTTGCATAGATACAACTTATACCGAATTAGACCAGTCGTCTACAATTTAAAACAAAAATTTTCAGTGGGCAAAAAAATTAGGAAATTCTCTGCTAACACCACTTGCTACCCGTTTCTTACTGATTTATAGCGTCACTCTAAAGCGCATGTTACACCGGCAACTTATCAATAGAATAATACGTCATTAAAAATAAACTGTTTTGATTTTTTACTTTTAATAAGATAGCAAGAAGCTTCCAATTGGTACTCTGAATGACAAAACGATATCGTGATACGATTTAGTTTTATGCTGAATGTGTTTTTAAATCAGACACAAAGAAGAAATAAAAATAACCAATAATGCCACACTGAAAATAAACATATTAAGGTTCAATGACATTATATTTAT
This sequence comes from Photorhabdus akhurstii, assembly GCF_018448925.1. Lineage (GTDB taxonomy): Bacteria > Pseudomonadota > Gammaproteobacteria > Enterobacterales > Enterobacteriaceae > Photorhabdus > Photorhabdus akhurstii. The sequence goes on along the minus strand of NZ_RCWE01000001.1, from coordinate 35,150 downwards.
AACAATTTCATTTTTTTATGCTATTTTAATCAAGGATGTAATAATCCCTGTCGTGAATATAATATTAGCTCATTATCCAAATATCTGTTAATCAATAAGTCAATGAATCAGAAAACTTATTAGCAATAAGAAAGACTTATAAAATTAGTGTATTTATTGCTACTCAAAATAAATACAATCTGTGACTAAGTTATACTCATTCGATATTACAACACATTAACATTTCATCAATATAATGATGAATTAATGTTCAAAAATAATAAAATCATTATTAACTCGCCATAGATTTAGCGGCCTATTTTTATTTGCCATTATAGTTGTTTTATATATTATCTATTAAAAACATAGACATATTTTATCATTTACATCTACGTTTTTAAGTACAAAAATATAATTAACCGGTTGTTATTTTATAATAAAACACAAAGAGCAAAAAAATTGACTTTTATCTGAGAGAAACGGTATCTTAAAAAACATCGAGGCAAAATAAAGCCTTTTATCTACGCCATTTAATAGATAGTTTTTTTGATTTTAATATTTTAAAAGGATAAAAATTATTAAAAGCGATAATAAAATGGTGGTAATGATAAGTTAAGAAAACTCAGATATGAAAAATTGAAATTCAGGAAATATGAGGAAATGGAATTCTAATAAGAAGTAAAAATAAGCTATCAAATATAGCTAAGAAGGTTCCACCCCAAGTTATTTTATATAACCATAACAGGTTGAATTAAAATCTTGGAATTTATTAATTATACTTTTAAAATCAATCACAAGAGGTGATACTATGTCAGAGATCGAAGCAATTTCCTTAAAAGCGCCAATCAGCGTTATCGCGAAAGTAACTAACAAATCACCATATAAACTTAAACTTATTCAGGATTCTATCCGTCTTGATCAAGGTGAGTGGACCACTCTTCCTCCTCAAGTAATTAATAGAAGCAATGACAACACTCCTGGAAAAGCGATTTGGAGAAGTGATTCAAACAGCCTGTTAGGTGGTGTTGCAGGGCGTTGTACCTATGTATTTGTAGATAGCAAAGGCGAAATCTATAGTATCTATATTACATGGAGCAATCCTTTGATTGGCAGCAGCAGCTACTCAATCTCAACCGATTATTTAGGTGATGATTTACACTTATCCTATACAGCGGATGGCGGTAACAATCCAATAGTAGAATATATGATTGTAAGCTAATATTTAACCATTAATATTAACAACCATTCCTGTGGTAAAATATTTAAATAAATATTTATGCAACAGGAATGGTTTATTTATTTCGAGAAGCAATATCTGTATCTCCATTTTGGATAATACAATTAACTCAACCTGATTAAAATAGTGATTTCTAGCCACTACATTTAATACTCTTATCAGCTCAAGTTTTATTTTCTGGTTCCTTATTTACAGTATTAAAATGATATCGCTTTTTCATTATAAAATTGATTTTAATATGTTTTTATCGATGGCGCCCGATAAGTATCAAAACGATCGAGTAAGATAGCAGGATCTTGTTCGATTATTGCCATATGACGATATTTTTCATGCAAAAATTGCTCATCCGCCATTTTATTAATCATGGCAATGAGCGGATCATAAAAGTTATTAATATTAAGAATACCGCAAGGTTTTGTATGTAACCCAATCTGACTCCAGGTAAATACCTCGCTAAACTCTTCCAACGTACCAAAACCACCAGGCAAAGCAACAAAACCATCAGCTAATTCAATCATTTTGTTTTTACGCTGATGCATAGTTTCAACAACGTATAATTCAGTCAGATTTTTATGTGATATTTCCCGTGCTTCCAATAATGTTGGAATAACACCAATCACTTTCCCGCCCTCTGCCAAAACCGTATTAGCAACAGTTCCCATAATACCTACACTGGCGCCACCATAAATAAGCGTAAGATTACGTTTAACCAATTCCTTTGCGAAGATAATGACATTTTCTTTATAGATTTCAGATACACCCAGACTTGAACCACAATAAACAGCAATACTTTTCATTATCTCAGCTCCTGTTGCTTTATCTCCACATGAAAATCAGGATTATACGTTAATATCACAATCATACAACTCACTTATAAAACTGATATCAAGCAAAACAAAATAAGAATGGCTTTTTCATATTCAATATATTAGCATTAATCATAACTTATGCTTAATTATTATGATATGAAATCAAACATCAATCAGATTGTAATAAATACCTTCATCACTTGTAATCCCTCAATTATCAACACATCAAAATAAAATATAGATTTATATCAGGATTATATTTCAATAATAAAATTTAATTTCACTATAACCATATAATATGGTCTAATAAATGAAAAATATTTCGTTAAAATTATATTCTCTAAACCTATTGAGTTATCTACGTTTCACTGCGAAGATTATCGGTCAGATCATTTGATTTTAATTGAGGTTTTGCCCGGATGTCTTCTTCCAAGCTCCAAAAGAGTGCCTTTCCATTAATACCTGTAATACTGTTACTGCTTGCCATGACATCAATTCAGAGCGGTGCTTCTCTTGCCAAAACGCTGTTTCCGGTCATCGGCGCACCGGGTGTTACCGCACTGCGCCTAGGTCTTGGAACTATCATTCTGTTTATTATTTTTAAACCCTGGCGTCTGCGTTTTAGCCGAAAATCCATCATGCCGCTGCTTACCTATGGTATTGCTCTTGGCGCGATGAATTATACATTCTATATGGCGCTGACAACTATTCCTTTAGGTATTGCCGTGGCCCTTGAGTTTACCGGCCCGCTGGCTGTAGCTATGTTCTCATCACGCCGACCAATAGATTTTCTCTGGGTGGCATTGGTTATCACCGGCTTAGCTTTCCTACTCCCCATTGGCAATAATAATATTAATAACTTAGATCCTATAGGGATCATTTATGCACTCAGCGCGGGTGTTTGCTGGGCGCTATATATTATTTTCGGCCAACGCGCCGGTGCAGGTCATGGAGCAGCAACAGTGTCTGTTGGTTCATTTATCGCTGCTATGATATTTTTCCCTGTCGGTTTGATCCAAACAGGGCCAGAACTATTATTTGACATGTCCATTCTCCCTCTGGCGCTGGCAATTGCGATTCTATCTACTGCATTCCCATATACACTGGAAATGATCGCTCTGACCCGTTTACCCGCACAGACATTTGGTACTCTGATGAGCCTTGAACCCGCACTGGGTGCGCTATCTGGTATTGTATTTCTGAATGAACATTTGACTATAACGCAATGGCTGGCACTATTCTGTATTATTTTTGCCTCCATCGGTTCTACGTCAACAATAAAAGGAAAACCTAAAATCACCGAAGTCGATTAATTATTTTCTTTAATCGAGATAAAATGGAAGCCGGAGTCATAACGTTATTCTCCGGTTTTTTTATAAATGAATTCATTCATGATTAAGTTATTCACACAAATTCATCTGATAAATTATTATATTTTTCAATATTATTATAAGAATTCTATGATAAATATTTTTCCTATAAAAATTAACTATTGATTTAATAGGAACAAGCTATATGATTTAAGACTAATATTGAGTTACATTCGTCTCAGTCAATAAAAAACTCATTATTAATACCAAGGGAAAACTATTATGGATACTGCAAGATTAATCAAAACAGGGATATCCACACTACTTTATACTCGCAATGATATCGATGATGATATTAAACAGGAAACCATTGAAATTCTAAACCACATGGTTATCCAATTTATTGATCTTTCGCTGCTTACCAAACAAGCACATTGGAACATGCGTGGCAGAAATTTCATTTCCATCCATGAAATGCTGGATACCTTTCGTACCACGATTACTGAACATACGGATATTTTTGCAGAAAGAGTCGTACAACTTGGTGGAACAGCTCTTGGCACCGTACAAGAAATTAGTAGACACACAATATTGAAAAGTTACCCAACAAATATCCATGACGTACAGGACCACCTAAAAGCACTAGCCGACCGTTATGCTGTTGTCGCTAATGATATCCGCAAAGCGATGGATGAAGTTGAGGATGAAAACACCGCGGATATGTTAACCGCCGCCTCCCGTGATCTCGACAAATTCTTATGGTTTATTGAAGCAAGCGTTGAGCAGTAAAATATAAAGAGCCGTCATATTAAGAGCTCTGAGACTTACAGGCCCCTGTTAACAACGGGGGCCTGTTTACATTAACCTTTCATTACCCAAGACTCCGACACAGCAAAACATCATAAAATGCCCGCCATACGGATAAATTTCGCTATATTCTTTAAAAATCAGCACAAATTGTCTATAATCCACACTTATTTTCAGAAATAACTTGAGGAAATAATAAAATGGATGGCGAAGTAAAAGATAGTAACGGCACCCTACTTAATGATGGCGATTCTGTACAGATCATTAAGGATCTAAAAGTAAAGGGTACATCAGCAACGCTAAAACGCGGCACTTTAATTAAAAATATCCGTTTAACTCATCGTGACGATGAAATCGAATGTAACGCAGATAAAATCAGAGGGTTAGTATTGAAAACCTGTTTCCTGAAAAAAGTAGGATAAATCGCCTTTTCTATCGATCTTATTTACCGGATTAGCGATAAAAAAAGGGGGGAGAAGGCTGCTCAAGGGCAACCTTGTTAAGCGGTGAGCGAAGCGAACTAACAGCCCCCCTTTCTTTATGTCTATGCTTATAACTATCGTTAAAACAATCTAATATCTTTTAATTTTTCTCAACGGAGAACAAAACCGTGCGATCTGTATCACCTTGTTTTATCTTTATAAAAATATTACCTTTACTCCAATACTCACCGCCATTTTTCATAAATCCTATATTTTCAATATAGTTTATTAACTCTATTTTACGATTCGGATTAACATTTGAAAATACAACCTCGTTAATCATTGGTTTTGTCCCATCAGGTGAATCGTAATAAATAATATAGTCACTTGAAATAAATGGAATTCCTTTAATTTCATCAAAAGTGAACATATTATATTTAATAAAGTCATTTTTCGTATATGACAAATTAATATTTACAAATAAAACAGGGATAATTAAAACCATCCCCAAACAAATAAATATAATAAATATTTTTTTTATAAATTTATTCAATTTCAATGCCAACATCTCTTTTTACACCTATGTTATATCCAGTTTTATCGTTAATATGTATTAATACTTGACTTCCATCTATATCATTTATAGGTGATATAGTATTCAAAAATGCGGGTAAAGACGAATAATAAGGTCTGGCGTTATTAGGATATCTTTCAGGATCAGGGAACAACAAAGGCTTGAACATTTTATTTTTATATTTACCTATAGGGCCATAGTAGTCCCACCGCTTTAATGCGTTACTTTTACTTACAGGATTAAGATGAGGTAAATAGTTTATTTGATTTATAGCCTGGTAAAAACCAAGTAAGTTAGAAACCAAATCTTCACCGCTATACCCACTATCCGTATACCAATTAAAGGGAAATGAATCCTGATGAGATTCAAATAAATGGCTTGTATACATCATAATAGTAAGAGCAACTCTCCGCTTATCATGTAAAGATAGCCCTCTCCTGACTTTCCACCTTGTTATTTTAGCTGTTCCATACTCCAACCCTAACCCCATATATTGTGAATATTTAATAATAAAATAAGGCTCCTTAGTATCATCCCCTGAATTTATAGCAGCCATTAACCTTCTAGCATCATCTCCCTTAGCATGACCTACATCTACCCATCCCAACTTTTCAGTATAAACCAACCTTCCTCTTTCTATATCGCTTCTCTTACTCATGAAAACTCCTGTAACTCATTAAAGGAATCAGCTCACAAAACCACACTAAACCATACTTATCCAACTTTCTTGTCTCATACTTTTTCGGTCCTAGCTACTTTTTCTTTAATTTTTCGAAATTATCTGCAATAACCTTTTCCCTTCACCAAGTGAATTAATAGTAAACGTTTCACTAGGACTGTCTCAGAAAAATACAACTTTAACAACGAGTTGCTAATAGAATCAACTTCACGTAACCAATGGTTAATTAAAATTTTTTCAATGTAAGGAAGCGCCATTTCATCAGATACTGATTTAATCCACTGCCACACTGAACCCGGTGTTTTTTGTTGCACTAGGAGATCACTAGTCTGAAAAGTCACACATTAATATTCATCAGTTATATTGACAAAATTGTAGCTTTAAAGCTACAACATGCCACATGAATACGATTAAACATTACCCCATTTCCGATGAACGGGATTTACATATAGAGTTCCTGAAAGAGATTCGTGACCCGATAGCGAAATCAAAAATTTCGTCGCGGGTTAACCGGATGGTCACAGGAAATTTTGGTGATCATAAACCATGCAGAGAAGGTGTCTGGGAGCTTCATATAGACCTGGCTATTGCATGCCTGAAAGATTACTTAAAGAGGTGATTATGACCAAAGCACGTTTACATGATGATGCGATGGCGCAGCTTCTCCGCGAAGACCCTGAATTTGCGCAGTACTATCTGCATCAGGATTTTGTTGATATGGATGAAGAAGGCGGGCAGGAAACGTTTCTAATAGCATTGCGCCACGTAGTAGAGGCGCATGGAGGAATGGCTCAGATTGCTGACAAAAAGCGCAAGAATATAAAAAACAATATATAGAGCTAAATTAAGCTTGAGAAAAATATCAAAAAACTAACTATGCCTCTTGTTAAATGAAGTTCCTGTAAATAATTTATTTAAATTAATTTAAGTTATATCTTTGTCATATCAGCAAAAGACTTCTGCGTTTATTGCTCTTTTTTATTGCAATTTATCTCATGATAATAAAACCTTTCTTAATTAAATATTAAATGAGGCTTATTATGTCTGTTCCTGCATTTGGATTAGGTACTTTTCGTTTGAAAGATGATGTTGTGATTACATCAGTAAAAAATGCTCTTGAATTGGGATATCGTGCAATTGATACAGCACAGATTTATGAGAATGAAGCAGCGGTAGGACAAGCCATAGAAGAAAGCGGTGTAGCCCGTGAAGATATCTATATCACGACAAAAATCTGGACAGAAAATTTGGGCAAGGAAAAATTGATACCGAGTCTTAAAGAGAGTATAGCTAAGCTGCGCACTGATTATGTTGACTTGACGTTAATTCATTGGCCATCCCCAAATAACGTTGTCAGTGTTGATGAAACAATGAATGCGTTACTGGCCGCCAAAAATATGGGATTGACACGAGAAATCGGCGTTTCAAACTTTACCATTGATCTAATGCAACAGGCTATCGATGCAGTAGGTGTTGAACACATCGCCACGAACCAGATTGAACTTTCTCCCTATCTACAAAACTGTCATGTGACAGCTTGGGCGAAAGATCATGGAATTCATATCACTTCCTATATGACCCTTGCTTATAGTAAAGCTCTTCAAGATGAGGTTATCGGACGCATAGCCACAAAACATCAGGCCACTCCTGCGCAGGTGATTTTGTCTTGGGCGATGACATTAGGTTATAGCGTGATCCCTTCTTCAACTAAACGCGAAAATTTACAAAGTAATCTGAGGGCTTCCATGCTTAGACTTGATGCAAACGATATGACGGCTATCGCCACACTTGACCGTAACGAACGCCTGGTTAGTCCGAAAGAGCTTGCTCCGCAATGGGATAATTAATTACTCCCACTTCTTAATAAACTCGATAATCTCTTAGCGTTGCAGGAGAATATTTGTTTATTTCAGCTCCTTCGGGAGCTGTTTACATATTTACTTAGATATAAAAAAACTCGAACATTTTTACATTTACAGCAAAAGTCTTTTGTACTAATAAGCCTTTTTAGAAAGAATTCGCGAAGCATAATATCTCCATATACACAAATTAAAATCAATGATTAATGAAGAGTGAGGAATATTATGCTGTTTGAACGCTATTCTCTGAATGGTTTGTCGTTATCTAATCGCATTGTTATGCCGCCAATGACACGTTCACGGGCCGGAACAGACGGTATAGCGACTGATTTGATGGCTGAATATTATGCCCAACGTGCCAGTGCGGGACTAATTATCAGCGAAGGTACACAAATCAGCCAACAGGGACAAGGATATGCATGGACGCCAGGTATTTATAAGTCTGAGCAAGTAATAGGATGGAAAAAAGTAACAGATGCGGTACATATGGCAGGAGGCAAAATTTTTGCTCAATTATGGCATGTAGGACGTGTTTCACACACTATTCTACAACCTAATAATTCTGCGCCTGTTTCTCCTTCTGCCCTTCAAGCAAAAGGTGTAAAAGTTTTTCTAGATGTGGAAGGCCGTGGACCTGAACATGGTATCGGTGAAATGGTACAACACTCGCAGCCACGGGCGCTGACACTCGATGAAATTCCAGATATCGTAAATGATTATGTTCAAGCGGCAAATAATGCTATTGCCGCCGGTTTTGATGGCGTAGAGCTTCATGCGGCGAATGGTTATCTTATTAATCAGTTTATTGATTCTCAGACCAACCTACGAGATGACGAATATGGTGGAACTTTACAAAATCGCTTACGTTTCTTGAGAGAAGTCGCTGCGTCAGTGGCTACCGCAATAGGGAAAGATAAGCTAGGTGTTCGCCTGGCGCCACTCACAACCCTGATGGGTTCAAAAGATGACACGCCCGAAGCAACTTATCTGGCTGCCGCGAGTGTGCTGAATAATATCGGGGTAGCTTATATTCATATTGCCGAAGCTGACTGGGAAGACGCTCCCGTCATGCCAGTCGCCTTCAAAGAAGCTTTTCGCATACTTTATCACGGCACGCTGATATATTCGGGAAAATACACTTTGGAACGCGCGGAAGAAGCGCTAACTAAAGGCTGGGCGGATCTGATCGGATTTGGTCGCTCCTTTATTGCTAATCCAGATTTACCCTATCGTCTTGCCAATAGGCTAGAACTAAATCCGCCGATAAAAGAAAAATTTTTCGGTGGTAATGCGGAAGGTTATACCGATTATTTGGCTATAAGCTAATAGAAATCCCTCCCACTCTTTTAAAGAGTGGGAAAATTGTGATGAAATAATTCATTCTTACTGTCAAGGCGTCTAATTTTCTATTTCAAAAGAGAATATGTTATGACTGAAACAAACTCATTTAGCAATTTTCGGAGGAATTACTCTTTCCCGCAAATAGGATAACTAATTCTTCCCACTTTTTAATAAACTCGTTAACCCCCTTTGGGAACTGTTTACATATTCACTCAGAAAATCGATAAATGCTCTAATTCGGGTGCTTACAGCCTGATCACTGTAATATACAGCATTGAAAGGCATCCCGACGGGTAATCGTTTTTCAACCAACAGTTCAACAAGTTCACCGCTGACAATCTCCTGATCAATCATATAATCAGACAGACACGCGATACCATTACCCGTTACACATAATTGTTTAAGGGTTTCACCACTGTTGGAAGAAAGTCCCACTGTTATTTCATGTAGTTGCCCGTCCTGACAGGCTATCGGCCAGGTATTAAGTGATACCGGCTCGGTAAAACCAAGACAAATATGATTTTTCAACTCATCGATACATTGCGGTATGCCATATTTTTTCAGATATTCAGGAGAGGCGACAATTTTTCGGTAGCTGGAAAAAAGTGGTCTGGCTCGAAGACTGGAGTCGGTTAAGTTGCCTGCACGAATGGCAATATCCACTTTGCGCTCAATCAGATTGATATAAGTTTCCGAAGAAATTAATGATAACGTTATTTCTGGGTAGCGTTCGCGAAAAGGTTTAATCAGTGGTATCAGTAAATGTAATACGACTGGTGTTGCAGCATCGATACGCAATAAACCACTTGGCGTATGTTTAGATTCCATAAGTTCAGTTTCAGCGGCTGCCATTTCTTGTAGAACATGCTGAACTCGACGGAAATAACGCTGACCTTCTTCGGTTAGACTAAGCTGACGGGTTGTGCGATTGAGCAAACTCACACCTAGTTTCTTTTCAAGTTTTTTTATAGAACGGCTCACGGCGGAATTTGCTAATTGCAGATGTTCCGCCGCACGACTAAAACTCCCGCTTTCCACTACTGACACGAAAATTGTCAACTCTTCTGAATTTGCTTTCATTATTGCCTTTCTTGCAAAAGAGTATTGATATTTTAAACATTTTTGTTATTAAAACACTTTTTCATATTAAATGCTATCAGCAGACATTAATTACAGTGATATCGCACCACTGGACAACACTGTCTGGAAAAAAGCTGTACGGGGCGATTCTATTATCCGATAAAAACATAAATTTCGTTCATGTAAGACTAAAACAATCTCATATTGCTATGCTACTACCAATAACCACAAGAATCGCCCTGCTTTCGCCAAGTGTGAGTTTCAATTATCCTTTTTCATGTTCCCAATTTCCGCCGCTGAAAGAACTTCCGGCTGCTCAATGGGAAAAACGGGCAAAGCCTGCAATAATCTTGGGCCATACCTTTTGCTCAGTAAGCGCCTGTCATAAATCACCACATCACCATAGCATTCATGACTACGGATAAGTCTCCCGACTTGCTGAATAAGGCTAAAAGAAGCACTTGGTAAACTCTGCACTTCAAAAGGATAACGTTTAAGTGATTTCAACCATTCGCTTTCAGTAATAATGACCGGATTATTCACTGGCGGAAATGAGATTTTTTGAATGTGAACTTGGGATAGATAATCCCCCTTTAAATCCAAACCTTCCGCAAAAGATTGCAATCCAATCAGCACACTACATTGTCCCTCATTGATACGCTGACAATGTGTTTCCACTAACCGATAACGTGGCTGATCACCCTGCACAAGTAACATCAGGCGTAAGTCTGTCACATAAGAGAGAAAGATATCCATCGCCCTCTGACTGCTGAACAAAATCAACATGCCTTTATGTTGCTGCCTCAGCAATTGAGCCCTGAAATAACACGCCATTTCTTGCAAATGAGCGGCTTCATTGTGAAGTGTCGGTTCCAATGACATTTTGGGAATAACCAATTTGCCCTGCCGCATATGATCAAAAGGTGATGACAATGCGACAAAACGGTCGCCTGCTTTTTCAGTTAACCCGGTCAACTCCTGAATACGAGAAAAACTATTCAGAGAACGAAGCGTTGCCGATGTCACGACGACATGAGGAATACTGCGCCAAAGCAGTTGATTAAGCTGTTCGCTGACTCTGATGCCGGCACAATGGAAATAGAGATGTGACTGATTTCTTTCATCACGGCGTCTCAGCCATTTTGATATCGGCGCACTGGATGACTCTTCCAACGCCGCCAAACGCCACAGCTTAGCCATATTTTCAAAATATCCAAGCGCACGGCTGGTATGCAAAATAGAACGATGCAATCTGACAATATCCTGCTTAGCCGTCCGGTCAGTTAAATCATTCAGTATCGCTTCTGTTAATCCCCGTAAACCATCGGTCAATTTAAATAACTGCTGACAACAAAGCAGCAAATTATCCGGCAATTTACCCATCTCAAACAGATACTCATCGACTTCATTCTTTTCAGGTAAAAGCGCCTGAGTGATAGTGGCAAGCTCTCTAAAGCATTCCCGTAGTTTTTCACAGTGTTCATTCAGGCGACTAGCATTAGCTAGGCGCGGCGGCTTTGCCGGATGGAATTGCACCAGATATTGCTCAACATGACGAACAAAAGTATCTAATTGACCATTAAGTTGAAACAGGGTGATTTCCCCCTCAACTTCCAGAGAATCCCTGGCAACATCAGGTATATGGTGTCCTTCGTCGAGGACCAATAGTAAATTTTTAGCATCAGGCAGTACTGACTCACTTTCCAATGCCGCCATCACTAACGCATGGTTAGCCACCACCACATCGACATTTTCGATCTCACGGCGAGCAATAAAAAATGGGCAACGATGATAATAGTGACAGTTACGCCCCAGACAATTTGCTTTATCCGTGCTCACTTTCCCCCACAAAGCATCGGACAAAGCCAGTGTATGGTGATCACGCAATCCATCCCAAGCAAAGGTTGTGTAATCACTACGCAACCGACGACACAATTCCCTCTCTTCACTATTAGCAAGTTCTGTTTTGTCCTCAACCAAAAACATAAGATCAATCTGTTCGCTATCGGTTGCACAGATAGCTTCAAGATTGCGTGGACAGACATAACGACCACGACCAAAAGCACCGGTAAATTTCAGATCAGGAATAATTTTGCGCAACAGTGGCAGATCTTTACTGTAAATCTGATCTTGTAAAGCGACATTCGCCGTACTGACAACCAATGGCTTACTTTCCGCTCTACTGATAGCAATGCCAGGTAGCAGGTAAGAGAGGGTTTTACCAATGCCTGTTGGCGCCTCAATAACCAAATGACGACCTTCTTGATCCGCCAGCGTTTTTGCAACTTCGGCAATCATCTGTCGCTGCGGAGCACGAGAAATAAAACCATCAATATGTTGAGGTAATGCTTTATACCACTGGCTTATCTGATTTTTTATTGAATTGGAAAGTGCCATTGAATTCTCTGCCATACAACCGGGGCGCTATTGTCCCACAGAGCAGAAATGAAATCAGCTTCATGTCGAGGCGACAATCAACTCGTTTGTTAAATTGGCGAGCACCTTGCCAGCTATTCAGAACGCTATATACTTCCTATTTTCTACAACACCTGAGAACAATAATGAAAAAGCTCCTTATCATTTTCATCGCTATCTTTGCATTTGGTTCAATTGGCGGCGTATTCTTAGCGGGCCTTAATATGTATACCCGCTCAACCACACCGATAGAATCACTAACCAATCAACAGCAAGAGACCGCTACAGCACCGATACAACAACAATAACGGGCTGTAACACTTATTTTATCCTTGTATCTAATTCATCTTCGTGTCAAGTGAGGGACCCCATGAATAACGCATACTTTGTCACTCCACAATGGTTAAAAGATCATCTTGATGATGAGAACATTGTCATCCTTGATGCAACCGCCCCACCGCCACCTCAACAAATTGATTGCCATAAACTTTGGCTGGATACCCATATTCCCGGCGCCCAATTTTTTGATTTAGACAAAGTTGCCAATCATCAAAGTGGATTGCCTCATATGTTGCCCGATCCGCAAACTTTTAGTCAGGCGGTTGGCGCAATGGGCATTAGTGAAAATCATCTCGTCGTGATTTATGACCAAGGCAATATGTTCTCTGCCCCTCGCGCGTGGTGGACATTTAAGATCTTCGGTAGCCATAACGTCCGTATTCTTGATGGCGGTTTACAAGGTTGGCAACAGGCAGGATTGCCAACAGAATCAGGTGAAGTGAAACGCAATCCCCAAATCTTTAGTGCCGATTTCAATGCCAACAAAGTGAAATCGCTGGAACACATTCTGGATTCGCTCAATGATCAACAGACCCAAATTGTCGATGCCAGAGCAACGGACCGTTTTCAAGCCAAAGCGCCAGAACCGCGCCCTGGCTTAAAAATGGGCCATATTCCCGGTAGTAAAAACGTTCCGTGGACCATGTTAGTAGAAAATGGTCATTTTAAATCAGCAAATGAAATAACAGATATTTTCCATCAGCAAGATGTCGATTTGACCAAATCTATTATCGCGAGTTGTGGATCGGGTATGACCGCTGCCGTTTTGGTGCTAGGTTTAGACATCATCGGTAAAAAAGATGTTTATTTATATGATGGCTCATGGGCTGAATGGGGAGCAGAAAATAACACCCTACCACTTGAAAAATAATTAAATACCATAGGGCATATCCACTCTATGCCCTTTAATTAATAACACCCAATCAAATCATTTTCGTACCGTTATATTTCAAAACCCCATTTATTAATTTCATTTCCCATTCTCATTTAATATTATTTTTTATCAATCATAGTTACATTAAATAATGAAATAAATATATTTATAAATTTAAATATTATTATTATCAACTTAAAATTCAACTCTGTTTTTTATTTAAAAATAAGATTAAGATACTATTCAAACAGGGATTATCTTTAGAAGAAACACATGAGGAGATCGACACCAAGTAAGGTTAAAAACTGATTGATTTTTATTTAAATATTTATCTGCCATACGTTTTACCAAAAAGAAATAAAAATAAAATATTCTTATGCGATGGGTTATAAAAAGTTGGATATTGATACTTTTACCAGAGCATAATATTAAAATTTATATTATGAAAATGGAGATTAAAAATGACTATTTCTCTTAAAGATCAAAGAATAAATCTCGCGCTCAGCTTTATCAGTGGTGCAGGAAGTATAATAACCGAAAAACCAGAACCGGCTATGGTTGCGGAAAACATTCAAACATCATTGGAAAAGAGCAAAGTAACCGCCAATAGATTCTCTGTTATTTGGGGACCCGCTGTTTTTCGTGTTGATAATGGAAAAAACACTAAAGATAATAAGGACGACCACGTTTTATTTATTGTAAAAAATCGCAAAATTCCTCATGATTATCGCATCGTTATCCGTGGATCATGGTCTGATGTTAACTGGCAGGTTGAAAACTTTGCTGTACACGAAACAGTAAATTGGTCACTTTGGGATCAAAATATCCCTGAAGAATTTAAAGACGCTAAAATCTCTTATGGAACCCACATCGCATTAGACTATATTGTTAATCAAGTAAAAAGTAACAATATTCCTGGTTATGGAGAATCACTCATTGAAGCAATTAATAAAATTGCTGCGGAAAAAGGTATTCATAATATTACCATCACCGGCCACAGTTTGGGTGGTATTCTCGCTTCTACCCTTGGATTATATTTAAAACGCTTATACCTTAATAAAGGGAATAACAATATTCGTATTCATGTTTGCTCTTTTGCCAGCCCAAATACCGGTAATGATGTTTTTGCCTCTTACATTAAATATGTCTTTAACCACACGTCAGCAACCAGCTATAAGAGCTATTTCTTAAGGGTCCATAATCAAAAAGATGTCATTTCCCTCATCTGGAATCTGGACGGATTAGAAAAGATTCCAACTATCTATGAACCATTAATTAAATTAGATGAAAAATTAATTGACAGATTTAAAAAGATTGTTCTGCTTGTGAAAGATAAGCGTTACACCAAACTCACGCCAGATTTATCTTTTACGGCACCTATTTTAAAATTAGATCTCAATAAGCAAGTTGTTTTTCAACATATTAAAGCCTATGCCAACCAATATGGCATGAATTTAGTGGAGGTTAATGACGGTACTAAACCACCTATTGATGATCTTGTGGTTATTAATAGTAATCTATCTCAAGATATCGTCGCTTATTTCTTACTTATACCTCTGCCTGATGGTAATATTAATGCAGAATAAATTTATTGTGCTTTATCTATATTTTATATAAAATTAATGGAGCCTTATTACAAAGGCTCAATTAAACAACAGCGACTTAAATATAATAATAAAATCACTTCCCTCTACATATCATTAGAATATCACTGATTTATAATCATTCCCAATGAAATTATTCACAAAGACGATCTCAAAGTTATTTATATATTACCACTATCAAGTAATAAATATAATTCTAAAAAATAGCAATAATATTTACATGTAATTATTCAATATATAATCTTGATCATTTACTTTTAATTTAAAAATAAATAATTTATATTTTTGTCAAATGAAGCAATATCAAAAAACCCATGTAATTATTTGACAGATTTAAAAGTTATTATTAACTTTAAGTTTAATTCTGTTTTTGTCTAAATGGAAGAAAAAAAGAATTAAATCTCGATATTTAAACCTACACCTCGCATTAATACTTATTACATGAAAAAATAGGGAGTAAAAATGACTATTTCTCGTGAAGATCAAAAAATAAATCTCGCGCTCAGCCTCGTTATTAACTCTGGAGGTATAAAAACTAGCAAACCAGAACCGGGCATTGTTTCGGAAAATATCCACAGATCATTGGAAAACAGTAAAGCAACAGCAAATAAATTCACTATCATCTGGGGACCCGCGGTGTTCCGCGTTGATGACGTTGGTGGGAAAAAAAGCGTTATAGATAAAAAGGATGATCACGTTCTATTCATTGCACAAAATCTCCATGACCCAAATGACTATCGCGTGGTTATTCGGGGATCATGGTCCGATATTAACTGGCTCAATGAAGATATTATTGTCTGTAAGACTCAAGATTGGGCACGATGGGATTCAAGATCACCTGAAAATGCCAAGATAGCCTATGGCACTGACATGGCATTAGGCTATATTCTTAATCAATTGAAAAGCAACAATCCTCCAGGTTATGGAGAATCACTCACTGATGCTATTGATAAAATTGCCCTGAAAGAAGGGATACAAAATATTACTATCACAGGACACAGTTTAGGAGGCGTACTATCTTCTACCATTGGTTTATATCTAAAGAGACGGTATCTTGATAAAAGAAGCAACAATATTCGAATTAATGTTTGTGCTTTTGCAGGCCCAACTGCTGGTAACGATGCTTTCGCATCCTACTCTGAATCTATTTTCAATGATATATCAGTAGCCGGTTACAAAAGTGATTTTCTGAGAATTCATAATAGTACAGATGTCGTTCCCTTAGCCTGGCATATAAAAGGTTTGGAGGAAGTTAAAGCTATCTATCCAGTGTTAACTGTCACAATTGATGCTCTTATTGTTTCCGTCCTTGATAAGAATTACACGCAAATTTCCCCAGATCTCCCTATTAATTCACAGATTCCAATATTACCAATAGCGTCGTTTGACGATTTACTGGTTAATATTGGCAATCAACATATTCG
This sequence comes from Photorhabdus akhurstii, assembly GCF_018448925.1. GTDB lineage: Bacteria > Pseudomonadota > Gammaproteobacteria > Enterobacterales > Enterobacteriaceae > Photorhabdus > Photorhabdus akhurstii. Next base: position 18,397 of record NZ_RCWE01000001.1, on the reverse strand, counting down.
TGCCTATACCAAAGAGTATGGCATGAGTTTCATCACCATTGATGATAGTTCAAATATACCGACTGATTACGATATTGTTGTGGTTAATGATAGCCTATCCGAAAGTATCATTGATCTCTTCAAATTTTTAACCAAGGATAGAATTAGTATTACATAACTTTATTCCATCATGTAAAATATAAGTGGAGCCTTTATTAAAGGTTCCATTCATTGCAATAAATGACTTTCCATAAGCGACATTATACACAAAGTAATTTCATATAATCTTTCAAAGATGTAATGATATTTTCATGGAATTATTTGGCACATCACTTTTATCACCTATTTTTAATTTCGTAATAAATAATTTACATATCGCCAAATAAAATAACATTAAAAAATCCTTTGCACACATTTGACAGATTTAAAATTCATTATTAACTTTAAAATTAACTATATTTTTATTTAGACGGAAGATTAAAAAATTTAAACCTTGATGTTTGAGTCCAAACATCAGATCAATACTTATCATATGAAAGAAATAGACGGGGGTAAAAATGACGATATCTCTTGAAGAGCAAAAATTAAATCTCGCGTTAAGTCTTATTATCAATTCTGGAGAAATTTCTGACAAACCAGACAAAATAAACATCATTGAGTCTGATATTAATAAATCACTTAAAAGCAGTAAGACAACGGCAGATAAATTCTCTATCGTTTGGGGACCGGCAGTGTTCCGTATTGATAACAAATACCATGATAAAAAATATGATCACGTTGTAATGATTGTGAAAAATACCGACAATCCAAGTGATTATCGCCTTGTTATTCGAGGAACCTGGTCCCAGATTAATGCGATTGATGAAGATCTTCTTGTAGCTACAACTGTAGACTGGTCAAATTGGGATATAAATATCCCCCAAGAGTTTAAAGACGCTAAGATCTCCTATGGAACAGACTTAGCATTAAAGTCTCTTATTAATGGCAAGCCTCTTAATAAGGATTACGTATCACTAATCGATGAAATTGATAGAATTACCACAGAAGAAGGAAAAGATAAGATACTGAATATTACCGTCACGGGACACAGTTTGGGCGGTTTACTCGCTTCTACTATTGGTTTATATCTTAAAAGGCGCTACATCAACAACAACAATATACGTATTCACGTTTGCTCCTTTGCAGGCCCCACTGCCGGCAATGATATTTTCGCATCCTATTCTGACGCTTTTTTCAAAGGAACATTAAGCCCTAACTCTTATGAAAGTCATTTTCTGAGAATTCATAATAATCATGATATCGTTCCCTTGGCATGGGCTATCGAAGATTTAAAGAAAATTAAGGCTATCTATCCACATATAGCAATCGAAGTATTGGTTGATGCAGCTATTTTTTTTGTCCTCGATAAAAATTACACCCAGATCTTCCCAGATTACTCTTTTACTATAAAGATTCCAGACTCCATTCACGGCTTATTTAATAAGATAGGTTATCAACATATCGATGCATATCCCGAAGGCTATGGCATGAGTTTCATTCGAATCGAGAATGGTCCAGAGATACCGACTAGTTACGATATTGTTGTGGTTAATGATAGTCTATCCGAAAGGATTATTGATCTCTTCAAGTTTTAAACCAAAGATAAAATCGATATTACATAACTTTATCTTATTATGTATATATTTTATTTAAATGGAGCCTTTATTAAAGGCTTCATTAATTTCAATAAATTATAATTGAATAGAGCAAATAAATTATTTTTACTACCTATCACTAATTACAGTAATTCACTATCACTCACTTTGTAGATACCAATATAAATTGTTTTTCTTAGATAATATATAGCCACACCCTTCACGTTATCATTCCCAATAGTTAATATAATCTTACAAAAGCATAGCATAATTTTTATCAATTATTTCAAAGTTCATAATAGATAATTTATTTTGTTAAATAAAATAACTTTAAAAAATTATATACTCTCATTTAACAGATTTAAAGATTATTATTAACTTTTACTCTGTTATTTAGATAAAAACCCAAAATATTGATCATTGATGTTTAAGCTAACACATCAGATCAGCATTCATTATATTAAAAATTGGAAACAAAAATGACAATTTCTCTTGAAGATCAAAAAATAAATCTCGCGTTAGGCTTTATTATTAACTCGGGAAGTATAATAACATATCAACCAGAACCGGCTATCGTTTCAGAAAATATTCAAAAATCATTAGCAAGTAGTAAAGCGACAGCCAATAGATTCGCTATCACTTGGGGACCTGCTGTTTTTCGTGTCGGTAGTGTTGATGTTAATAAGAAAAAGAGTGCTACAGATAAAAAAGATGATCACGTTTTATTCGTTGTGAAAGATCTCAACAATCCAAACGATTATCGAATTGTTATTCGTGGATCATGGTCTGCTGTTAACTGGTTTGATGAGAATTTCAATGTAGGCACAACTGAAAACTGGTCAATTTGGGATTCAAAAGCCCCCAAAGATGCTAAAATTTCAAAAGGAACCCACATAACCTTAGACTATGTTGTCAACCAAATAAAGAGCAATAACCCACCTGGTTATGGAGAATCATTGATTGAAGCAATTGATAAAATTGCTCTGGAAGAAGGCGTACATAATATTACTCTTACAGGGCACAGTTTAGGCGGTGTAATGGCCTCTACGCTTGGTGTGTATTTAAAGAGACGTTATATTGATAAAGGAAATAATAATATTCGTATTCATGTTTCTTCCTTTGCTGCCCCAACTGCCGGTAACGATGTTTTTGCATCTTATAGTGAATCTGTTTTTAATGGAACATTACTCTCTAGCTATAAAAGTAATTTCCTCCGAGTCCACAATCGTAAAGATATCGTTACCCTCGCCTGGAGTGTAAAAGGATTAGAAGAAATTAAGGTTCTCTATCCAATATCAACTTTAATCGTTAACGGTTTTATCTCCGTCGTGAAGGATAAGAATTACACTCAACTTACGCCAGATTTAGCTTTTACTTCACCTGATTTAAAACCTTCTCAAGGTTTAATTGAAAAACTAGTATCTCGACACCTTGATGCTTATGCCAAAGAGTATGGCATGAGTTTTACTGTAGTTAATGATCGTTCTAATCCACCGACTGATTACGACATTGTTGTGATTAACGATGGTCAGTCTCGCAATATTAGAAACTTCCTCTCATCTATCATTCAAGATGAAGATAATACCTGTTAATTTCATCGTATTGACTCTTTTTATAACTTAGCCAAAATGGAACCTTGATTAAAGGTTCCATTCTTTTCCCAACGCACCCAGATCATTCATAGTAACCATTATCACATCAATTAAAATTTCTTTGACAAAAATATCACATAATGGTAATTAAATTCATTATCATCTAACAAGACAGGAGGAATCATTAATATTTCAATTAACACCTTTTGCTACTTTTTTATAAGACAGAACATTACAAAGGGAAACTAAAATGGAACAAAAAAAACTAGAAACCAAAAGATTAATATTATCTCCTTTAGAAAGTAAGGATCATATACAAATTCAAAACATCTTTCCTCAATGGGAAATTGTTCGCTATCTCACAGCAAACACCCCGTGGCCCTACCCAGATAATGGCGCCTGGGAATATATAAATAATATTGCGCTACCATCAATGGCAGAAGGAAATGCATGGTTTTGGACTATAAGAAAGAAGGATGAGCCATCTATAATAATAGGAATGATATCGCTATATGAGCAAGAAAATAATAATAGAGGTTTCTGGCTAGACCCACAATGGCATGGAAACGGATTTATGACCGAAGCTGTCCAAGTAGTTACCGATTTTTGGTTTAATACCCTAAATCGCAAAGTACTCAGAGCGCCTAAATCCAGTGACAATATTGCCTCAAAGAAAATATCAATTAAAAGTGGTATGCGGTTAATAAGACTAGAGAATAAAGATTTTGTTAGTGGAAGAATGCTCTCGGAAACATGGGAAATAACTCGCGACGAGTGGAATAACAATAATCCTCAAAAAGAGTAACGGTCTTACATATTCATGGGCATGCTTTTGCCTAAGCACTGCCCAAGTTCATTTTTCATAACAAAGAAGAGCAAAATAAAATAATAGCCCTAATGGAAACAGGTTTTAAGTTGCTCTTAATCATCTGTTATACCAAAGAGATCACATGCGCTATATCAGCAGATGTTTTTAACTTTCTTATCTCCTCAAACAGCGTTGTTGCCTCTCCATATTCTTTACGCAAATAACCAAGCCACTGTTTAATCCGGGCAACATGATATTGCCCGGTATCACCCTGCTTTTCCAACCGGATATATTTTTGCAGTAGTTGAACAACATCCTGCCAGCACATTTTTGGCTCGTTATATTTCACCACTCGGCTCAAATTAGGAACATGAAGCGCCCCTCGCCCAATCATGACCGCATCGCAGCCTGTCACACTCAGGCAATCCTGCGCGCTTTGCCAATCCCAAATCTCACCATTAGCGATAACCGGAATAGCAAGACGTTGGCGAATTTCACCAATCGCTTGCCAGTTAATACGCTCCGCTTGATAACCATCCTCTTTCGTTCGCCCATGAACCGTAATTTCCGTCGCGCCCGCCTGTTGTACCGCATCAGCAATTTCGAATTGCCGATCACCGCTATCCCAACCCAAGCGAACCTTAACCGTCACAGGCAAATGAGCAGGTACCGCTTCACGTATCGCTTTCGCTCCCTGATAAATCAGTTCAGGATCTTTTAGCAACGTTGCCCCGCCACCGCTGCCGTTGACCGTTTTTGACGGGCAACCGCAATTTAAATCAACTCCATAGGACCCTAATTCAATCGCTCGTGCCGCGTTTTCCGCCAGCCACTGTGGATATTGACCCAAGAGCTGAATCCGTACCAATGTGCCGGATGGCGTCCGGCTTTGGTTACGTAATTCAGGGCAAAGCCGATAAAAAGATTTTACCGGCAATAGGCTATCGACAACCCGTAAAAATTCCGTAATGCACAGATCATACTCGTTAATCTCACTCAGAAGTTCCCTGACCAAAGAGTCCAGCACACCTTCCATCGGCGCCAGTAAAACCCGCATTAATTAACCTCTGGCGCTCGGCGATTTATGAGATCCATCATGATTGCGGCTACGCTGACGCGAAGGCGCCCCAGAGCGACGATGGCTGTTTTTCTGCCGATTATCGCCACGTGCCTGACGGCCATTCTGAATAGGTTCGGCCTTGATGGTGGGATCTGGCTCATAGCCGGGAATCGCCATACGAGGAATCTCCCGTTTTAGCAAACGTTCAATATCTTTCAATAATTTGTGCTCATCAACACAAACCAGAGAAAGGGCTTGCCCTGTTGCGTCTGCCCGACCAGTACGACCGATACGATGGACATAATCTTCGGCGACATTAGGCAATTCAAAATTCACTACATAAGGCAGTTGATCAATATCCAGACCACGAGCTGCAATATCTGTCGCAACTAATACCCTGATGCGGCCCGCTTTAAAATCAGCCAACGCACGGGTTCTCGCTCCCTGACTTTTGTTACCATGAATAGCAGCAGCCGTTACACCATCTTTATTTAACTGTTCCGCCAAACGGTTTGCCCCATGCTTGGTTCGGGTAAACACCAGAACTTGCTGCCAGTTACGGCTCCCGATCAAGAAAGAAAGCAACTCACCTTTACGCTTTTTATCGACAAAGTGAACAAACTGCTCAATCTGTTCAGAAGCAGAGTTACGACGTGCAACCTCAACACTAACAGGATCATGCAGTAATTTATTGGCTAAATTTTTGATATCGTCAGAGAAAGTTGCAGAAAACAGCAAATTTTGCCGTTTCGGCGGTAATTTATTCAGCACTCGGCGGATGTCATGAATAAATCCCATATCCAGCATACGGTCAGCTTCATCCAATACCAGAATCTCTACCCGCGATAAATCAACTGCATTCTGATGTTCAAGATCCAGTAAACGCCCCGGCGTGGCGACCAAAATATCCACACCACCACGCAATTTCATCATCTGAGGATTAATGCTAACACCGCCAAAAACAACCAGAGAGCGCAATCTGAGGTATTTACTGTAATCACGTACATTTTCCCCCACTTGAGCAGCCAATTCACGGGTTGGCGTCAGGATTAATGCTCTGACCGGTCGGCGCCCTTTCACCTGAATAGAAGAATCATTTAACCGTTGCAGCATGGGTAAGGTAAAACCTGCGGTTTTACCCGTGCCTGTTTGAGCACTCGCTAATAAATCTTTACCTGCTAATACGACAGGGATTGCCTGCTGTTGGATTGGCGTTGGCACTGAATAACCCTGTTCTTCAATGGCACGCAAAATATCAGCACTTAAGCCAAGTGATTCAAAATTCATAAATAAGAAATGCTCCAGACTTCACCATTCCTGAACGCTATTCAGGGGCAGTTTTATGGGAAGAAAATCAGACGTGGTAAATACCACAAAGAAAAAAACACAAACTGCAATGCGCCATATCTGAATTATTATATCAGATATACTTTCTGATGGCGCAACTAAAACTACAGCTATTTAGCCGGTAATTTTCATGATCCATAACATTTTTATGCAATTTACATTGATTTACTATAAGTATAGAGTTACCCCATGATTGATATTTTGTTTAAGTCTTTTGATTATTTGCAACAGGATGCATGTCCATGTCAGTCAACAACACCCAAACCGCCAGAGGCGAACAAGCCAAACAACAGTTACTCGAAGCAGCCCTTGAAATTTTCGGTAAATCAGGACTGACCGGTGCAACAACTAGGGAAATCGCATTGCGCGCTCAACAGAACATTGCTGCCATAGCCTACTATTTTGGATCTAAAGAGGGGCTTTATCAGGCAGTCGCCCAGTATATTACTGATACAATCAAGAAGGAGTTCACTCATCTTTTTAAAGAGATTGATGATTTTTTTTCATCATCAACGACAGGCTCACCGGAAAATATATTGAGATTAATTCACGAAGGATTTCTTGGCGTTAATCGTCTGATGATTGAAAAAGAGAGTATCAATATCAGCCGGATAATGGCCAGAGAGCAACTCGCCCCAACAGATGCCTATACTCTAATCCATGAGCAAGCGCTAGCTCCCCTCCATAATAGATTAAATAAACTGATTGCCAGCTATATCGGCGCCGATGAACATCAGCTCTCTACCATGCTGCATGCCCATGCACTCATGGGAGAAATTCTCACTTTCAGAATGGCAAGGGAAACCTTATTACGTCAAACAGGCTGGAATAATATTGGGCCAGAAGAATATAAATTGATTGATCAGATCCTTATCCAGCATATTGATTTATTACTGAATGGACTGAAAAAACAGAATTCGAATAAATAAAATAACAGGGAATATCATGTACAACAAAAAAGTCACGCTGGCAATATTAGTGGTCGCCGTTGTTCTTGGCGCTATTTTAGGAAGTTACTATTATCAAGGTAAAAATGATAAAACTCTGACTCTCTATGGCAACGTAGATATACGTACTGTTAATCTGAGTTTCCGAGTTGGCGGCAAACTCGCCAGCCTGCAAGTTGATGAAGGCGATACCATTGCAGCTAATCAAGCAATCGGCCAACTGGATAATGGGCCATTTATTAACGCTCTCAATAAAGCGAAAGCCACTCGTGATAGCGCTAAAGCCCGTTTAGCTATGATGGAAGAGGGTTATCGCACCGAAGAAATTGCCCAAGTCCGTTCAGAAGTTGCACAACGTGAGGCTGCCTGGCATTTCGCTGATAGTTTCTTCAAACGCCAACAAGGTTTGTGGCAAAGCAAAGTTATTTCAGCCAACGAATTAGATGATGCTAAAACTGACCGTAATCAAGCATTAGCGGCTTTACAAGCGGCAAAAGATAAACTGAACCAGTTCGAAACCGGTTATCGTAAAGAAGAAATTGCAGAAGCCAAAGGCCAGCTTGCTCAAGCCGAAGCGGCTGTTGCTCAGGCTGAATTGGACTTACAAGATACTCAACTGACTTCCCCCTCGCAGGGGACTATCCTAACCCGCGCCATTGAACCCGGCACCATGCTGGCGGCAGGCAATACGGTGTTTACGCTTTCTCTGACTGACCCGGTTTGGGTTCGAGCTTATATCAGTGAAAGCCATCTTGGGCAGGCAACGCCCGGACGTGAAATTTTGCTCTATACCGACAGCCGTAAAGATAAACCTTATCACGGCAAAATTGGCTTTATTTCACCCACAGCCGAATTTACGCCAAAAAATGTAGAGACCCCCGATCTGCGTACCGATCTAGTCTATCGGTTGCGCATTATTGTCACCGACCCGGATGAAGCCCTGCGTCAAGGTATGCCAGTGACCCTGCATTTTTCTGATTCAGACAAATAAGGGGCTGTCATGAGCAGCGCTGCATATACGATAAAGTTGGCAAAAGTCGAGAAAACTTTTCCTAACTTGAGTCATCCTGCGGTATCCAGCCTAACCGCCGAGATCTACGGTGGCTCTGTCACCGGCCTTGTCGGGCCGGATGGAGCGGGAAAAACCACGCTGATACGCATGTTAGCAGGCTTACTGAAACCCGATAGTGGTTCTATTGCAATCATGGGGCTTGATCCAATAAAAGATGGCGTACAAGTGCGTTTTGAATTGGGCTATATGCCGCAGAAATTTGGCCTGTATGAAGATCTCACCGTATTAGAAAATCTGAATCTGTATGCGGATCTACGCGGCGTTCTGGGTGATGAACGTAAGAAAACCTATGAGCAATTACTCACGTTTACCGATCTGACCCGTTTTACCGGGCGACTGGCGGGCAAGCTTTCAGGCGGTATGAAGCAAAAACTGGGGCTGGCCTGTACTTTGCTTGGCAAACCCAAAGTTCTGCTGCTGGACGAACCCGGCGTTGGCGTTGACCCAATCGCCCGCCGCGAACTCTGGCGCATGGTTCACGAGCTGGCAGATGATGGAATGCTAATTCTCTGGAGCACGTCTTATCTGGATGAAGCTGAACAGTGTCGCGATGTCCTGTTACTTAATCAAGGAAAATTGCTCTACCACGGGCAGCCGCAAAAATTAACCCAAAAGATGTACGGACGCTCTTTTCTACTTGATACCAAACAGAACTCCCGTAGAAAAACACTGCAACATGCCCTTACCTTGCCACAAGTCACCGATGGCGTGATTCAGGGAAAATATGTTCGTCTTATTCTCAAACCTGATGTCTCCCCGCAAGAATTGCTTAACCGGCTTGAACTACCAGATGCTGAAATCATTAAAGCAACTCCTCGCTTTGAAGATGCTTTTATCGATTTACTCGGTGGCGGCTCTACCCGTCGTTCGGAATTGGCAGAGATCATGCCACGAATCGCAGCTAACCCGACAGAAACAGTGATTGAAGCACAGGATTTAACCAAAAAATTTGGCGATTTTGCTGCCACTGACCATGTTGATTTTCAGGTGAAACGCGGAGAAATCTTTGGTCTGCTTGGCCCGAACGGCGCCGGTAAATCCACCACATTTAAAATGATGTGCGGGCTGATGGTGCCCACTAGCGGTAAGGCTCTGGTATTGGGAATGGATCTTAAAACCAGCTCCGGGAAAGCCCGTCAACATTTAGGTTATATGGCGCAGAAATTTTCTCTGTACGGCAACCTGACCGTTGAACAGAACTTGAAATTCTTTTCCGGCATTTACGGTCTGCAAGGACGTAAACAAAAAGAGAAAATTGACGGCATGATCGACGCTTTCAATCTCAAATCGGTTTTACAGCAAACCACCGATGAATTGCCTCTGGGATATAAACAGCGCCTTGCCCTCTCCTGCTCATTGATGCATGAGCCAGACATTCTGTTTCTGGACGAGCCGACTTCTGGCGTTGATCCGCAGATACGACGCGAATTCTGGCTACATATCAACGGCATGGTAGATAAAGGCGTCACCGTTATGGTGACTACTCACTTTATGGATGAAGCTGAATATTGTGACCGAATAGGGCTGGTATTTCGCGGTAAATTGATTGCCGCCGGAACACCAGATGATTTGAAACAATTGGTTGCTACCGATGAAAATCCTGACCCATCAATGGAACAGGCGTTTATTGATCTGGTCATTAATTATGATGAGGAGCCACAATGAATAGCCCAAAGCAACATGCTCCACAGCAAGCTGTCCGTTTCTCTTGGTGGCGACTGAAAGCACTTTGTGTAAAAGAGACAAAACAGATCTTACGTGATCCCACCAGCGGATTAATTTCTATTGTCATTCCATTGATTCTGTTATTTATCTTCGGCTATGGTATTAATCTCGACTCCAGCACCGTCCGTCTTGGTATTCTGGTAGAGCAACAAAGTAAAGATGCTCGTGAGTTGATACAAGCTTTTGCCGGTTCGCCCTATATTGAACCCAAAATCAGTGATAATCGTCAGCAATTAATTAATATGATGCAATCAGGAGAAATACGTGGGCTGGTTGTCATTCCTGTTAATTTCGATACGCAACTTGCCCGCCCTGATGCTAAAGCACAAATTCAGGTCATTACTGACGGCAGTGAACCCAATACCGCAAGCTTTGTACAAAATTATGCCAAAGGCGTATGGCGGATTTGGCTACAACAAAGAGGGCAAGATCAGGGAAACGCGGTTAATCCACTGATCGATATGCAGGTCCGTTATTGGTTCAATCCGGCAACAATTAGCCAGCATTTCATCATTCCCGGCGCAATCACCATTATCATTACCGTGGTTGGCGCCATCCTGACGTCATTGGTAGTCGCTCGTGAATGGGAACGCGGTACGATGGAAGCCCTGCTGTCTACTCAAATTACCCGCACCGAATTACTGCTTTCTAAACTCTTGCCTTATCAAGTGCTTGGATCATTCTCCATGCTACTCTGTATGCTGGTGGCTGTATTCGTACTAGATGTACCCTACCGAGGCTCGCTATGGATATTGTCTGCGATCACTAGCCTCTATCTGGCTACTGCCCTTGGTATCGGGCTTTTGATCTCTACGGTGACACGCAACCAATTTAATGCAGCAATGATAGCGTTGAATGTCGCCTTTCTGCCTGCGATTATGCTTTCCGGCTTCATCTTTGAAATAAACAGCATGCCCGCCTTTATTCAGGTAACAACCTATTTCATCCCGGCTCGTTATTTTGTCAGTAGCTTGCATACGCTCTTTCTGGCGGGAAATATCAGCACGGTATTGATGATAAATCTATTATTACTGATCGCCTCCGCTATTGTGTTTATTGGCCTGACTGCATGGAAAACCCAGCGGCGTCTGGATTAAGAAGGAGTTAGCATGTTTTATCGTCTTTACACCCTGATTATTAAAGAATTGCAGTCTCTACTCAGAGATCCGCAAACACGGGCCATCTTGGTTATGCCGGTTATCTTCCAGATGATCTTATTTCCTCTATCCGCAACCCTTGATGTGACTAACGCGACTATTGCTATTTTTGATGAAGACAAAGGTAAAGCCTCTATTGAACTCACCCAACGGCTGGCAAAATCAAAGGCATTTCCTGACGTGATGTTGCTAAACCATTCACAAGAAATACAACCGGTCATCGATCACCAAAAAGCCTTATTATTGGTACGTTTCCCACAAGATTTCAGTGCTAAGATTGCCAGCCATGACCCGGTTTCCCTCCAGGTATTGCTGGACGGACGCAATTCTAACAGCGCTCAAATTGCAGCGGGCTATATCCAAGAAATTGTCCTTAACTATCAACAGGAACTGATCGGTAATCTGCCGAAGACCAATAATAGCGAGTTGGTGATCCGCAACTGGTATAACCCTAACCTGGACTATAAATGGTTTGTCGTCCCCTCTTTGGTGGCGCTGATTACCACGGTTGGGATATTAACGGTCACCGCGCTGTCGATTGCGCGTGAAAGGGAACAGGGAACGCTGGACCAGTTACTGGTTTCACCCATGACCACTTGGCAGATTTTCATTGGCAAAGCGGTTCCTGCGGTAATTGTCGCTACCTTTCAGGCAACTTTGGTGCTCGCTATTGGCATCTTCTGCTATCAAATCCCCTTTTCTGGTTCACTCACGCTGTTTTACTGCGCTATGCTGATATACAGTTTATCGCTGGTGGGATTTGGCCTGTTAATCTCTTCCCTTTGCTACACTCAGCAACAGGCGTTTATTGGCGTATTTGTCTTTATCATGCCCGCTATCTTAATCTCCGGTTATATTTCTCCGGTTGAAAATATGCCCGGATGGTTACAAGAGATCACCTGGATTAATCCTATTTGGCACTTTAACGACATCACCAAGCAAATTTATCTCAAAGATGCTGATTTCACTGTTATCTGGAGAAGTCTATGGCCTCTTTTGGCCATTACCGCTACAACCGGTAATCTTGCTTATTGGTTATTTCGACGGAAGATTGCTTAACAAAAATGACCCTGCATTTTAGCTATGCTTAACGATGCAGGGCTTTTATCAGAAGCAAATCAGCGGTTAACGGCGATCGCCAAAAATACGCAATAACATCAAGAACATGTTGATAAAGTCTAGATACAGCGTCAGTGCGCCGACAATCGAGAATTTACGCAAATTCTCTTTGTCATTCACATCCAGATCTTCACCCATCTCTTTCAGCTTCTGAGTGTCATAAGCGGTTAAGCCCGCAAAGATAACGACGCCAATGTAGGTTACCGCCCACGTCAACGCTGCACTCTTTAACCATAAGTTAATCAGAGAAGCCAAAATGATGCCGATCAGCCCCATAAACAAGAAGCTGCCAAGGCCACTCAGGCTACGTTTGGTGGTATAGCCGTAAAAACTCAGTGCGCCAAACATCCCCGCCGTCACGACAAAAGTGCTCGCAACGGAGCCGATAGTATAGATAACGAAAATACTAGAAAGCGTCAGGCCGGTCAGCGCCGAATAGAGCATAAATAGCCCCGTGGCTAACGAAGCTCCCATACGGTTAATCATGCCAGAGAGGACGAAAACCAACCCAAACTGGGCAATAATCAACCCATAGAAGAGTACTGAGTTTGAGAAAATATATTCAACAATATCCTGATTTTGTGACACATACCAAGCCACAAACGCGGTTAACAACAGGCCACAAGTCATCCAACCATAAACCTGGGCCATATAAGTTTGCAGGCCGGTTCCAGCTTGCTGGATTATCGAACCATTAGAGCGTGGATATCGATCCATGAAGCTTACCTTTTATAACAATATTCAAAAATCCAGGTTGTTCAGTATCAACAACCCACTCAAGTTTTATACATTATCATAGAAAATAAACAAAACAATTAACTATTCAATAATTACTCATATAGCAATCTTTTTAATCAACTCTTTTTCGAAGCGCTTCGCAGAATTTAGCAAAAACTTTCATGACCAACGTCCCGCGGCTTCCTGATCACTTTCACGAGATTCAACCCAACGTTCACCATCAGGCAAAAACTCTTTTTTCCAGAAAGGTGCCTGCGTTTTCAAATAATCCATAATAAATTCAGCCGCTTCAAAAGCCATATGACGATGAGCGCCGGTTACACCGACAAACACAATCTCATCACCCGGATAAAGCGTACCAATCCGATGGATAACACTGATTCGCTGCAACGGCCAGCGACTGCGTGCTTCGGTGACAATACGCTGTAACGTTTTTTCCGTCATTCCCGGATAATGTTCCAATCTCAGCGCACCGACATTATCTCCCAAATTATGATTGCGGACTTTGCCGGTGAAAGTGACGATAGCGCCATCTTCATCACACTGCGCAAGCCATTGATATTCATCCCCTACATTGAAATTTTCCGGCCCAACGAAAATGCGGGTGTTTTTCATTAATCATTCCCCAGCATTGATCATCCCCCAGTCACTGGCGGGAAAAAAGCCACTTCATCACCATCCTGTAATGAGTGCCCGCCATGAACGAGAGATTGGTTTACCGCTGACAACAATTTTCCATCTTCCAACGCCAAGGCCCAACGCTCTCCCTTTGATATTAACGCCTTTCTCAACCCATCAACGGTTGTGTAACGATTATCGAGATCCAGTGAATCAGTACCTACCAGCTCACGTACCTGAGCAAAAAATAGTACTTTAATCATTATTCCGCCTTAAAATAGCCTAATTTCCCGCCTATCTTCTCCAGCAAACGAACTGGCCCAATGACCATATCTTTCTGTACTGCTTTACACATATCGTAAATTGTCAAAGCCGCGACCGACGCTGCTGTCAGTGCCTCCATTTCAACCCCGGTTCTCCCGGTCAGACGACAACAAGATTCAATTCTGACCCGGTTATATTCCGTTTGTGCCTCCAACTGGATTTCTACTTTAGTTAGCTGTAATGGATGACATAGCGGAATTAATTCCCATGTGCGCTTTGCCGCCTGGATACCCGCTATTCTCGCGGTGGCAAATACATCACCTTTGTGATGGCTGCCATCAATAATCATTGCCAATGTTTCCGGCTTCATTTCAACAAAAGCTTCTGCCCGGGCCTCGCGTGATGTTTCAGCTTTAGCGGAAACATCAACCATATGCGCTTCACCGGTAGAATTGATGTGGGTTAATTGAGACATTCTCAGCTCCTGAAAAAACAACAATATCCAGACGGTAAATTAACCGCCGATGACAGAAAGATTTGGGGTGATGCCGCTATCGCCTTGATGAAGAAAATGGGTTTCCCGTTTATGTCGCAATCCACCCTGAATACGCAATTTCAGATCATTGAGTTGCTCTTCACTTGCCAACAAGTCACGCAGTGGTATCCCCTGTTCACCAAACAGGCATAAATGAAGATTACCTATTGAAGAAACACGTAACCGATTACAACTTCGACAAAAATCTTTCTCATAAGGCATGATCAGACCAATTTCTCCTTGATAATCAGGATGGTTAAAAACCTGTGCCGGTCCATCACTGCGTGAACGTTGAAGCAACTGCCAACCATCAAGCAACAGACGTTCCCGGATAGTTTCTCCCGAAATGTGGTATTGACGAAACATTTCTCCGCCGTCACCGGTTTCCATCAACTCGATGAATCTCAATTGAATTGGACGATCTTTTATCCAGTTCAAGAAAGCGGGCAGGCGGATATCATTCACATTTTTCATCAACACCACGTTGACTTTCACTTTATTAAAACCCGCCGCAAATGCTGCATCAATACCGCGCATCACCTGAAAAAATTTGTCCTGTCCGGTAATCGCATGAAACTGGCGAGGATCAAGCGTGTCCATACTGACATTCACCGCAGTTAAACCCGCCTCTTTCCACTGAGCAACATCCCGTTCCATTCGATAACCGTTGGTAGTTACCGCCAGGGTTTTAATCAACTTATTCTCACGTATGACGGAAATAATATCGGTGAAATCACGGCGCATGGTCGGTTCGCCACCCGTCAAACGGATTTTCTCTGTACCCAGATCGGCAAACGCTCGGCCAACAAGACGGATTTCGGATAATGTCAAAAAGGAGTGATGTCCACGGGGCTTATAACCCTCCGGCAGGCAATAAGTACACCGAAAATTACATACATCGGTAATGGATAGCCGTAAATAGTAAAATTTGCGGGCAAAAGCATCTATGAGTTGTTCCACAATAACACCTTTCCAAACATGGGAGACGCAGGCATTTCTGCCTCACATCCTGGTGACTCAATGGTCACGGCCAAAACATCATATCGCTGTGTAAAAAGTGAGTTAGATGCAGAGGCTAGGAGTTAATTTCAACATCTGTGATTTACATTTCCACTACAAATTCTAGCGCTTAACACAGGAAAATGCGAATACCCACTTTCGTTATATAATTGAATATACAATGAATTAGCCAGCGGCAGAATAAATCGCAGGCAATTTCTATTGGTGATTGATTAAAACATTGCGCCCAATCATAACGCTAGTTGGTTAATCGTGTTTTATAATAAATTACGTTAAAATTATTCGGTAAATATACGTTCAGTTAGCAACAGGAATTCTATGCGAAACCGCACATTAGCCGATTTAGATCGGGTAGTTGCTTTAGGTGGAGGTCATGGCCTTGGGCGCGTTATGTCCTCTCTTTCATCACTAGGCTCCCGCCTGACAGGCATTGTCACCACGACAGATAATGGCGGTTCAACCGGCAGAATCCGGCGTTCGGAAGGCGGTATTGCCTGGGGTGATACCCGCAATTGTTTAAATCAGCTTATTACCGAACCCAGTGTCGCGTCGGCAATGTTCGAATACCGTTTCGGTGGCAATGGAGAATTGGCCGGGCACAATCTGGGTAATCTGATGCTTAAAGCGTTGGATCATCTGAGCGTCAGGCCCCTTGAGGCGATTAATTTAATCCGCAGTTTACTGAAAGTTAATGCTCATCTTATTCCAATGTCTGAGCAGCCCGTTGACCTGATGGCGATAGATGATCAAGGCAACACCATTTATGGCGAAGTTAATGTTGATCAGTTGCACTGTATTCCTCAGGAGTTGATGCTTTATCCCCCCGCGACAGCAACAAAAGAGGCATTGGATGCTATTACTCAGGCAGATCTGATTATCATCGGCCCCGGCAGCTTCTTTACCAGTTTGATGCCATTGCTTTTGCTTGAAGATCTCACCCAATCCCTGCGCCGTAGCAATGCCAATATGATTTATATCGGTAATCTTGGCAAAGAATTAAGTGCCGCCGCCGCTGAACTGACACTGAAAGATAAGCTGGAAATAATGGAAAACAAAATTGGCAGCCGGATAATTGATGCGGTAATTGTTGGCCCTTGTACAGATATCAGCGACCTTAACGGCCGAATTATCACTCAGCAAATACTCGAAGCACAGGATGTTCCCTACCGACACGACCGTGAATTACTGCATCAGGCGTTAGAGAATACCCTGCAAAACCTTGGGTGACTGTTGCGGCTCCTTTATGACGACATTTCTACAACAACTGATGCCTTCCATTCACACCGGGCGTCAGAAAAATTTACCCAAACTCGCGGTTTGTTTTCAATGCCGGCCTTTTGCGACACCCTCGCATTGGGCCAGGATTTACGGGGCAATTGTTAAAAAAAGCCTTTTTTATCTATCTGTGTGGTTTTAAAAGCGGGAAAAGAGGCCAGGCTAACCACGAAAAAACAGGTAAAAACTTTAATCATCAAAAGTAAAAAGCAGTGATTAAGGATTTTTAAAAGCGGATGAAAAGTCCGATGGCATTCGGACATTGGAAGAGAAAACATCAGGGAAAACGGGTTTTAAATTGATTAAACAAGGTGAAAAGATGACTGTGTTAACCTAATAACAATAATATATCTTAGCAAAACATTTAACCGTATTAACCACATTAAACCAATCTTCTTAAATAAAAGATTTTGCCTGACTACAACAAGTTTACGAAAAATCAGAGACTATAATTGTAGAAAACCGGGCAAATTTTAGATTAACCCCAGAAAAGCAAGAATGTTTAGCAACATTAAAAATGATTAAAGAGATGGGCGTTAATCTTAATACCGTTAGCCGTTCTGCCACCCTCATTGGTTTTAAACCTAAAAAATCAAATACAGAAAAAGGAGAAAACAGAAAACAGAAAACAGAAAACCTAAATATCAGTTTAATGAAAACAAGGAGGTTAAATACGGTTCAGTAAATGTAAAAACCTTTCGTCATGGCCGATTTATAATTAAAAACAAACACCCCCTCAGAATGAAAATCGCTGTATAAGCTTATCATATTTTCAACATTATTTTTTAACTTACATCTCCCTTTTACCGGTGATTAATCAACTAAGGATTAAAGAATAGGCAGGCCATTAATGTCAGCTTTTTAAAAGGTATAGAGTGACTAAAAACAACCTATTCCCTGCTATGTTTAATCCACTTATCGGTAAATCGGTAATACTACACTCCACTTATTTTACATTTGCCTAACCCGCTATGACTATTTAAAACGACAAACAGGGAGAGGTTAAATACTTCATTCAACAGACTGATTTAACACAATGAATCAAATTTTTCAGTAGCGTGATTAATGACATTTAATCGAAATTCACTAATCATTAACCGAGAGTTGAAAAGCAATAATCACGTAAAATAACATAATGGAATAGATTAACGCTCAAGTATTTTCTCACCATCATTTTACGAACAAATCAATAAAAAATGTGATAAAAAAGAGATAAAAAGATTAATTTAGCCGGATTTAAATGCTAAAAAAGGCGTTATCCTAAAAAACATTAACGGTGTTTTTATACTATCAAGCTATTGATTAGTGATTTATAAAGGAAAGATAAAAGGTGATTGATTTATAAAAACTCGCAGAATTGCCAGTAAAACAATGTTGGTAAAAAAAATATTAGTAAAACCATGCCGGTAAAACAGTGTCAGTCAAAATAAATCGGATATGATTAATGTTAGTTTAAACGTAAAACCACGATATATCATAATATTTAAATCTCGCAAAAAGCTAATAT